>CALOBG010000001.1:0-4793 GCA_942490995.1 uncultured Gammaproteobacteria bacterium
TGCATTGCTAAAAACAGACCGGGCAGGGCTTCGCGCAGACCGGCTTCAATCGATGGTCGCTTTGTCGACCAGCTCACTGTCGGCTTCGACTTCCATCTCGACGACGTACTCGCGGGCGTCGCCCAGATGCTCAAAAACCGGGACCCGCACCGGCAGTAGATAGGGCCCGGCGTAGATCACGAACAACAGCCCGCATACCGCGATCGGGACCATGAAGGGTGTCATCTCGAACAGACCGAGGCCGGGGTGGCTGGTCGACTCCACCAGCCAGCCGTTGATCACCAGGTTGGTGCTGGTGCCGATGAGGGTGCAGGCGCCGCCCAGGATCGAGGCGAACGACAAGGGCATGAGGAGCTTCCCGACGGCGATGCGGTAGCGCCGGGCCCAGTCGTCGACCATCGGCATCAGCAGCGCGACCAGGGGCGTGTTGTTGAAAAACATGCTGAGCAGCGCGGTCGGCCACACCACGCGATGCTGCGCACTGCGCGCGCCGCGCGAAGCGCCGAGAACGTGGGTAGTAAAAATCTGCAGGGCGCCGGTATTGCGCAGACCGGCCGCGACCACAAACAGCGCGCCAATGGTGACCACCCCTTCGTTGGCCAGGCCGCCGAGGGCGTCGCCGAGTTCGAGAACCCCGGTGCGCAATGTGCCGTCCGCGTCCCGCACGGGAACCACGATCAGCAGGGTCACGCCCATCCAGATCACGATATCCGGATTGCGATTCGTGCGTACCAGCACGGCGAGTACGAAGATGACGACGGCGGTGGTGACCAGCAAGGGGCTCATGGCGTGGGCGGTGGGTTCGTCTGCGTGCTCAGGATTGAGGCGCGAGCGTAGGAGATCCGCTTCTCCGCAGCAAGAGGACGGCGCCCATCGTGCGGCCATGACTTGGCCGGAGCTTCCTTTATACTCGGCGCCTTGTATGACTACGCCGAGCGCGGATCCGGGACAGTCGATGGCAGTGAATGAACGAATGATCGACAAAACGGCGGTGATGCTGTCGATGCAGGATGAAATGAACTCGCGTGTGGATGCCGACTGGTTGCGCCGCGACCGCGAATGGTACCGCGCCATATGGATCGAGTGCGCGGAACTGATGGACCATTACGGCGGCTGGAAGTGGTGGAAACATACCAGCCCGGACCTGCCGCAGGTGGTGCTCGAAATCGTCGATATCTGGCATTTCGGCCTGAGCCTGCGGATCGGTGCGGGTGGTGACTTTCGCACTACGGCAACGCGCATCGTCGAGGAATGGCACACGCCGCCGGCGCCGCTGGCGTTTCTCGCCGAAGTCGAACGACTGGCCGGCACGGCGCTGGCGCGCAACGAATTCGCGGTCGGCTCGGTGCGTAACCTGCTGGCGCACTGCGAACGCGATTTCGATGATCTGTATCGCGCTTATGTGGCAAAAAACGTCTTGAACCTGTTTCGCCAGGATCACGGCTACAAATCGGGCGAATATCTCAAGACCTGGCACGGCCGCGAAGACAACGAAGTGCTCGCCGAACTGATGAACGAACTCGACAGCGACGCCGCGGATTACCGCCGGCTGGTGTACGCCGCTCTCGAAGAACGTTACGCCAGCGTCGATGCGGCGCGCACCGAATAGCGTCGAAAAACTCCGGAATACAGGTCAGGGCGTCAGTCGCAGATCCCAGGTTTGTACGATAGGTCCGTATTCGGCGGCCATCTCGGCCGGCGGAACGAGGGTGTAGGTGGTCGCGAGATGGGCCAGGTCGCTCATCTTTTGGAACGTTGGTGGACCCGGTATGTTCGTGCCGGCGTAGAGCAGTACGCCTTCCTTTTTCTTGAACGGCCCGGAGCGTGAGTGCTCGCAGTTGAAATCTACCTCGTCCGTCGAGAGCAGGGTCATCGACAGGCTGTACTCCTGCGCACCCAGGTTCAGATACAGACTGCCCGAAGGCGTCATCTGGACGGCGGTCGGTCCAGCGAGGGAACATTTCCAACTGCTGTACTGGCCGTCCGCATCCGGTGATGACTCGGTGTGGGACATATCCCATTGGATGATCGTCGCGGTCGCATTCGGCGCCTCACCCGCGAGGAACTCTGCAGTCAGCGAATCTGCGTCGCGATCGCTCACCGGCAGTCTGGCCTGGATGGTCGCCTGGTAGGTGACCTCAGGCCCGAACCGAGTCCCCGAGACGTTGAGGGTACCGACGTATTCGCCCGTTCCTTCGGCCCGCACCGCGTTCGAACCGCCCGCCAGAACCGCACCGGTCAGCGTTACGACCTGCGTCGCGCGAATCAACCGCCTCGAGCCCGAAGTCCGAACCTTACGCAGAACAGCGGGACTGAACATCGCCTGCCTCCTTTTGACGGCATCAAAGAACAATTCTGGGGACACGGTGTCGGGTCAGGAGCTACTGGCGTATTGCTCGAAACGATTGAGTGTCGTGCGCGCAGTATAACCATGGAGCGATCTAATGCCGCTATGGATTCGAGTTGTAATCTTCACCGGAGCCGTTTGGGTATTACTCGTTATCGCCCTGGCTTTTATGATTGTCCCCGCGTCCGTTATGAAGGGTGGACCACCGATTATCGAATGATTAATCAGGACTAATCAAATGATTAATCAGGACAGGCATAATGATTAATCAGCAAATGATTAATCAGGACAGGCATCAACCGCTGCACTGCATATCAGTGATTAATCAGCACGAATCAAATCACGATGATTAATCAGGAATCAAATCAGGACAGGCATCAACCTCAGCAATTAATCACAAGCATGTTCTGGACAGGCATCATTTGCCCTCAGGCTGATAAGCGTATAAGTTTTCAGGCGACACACTAGCTATCGCACAGGAGGTCAAGGATGACCCGAGCTCGCGCCACCCTCGTGAATGTCGAGGACACCCCTTATTACCACTGCTATGGACGTTGCGTTCGTCGCGCCTATTTATGCGGCGTCGATGCCAGTACCGGCGCTTCGTTCGAACATCGTCGCGCCTGGATAAGTGAACGATTAAACCTGTTAGTGGACGTTTTTGCCGTTGATTTGTGCGCCTACGCGTTGATGAGCAACCATTACCATCTCGTCGTCAAGCTCGACCCGACACGGATCGAACAGTGGTCTGACCGGGATATCGTTGAACGCTGGACGCAGTTGTTTAAAGGGCCTGCCGTGGCGAGCCGGTTTTTGCGCCAGGAAGCCCTCAGTCACGCTGAACGTGTGACACTAAAACGTCACATTGAAATCTGGCGCAAGCGGTTGGCCGATCTGTCGTGGTTTATGCGCTGCTTGAACGAATACATTGCCCGCAAAGCGAACCGAGAAGACGACTGCACGGGTCATTTCTGGGAAAGCCGATTCAAGTCCCAGGCCTTACTCGACGAGCCCGCCGTGTTGACGGCTATGGTTTATGTCGATCTAAATCCGGTCCGCGCAGGCGCGGCAGAAAGCATCGAGGACAGTGACTTCACCTCGGCCCAAGCTCGATTCCGTGAGATCACTGGGAACCCCTCAGAGGAAGCCAGTCAGCGCCCCCGGTTGTTGCCGTTTTTGGGCAGTGAGATTCAGTCCAGCGCAGACCACTTGCCGTTCAATTTGCAAGACTATCTCGAATTAGTTGATACCAGTGCACGTTGCGTTCGTGTTGACAAGCGCCCTGCTGTTGCTGCGCAGGAGACGCGTCTGCTAACCCGCCTGGGGCTCCAATGTGACGAATGGTTCGCGACCGTGGGCGATCTGCAACGGCGGTTTCAACTTGCGATGGGCTCACCGGCACGACTTATTGAGTTGGCGCAGCGCTTCGATGGAGTTTGGATGAAAGGGCTAGGCCTGGCGCGGCGGTTATATGTCGTAAACGCTGAATAACGGCAGCTACTGCGACCACGGTTCAGCTTGGTCCGAGGGCGGGAACGGTCGGCTGTCACCCGTTCCCGATTTTGACGTCACTTCCCGCAACTTCGTTCGGTCGCCAGACACTAGAGTGCATGGTCTGAGCGTCGAAATACGCAATGTTGACTTGCAGCATGAAATGTTTGCGTGCCAAATCATGCCTGTCCTAGCTCTACTCTCTTGCCAAATCATGCCTGTCCTAGCTCTAAGCTCTTGCCTGTCCTAGCTCTAAGCGCAGTGCCTGTCCTAGCTCTAAGTCCATGCCAAATCATGCCTGTCCTAGCTCTAAGTTCCTACTTCTTGCCTGTCCTAGCTCTAAGCTCTAAGCTGCTGAGCCTAAGCTCTTTAGCTCTACTACTCGCCTATTTCTCGGCTTCAAGAAATCGCTCGGCGTCGAGTGCCGCCATGCAGCCGGAGCCGGCTGAGGTGATCGCCTGGCGATAGATTGGATCGGACACATCGCCTGCGGCGAACACGCCGGGGACGCTGGTCTGGGTGGCATACGGGTGGCCGCTGCCGGCGACGGTGATGTAGCCGCCGTGCATATCGACCTGGCCCTGAAAAATTGCGGTGTTCGGGGTATGACCGATGGCAATGAACGTGCCGTGCACATCGATATCGCGCGTGGCGCTGGTTTCGACATCGCGAATACGCACGCCCGTGACCCCAACGTCGTCGCCGAGGACATCGTCGAGGGTGTGATTCCAGGCTACCGAGACATTGCCACCTTCGGTTTTCGCGAGCAGGCGGTTGGCCAGGATTTTCTCCGCGCGAAAGCTGTCACGTCGGTGCACGACAGTAACGTGCGAGGCGATATTCGAAAGGTACAGGGCTTCTTCGACGGCAGTGTTGCCACCGCCGATCACCGCTACCGGCTTGCCTTTGTAGAAAAAGCCATCGCAGGTCGCGCAGGCCGACACGCCCTTGCCTT
>CALOBG010000002.1:0-29174 GCA_942490995.1 uncultured Gammaproteobacteria bacterium
ATGGGACTCGTGGGCCGATGACGCCTTCGTTCGTGATGTCGAGCGGGGTGTGTACTTCGACCCCGAGCGCCTGCACGTGCTCGATCACAAAGGCAAGTATCTGTCCGTGCGCGGGCCACTGAACGTCGCCAGGCCGGTGCAGGGCTGGCCGGTGATCGTGCAGGCCGGCGCCTCCGACGCCGGTCGCCAGCTTGCCGCGGAAACCGCCGAGGTCGTGTTTGCCGGGGTCAACAACCTGGCTGACGCCCGCGCCTATTACAGCGACGTCAAGACACGGATGGCGGGTGCCGATCGCGATCCGGCGCATATGAAGATCCTGCCCGGCGCGTTCGTGGTGGTTGGTGGGTCGCAGGCCGAAGCCGAGGACAAAAAAGCCGCACTCGACGCACTCGTCCACCCCGACAGCGGCATCGCCACCCTCGGCGTATTGCTCGGCTGCGACGTGTCCAACATGCCGCTCGATCAGCCGCTGCCGGAGATCCCGCCGAGCAACGCCAGTCAGAGCGGCCGCCAGAAACTGATCGACATGGCCGCACGCGACGGCCTCACCGTCGCTCAGCTCGCGCAATATGTCGGCGGGAGTTTTTCCAGCCTCGAAATCATCGGTACGCCACAACACATCGCCGACGAGATGGAAGCGTGGCTCGACGGCGGCGGCTGCGACGGCTTCAACATCATGTTTCCGTTTCTGCCCGCAGGTCTCGACGATTTTGTCGAACAGGTGGTGCCGGAGCTGCAGCGCCGCGGCCTGTTCCGCTGGGAGTACGAAGGCCGCACCTTGCGCGAGAATCTTGGTCTGCCGCGGCCGCCGAATCGTTATTTCAGCCAGCCGGCGTAATCTCGCTCCAGCGCACATCGCAGATCACGGTTGCGGTCCCCACGGCGCGGACTGCAGCAGTTGCACCTCCTGGGTCTGGATCAGCGGTCGCAGGTGGACGGCCACGGCCATGAACGCGTCGTCGGCGTACAGCCGTTTCCAGAAGTCACGACGATCGGCGTCGTCCTCGAAGCGCCACAGGTGTACGAGCTGGTGGAGCGGGCCGGTATCGCTGATGAAGTAGCCGACCAGCTTGGCGCCAAAACCACCCGCCTGCAGCGCCGGCCAGCCTTCCTCGCTGTAAAGCTTAACGATGTCCGGCATGCGCCCGACGGTTACGGAGTAGGTACGTTTTTCATAGATGCTCATCGGTTCGATCCTCGTTTGGGGTCATCTGGGGGGCAGGTCGAAAACTACTGCCGGCGCGGTTTGCGCCCGCTCAGCATAGCGCGCACCTGGTTCTGTTTTTCAACCCGGCTCGACCACACTACGCCGGCCTGCGCGACGCTGTTGGTGCTTTCCCTTCAGGATTGACTGCTGGACGCAGGTGGCCGGACTACCGGCAACCTGAGTCAGATCAGGACCCGGCTGAAGTCAATCGGCTAAGCTCAAGGCGACCAACACTGCCCTCAATCACCCGCCATGATGTCGCGTTACGCCAGAAAATTAATCACCGCGCCGCGCTGTAAGCAGTTAATCCGCGTGCGTAGATTGCTGTGGGTGGTTTTCACCGTGCTCAGCGCGTGCGCGGCGCCGCCGCCTTCGACACCGCTGCAGGCGCGCCACCACAGCAGCGATCTGCAGCAGCTCATGCAGCGCCTGAATCATCTTGCCTATGACCGCAACCAGACCGAACTGGAACTCGACAAGGTACGTCTCAAGCGCGCCCGCGATCTCGCTGCCACGGCCTCCGAACTGGCCGCCAGGGCGAGCGAGCTGCGACCGGAACGGCACGCCGATGACAATGCGCATGCAGCGTTCACAGCCGCAGCCGAAGACCTTGCCGATGCGGCCAGGGACCTCGGCGAACTGGCGGAGCAGCGCCGTTATGATGAACTGGCCGAACAGATGCGCCGCGTACGGCATCAGTGCGACAGTTGTCACCAGCGTTTTCGTGGGCCATGAAAGCGACCGTCCTGGCGCTGCTGTTGTTGGGTTCGAGCGCCGTCGCCGGCGACGAGGCGTTGCACGCCGAGCTGGCAGCGCTCAAGGCCGAACTCGCGCGCCTGCAGGCGCAGGTCGTCGCGCTGGAGGCGCGCGTGGCCGCGGCGCCCGACGAACAGGCCAGCGAAGGCGACCGTGATCCGGTCACGGTCGCCGCGGCAGCCCCAGACCCGGACCCCGTGCCGCGGGCGCAGATCTCGGCGGGCGGACGCATCAAGTTTGACCTGGTGTTCAATGAACTGAGCAGCGGTTCAGGCAGCAGCGGGGATACGTCCCTCAACGTCGGCGCTATACCCCTGGACAGCGATGGCGAGCGCGGCCAGGTAAATTTTTCCGGGCGTTCGAGCCGGCTGTGGCTGAAATCCTGGACCCCGACCGCGCTCGGTGACGCCGGCGCCTATCTCGAGTTCGATTTGTACGGCGGCGGTGGCAACGAGCGGGTTACCAACAGCTATAACGTGCGCCTGCGTCACGGCTACGGCGAGTTTGCCGGGTTTACTTTCGGCCAGACCTACACCACGTTCATGGATGTCAGCGCGCTGCCGGAACTGAACGACGACGGCGGCTCCGCCGGCGCCAGCTTTGCCCGCCAGCCGCTGCTGCGCTATACCCGTCCCTTCGCCGGCGCCAATCTGAGCGTGGCGCTGGAATCTCCGGAAATTACGCTGGTCACCGCCAACAGCCTGAATTTCGCGCCGGACGACGACCGGCTGCCCGACTTCGTTGCGCGCTATCAGCGCAGCGGCTACTGGGGTAGCTGGTCGCTGGCGGCGCTCGCGCGCGAACTGCGCATCGACGATCTGACGCTCGCTGCGCATGACGCGGTGTTCGGCTTTGGCGCCAATGTTTCGGCCTATGTCGTCCTGGGCGCGGAGGATAGTTTGAGCCTGAACATCGGGGGCGGTGATGGGGTCGGCCGCTACATGAACCTGAATGCGTTCGCCGATGCGCGTCTCGATCGCGCCGGTACGCTCGAGGCGACGCCGATGGTCGGCGGTTTTGTGGCATGGCAGCACTGGTGGACCCGCACCTGGCGCAGCAATCTCGCCGCTGGCTACGCCTGGCAGGATGACGACGGCGCCCGCGATGGCGAGAACGAGCAGCTCGCCAGCCTGCACGCCAACCTGCTGTGGAGTCCGGTATCGAGCACCACACTGGGCCTGGAATGGATCGCGGCGCGCCGCCAGCTCGTCGACGGTCAGCACAATGCGTTGTGGCGGCTGCAGTTCAGCGCCGTGCACAAGTTCTGAATTGCGGCGTTAACGGGGATGCCGAACGCGCGCTGCGAGAACTCCGACTGCGCTCAGTAACAGCCACAGCGCTGCCGGCAGGGGCACGGGATCGGTGACGACCGTCCATGTCCCACCACTGCCCGTGAACAGGGCGCGGCCGCCCTCGTCGAGCACCGTACGGACACATTCATTGCCGACTACCGCAACGCACTGAAAAATCGATCCGGACTCAATTTCCGAGCCCATCACCATGGTCGAGATCTGATACTGCTGTCCACCGACCACGGTCGGCGCCGGGGTCTGCAAAACAATATGCCATTGCTCGATATTGCCGGCGCGGTCGGTAAAGATACCGCCGAACCCGCCGCTCGCGTTGCGACTGGCCAGCACGTTGCGGCCATCGCTGAAGCTGAAGGCGAGCACCACACTGGTCAGTGAGAAATAGCCCGTATTCGGCGCCAACGGATCGGCGAGTCGAAACCAGCCGCTGATGTTGTGCGTGGTGTCGTACTGCCCGGGAATGAGCGGGTCGTCCTCGAATGAAAAGAAGTTGTTGCCTGTATAGCTATACGTCGTCGCCGCGCCCGCCGAGGACATCATCGTGATCAAGGCCACGATCAAAGCCAAGAATTTGCACCGTATGTGCTTCATGGAGTTCCCCTTGTGTACTTGCTGGCGGGCGCCGGGCGCGCGGCCCTGACGGTGGTTGTGCCACGATTGTCGACCAGGTGCGCGCGGTGAGGCAATGCGTGCTGCGAGGTATTACCGCAATCAACTCGTGTGCGGGGTCGGGTCGCAAAACTGCCGATAACGATACCCGCGCTCGCGAGCGGCAATGACGTTTCGGCGTTATTCCTGGCTGCGATGGACGACCCGATGCGCATTCTGCTCCCAGTTGCGCCCGTCGAAGGGTGTGATCTCGATCGCTTCCGGCGCGGTATCGAGACAGCGCACGTTGACATCAACGCCGTCCGGATTCGAACGCGGGATATAAAACGGTTTGACCCCGCAGACCCTGCAGAACGTGTGTCGGGCCACGCCGGTATTGAACGTATACGTCGTCAGTTCGTTTTCGCCGCCGGTCAGTTTGAACCGGGAAGCGGGCACGATCAGGTGCAGGAAACCGGACTTGGAACATATCGAACAATTGCAGTCGTCGGCCTGCAGCACGGCGGGCGCCTCGACTTCGAAGCTCACGCGGCCGCAGTGACAGCTACCCGTATAAAGCATGCGTTCTCCTTTATCGATCGCTAATCCAGTGAGCGCAGCACGGTCTTGATCTGCACGCGCACGGCGTCGATCGCCGCTATCACGATCCGCACCGACGCTTCGCTGCCGGTCACGCTATCCCAGTGCTCGGACCAGATGGCATGCAGGGCGTCAGCACGCGCTTCGATCGGCTTCGGTGTGAGCGTGCTGAGATCACGGACCAGGCCAACCTGCACCCATGCTTTTCTGGGGCTACCCTCGACCGGGTCGCGATCATAGTGAGCGATATAGATCAGTTGCTCCAGCGTCGCGAGTTCGGTCAGGATCTCAAAGCAGGCGGTACGCGTGTTGTTGTTGGCTTCCGTGATCTCCATACGCCACACGTTGTAGGAGAACCCGACCAGGGCGAACATCACACCGATGATGGTGGTGACCTGATAAAGCAGCAGTTTACGGCGCAGATCCGCGCTCATTGATCGTTTTCAAGCATTTCGCGTTCCAGCCAGTAATGTTCCAGCGCCTGCTCGATAGTGGGGTTATAGCCCTCGTTTTCGAGCTTCCACCACAGGTAAGCGACGATCGCTTGGACCTGCGCCCGCGTAAAGCGTTCGAATTCGGCGCGCGCATGGTCGCCCAGGGTGCCACCACCATAAACCCGTGCCAAGCGGCGTTTGGCGAGCGCCGGCGTGACGAACGCGCACAATCGCGTTGTCGGATCGCCGCATTCAAGCGAACCCTCGATATCCGCGATCAGGTACGCTGGCAGGTAGAACTGCAGCGCTGCCGCGGAGAAAAATGACAGGGCCGAGCCCCAACCGTCGGGAGCCTGGTTGAGGAAGGCCGTGTCCAGGGTCGTCCATTGCGTTCGGCCGCGAAAATCTTCGACCAGGGCGTCTGCTTCCTCGCCGATGCTGTCGGTCAGCGCATCGTCACCCGGATACGCAGCGGCGGCGAATGCCGCCCTGATCCTGCCGATCAGGCTGTCGGTATCCACATCTAGTCGCGTGCCGCCAGTTCGTTAATCGGCGACATGGCTGCTGCCGGGCCAGGCCTGTTCGATTTCGGCGGCCTGCTGCGCTGCGCTGAAGTGTTCCCAGACAATGCCGTTGCAATCGACCGACGTCGTGAACGACGCGGCCGCAGGGTCTTCCCAACCCAGGTGCCTGAGTTCGCCGGGCTTGCAGCCCGGATCCTGACGGACCGATACATTGAGCCCCGCGGTTCGCCATAGCGCGTATTGCCCGTCGACAACCACGCACGGTTCAGCATCGAGACGTTGTGTATAGTCTTTGACTGTTGCGGCGACGTTGTGCGTTGCCAGTGCTATATGAAGTTTTTTCATGATAATTCAGCGTTCAACACGATAAAGCCCGAATCCTTCAGCTGCCGGCCGCCCCTGGCCGGGTACGCTGGCAACGGCTTAGAAAGGGTACACCAATGTCCGAGATCGAATACTTTTACGCCGCACATTCGGCCTACGCTTATCTTGGTTCCGCGCGCCTGATGGCGATCGCCGCAGCCGGCAACCGCCGCATCGTACACCGCCCGGTTGACCTCGACCGGGTGGTCGCCGCCGCCGGCGCCGGCGCGTTTTCGAAACGCTCCAAGGCCCACGTGAATTACTACTTCGGCAGGGAAATTGCACGTTGGAGTGAGCATCGCAATGCTCCGGTGCTCGGCCGGATCCCTACCCACCACGCCAACGACACCACGCTCGCCAATGGGATGCTCATTGCCGGCCTCGAACAGGGCCACAACATCGACGGGCTGGCCCACGCGCTGCTGCAGGCGCATTGGCTGGACGACGCCGACCTCGCCGATCGCGATACGCTTGCGGCGATCGCGACGCGGGCCGGTTACGACGCCACCGCGCTGCTCGATGCCGCGCTGTCGGATGCGGTGCAGGCCGTTTACGCGGCGAATACCGCCGAAGCCATCGAACGCTCGGTGTTCGGTTCGCCGACCTATTTCGTTGATGACGACATGTTCTACGGCCAGGATCGACTCGAGATGGTCGAGCGCGCCCTCACCAGGCCTTACCGTTGAGTGCGCAGCGTAACGGCAGGCAGGCCCGCTGCGCGGCTTTGTCGCCGTATCGGCCTAGGAGCCCGGCCTGAGCTTCCATCGAAAGTCGCAGTGCCCGCCGCCGCTCATGATGGTCCGGGTACGGTCCAGGGTCAGGTCATCGCCGATTGCCGCGGTCATCGGCGGATCGATTTCGCAGGTCAGCATGGCGCCGAACTCCGGCTCGCCCAGTGCTTGAAAATATTCCGCATATTTGCAGGCGCGGACGTTGATCGACAATTCGGCGTCGGTGTCCGCCAGCGGCTCCACTTCGAGCGCCTGCCCGGCGACGAACATCGGCATCAGGCCACGCAATTTGTCCAACGACGAGCCGTTCCGCGCACGCCCGGCTGCGGCGCCCAGATCGCTGGCGTATTCTCGGACCGCCGCGCGCAGCAGCGTCGAGGCACGCTCGCTGCCGAGTTCCTTGCGCAGCAGTCGATACAGCGGCAGCAGGATCTCGCTCTGGATCTTGACGCGTTCCAGGTACGCCAGTGGTTGTTCGGCCATGTCCCTCTCCTGTGCTGGTATCGACGTGTTCGGGTTGTTTGATCTGATATTCATGTTTCCACATACCAGGGATCATACGAACCGAAATTCCACAGATGCTGTTCCGGATCACGGCATGAATACAGCCGGCCGCCGTAGTCCTGATCCGCTGGCGCCAGAACGATTTCTGCGCCCGCAGCCGCGGCGCGGGCATGATGTTCGTCGACATCCGTGACAATAATGTAGGCGCTTTGCGTGCTCAGGCCCCCAAGTGCTGCGGGCGGCTTTTGCAGTTTATCGAAGTCGGTATTGCGCGCTGAGCCGAGCATGATCATGCCCCCGTTCAGCGTGATCTGGGCGTGTTCGATGGTATCGTCCGGGCCGCGCACCACGAGGTGGCGCTCAAAACCGAACGCCAGGCATAGCCAGTCCAGAGCCGCGGCCGCATCCTTGTACTTGAGCGTGGGGATGATCGTTGAAGTCATGTTCGGCCTCGGCCGTTCAAACAACAACGCTGATGTTCGTTGGTGGCGACGAGGTGCGCGCGTGCTAGAAACACCGGCTGTCAGCCACCCATGGCGTTCGTGTAGGTCGCCATATCGAAGTAGTCACGCCAGATGTGGATCTTGCCGGCTTTCATTTCGAACACACCCACGCAGGGGAGGTCGACATTTCCGTCCGTTGTCGTGGTCTTGTCGATCCGCTCGGCGATGACGATGTCGCCGGCGCAGACAATATTCTTGATCTCCCATTCAGTTGCAGTCCAGGTGGTCAGAAACCCCTGGATGAACTCGTGAATGGATTTGCGTCCGCTTACCGGCTCGAGCGGCATGTTGTGATAACAACCATCGTCACTGAAGTAGGCGGCGAGTTTGTCTGCGTCCAGGCTCGACCAGGCGCCGATAAACTCTTTTACGATACTCAGATTGTTGTGTTGCATCGATCATTCCTCTTCAGCTCTGCATGGCCACCGTTCAGATTAGAGCCGCGACGCCGATCTTGCCAGTGCTCACCGCGCGTCGGCTCCCCGAGGCATCAGAAACCACAACACGAAAGCAACCAGGAACAGGGCCGGGATGTCACCCAGGAGGTTGTCCCGTTCCGTGGCATCAACGACCGCCTGCCAGAGCATTATTCCGCCGTGGACGATGCTCGACCAGACCGTGAACCAGATCAGGCTGGCGTTAGCCATGGGGTCCCTGGCCGCCCTCAACAGGAATACACCGAGGGTTATGTAGATACCCATGATCATCTGTTCGTATTCCGGTTGCGCCGGCGTCCAGCCCCAGCCGGCCGGCCAGATCCACATCATCATCGACGGCACGCCGACGATGAATGTGATACCGAAAACGTAGAGAGCGACCGTCAGGTATCTGAGTCTTTGAGCGGCTTGCATGAGGGTTCTCCTGTTGCCGTCACGGGCCGGGCAGATTGCCCGCATAATCCCGGATCTGAGATTCGATCGATTTGGTTTTTTCGCTGACGACGTCGCCGGTATGCTGCGTGGTTACCGTTTCGATCAGCGCGATCAGACACTCGTCCTGACACGTGGGGTTATGCATGACGCCTTTGGGCACGACATGAAAATCCCCCTCCTTCAGATCAACAATCTTATCTTCATATTCGATCCGCAACGTGCCCTGCAGGATCAAAAAAAGCTCGTCCTCGTGGTCGTGTTTATGCCAGGCCAGCGCGCCTTTTACTTTCGCGACCTTGACATATTGGTCGTTGACCCGGCCGAGCACTTTCGGTGACCAATATTCGCCGAGGCCGGATGCTTGCTCTTTCAGATTCATAAGTATTTCAGCCATCCGCGGACAGTAGCCGCCCCATTCCCGATCGTTTTCAGTGGCCCGTGGTTTTAGAGAATACGTTGATGACCACCGCTCCCGCCACGATCAGGAGCATGCCGAATAGTGCCGCCGCGTCCGGTATCTGTTTATACAACGCTGCGCCGGCGATGGTAACGAGCACGATCCCGAACCCTGACCACAGCGCGTAGGTGATGCCGAGCGGCAGGGTTTTCAGCACCAGGGTCAGCAGGTAGAACGCCGAACAATAACCCACCACCACGATAACGCTGGGCCAGAGCCGGGTAAACTGCGCCGAAGCCTGCAGGGCGCTGGTAGCGATAACTTCCGCGATGATAGCGGCGGCCAGGTATAAGTACGACATAGCTTGAACCGATTTTACAGCCGGGATGGGGCGACAATGCAGCATTGTGCACATCATTAATACAACCGGATTACCGGTATAGCCACACCAGTCAAATTCAGCTTGCGTCACGTTGTGCACGTGAGCCTGCTAATACGCAGCGTTTGCAACGCCGAAGCTACATTAAGATAAGGCTTCGTCCCGTTCGCTACGGTAGGATATGGAATCAATCCTACGCGCTGACGAAGTCTCTGCACGAGGCACTGCCAGCGCTGCAGGTTCGTAACGCGGAGCGAGGTTCCTGACATGCAGGCAGTTGTTATTGGTGCGGGTATGGGCGGATTGTTTGCCGCGCTGGCCCTGCGTGAATCAGGGCAGTTCGAATCCATTGATGTATACGAGCAGACTCGGGAACCGAGTACGGCGGGCGCCGGCCTGAATATTCCGCCCAATGGCGCCCGCCTGTGTAAATGGCTTGGCGTGGACCTCGACGGTGGTGACCCCAGAGGACCCCACGGCGCGGTAGACGGCGGTCGCGCGGCGATCCTCGACGCCACTCGCGGCATTATGGGCGACGGCAGCGTATCGACTAAACCGCTCGACCACGACACGGCGCTCGCGGATGGGGCAGGATTCCATCACATGCATCGCCTTGATCTCCTGATGTGCCTGTACAAACGCGTGTTCGAGGTGGGCCCCGGTACCGGATCGGATTGCCCTATCCGGGTGCACATGGGAAAACGTTTGCAGGCGCTGCGCCAGGACGACACAAGCGCTTACGCGACGTTCGCGGACGGCTCAAGCGCGCAAGGCGATCTGCTGGTAGGCGCCGACGGCATCAATTCCGCAACCCTGCGTCTGATGTGGCCCGAAGAACCCCCGCGACGCTGGACCGAAGTGACCTGCTATCGGGGTCTGATCCCGCGCGAGAAAGTCGCTACGCTCGCAAAAGCGGATGGCAGCCCGATGGACCACAACCCCATCGATTCGTTCACCATGGACGCGCGAAAGAATCTGAAAGCGTACGTAATGACATACTGGGTGCGGGGTGGCGAGCTTCTCAACGTCTGGATGGCTTACTACGAGCCGAACTCCGCCGAGTTCGAAACAGACGAGGGCGATTGGTTTCCCGCCGACCGCGCCGAAATGCTGAACAACATGGGCCAGGGGTTCAAGGGCGACGTGCGCAGAGACGACGTGCTTGCTCTGGCCGGTGCGGTCGAGGATCCGACCAAATGGGGCCTCTACGATCGCGACGCCTTCGAACACTGGCAGGACGGTCGGATCTGCCTGCTGGGCGATGCGGCCCACCCGATGTTGCCCACCTATGGGCAGGGCGCGGCCCAGGCATTAGAAGACGGGGCAGCACTCGGCAGTTGTTTTAAATTGCATGGAAGCGATGTCTACAGTGCACAGCTGCACTACGAGCGGGTGCGCCATTATCGCGCGACCCGTTTCCAGTTTGCCTCCAAGTTTCTTTTCAAGCATCTCGAACCCGAAGACTCACCGCAACGGCGACAAATCCTGAAAGCGCTTAACGAACGGGACTATCCGGTTTTCGATCACGAACAGCGCGCCGGAGACGACGATTCATGGATCTACGCATTCGATGCGCGATCGATTGGCGATAAGCTGCCCTTGAGAAAACTCGGCCCCTGGGATTTCCGTTCGCGGTCCGATGCAACGCAAGCGCGGCGTGAAGTGATGAGGAATCTCTGGAAACCCCCGATCCCGCTTGCCGGCGAAAGGCAGATCACACGAAAAGAGGTTGAGCAACACGACTCGTTCGACGATTGCTGGGTGATAATTCGCGGCAAGGTCTACGACATCAGTGAATGGAAGGATCATCATCCCGGCGGGCCTTTCGTCGCGCGCATGCACGCGGGTAAAGATGCAACTGCAGAGTTCGGTGACTATCACAGCAAAATAGCGGAACAACACATGGCGCACTTCTGTGTCGGTGAGCTGATCGATTGACGATCATCGGAGCATCAGTAGTCAATGGTTCAAACTTCCATGTCTGTGTACTGTACTTATAGTGTCCACACTTCGTGAATTCGTTATGAGAGCCAATATAGTTACCGACGACGAGCCCATGGCGGTTGCCCCTGCCGCGGCTGGTAACTACCGCCAGCTTTGCCGCTCGGCGTCACGGCAGGCAAGACGATAGATACGCGTATTTGCATGCGCGAAATCTGAAGGTATTAGCAAAACGCCAGCGACCGAGGAGACCTCATGATCGGCCTGTTGTTTCTGGCGTTTTTCGTCGGATATTTCTGGATTGCCATTATCGCGGTCAAAACCGCGATGGCCTGGTCAAAAAAACGTGGTGGTCGACCCTGGATTGCCGGCACTTTCGTCGGCCTTATTTTCTACATGGGCCTTTTTTGGGATCACATTCCAACGCTGGTGCTGTTCAAGTACCACTGCAACCAAGACGCCGGGTTTCACGTCTACCAGACAGTTGAGGAATGGGTCAGGGAGAATCCGGATGCAGCCGCATCGCTAACGAAATTTGACTCTGCTCAAATGAGGATAAAGGGGGAATCAGGCTTCCTACTTAACGAACGTTTCAAAGTGGATTCCGAACATGATATTCCAATCGCACTTAGTATCAGCATGAATCTCAGAAAAATTATCGACAGGAAAACTGACAAGGTTTTGGCGGAATACATTGATTACACGAGCGGCGGTAAAAGTATCATGCTTGGGATCGATTCAATCAGCCAATTGAAGCCGTGGCTGGGCAATAGCACTTGCAGCAGCTCAGTTAAGGAAGCGGGGATTAAGGGTTCTAGAGCTTTTAGGGATTCAGTTCGTGCGCTTGGAGAAAGCAAATGACCATTTCGGCATACTTCCATCAAGTTTCCGTCGCTGAGGCAAGTGACTCAGATTTTTCAGATGCATTGAATGAACCGAACGAAGCCGCGAGTTAGAAATGCTCGAAAAAAGCCAAAATTCACTCCGGATCAAACCGCTATTTCGAGTTCCTCGTACTCCTCGCCGGCTGCATCGATCGCATCCGTGCGATTGAACTCCAGGGCTTCTCCAAGCGTAATTCTTTGTGAATCTAAAAACTTATGCACGGCGGCCGACCGGAGCGGAAGCCCCGGGGAGGAAGCGGTCAAGCGTCGGTCTGCAGCATTGTTAGCTGCTGTTTTCTTTGAGCCGGCCTTCCAAATACTTGTGCAGAATGCTGGCCACTAAAGTTTGATAAGGAATTCCTTCTTCAAGAGCTCGCTTCTGTAATCCCCGCAGATCCTTCGAAGAAAGCCGGATGTTGATCCGAGCGTCCTTTCGAAACATAGCCTCTGCGTATTCTCGATGCCGAGCTCGCGTTCCAGCAGCATTTTTCGATCGCTTCAACTTACCTTTTTCGAAGGCACTAAGTATTTCGCGCTCTTCAGGATCTAAGTCACTCATTCTCGGTTACCCGTATACGATTTCGTGGCCTTGCGACTTGGAATGATCGTTTTGAGGAACACTTCGTCGTCGGTTTCTACGAACGGGACGAGATACACATAGTCCTCTATCTGAATGACGTGAACCTGCTGTCCCGGGTATCGCTTCTGGTTCGGATGATCGAACGTATCCAGGATGTCTCCGGCCATTATGTGGAATACAACATCTTCGAAGGAAATGCCGCGTTCCGCCTTAAGTAAGGCATTTTTGTCGGCGCTCCAGGAAAATGGCGTCATGCGGAGAGATTAGCACAATGTGTGCCGTTTGTACTAAAGCAGCTACCGTCACATCTACACAATGCGCAAACATTGAGATAGACAGGATCAATATGGCGTTACGAATCACTATTCAGTATCGCCGAGACCAGCGCCATCGCCGCGCTCGCGAGAGCCTTCGGAGAGACGCTGATCGTGGTACTCAATCCGCCTGCGCCTGCCTGGCGTCGAGGATCTGCGGTTCGCGTGCGGCCTTGCGAATGAAATCATGATGCCCTTGGGCCCGACGCGACAATCATCCTCCTTATGGTCAACAAGCTTATTTTCGTATTCGATCTGCAAAGAGCCTTGCAGGATCAATAAAGCTCGTCTTCGCCGTCGTGTTTATGCCAGGCAAGTTCGCCTTTTACTCTCGCAACCTTGACGTACCGGTCGTTCACTTTAGCGAGCACCTTCGGCGACCAGTATTCGTTCAGGCCAGCGGCCTGCTCATTCAAATTCATAAGATTTCCAGCGATTTGGCGACAGCAGCGGACCGATACTCGATTGTTTTCAGTGGCTCGTGGTTTTAGAGAATACGTTGATGACCGCAGCTCCCGCCACGATCAGGAGCATGCCGAATAGTGCCGCGGCGTCCGGTACTTGTTTATACAACGCAGCGCCGGCGATGGTCACGAGCACGATCCCGAATCCTAACCACAGCGCGTAGGTAATGCCGAGCGGTAAGGTTTTCAGCACCAGGGTCAGCAGGTAGAACGCCGAACAATAACCCACCACCACGATAACGCTGGGCCAGAGCCGAGTGAACTGCGCCGAAGCCTGCAGGGCGCTGGTAGCGATAAATTCCGCGATGATGGCGGCGGCCAGGTACCAATACGACATCGCGCAAATGCAGCAATACGCCGAGCGATCTGATGGGTATGTAGAGCGACCAGGTCGCCCTCGGCGATGACGCGCACAAACTCGATGTCATTTTTTGGGTACAGGCGCGCCATCTCGCCGAAAAACCCCTGCTTGCCGTCGGCAACTTTCCAGCCTCATTTACACCGGAAAACTCCGGTACTCGTCGCGCGCGCCTTGCATACCGCACTCCTCGCTACGTTTTTCACCACCCTGTTAGAGATGCCCCAAACAATCAAAAAGTCACGCCATGCGGTTGCTAGGCAACAAACTCGATTCGAGATACTTCGAACAAATCGAGAGAATTTTTTGCTTGCCACAAGTCGTGGTTATGCTGCAAAGCGAGCCAGCTTTCCGCAGATCGGCCCACCGCTTTTGAGAGCCGCAACGCCATTTCAGGACTGATGCCACTCTGGCCATTAACTATGCGCGTCAATGTCGACGGGGACACACCAAGGCTCTCAGCGAAACTGCGGATGCTTAGATCATAGGGCTCCAGGTAAATTTCGCGAATAAATTCACCAGGATGCGGAGGGTTGTGCATAGACATCAGTGGTAGTCCTCGTAGTCCAGCAGGAAAACGTCGTTCTCTCGAAACTCAAATGTCAGACGCCAGTTTCCGCTCACAGATATTGACCATCTGTTACGCAGCTTGCCTTTCAACCGGTGCAAGCGAAATCCAGGGATATCGATATCGCCAATCTGGTTAGCGGTATCCAGTGCGGCAAGCTGCATACGTAGTCGCGTCGTATGATTCGATTGGACGCCGGCTTTAGAGCCCGTTTCGTAGAATATTTTGAGACCGCGATGACGAATGCTCCTAATCACGCGACAAGCCTAGCACCGCGTTGCGCATCACGCAACGTTATTGCAGCTTAACGTCACATATACAGAATGCGTACGCCAGTCTCGCAAGAGCCTTCGGCGAGACGCTGATTGTCGCATTCAATCCGTCTGTGCCTGCTTGGCGTCGAGGATCTGCGGTTCGCGCGCGGCTTTGCGAATGAAATGACGCAGGCCGTCGAGTTGTTCGCCGGTGAGTTCGGAAAACTTCGGCATGCCATTCTGAACCAGGCTGCCATCGACAACCACCGACTTGAACGCGGCGTCGACCAGCGGGATCGGGGAGGCACGCAGATCCGGCGCGTAACCGCCCGAGACCGCACCACCACCGTGGCACATCATGCACGATTCCTTGAACAGCCAACTGCCCTGGTCGGCGAGTTTTTCGTCGACCTTGAACTCCGCGGCGAGCAGCGGCTTGGGAAAAGTCGGCGGGTTGGATTTCGGCAGCGGCTGCTGGCCGTCGAGGGCGAAAGTAAACAGGCGGCGCGTCTGCGCTTTGTAGGCCCAGCCGTGCTGGGCGGCGATGGAGCCAACCATGGAGGCGCCGGTGCCGCCCCAGCCCATCAGGATCGAAACGTATTGTTTGCCGTCGAGCTCGAATGTCACCGGCGGCGCCGAGATCCCGGAGCCGAGCTCGACCTGCCACATAAGCTTGCCATCGGTGGCCCGGTAGGCGGCGAAACGGCCGTCCGCGCCACCCTGGAAAACGAGGTTGCCGCGGGTGGCGAGGGTGCCGGGATTCCAGATCCCGGGCAACGGTACTTCCCAGGCCAGCTTCTGCTTGATCGGGTCCCAGGCGCGCAGGGCGCCGGTGCCGACGTTGGCCGGCACGTCGCCGCGGACGGTATCGATGGCGGGGTCAAAAGCGAAGTAAGGCGATTCCCATTCCTGCAGGTTCATGCCTTTGTCGGTGTAGAAACCGGGCATCTCGACCGAGGGGATATAGGCCAGTCCGGTATCCGGGCTGTAGGACATGGCGTGCCAGGAATGGGTGCCGACCGCGCTCGGCCAGACCACTTCTTCGCCGTCTTCATAGCGTGCCCCGGCGCGCTCGACGGGGCGGCCGGACTTGAGGTCGACGTGGGTCGCCCAGTCGACCCGGCCGAATTTTTCCGCCGACAGCAGTTCGCCGTTGGCGCGGTTGATGATGTAGAAGAAACCATTTTTGGGCGCGTGCAGCAGGGCCTTGATTTTCTGCTCGCCGTAGCTGATATCGGCGAGCACGATGTCCATGCTCGAGTTGTAGTCCCAGGTTTCGCCGGGAGTGGTCTGGTAGTGCCACTTGTATTCGCCAGTGTCGGCATCGAGCGCGACGATGGAGCACAGGAAGAGGTTGTCGCCGCCCTCCGGGCGAGCGGATCTTCTGGTTCCACGGTGAGCCGTTGCCGGTGCCGAGAAGGACGGTATTGAATTCGGGATCGTAGGTGATACCGTGCCAGACGTTGCCGCCGCCGCCGTATTTCCACCATTCGCCGGTCCAGGTTTTGGCGGCCATTTCCATGGCCTTGTTTTCAAAGCCGTCGGCCGGGTTGCCGGGCACCACCCAGAAGCGCCACGCCTGCTCGCCGGTGTCGGCGTCATAGGCGGTGACGTAGCCGCGCGCCGCGCCCCATTCCGTGCCGCCGTTGCCAATCACGACCTTGCCGCGGAACACTTTCGGGGCGCCGGTGATGAACAGGGCTTTGCGCGGGTCGACCGTCATCGTGCTCCACAGTTGCTTGCCGTTGCTGGCATCGACCGCGATCAGCCGGCCGTCGACCGTGGCGCTGTAGATTTTGCCTTCCCAGTAGGCCAGCCCGCGGCTGGTATCCCACATCACGCGCAAACGGTCGCCGGCGTGTTTGATGACCTCGGGGTCATACGTCCACAGCACCTTGCCACTGCGGGCATCGACCGCGTAGACGAGGTTGTAACTGCCTTCGAAATACATCACCCCGTCGACGACCAGGGGCGTGCCGAGCAGGGATCGATCGTTCGGCAGATCGAGGTGCCAGGCGAGGCCGAGCTTGTCGACGTTGGTATCGTTGATCTGCTTGAGCGGGCTGAAGCGCTGCTCACTATAGGTGCGCCCGAAAGTCGCCCAGTTGCGCCCGTCGGCTTCGTTAGTGAGCGCAGCGTCGTTGATTTCGGTGGTGGCGGCAGCGGCGCCGGCCAGCAGCAGGCCGGCCAGGGCAGAAATAAGTGTACGCGTCATAGTCGAGTCCCCGGGATGGTGATCGTGCAGTGAGACAGCCCCCGCACGATGATTTTGAGTTCTAATAGTAATCCATCTAATCCATCGAGCGGTTCTGACAATTCGGCGCGGGAAACTCTATGAGCGGTTCTGATTTCGACAAACAGGTGATCGTTATCGGCAGCGGTTTCGGCGGTGCGGTCGCCGCCGCCCGGCTCGCCGAAGGCGGCCTCACGGTGACGGTGCTCGAGCGCGGTCCGTGGCGCGATACCGTGCCGGTGCGCTCCATGGGCATCAGCGAGCGCTCGCCCCTGCCGCGCGGCCGGCAGTTGTTTTCGCGCCTGATGCGCAACCTCGGCAGCCGCCGCGGCACGCTGACCCTGAACAAACACGGCCTGTTCGAATATTTCCTCGGCCGCGGCGTGAACGTGATCTGCTCCTCCGGGGTTGGCGGCGGCAGCCACGTCTATTCCGCCATCAATGTGCGCCCGCTGGTCGCCGATTACTGGGCCGGCCACGACCCCGAATTGTCGAACGAAGTCATGGAACCGCACTACCGTAACGTCATCGAACGCCTCGGCTCGATGACGCCGCTGGCCGACCATCGTATTCCCAATACCAGCGCCGCCCGTTTCGCCAAATCCGAGATCCTCGGTCCGCTGCCGCCGCCTCCGGATCCCAGGCTCGGGGTATTGCTGCCCGATGATCCGGACGCGCCGCGCACGTTCGTCAATGCCGATGGTATCGAGCGCAGTGAAGTCAACTATGCTGCCGGCGACGACGGCTTTCTCGGTTCGCCCTCGGGCGCAAAAACGACTCTCGACTTCGCTTACCTGGCGCCGGCCATGAAAGCCGGGCTGACGGTGCGGGCGCTGTGTGAAGTGAGCGCCATCACGCGCATCGAGACGCGCGGCGGTAAAAGCGGCTATCGCGTCAGTTTCACCGATCACCAGGCCGGGCATCGTGACTACCTCGAAGCGCCGCGCGTGATCGTCGCCGCCGGCACCCTCAACACCCTGCGCATCCTGTTTGAAAGTCGTGATCGCAGCGGTGGCCTCGGCGGCATGCCGAGACTCGGCCAGCACTTCGGTACAAACGGCGATTTCATGGGTTTCTGGGACTACAACGAACCCGGTACGAACCTGAGCCAGGGCCTGCCCAGCGCCGGTGGCGTGATGTTGCGCGACGACCCCGATCCGCCGGTGCTCGGCGGCGGCGGCTGGCCGTCGGTCGATGCCTACCCGCTGCCACGCCGGATCCGCGAGCGCCTGCGGCGCGGCACCATCCTTGCCGGCATGGGCGAAGATGCCATGGACGGCGTGGTCAGTTACCGGCGCGGCAAGCTGAGTATTGAGTACGACGCGTCGGGCAGCCCGATTTTCGAGAAAATCCGGCGCACGGTCGGCGCCATTGTCGAACGAACCGGCAAGCGCATTTACAGCACAAAAAAGCCGATCACCGTGCACCCGACCGGTGGCGCCTGCCTCGCCGACAGCATCGAGCGCGGGGTGGTCAACCATGAAGGTGAGGTGTTCGATCACCCCGGTCTGTATGTCGCCGACGCCGCCGCCCTGCCGCGTGCGCCGGGCGGGCCGCCGTCGCTGAGTATCGCGGCGTGGTCCGACCATGTCGCCAGCCGCTTGCTGGCGCGCGTGGCACGCGAGTCCTGAGCAGTTGACGAACAGCGGGATGGACGAACAGGCTGCCGATCCCGTCGAGATCCCGCACACCGAGCTGTCGAGTGCGGCGCTACGCGGCGTGATTGAGGCCTGGGTCCTGCGCGAAGGCACGGAGTACGGCGAGCGCGATTACAGCCTCGATGAAAAAGTGGCGGCGGTGGTGCGCCAGCTCGAACGCGGCGACGCGCGGATCCTGTTCGATCCACAAACGCAGGCCGTCGCGCTGGTCCTGGCGCGCGAACTGCGGCGCGCCAGGCCGCGCTGAGCCGCGTCGTGCGCGGCCGGCTTCAGGCCGGGTTATTGCTGTTGAAGATATCCCAGTGCAGTTTCCAGTCTTTGCCTTCGCGTTTCCACACCACGACATACTTGGCCGTGTCGAGGGTTTTGTTGCGCGCGCCTTTGAGGGTCGCGACCCCGGTTTCGATGGCGGTGCGGCCCTGGTCGTCGACCGCACTGGTGCGCAGGGTCACCGTCTTGACCCCCATCGCCATGGCGCCTTTCCACCAGCCGGCAATCGCCTTGTGGCCTTTGAACGCCTTGCTGTTCGGCGGCATCAGGATCGCGGTTTTGGTGTAGCAGGCAGCAACGCCGGCGGCGTCCCCGGCAGCGTAGCGCTCTCCCATGTTTTTATTGGCGGCCTTGATTTCGGCGGTGGTGTTTTTTTTGGCGGTTGCCATGCGCGGTCTCCAGTGTGTTCAGGGCGTTGAGCTATCAATAGTAGACCATGGCGGACACGCTGGCGCAGCGTTCGTTACCGCCGTCGGCTTTATCGCCTGCCCAGGATCGCGGTCAGTTCGGCGAGATTGTTGATGGTGTGATCGGGGGCGATGGTTTCGCGTCCGCTCTGCAGCGGTGGTTCCATGCCGCCATCGACGATCAACGCGGTGCGCATACCGACCGCGCTGGCGCCGGCGATATCGTGCTCCGGCGAATCGCCGACGAACAGCACGCTGCCGGCGTCGAGACCGGACAGTTCCAGGGAATGTTCAAAAAAGCGCCGGTGCGGTTTGCATGATTGCGCTGCTTCCGAACTTGTCCAGTGCGCAAAATAGCGATCCAGGCCTTCGCGCTCGATAAGCGGTATAAGCATGTCGTCATCGATGTTCGAGACCACCGACAGGTACAGGCCTTCGCCCTTGAGGGCCTCAAGGGTTGCGATACAGTCATCCTTCAGCACCAGGCAATCGACGATCGCGGCGCGGTGGGCTTCGCGGTACCAGTCGAGTACCCCTTCGTCGTGCTCGGCGCCGATGAGCTCGGCAAAGCGCATGAAGGTGTCGTGGAAAAAGTCGCGGTGCAGGTAATAACTTTTCTCCGCGTAGGCCGCGGCCATGTCCTGCCCGGCGCGCGTGTAGGCGTCGCGCAGGCGCTGTCGATCGGGATTGACCCCGAGCCGTTCGCTGGCTTCGAGCAGCAGCGGTAGTTGCGCGCGCGGTACGTTGCGGTAGCTGAACAGCGTGCCGCCGAGATCAAAAAACACGCCGCGGGTCATGCCAGGATCCCGCCGAGCTGCTGCCGCCAGGCGTGGTCGGTGAAATCCATTTTGATCGGCGTCACGGCGATCGCATTGGCGGCGATGGCGTCGAGATCGGTGTCGGCCGGGGCCTTGTCATCGGTGTAACTGATCTTGACCCAATAGTAGGGATGGTTGCGCGCGTCGGTGCGCGCATCGATGCTGAAGCTGCCGGCCGGACGCTGGCCCTGGCTGGTCATGCGCACCCCGGCCACGGCTTCCGGCGGGCAGTTGGGGAAATTGATATTGATGAACGAGCCGTGCGGCCAGTCCTCGAGTTCCAGCAGGCGGCGGATCAGGGCCGGTGCGTGGCGCGCGGCGGGGGCGAAATCGGCACTACCGCCCGGCTCCCGGATCTGGGACAACGCGATCGAGCGGATACCGAGCAGGGTGCCTTCCATCGCCGCCGCGATGGTGCCGGAGTAACTGACGTCCTCGGCCAGGTTGGCACCGCTGTTGATACCGGAAAGGACGATGGTGGGCGGCTGTTCGCGCATGAATTCCCACACCGCCATCAGTACACAATCGGTCGGGGTGCCGTTGACCTGGTAGCGTTTCGGACCGAGCTGCCGCATACGGATCGGTACGGTCAGTGATATCGAATGACCGGCGCCGCTGCGTTCGTCGTCGGGCGCCACCACCCACACGTCGTCGCAGATGCCGCCGGCAATTTCTTCGAGCAGTTCAAGGCCCGGGGCGTGGATGCCGTCGTCGTTGGTGATGAGGATACGGTGTTTGTTCGCGATCTGATTCATGCGCGCGAGTATACCGTGTCCATGTGCCCGGATTGGCGTGGTCTATAGCGGATCTTCCTTCGCCTGTTTGCCGCTCTGGAAATCAACATAGACATAAATCGGTAATGACAGGTTGCCGAGACATTGTTCGATGACCGACCACACGGCCAGCCAGCGCAGGCCACCGGCGCCAGTCGCCAGACGCGGCAGAGCCAGCGAGCGGTAGTCATGATCGACAATCTCGCGCGCCAGCGCGCGCAAAGCTTCAGCGACGTTGCGCTCACTGGCCTTGACCGCAGTAGCGCCACTTTCAGCGCGGTACTCATGGGTGACGAGGGTGGCGATGGTGGGTGCGGATGGCGTGCCGGGCC
Source organism: uncultured Gammaproteobacteria bacterium (assembly GCA_942490995.1). Lineage (GTDB taxonomy): Bacteria > Pseudomonadota > Gammaproteobacteria > UBA981. Next base: position 21,023 of record CALOBG010000002.1, read on the forward strand.
ACAACCAGGCGGTGCCCGGCTGCGGATGCCGGCGGCGGCACCATCGCTCGAAGTCCTGCTGCAGTTGTGGATAGCGCTGGCGAAGCACCAGCGCCAAGCCGCTGTCCATGGGGTCGGCACTGGCGACGCAATGCGCCAGTACTTCCGCGCGAGTCAGAATGATATCGCCGGCAACGGGATGGAGCATGGCGGTCGAACGACGATCAGATCAGGTGGGCAAAAAGTCACGCCGGCATATTGGCTCGAAGCGGGGGGCCGGTCTTGATCCAGGGCAAGCGATGAATATTCGCCTTGCGTCTCGGTACCCCGAATCAACCTGCTGATTTAGGTGTGCAGCATTATGGAATGCGCAGGCGCTGGTGGCGTGCGGGTCGCGGGTTTGGCGGCCTCGAGCGCAAGCGGGCCAGGGATGGTTCAGCGCAGCGGCAGAAAGGTGTGCACGGATGCATGGAACCCGCACGCCACGGACCCTACCGGAGGTTTCCGCACGCCCGTTTAACTTGTGGCGTCGGCCTGGAAACTCCGCAGGCGCTGCTCGAGGCGCTCGGCTTTGTCCTTGCTGCCGCCGAGAAACGCCGGTGCCGCACGGTAATATTTGATCAGATCGCGGATCGCGTCCTGGTCTTCCGGCGCCAGTTCTACCGCCTGCTCAAGCGCGATGCGGGTTTTTTTCGCCAGGCCGATGGCATCGGACCAATCTGCGCGCTCGGCCAGGTTGCCATAGCTTTTGCCGAGCAGGTGCGCACAGCGCGCGCAGTCGGGTTCGATTTCCAGCGCCAGCGCGAACAATCGCGCGGCCGGGCCGAACTGCTCGTTTTCGTAGGCGCGCAGGGCGCTCGCAAAGATCGAGCCGCACTCCAGGGGCGGGGCGTCCTCGGCGGCGCTGTTGCAGGCCGCGAGATACAGCAAAATTAAAAGCGTTATTCGCATATAAACAAAGGTTTACCCGCAAACGGCCGCGGATCATACGGGTTTTGCCCGCGCAATGCGAGCGCCCCTCGCGAGCGAATCGCCATGCGCCGCACGGCACTACCCTCCTCGCCGCCGGCGCGGACGGTCAGAACGTTGCCGCCACGCTGCGCGCCTGCGACGCCGCGGCCTCGTCGCTGGCCGCCACGTCGTCGGGTGCGGCGACGGTCGGTGCGCAGATGATGCGGGTGACATCGGTGATACCGATGAAGCCGAGCCAGTTTTCGAACGCGGGCTTTTGCAGATCAAAGGCTTCCGCACCGCTGCCGTCGTGATAGACGCCGGCGCTCGAATAGATCGCGGCGACCTTGCCCTGACACAGACCGGAGTAGCCGGTGTCAGGGGTAAACTTCCACGACAGGCCCGGTTGGGTGATCAGATCGATATAGTGTTTGAGCCGGTACGGCAGACCGAAATTCCACATCGGCACTGAGAACAGATACTTGTCGGCGGCGTTGAAACGCGCGAACAGCTTCTCGACCGCCGCCCAGGCGGCTTTCTGAGCGGCGCTCGGCTCCTGGCCGTGCATGATCGAATACTTGGCATCGATCATGTCGCCGTCGAATGACGGCAGATCGACCGCCCACAGGTCGAGGCGGTCGATTTCGTCGCCGGGGTTGGCCGCGGCATAAGCCTCGAGGAACGCGGCGGCCGCCTTGATCGAGTGTGAGCGCGCTTTGCGCGGGGAGGCTTCGACGTAAAGTAATTTGGCCATGGTGATTCCTGTCATTGAGCGGGGCGGCCGGTAAGCGCTGGCGGCCGTGGGACGGCACAGTATAGAGGTCCAGGGTCGGAGCGTCAGCCTGACAGGCTGGTCAAAAACGTGAGCCGGGAGTGCGGAATGCAAGGCGCGCGCGAGACGAGGACCGGAGTTTACTGGTGTAAATGAGGCTGGCTGCCGAGCGCGCAACGCCGCAGACCGCACCCGCAGTAGTTTCCACTCGGCCTGCAGCAGGCTGGTCAAAAACGTAGCGAGGAGTGCGGAATGCAAGGCGCGCGCGAGACGAGGACCGGAGTTTACTGGTGTAAATGAGGCTTGCAGCCGAGCGCGCAAAGCCGCAGACTGCACCCGCAGTAGTTTTTCACCAGCCTGCTAACGGTTGCGCTCGAGCTGGACCGCCGCACTCCAGTTTTTTTCGAAGTCCTGCACGGTATCCAGCAGGGCGGTGATGCGGCGCCATTTCCACACCCCGTTTTCGCACACGTAATCTTCTTCGTAGCGCCCGGCGATCAGCGCGCTGCCTTCGATGTCGAGGCCGTTGCCGGCACGGAATACCACCGGGCAGTCGAGATACCACAACCCGTGGGCCGTGTTGCCGTCGATGTCGATCACTTCGTTCATCACCCGATGCTGGCTGTAGGACAGCACCGAGGGCACGTGACGAAACAGGAAATCCTCGACCGCGGCCTTGCCTTCGAACAGGTCGAAACCGGTAAAGTCAGCGGCCACGCCATTGGCGAGATGGGCCGAGATTTCCTTGCGCGCGCTGACGTCGCCCGCCACCAGGCGATCGACGCAGCGACAGTAGGTGTAATGCTTGAGGCGGCGCAGCGCCTCGATATGTTCAAGGCGCTCCAGCCGCGAAGCCAGGTCAGTCATGATGCGTCCCCTCCGTCCAGTGGGGCGATCATGCAGCAAGTCGAGTCACGGATAAACCGTCGCCCCGCGAGCGCGGGCAGGCGGCGATTCAACGAAATCGCGACATAACCTGGTCACCGAACAGCCTCAGCGAACGCTCGAACATCGCGGTCGGCACGCCGGGTAGTTGCATGCGGCAGATGATTTCGCTGGGCTGCAATGCTTCGATCAGCTCGGCGATGTCGTAGCTGACGGTAACCGGATCACCAACGATGTAGCGCGAACGGAAGGTGCGAAAATCGACTTCATCGGCGTGTTTGACCAGGGTGCCGTCATCGTTACGCAGTTCCCGCTCTCCGGCAGCCGATTTGGCGCCGTACAGTCCGAACAGATGGGTGATGGCGGGGCCGGCGATGGCCTCCGCTTCGGCGCGGGTTGGCGGCACGAATACTTCGCGGATGATCGGTCGTTCGCGGCTGTGGAAGCCGACCCTGGCCGCGGCCGCGTCGTAGCGCGCGTAGTGGGCCTTGAGTTCGGCGTTGGTATGGCGCGGCGAGGCGGTCACCGGGCAGCCGCGTTCGGCCGCGCGTTCAAGCAGCTTCGGTCCCGACACGCCATACCACAGCGGGATCGGTGTCTGCACTGGGCGCGGCAGGATACGGCAGCGTGGGATGTGGTAATAGCGGCCGTGGTGTTCGAGTTCCTCGTCGCGCCAGGACGCCTGCAGAATGTCGAGGATCTCCTCGCTGCGCGCGAAGCGTTCGGCATGCGCGACGCCGTAGGCGGCAAACTCTTCGGAGACGTAGCCGGGTGAAACGCCGAGGGTGAGGCGCCCGCAACACAGGTTGTCGAGGGTGGCGACGTCTTCGACCAGACGCAGCGGATCGTACAGCGGCAGGATCAATATGTTGGTTACCAGGCGCATGCGCTGACTGAGACCGGCGGCCTGCGCCAGCACCAGCAGCGGGCTCGGCGCCCAGCCGTTCGACTGCAGGTGGTGCTCGGTGGTGTGAAAGGCATCGAAGCCAAGGCTCTCAGCAAGCGGCAGCAGCGCCGGCAATTCGCGAAACGTGTCGAGGTGGCTCATGGTCGAAACCGGGCGGCACGATGAAGCTGTACATCAGTCCGAATTTCATGATGTCTCCTGCTGTTGACGCGGCAATGCGAATTCAACGCTCACGATCGAGAAAACGTACGATCCGTCGTAGAGCCTCCTCCAGACGCTCGTGCGATTGCGCGAAGCACAGCCGGAAAAATTCGTCGTTGCCGGGCCCGAAGGTGTAGCCGGGTGCGAGACCGACGTGTTCTTCGTCGAGCAGGCGTTCGACGAAATCCGTGCTGGATGCGAGTCCCGGAATACGTACAAAAGCGTAGAACGCACCTTCCGGCAGTACCAGTTCGACGGCAGGATGCGCGCCGAGGATCGCCATCACCAGCTCGCGCCCGCCGCGGTACTGCTCGCGCAGCTCGGCGACCACCGCGTCGCCGTGTTCGAGGGCGGCAATGCCGGCGCGCTGGATGAATGACGGCGCACAGGTGTTGAAGCATTCCGACAGCACGGCCATCTGTTGTCCGTAACCACGGGGCGTGATCATCCACCCGAGTCGCCAGCCGGTCATGGTAAAGGCCTTGGAAAATCCGTTGACGACGATCAGCGGATCATCGTCGCGCGCAATCTGCAGGAAGGAGGGCGCGACGTCGGCGTCGTACACGGTGCGGTGATAAACCTCGTCGGCGATCAGCACGATGCCGCGCTCACGGCACAGCTCGAGCAGTTCGCGTTGCGCCGGCGGTCGCATGACCCAGCCGGTAGGATTGCACGGGCTGTTGATGTACAGGGCGCGAGTGTTCGGTTTCAGCGCGGCCTCGACCAAGTCCAGCGGTAGTTGCCAGCGGTCGCGATCCGGGCGCTGGCGGACGTAATCGATACTTGCCCCGATGACCTGGATGCTGCGGTCGATGTTCGGCCAGTGCGGCGTGACAAGGATGGCGTGATCATCGCGCCCGAGCGCCATCTGGGCGGCCATCGTGATGCCGAGCATCGACGAGCCCGGTACCGTGATGCGGTCGAAGTCGAGCTCGATGGCATACAGACGCTCGAGATAAGTTTTGATCGCCTCGCGCAGTTCGGCGCGGCCGCGCGTGTGGCCGTAAAACGTATAGCCGTCGTCGAGCGCCTGCTTGGCGGCGTCGGTGATGAACTGCGGTGTAACCCGATCGCCTTCGCCGAACCACAGCGGGATAACCGCCGGGTCGCCGAGGCGCTTGAAGGCGGTCCGCGTGATCCCGTTCTGCTCCAGTGCCTCGATTTCCGCGCGCAACAGACCCATGGTGGGCATACTCCAGTCGGTTACAGGTGGCTACCAGCATAGTGCACGGACGTGGACCTGGTAAAAGCGCCAGGCACATCGGTCGAGCGTTGCGCGATATGCCTCGCAGGGCGGAATAGCCTATGCTTAGGCCTGATCCGTAGTCCGACCAATAGCAGCCGTCAGCGACGCCCGATGCCCTTGAAATTCACCCCCTTGCACCCGCTGTTTGCCGCCGAAGTCCGCGATCTCGATCTGAGCGCGATCGAGGACCAGGCAACGCTCGACGCGATTCGCGCCGGCATGGACCGCTATGCGGTACTGGTGTTTCGCGACCAGACCATGACCGATCAGAGCCAGCTCGCGTTTGCACGTCGTTTCGACGGCGAACTGCACACCAGGACCGGCATCGCAGCGCTGACCGCCAATCGCTTCGGTGAAGAGGCGCTGACCGATATTTCCAACGTCGGCGCCGATGGCCAGTTGCTGGCCAGCGATGACCGCCGCCGCCAGTACGGTCTCGCCAACCGCCTGTGGCACACCGATGCGTCATTCGAGGACCCGCCCGGGCGCTACTCGATGCTGTCGACGCGGGTGCTCCCGGCGCACAGTCCGAACACGGAGTTCGCCGATATGCGTGCCGCCTACGACGCCCTGCCGGAATCGCGCCGCGCGGTACTGGAGGGCTTGCGCGCGCATCACTCCATTGCCTATTCGCGCCAGACTCTGGGTTTCGAATTTTCGCCGGCCGAGGCCGAAAAGCTGGCCGGCGCGGTGCAGCCGCTGATCCGCCAGAACGCGGCCACCGGTCGTCGCTCGCTGTATATCGCCTCACACTGCTCGAGTATCGTCGAATGGCCACTGCCCGATGCGCGCCTGCTGCTGCGCGATCTTATCGAGCACGCCACCCAGCGTGAATTTGTCTACAGCCACGCCTGGCAGGACGGCGACTTTGTGATCTACGACAACCGTTCGACCATGCACCGGGCCTTGCCGTTCGACGACACCAGCGAACGTCGCGAACTGCGCCGCGTGACGACCCTCGATATCTGAGCGGGTCGACTCGAATGCAGCGCACCTGGCATCGCGGACTGCAGATCCGGATCGTTATCGTTGCGCTCGTCGCGCACGGCTGGCTGCTGACAGCGACGGCCCAGGAGCCGCGCGAACTCGGTAACGCGTTGCTGGACTTTGTCGATCTGCAGCTCCCCGCGGGCCCTGGCCCGCATCCGCTGGCGATCCTGCTGCCGGGCTGCCTGGGCTGGCATCCGCACCACGACGGTTGGCGGCGCGAGCTGCTGGAACGCGGTTACGCGGTGCTGCACGTCGACAGTTTTGCTGCCCACGGCCTCGAGGGACATCTCGATCTCGAGCGCGAGGTGTGTTCCGGGATGCAGGTGCGGGGTGATGAGCGTGCCGGTGACCTGATGGCGGTCCTCGCCGTGCTGGAAGCGCGTGAGGACATCGCGCGCGGGCACAGCGTGTTATTCGGCTGGTCGCACGGCGGCTGGGCGGCGTTCGAATTCCTCGGTCGCCTTGAGGCCGGGCTCGCGCCGCCCAATCTCACCCGCGTCCCGCCGCTGACCGGCTACGCGTTTCGCGCCGCATTCCTGTATTACCCGTTTTGCGGGCCCGGCTCGGCACAGGACGAGGCTTATCCCGTGGCGACCCGTACGCTGGTATTTCACGGCACCCGCGACACCATCACCAACCCCGAGCAGTGCCGCCGCCGGGTCGCCGTGCTCGCCGCAGCGGGTGCCGAGATCGAATTCGTGGCGCTGCCGAACGCCCGCCATTGGTTCGATAACTACGCCGAACGCGAACTCTACGACGATGCTGCCGCGACGCGCGCACAAACCGCTGTTCGAGGCGTGCTCGAGGAACTCCAGAATGGCGCGGACTAGCTGCCCGCTGTCGGCAACGGCACGCCCGTGAGTCGAGCCGTTGAAATCGTCGGGCTCAGCGCGGTCACGGTATTTACCCGCGATATGTCAGCCGCGGTGAAGTTCTATGCCGCGCTTGGTTTCGACGCCGTGTATGGCGGGCCGGCGGCGTCGTTCACCAGTTACCGTGTGGGTGAGGCCTTCTTCAATATCGCCGCCGGCGAGCCACCGGGCCGGCTGTGGGGGCGTGCCATCATCCATGTCAGCGACGTCGACGCGATGCACCGCCGGGCGCTGGCGGCCGGTTATCGCGCTGAAACCGAACCGCGTGACGCCGAATGGGGCGAGCGTTATTTCCATATCCGCGATCCCGATGGTAACGAACTCAGCTTTGCGCGCCCGCTGCGCTCATAGATTTATGTGACGACGGCGGCTCGGCTGCTGGTCCCGCGCTCCCGCGACGTAGATGATCATCCCTCCGGTTCACTGACAGGAGGGGTTATGGCGAGTAGAACACTACGCTTGAATGCCGCCTTGCGCGACGATTACCAGGCGTTATTCGACAGTTGCGTGATCCGCGCGAGCAAAATCGCGGATGTCGAGCGCATCGTTGACAGACTCACGAGCAATACCGCGCGCTACGAGGCGGTCGGCGCGCCGCTCGGCGTACCGTGGTACGTGGTCGCGGTGCTGCACAACATGGAATCGTCGCAGAATTTCGACTGTCATTTGCACAACGGCGATCCGCTCGACGCGCGCACCGTGCACTGGCCGAGCGGTTACCCCAAGGACGGCCAGCCGCCGTTCACCTGGGAGTACAGCGCTCGCGACGCGTTAACACTCAAGCGGCTGCACAAGTGGACCGACTGGACCGTGGCCGGCACCCTGTTCCAGATCGAGCGTTTCAATGGTTTCGGTTACCGCCTTTACCATCCGGAGGTGAAAAGCCCCTACCTGTGGTCGGGATCGGAGCACTACAGCGCCGGTAAGTACGTGCGCGACGGGGTGTGGTCACCGACCGCGCGTTCCGCCCAGATCGGGGCCGTCGTCGTGCTGCGTCGCATGGCCGAGCGCGGCATCGTCAGCATCGACAGCCACGGGCTTGCGCCCGCGGTCGAGCGCCTGCTCAGGCGCGAACAACCGCTGTTGCATTATTCCCGGCGTGGCCCGGTGCCCTACGCCGCTGAACTGCAGACGTTTCTGAGCAGCCTGCCCGGCATTTACCTCAAGCCCGATGGCTGGCCGGGTGAACGGACCTCGAACGCGTTCTACACCGCCACCGGCTACTATCTCGATGGCGATCCACGCGCAGGCACGGACGACGACGGCTGAGCCGCGCGCGACGTATCATGGGTCCATGCACAAGCGCTGGCACAAACTGGTGGTGGTCCTGCTCGCCGTCGTCGCTGGTC
>CALOBG010000003.1:0-23184 GCA_942490995.1 uncultured Gammaproteobacteria bacterium
CAAGATCGAAAAACCGCAAGCCCTGGATAACAGCGAAGACATCATCGAAGCGGCCGACGGCATCATGGTCGCGCGCGGCGACCTCGGCGTGGAACTCAACCCGGAACAGGTGCCGCTCGCACAGGCGCAGCTCATCACCCGGGCGCGGGCACTGAACAAGCCGGTTATCGTTGCGACGCAGATGCTCGAATCGATGATCACGAATGCGCGGCCGACACGCGCCGAGGTTTCCGATGTGGCGTTCGCGGTCGCCAGCGGCGCGGATGCGGTAATGTTGTCCGGCGAGTCCGCGGTCGGTCGCTTTCCGGCCGCGGCGGTCGGCATGATGGATCGCGTGGCGCGGCAGACCGAGTCCTATCACTGGCATGCCGGACTCGAATTTGCCGGCGATCACCCGGCCCCGGCCGGGGTCATCCCGTTCGGCGATGCGGTGGCGGATGCGGCCGCCAAGCTGGTCGGTGACCTGCGCGCGCGCGCCGTGATGGTGATTTCCATGCAGGGTATGACGGCCGCGACCATCAGCGCTGCGCGGCCTGCTGCGCCGCTGGTTGCGATCAGTAACGACGCGCGGATCTGCCGGCGCATGAGCCTGATGTGGGGCATGATCCCGCATTTCGACGCCGCTACCGGCAGCGAAAATCCGAATCTGATCGCGCGTCGCATCGCCATCGAACTCGGTCTGGCCAGCAGCGGCGACTATATTGTCATGGTGCGTGGTTTCAATGCCGATCCGCAGTGGAATTCGCCATCGATCACGGTTCTGCAGGTATGAAACGGCGCCTGGCGCTGGGCTGGTTGTGCCTGCTGTTGCAGGGACCGGCGACGGCTGATGGCGACGCCGTGGTTTACCTCGAGCAGAACTGGCAGCAGCGTGATCGTGACTGGTTCTACCATATGAACCAGGGTTCGCGGCTGCTCGATTATCGGCTGTTCCTGGCCCTTGAAGCGCCCTACGGCGAAGGTCTGTTGCGGGCCGATGACCGGATGCGCAGCTACGGCTTCATTGCGGCGCGGGCCAACCACTACAACCCCGACGGCCTGCCAGTGGGCGTAGCCCGTGATGGCGCATTCGTCGGCCTGACCTGTGCCGCCTGTCACACCGCGGAGTTCCACTACAACGGTCAGCGCATCCGCATCGACGGCGGTCAGGCACACATCGACCTGCAGCGTTTTCTCGCCGACCTCGAGCGCGCCCTGGCCCTGGCGCTGGCCGAACCGGAACGCCGCGAGCGTCTGTTCGCCCGCGCCGGTATCGAGATCGGTGTGGGGCTGGCGCTGCTCGAGCGGACCCTGCAGGCGCGTCGCGCCGAGAACGCGCGCAACCATACCGCGCTCGCTTATGGTCCCTCGCGACTCGATGCGTTCGGCGCGATCCTCAACAAGGGCCTGGCGCTCACCGGCGTTGCCGGCAACCGCGTCGAACCTGACGGTCCAACCAGCTACCCGTATTTATGGGATACCCCTCAGCACGACTGGGTGGAATGGAACGGTTCGTCGCCGAACCCGGTGGAAGGGGCGCTCGCGCGTAACGTCGGCGAAGTGATCGGGGTCTACGGCGAGGTCAGCGTCGAACGTGAGACATTGTTTGGTCTGATCGACCACGGTTACCCGTCCTCGATCCGCCTGCGCGCGCTGCGCCGGGTCGAGAAGCGTATCGCGCGGCTGCAGTCGCCGCGCTGGCCGCAAGCCTACCTGCCGGCAATCGATCGCGAACTCGCGGCCGCCGGTAAGCCACTGTTCGAAACCTACTGCCAGCATTGCCACGCTGCCATCGATCGCAGCGACCCCGCGCGTCGCGTAACGGTGCGCATGAGTTCGCTGGCAGCCGCCGGTACCGATCCGGCGATGGCGCGCAACGTACTCGAAGCAAGCGGCGCGAGCGGACGCTTCGCCGGTGAAAAACGCTTTTACGCCGGCGGGGACCTGCTCGGCGCGACCGCGCCGGCGCTGTATATCGTTAATCACGTCATGGGCGGTGTGGTCAGCAATCAGATCCTCGAAGTGCTGTTCGCACGCCGCGACGCGCGCCGCTTCGGCCATGGGGACGAGCGCCATCCGCCCAAGTTTCTCGACGGCGCGGCGCTGCCGCGTGGCACCGAAACCTCGATGACCGCGCTCGCCGCCTACAAAGCCCGGCCGCTGAACGGCGTATGGGCGACCGCACCCTATCTGCATAACGGCGCGGTCCCGAACCTGTACGAACTGCTGCTGCCCGCGGCGGCCCGATCCCAGGTTTTTGCTCTCGGCGGTTGGCGTTTCGACGCCGATCGGGTTGGCTACGCGACCGCGCCCTGCGATCAGGATTTTCTGTTCGACACGCGTCTCGCCGGCAACAGCAACGCCGGGCACGAATACGGTACCGGCAGCGACGGCAAGGCGGCCCTGACCGCAGCCCAACGCCGCCAGCTGCTGGAGTATCTGAAGACCCTATAGCGCTCCCGACAGGGTACCGGGGCGGGGTTGCTCGAGGAGCAGAAAAAGCACGTTATCGGCAAACGCCGGGTCTTCGGTCAGGCCGAGGTGGTCACTGAACAGGAACTGCACGCCGCTCCAGGCGATCGGCGATTGCAGGCGCCCGAGTTTCGTTGTCCCGACCCGCTCATCGAGCAACGCGCTCGAACGCAGCACGCTGCCGTCGCCCGGGCCGCGCTGGCGGATATGGATCCCGCCGCTGTTCGGACTGGCTTCGGCAATCGCATTCGTGGCGACGGCGTCGCCCGCGATCAGATACAGCGAGAGGCCCGCCGGTGGCGGCGCCGGTGCGTCCATGGCGCGCTGAAAATGCGCCGCGCGGGTGAGGGATTTTTCCAGGTGTTCCCGCGCAATAGCACGCCGCGCGCCGGCATCGCCAATGTCGGGAAGCAGGGTTTCGAGGACTGCGGCCTGGTCGGGGTCGAGCAGGCCCCAGCCCTGCTGTTCCCACAGTTCGGGGTCAAGGATGTCGAGCGCACGTTCAGGGTCCGCGCCGTCCAGCAGGGCGCGGTGCCGCGTGCGCGGCAGGAGCTGATAAACCGCCGGCATGGTGCCGAGCACGGCGGCGTCGTAGGCGGGCAGTTTTGGCAGCAACTCAACGCCGTCGACGAGATGGGTGAAGCTGTCGATCGAACCGCCGTTAGGGGTGCCGATAAAAACCACCCGCTCGATAAACTCCGCGCCGGCCCAGGTCAATTCCGGCAGTGAGCCGTCGGCGGGCAGATCCTGGGTGCCGTAACGCAGGAAGTAGCGCGCCACCAGACCGCCCATGGAATGCGCGACGATATCGAACTTGACCGGATGGTCCTTGATCCCGAAACGCTGTTCAGTCTGTTGCTGCACGTAGGCGCGTTTTTCGATCACGTAGTCATGCAGGGCGCGCGCGCTCTCGACCAGGTCGCGGCGCCAGTCGTAGGCATACTGAAAGCAGGTGTAATGGCGTTTGCCGTAATCGACCGCGCCGGCGTCGCCGAGCGCTTCGTCGCGATATCCCCCAACGCCAAGGGTCAGGAGGATGCGGTGGTAGGCCTTGAGCTCGACACTGAGACCCAGAAACGACAGTTTGATGCGGTCGAGCGCGCCGGCGGCGGTGACCCCGTCGCGCAGTTCATCGAGCGGTTTGCCGAGGGCCATCGGCAGGGCGATCTGACGTATGCCGTCAGCATCGGTCGGCCCGGTCATACCGGTACCCCAGGCGCCCCACACCACCGCGCCGCTGTCGGCTTCGCTCAGCCGCGAGCCGAGGATCCCCGGGATCAGGATCACCGGGTTGCGGTCGGGTGACTCGTGCATGGCCAGCTCGTCGTACAGAAAGCCCAGGTCCGGGGTCGCCACTTCCGACTCGCAGGCCGCGAGTACGCCAAGCAGCACGACCAGGCCGAAGCGTGAAGCGAGACGTTGCGGGCGATTCAGCATGGTCGGTCGCGTCACTCGGGTTGGGACTGGATGTCGAGCGCGGTCGGTTCGGTTTGACCCACGCCATTACGTTGGCGGCGGTAGTTTGACAGATGTGTATAAATCGCGCCGCGGGCGCGGCTGATCCCACCCAGCGGCCGATGCTCGGGCAGCGCGCGCCAGGGGTTGAAGGCGAGATGCTCGCAGTGCTGTTGCGCGGCCGCTGTGGCAACGCGCTGCACCGGGATCGAAATCTCCGCAACCGGCATAAACGGTGATTGCGTTTCCGACCATTCGACGCTGGCATCCTCGATCGGCATGCTGCGTGCGTCGCGCTGCAGCTGCAGCGCGAACTCGAAGCACGCCGGCGCGGTTTCGAGGTCGGCGGCCAGTCGCGTGGCGAGAAAATTTTCGTCGTCGGTGTCGAGTGAGCGACGCGCTCGCTGGCGGCAGGGGCGAGCCGAGTATTTCACCGCGCGGCCGTCGCCGAAGCGATAGGGGACCATGGAGAACCAGCGGATCGCGAGCAGGTCGGTGTGCTGTACAAGCATCTTGCGCACGATCAGGAAAGCGCGGATGTGGCTGTCAAAGGGATTGAAAAAAAAGCGCAGGGCATGGTCGTTGGCGATCGCTATGAAGCCTTCGGCGTAAGTCCTGACGTCGGGAAACAGGAACACCGGATGCGAAACCAGAAGCAGGTCGTGACTGTGTGCCGGGCCGCTGTCGGTGAGCAGCTTGTCGCCAGGCACCTCGAGTAGTTTGATCGCCATCCCGCGTACATCCGCGACCGTATCGGGCTGCGGATCGGCATTGTTCGACAGACGGATGATGGCTGAGTAGCTGGCGCCGGGCTGGAACAGGCCGACCTGGAAAGCCGGATCGAGATCGTTCAGAACACGAAACTGCGCGCGAACACAGCCATGCTGTTTCGGGTGCGCGCCGCGGCGCGTCAGGCGCTCGCCGTCGCGTGCATCGATGTGGGTCTTGAACTGCGCAATCACGGCCGCGATATGCGTCGCTTCGTCGCCCGGCACCCGTTCTTCACCGAGCGCGGGCGCCGCGTCGCGAGCGCAGCCGGCGAGCCACGCCGCGGTCGCGACGAGCAGTATCGTCGCAGCCGTTGCTTGGCGCGGCCGCCGGCGGGTCGGTCGCATCGAGTCCAGCCGACCGGCTGCGTGCGGTGATCTATGGCTGCGCTTTGAATACAAGATGAAAGCGCGCCGCAGGCGAGTGTTTTAGAACGGAATGTCGTCGTCAAAATCACCCATCGGCGGCTCGCCCTGCGCTGCGCCGCCGGAGCCGCCGCCGGCGTTCTGGCCGGCCGCGGCACGGGCGCGCTGCGGTCGTTCGGCGCCACCCTCGGCGCGTTCGCCGCCGCCACTACCGCGGCCCCCGAGCATCTGCATTTCGCTGGCGATGATCTCGGTGGTGTAGCGATCGTTGCCGTCGCGGTCCTGCCATTTATTGGTTCTGATCGAACCCTCGACATAAACCTGGGAACCTTTGCGCAGGTATTCGTTGACTATTTCGGCGAGACGACCAAAAAACACCACCCGGTGCCACTCCGTGCGTTCCTGTTGTTCGCCGCTTTCGCGGTCGCGCCAGCTTTCGGCCGTCGCCAACCTGATATTGGCGACGGCCTTGTCGCCCGCGGTATAGCGCACTTCGGGATCGGCGCCGAGATTGCCGATGAGCATGACTTTGTTCAGTCCACGTGCCATGTGGAGGTACTCCTTCTGTTGTGACGACCGTCCGTGGTCGCGTGCTGTAGGATTTTACCGGAGGGGGACAGTGGCGTCAGTCCCCGTGCTCCCGGGCCAGGGCGGTGCCCGGCGTGAGCGCGCTGAGCGCCAGCCAGGCGAGGCAGATGACGGCGCAGACCAGCGGTACGGACTGGTACCCGCCGGCCGTGGCGACGGCCCCGCCGGTGACACCGCCGACGAACATGCCGAGAAACTGGAACGTCGCGTAACCACCGAGCGCCGTGCCCTTGGCAGCCGCCGGCGCGGCCCGCGAAATAATCCCCGGCAACGAGGCCTCGATATAGTTGAAGGCGATAAAAAACAGCAATAGCGCGGCAAACAGGCCGCGACTGCGCCAGAACTGCCACAAGGCCAGTTCGGCGATAACCAGGGTGAGGATGGCGGCAAAAAACAGGATCCGGGCCAGGCCGTGGCGTGAGGAGAGCATGATCAGCGGGGCGACCGCCACCAGGGATGCGATCAGCACCGGCAGGTAAACCGTGTAATGCGCGCTCGAAGGCAGGCCGAGCCCGTCGCTCAAGGCAATCGGAATTGCGACGAAGCTGGCGGCGAGAACCAGGTGCAGCGCGGCAACGCCGAGGTACAGGACGCGCAGTTCGCGGTCGGCGAGGGTTTTCCACACGCGCGGAACGGCGCTCGCGCCGACCTTCGGTGCCGCGGGTACGGCGTAAATGACCAGCACCACCGCGGCAAGCGCGCAAGCGAAGGCGGCCAGAAACAGACCACGCAGCCCCAGGTGGGCATCGAGTATCGGCCCGGCGACGAAGGCTGCCGAGAAGGCGGCGCCGATACTGACCCCGATGATGGCCATGACCTTGGTGCGCTGGTTGTCACGCGAGAGGTCGGCGGCCAGGGCTAGCGTGGCGCCTGAAACCGCCCCCGCGCCCTGGATCGCGCGGCCGATGAGGACCGGCCAGATCGAACTCGCCAGCGACGCGATCAACGAGCCGAGAGCGAATATTGCCAGGCCGCCGATGATGACGGGTTTGCGCCCGATCCGGTCCGACAGGGCGCCAAACGGGATCTGGAACAGCGCCTGGGTCAGGCCATAAATGCCGATTGCCAGTCCGATCAGCAGGGCGCTGGCGCCGGGCAGGGTGCCGGCATACAGGGCCAGCACCGGGATCAGCATGAACAGACCGAGCATGCGCAGAAAAAATATCGCGGCGAGCGCGATCGCGGCACGTTTCTCGCCGGCGTTGAGGGCCAGGCTGTCGGAAGGGAGTGTCATGGAGACCACGGCTATTTGAGGCCCGGTGAAAAAAGGCCGTATAGTACTCGCTTGATCTTTTTCGGCGCTAATCGGCTTCGAGCGGCGCTCTGCACAGAACCTCCTAATGCACGCAACTGGTTTCGATAATCGCGCCTGATGGACACAATTCACCTCCGCGGAGCCCGCACGCACAACCTGCAGAACGTCGACCTCGACCTGCCGCGCGACAAATTGATCGTGGTCACCGGGTTGTCGGGATCGGGCAAGTCTTCACTGGCGTTCGACACCATCTACGCCGAAGGACAGCGGCGCTACGTCGAGTCGCTGTCGGCCTACGCGCGGCAGTTCCTGTCGATGATGGAGAAGCCGGACGTCGACGTGATCGAGGGGCTTTCGCCGGCCATCTCGATCGAGCAGAAATCGACCTCGCATAATCCGCGCTCCACGGTCGGCACTATCACGGAAATTTACGACTACCTGCGCCTGATGTTTGCCCGTGTCGGTGAACCGCGCTGCCCCGATCACGCCGAGGTCCTCGAAGCGCAGGCGGTTTCGCAGATGGTCGACCAGGTCCTGGCGCTGGAGGCCGACACCCGCTGGATGCTGCTCGCGCCGGTGGTGCGCGGCCGCAAGGGCGAACATCATCAGGTTTTCGAACACCTCGCCCGGCTCGGCTACGCACGGGCGCTGGTCGACGGCGAGGTCGTAATGCTCGACGACCCGCCGGTACTGGCGCTGCGCAAGAAGCATGACATCGACGTCATCGTTGACCGCTTCCGCGTCCGCGAAGACATCGGGCTGCGCCTGGCGGAGTCATTCGAGTCGGCGCTCGAACTCGGTGAAGGCGTGGCGCGGGTACTGCCGCTGGACGGGGATGGCGCGGAGCTGCTGTTTTCGTCCCGTTTCGCCTGCCCCGCCTGTGGTTTCAGCATCGATGAACTCGAGCCACGCCTGTTTTCGTTCAATAACCCGGTCGGCGCCTGCGGCGCCTGCGACGGCCTCGGCGTGGTGCAGTATTTCGACGCCGAGCGGGTCGTACAGCGCGCCGAAATCAGCCTGCCCGCGGGCGCCATTCGTGGCTGGGACCGACGTAATGCGTACTACTTCCAGCTCATCACGGCGCTGGCCAGGCATTACGAATTCGACATCGACATGCCGTTCAACGAGCTGCCCGAACGCGTGCGCGAAGTGATCCTGAACGGCAGCGGCAAAACCGATATCGAATTCACCTACTTCAAGTCCGGCGGCAAAACCTA
The DNA here is from genome assembly GCA_942490995.1 of uncultured Gammaproteobacteria bacterium. GTDB lineage: Bacteria > Pseudomonadota > Gammaproteobacteria > UBA981. The sequence goes on from CALOBG010000003.1 coordinate 8,100, forward strand.
CAAACGCAAGCACCCGTTCGAGGGTGTGCTGCCGAATATGGAGCGGCGCTACCGTGAAACGGACTCCAACATGGTGCGCGAGGAGCTGTCGCGCTACCTCGGCTCACGGCCGTGCCCGGATTGCGAAGGAACCCGGCTCAACCGTGCGGCGCGCAACGTGTATATCAACGAACGTAACCTGGCCGATATCACGGCCATGCCGATCGGCGCGACGGCGGGGTTTTTCGACAGTCTCGCGCTCAAAGGTCAGCGCGGCGAAATCGCGGAAAAAATTGTCAAGGAGGTCAAGCTCAGGCTGCAGTTTCTGGTCAACGTCGGGCTCGACTACCTGACCCTCGATCGCAGCGCCGATACCCTGTCGGGCGGCGAGGCGCAGCGCATCCGCCTGGCCAGCCAGATCGGCGCCGGCCTGGTCGGGGTCATGTATATCCTCGACGAACCCTCGATCGGCCTGCACCAGCGCGACAATCAACGCCTGCTGAGCACGCTTGTGCATCTGCGCGATCTGGGCAACACCGTGATCGTCGTCGAGCACGACGAAGAAGCTATCCGCTCGGCCGACTACGTTGTCGACATGGGGCCCGGCGCCGGCGTCCACGGCGGGCGCGTGGTCGTCGAAGGCACGCCCGACAAAATTGCCGCGTGCTCGGAATCACTGACCGGACAATATCTTTCCGGGCGCCGCGCAATCGCGGTTCCGCCGATGCGGGTCGCGGCCAATCCGAAACGCATGCTGACGATCACCGGCGCCCGTGGCAACAATCTCAAGGGCGTCGATGTCAGTATCCCGGTCGGCCTGATGACCTGCGTGACCGGCGTGTCCGGTTCGGGTAAATCGACCCTGGTCAACGACACGCTGTACGCCGTAACGGCGCGCGACCTGAATGGCGCGGCAACCAAACCTGCCGCGCATACCGAGGTCACCGGCCTCGAACAATTCGACAAGGTTGTGGACATCGACCAAAGCCCGATCGGGCGCACCCCGCGCTCAAACCCGGCAACCTATACCGGCCTGTTTACCCCCATCCGTGACTTGTTCGCGGCCACCCCGGAGGCGCGCTCGCGCGGCTACAAGCCCGGCCGTTTCAGTTTCAACGTCAAGGGCGGGCGCTGCGAGGCCTGCCAGGGTGACGGTGTGATCAAGGTCGAGATGCATTTTCTGCCCGATGTGTATGTGCCCTGCGACCTGTGTAAAGGCAAACGCTATAACCGCGAAACGCTGGAGATTACCTACAAGGGCCGCGCCATCAGCGAAGTGCTGGATATGACCGTCGAGGAAGCGCGACATTTTTTTGATGCCGTACCGGTGCTGGCAACCAAGCTGCAGACCCTGACCGAAGTCGGCCTGTCTTATATCCGCCTCGGCCAGAACGCCACGACCCTGTCGGGCGGCGAAGCGCAGCGCGTGAAACTGGCGCGCGAATTATCCAAGCGCGACACCGGGAAAACCCTGTATATCCTCGACGAGCCGACCACCGGCCTGCATTTCTACGATATCGAGCAACTCCTGAAAGTGCTGCACCGGCTGCGCGATCACGGCAACACCGTGGTCGTGATCGAACACAATCTCGACGTCATAAAAACCGCCGACTGGGTTATCGACCTCGGCCCGGAAGGTGGCAGCAAAGGTGGCGAGGTGGTGGCGGTGGGGGTGCCGGAAGACGTTGCCCTCGATCCCGCCTCACATACCGGCCATTACCTCGCGGCGGTGCTCAAACGCGCTGACGCCGAGCGCGTCCAACAGTCCGCCTGAAGGCCACACGACGTTCAGATCGCAATCTGGCGCCCCAGCGTGAGGCCGTAATAAAGCAGGACCGGGGTCTGTGCCAGCAGTTCGATGGCATTGGCCGTCAGGCGATCGTAGCCCGTCGTGTCCCGCAACGCGTCGATGCGCTGGCCGATGACGTGACCGATTTCAGCGGCGATGTGATGGGCGATCGCGGCCATCGCTGCGATCGCCAGCGCCGCGGCCCAGCCCGGCCACCAACTGGCCGCGGTGGCGCCGAGGTATTGCGTGTACCAGCCGAAAACCACCGCCACGGCGATCAGCCCCTGAACAGGCACGGCCAGCGCCACGCGATTGCGAAACGGCGGCAGCAGCGGCAGTACCAGCGAGCACAGAAAAACCACGTTCAGAAGATTGGTCAGGCGCAGCGAGCCCTGCTCGAGCAGCACCGCTAACGCCGGTGCGACGTGCGCGCCGTACAGCGCGGGATAAGCGGTCAGGACAAAGGCCACCAGGATCGCAGCGCGCAGCAACGGCTGCGCAATATGATCAAAGGCCCAGTGGAAGGGGTGATTGCCGTCGAAGTAGCGATTGGCGTGATAGGCGAGCAGGGGTTCGACGACCCCGGCGGCGATCACCAGCAGCATCGCCAGCGCGATGTCGGCGGACAGCAGTGCGTTCAACGGTGACATCGGCGACGAACGCACAGGCGATGGCTACACAACGCGCGGTGCGGTGAACGATATGGCCTCAGCGCGGCTGTCTTGCGCGGCCGCCGCGACCTGCTTCGAGTATCATGTGCGACGCTCAACCCGAGGGAAATAGCTCTGATGTCTGCCCTGATCTGCGGTTCCTTTGCTTTCGATAACATCATGGTGTTCCAGGATCGATTCAAGAATCATATCCTGCCGGACAAGATCCATATCCTGAACGTGTCATTCCTGGTCCCGCAGCTACGTCGCGAATTCGGCGGTTGTGCCGGCAACATCGCTTATAACCTGCACATGATCGGTGGCGACGCGTTGCCGATGGGCACCGTCGGCGAAGATTTCGCGCCCTACGCGGCGTGGATGGACAGCCACGGGATCGCGCGACGCTGCATCCGCGAAGTGCCCGGCAGCCTGACCGCCCAGGCCTTTATCACCACCGATCTCGATGACAACCAGATCACGGCTTTTCATCCCGGCGCGATGAACTTCGCCGCCAACAACGCGGTTGCGGATGCCGGTCCGGTGAGTATCGGCATCGTTGCGCCCGATGGCCGCGACGGCATGCTCGCGCACGCCGAGCAGATGCGCGCGGCCGGGATCCCGTTCATTTTCGATCCCGGGCAGGGCATGCCGATGTTCGATGGTGATGACCTGCTGGGTTTTATCGAAAGTGCGAGCTGGGTCACAGTTAACGACTACGAAGCGCAACTCATGCAGGAACGCACCGGTTTGTCCGCGGCCCAGATCGCGGCGCGCGTCGAAGCCCTGATCGTGACCCGCGGCGGAAACGGCTCGCAGATTTTTCACAACGATGAATGTCTCGAGATCCCGAGCGCGAAAGCGGCCGAAATCAAGGACCCGACGGGCTGCGGGGATGCCTATCGGGCGGGGCTTTTGTACGGTTTGATGCATAAATTGCCGTGGCCGGTGACGGGCCGGATCGCATCGCTGCTCGGGGCCATCAAGATCGAGCACGGCGGCACCCAGAATCACCACATCACGCGCACCAAGTTCGCCGAGCGCTATCAGCGCGAGTTCGGCACGGCGCTCGAATGGTGATAACAAAGTTCCAGTAACAAGCGTCAACAACTGTAAACTTTGACGTATTACCGATCGCCGTCGTTGGTCCGTCCGGGCCGACATGACAAACTGCGCAGCGTCCGTACAACGCCTGCCGCCACCGGCCGGATAGGGCGTGACGGCAGTGTTCGTATTCAAAGAAGAGCAAAGACGACGCCACTATGTACAGAAAGAAGCCTTTCGCCCGTTCGACGATACAAGGATTAACATTTGCTGCATTGCTCGGTGCAGCGCAGGCTGGCAGCGCCCTCACCATCGATTGGGACTACACTTACGACACCTCCAATTTTTTTGCCGCCGGCAGTGATGCGCGCAATGCGCTCGAAACCGCCGGTGCCTGGTTCGAAACCCATATCTCCGATTCACTGCTGCCGATAACGACTGGCGGTGGCAACAGCTTTGAGGCCCGCTTCAGAAACCCCAGTGTTGCGAACGTTGCGGGTACCGATCTGCAGTTCGAACAAATCCCGGGCCCGATCCTTGCCGCCGATACCATCAAGATTTTTGTTGGTGCGACCGACCTCGACATCTACAGCAGCAGTTTTCTTGCCGTCGCCGAACCTGGTGATTACCGAAATTTTATCGGCTCGGTTCCCTATCGTAATAACGTTATCGCGCGCAGTCAGGGCGCGAGCGGCATCGAAGAGGACATCTTCAATGGCCTCGGCGATACCGCGAACGATTTCGCCCTGTGGGGCGGGATCATCTCGTTCGATACCGATCGCACCTGGCACACCGACGTCCTGACCCTGCCGGGCGCGGGCACGGCTGATTTGTTTACCGTCGCCATGCATGAGATCGGACACGTGCTCGGTATCGGGACCTCGGACATTTTCAGCAACCACTTGGTGGGCGTGCAGTTCACCGGCGCTCATTCAGTGGCGGCCTTTGGTGGCAATGTCCCGACTGCAGCCGGCGAGCATTGGGTAAATGGCGTGTCGAGTACTGTGATCGACGGATTGCAGAACTACCAGATCACCGCCGGAGTCAACCAGCACGCGTTGTTCGATACCACCATCAACCTCGGCGAGCGCAAGGGTCTGACCCTGCTCGATGTCGCCGGACTGCGCGACGTGGGCTGGCAGGTTGTACCCGTGCCGCCGGCGCTGTGGCTGTTCGGCAGCGGCATGCTGATGCTGTTCGCGCGCCGTCGCGCGGCTGTGCCAAAACCGGTGTGAGTGCAACGCGCTCGCGCTGAACCGCGAGCCTGCCTTCGAATTCCTGAAAGCGTCGCCGCCGGCGCGCTGCACTGCCGGCCGCTGCATACGCAGGCAGTAACCGCTGCTGCGGTTGCGGGCCACCAGCCGCTGCGCGGTCTGCTAGACGCGGTCGAGATCCGGTCCGTTATAATGCGCCGCCGTCAACGCCTTCGGCGCAACTACACACGAGTTCCGACGTGATCCAGTTTCCCGATATATCGCCGATCGCCATTCAGATCGGACCGCTCGCGATCCACTGGTACGGGCTGTCCTATATCGCCGGGATCGCACTCGGTTGGTGGTACCTGGCGCGCGACGCGCGGCGCGGCTACGACGGCTGGAGCAGCGAAGAAGTCGCCGACGTGGTGTTCTACGCCGCGCTCGGTGGCGTCCTCGGCGGCCGCATCGGCTATATCCTGTTCTACAATTTTGCCGACTATGTCGATAACCCGCTGACTATCCTGGCGGTGTGGCGCGGCGGCATGTCGTTTCACGGCGGCGTGCTCGGGGTGGTCATCGCGCTGTTGGTGTTTGGCCGCCGTCACCAGCGACGCTTTCTCGCGGTCAGCGATTTCCTGCTGCCGGCGGTGCCGATCGGTCTCGGTCTCGGGCGCATTGCCAATTTCGTCAACCAGGAGCTGTGGGGCGCGCCGACCGAACTGCCGTGGGGGGTGGTGTTCACGAACCCGGCCGCATTCGGTATCGCGCGGCATCCGTCGCAGCTTTACGAAGCCGCGCTCGAAGGCCTGGTGCTGTTTGTGGTGTTATGGATGCTGCGCTCGCGCCGGCCACCTGTCGGGACGATCACCGGGGTGTTTTTGTGCCTCTACGGCGTGTTTCGCGCCGCGATTGAGTTCGTGCGGGAACCGGACGCGCATATCGGCTACCTGTACGCGGGCTGGCTGACCATGGGCCAGGTTCTGTCGTTGCCGATGATCCTTGCCGGCGTGCTGTTGCTGGCCTGGTCACGCCGCCACTGAGCCGCGCTCGGCAGGTACGTCGATGACCGTTACAATGAGCCGGTCCAGGCCCTGCTGCCTGCTCCGACTCTGAAATCGAAACGGCTTTCGCATGCAGACTTACCTCGATTTGCTGCGCCACGTGCGTGAACACGGCGTCCACAAAGATGACCGTACCGGGACCGGAACGCTGAGCGTGTTCGGCTACCAGATGCGTTTCGATCTGAGCGCCGGCTTTCCACTGTTAACGACCAAGAAAGTCCACACAAAATCGATCATCCACGAGCTGATCTGGTTCCTGCGCGGCGAGTCGAACGTCGCCTATCTGCGCGAAAATGGCGTTTCGATCTGGGACGAATGGGCGGATGCGGACGGGGAACTCGGCCCGGTTTACGGCGTGCAGTGGCGTTCCTGGCCGACGCCTGATGGTCGCGAGATTGACCAGATCAGTGCCGTCATCGAACAGATCCGCAGCAACCCCGACTCGCGTCGCCTGCTGGTCAGCGCCTGGAACGTCGCAGCGGTGCCGCACATGGCGCTGGCGCCGTGCCATACGATGTTCCAGTTCTACGTCGCCAACGGTGCGCTGTCGTGCCAGATGTATCAGCGCAGCGGTGATATTTTTCTCGGCGTGCCGTTCAACATCGCGTCCTATGCGCTGTTGACGATGATGATCGCGCAGGTCTGTGACCTCGAGGTCGGCGACTTCGTGCACACCCTCGGCGATGCACACCTGTACCTCAATCACCTCGAACAGGCCGACCTGCAGTTGACCCGCGCGCCGCTGGCGCTGCCGCGCATGGTGCTGAATCCGAAGGTGCGCTCGGTATTCGATTTCGTTTACGAAGATTTCACCCTGGAAAACTACACCCCGCATCCGCCTATCGCCGCACCCGTCGCGGTATGAATGACTGCGGTCGATGGCGAGGTGATTGACGTGCCTGTCGCGGTGTCCCTGATCGTGGCGATGGATCGTGGACGCCTGATCGGCCGCGACGGCGATCTGCCCTGGCACCTGCCCAACGATCTGCAACGCTTCAAGGCGGTGACCATGGGCAAGCCGATCATCATGGGGCGGCGCACGCACCTTTCGATCGGGCGCGTGCTGCCGGGTCGGCGCAATATTGTGTTATCGCGCGACGGCGACTTCGTCGCCCCGGGCTGCGATTGTTACGTCAGTCTCGACGCCGCGTTGGCCAGCATCGATGACGCTGACGAGGCGATGGTGATCGGCGGTGCGACGGTTTATCGCGTGGCCCTGCCGCATGCCGCGCGTCTGTATCTGACCGAAGTCGAAGCGACCCTGGACGGTGATGTACGCTTTCCCGAACTCGATCGACAGGCGTGGCGCGAAGTCGCCAGTGAAGCGCACGGCGCCGACGAGCGCCACGCCTATGCCTATTGTTTTCGCACCCTCGAGCGCATCAGTCCGCGTGCCGGGCCTGGCGCGAAGGAACCCTGAACCAGCGCCGGTCCTCGAGCCTCAGCGCGCTCAGTTGGCCGCCCCACACCGCGCCGGTATCGAGCGGGTAGACGTTGTAGTGAAGGCATTCAGCCGCGCTCAGGCGCAAGGTCGACCAGTGCCCGAACACGATGGTGACGTCGGCCATGGCCCGATCAGGCACGGCGTACCAGGGTGTCAGTGACCTGGAAGCCTGCTCAGGCGCGCGTTTTTCATCGAGGTCGAGGCCGCCGTCCGCGTCCAGGTAACGCATGCGCGTGAAGTAGTTGGTGATCAGGCGCAGACGCGCCATGCCGCTCACATCGGTGTGCCAGTGGCGCGGCTCGTCGCCATACATGGCGGCCAGAAACTCATCGAACGCGTGATCGTCCCGCAGCACGGCCTCGACTTCCGCGGCTCGTTGGCTTGCCACCTCGACATTCCACGACTGCGGCACCCCGGCATGCACGATCGCGACGTTCAGACCTGGGTCGAAGTGAAACAGGCGCTGACAGCGTAGCCAGTTGACGATAGCCGCGCAGCCAGGCGCGGCCAGGACCTCGTCCAGAGTATCGCGCCGTTTGGCGGTCACACCCGCTCGAGCCCTGGCCAGGAAATGCAGGTCGTGGTTACCGAGTACCGTGGTTGGCGGCACATCGAATTGCATGACTTCGCGCATCACCGCCAGCGAGCGCGGGCCGCGGTTGACGAGGTCACCACACAGCCATAGGCGATCGGCGAGCGGATCGAAGTTGACGTGATCGAGCAGCGCCATGAACTCGTCGCAGCAACCCTGGATATCGCCGATTGCATACGTCGCCATGGCTGTCGATCCGTCCTCGCCGGTCACCGCCCGCGCCGGGCGGCGCCTCAGTTAATGAGATTGGGAACCGAAAGACGGAACGGCGGGATCTCCGCCTCGAAGCGCACCCCGTCGCTGGCCAGCATCTGATAACTGCCGGACATGCTGCCGACCGGGGTTTCGAGCATGGCCGCGCTGGTGTAACGGAAGCTTGCGCCGGGTTCGAGTTCGGGCTGCTCGCCGACCACCCCGGCGCCTTTGACTTCCTGCTCGTGGCCGCTGGCGTCGGTGATGATCCAATGGCGGCTCAGCAACTTCGCGCCGATCTGGCCGGTATTTTCGATCGTGATCGTATACGCGAAGACGTAACGTTCGGCCGCCGGGTCGGACTGTTCGGCCACGTAAGTCGTGACGCTGGTCACGCGGATATCGTACTTCGGGTCAGTCATGAGCATGCGCTCCGCGCTACGCGTTTCCATGGTGCGGTGATTGTATCCGACCCGCGTCAGGTTGACGGTCGAGCAGGCGCGCACTGATGGCTTCGGCGACATGCTGCGAGGAAATCACCGCCTGCTGGTCGAGTTCCGCGAAAGTGCGCTGTGCCTGCTTAACAGCCGGTTCATGCGCGCCAGCGCCTCCGTAGGGGGAGGCTTTTCAAGTGCCAGGCTTGATTTCGAGCAATTCTCCGATCGGGATTCGAATAGATTCAAACGATTAGCTTGGTCCGACTCCTCAACCAGGGTGGCGGGAGGCGCTGACGGCGCCTTAAACCGAGCAACGATCGCGCCGCTATACCTTGCATGGGCCACCCACTTCCCCGCACGGCAATCATGCCACCGCTCTCCGTCGCCGATCTGCCGCGGCCGCCGGCTGCCATGTTGCGCGTGCTGGCCAGGTGCGCTGACTCAGAAACCGAATTGACCACGATTGCGGCCGAGGTGGCGACCGATCCCGCGCTCGCCGCAGACCTGTTACGCGTAGTCAACTCCGCCTATTTCGGGCTCGATTGCGAGGTCAGCTCGGTCGCTCGCGCGGTGACCGTGCTCGGGGTCAGCACCGTTCGCAATCGTGTGTTGTGCCTGATGGTGCGCGCGGTGACCAAGGCCATGGCAGTACCGAATGTCGACAGCGAGGGATTCGCCGTCGATGCGCTGCGTCGCGCAGTCGCTGCTCGCGAGCTGGCCCGGCTGGTCAGCGTGGATCCCGACGACGCGTTTACTGCCGGCCTGCTGCAGGATATCGGCATGCTGGTGCTCGCGGTGTTGAATCCGGGCGTAACGCGCACGCAGTGGAATAACGCGCGCCGCGCGCCGCCGGATGCCCGGCACACGCTGGAGTGGGCGTTATTCGACGATACGCACGAAGACGTCCTGGCCGCCCTGGCCGAAGTCTGGAACCTGCCCGCCGCGATGGTCGAGGCTATCGGCTGCCATCACGCTGCAGAGCCCGCGACCGCGCTGGGTAAAGTTCTTGCCGCCGCCGATTGGGCAGCGACGGCGTATACCGCGGAGGATTGTGCGGCATCAGCCAACGCCGGGGCCCTGCGGCTCGCCGCATTGCTCGGCATCGACGCCGAATCGGCGCACGACGTCATCGAGGCGATCCCCGATCTTGTCAACGAGGCGGCCGCGGGACTGGACATGGCAGTCCCGGCCCAGGACAGCCTCGCGGCGCTCAGCGCGACGCTCAATTCGCAGCTCGCGCACGACAATCTGGCGTTTCAGGAGATGAACTGGCAGCTCGAGCAGGCGCTGCGCGAGCGCGATACGCTGGCCGCGCGCCTCAGTCGCGAACTAGAGATTGCGCGCGAGATCCAATGCAGCCTGTTGCCGAGTCAAGCGCACGAAGATCCCCCGATCTGGGCGCGGAACGTCGCCGCGCAGGAACTCTCCGGTGACTTCTATGACTATTTCACGACACCCGATGGCCGCTTGCTGTTCAACCTCGGCGATGTTTCAGGTAAGGGCCTGACGGCCGCGCTGTTGATGGCCAAGACCTGCAGCCTGTTTCGGTGTCTTGGCCGGCGGCATGACTCCCTCGCGGAAGTGATGGCCATCATCAACGACGAACTCGCAGAGACCGCCATTCGCGGCATGTTCGTGACCATGATCGCCGGTGCTTACGACGCTTCCACGGGCGGCGTGCAGATCGTGTGCGCCGGCCATCCGCCACCATTACTGTGGCGCGATGGGAAAGGGATGGCCCTGGCCCCGGTAACGGATGCGCCGCCCCTTGGCATTCTTCCCGGGGTCGTTTTCGACGCGCACAGCATCGACCTCGACGGCGCCAGCCTCTATCTCTATTCCGATGGCGTCAGCGAGGCGACTGATGACGCGGGTAAGGCGTTAGGAGTGCGCGGCCTGGCGCGTCTCATCGCGCGTGAAAGTGGGCATGCCCCATCGGCGCGCGTAGACAGGATAGTCGAGACGCTTCTCGCTCAGCACGACGCGCGCCGCGATGACATCACCCTCGCCTTACTCGCACCCCGGGGGCGTCCATTGAGGTAGGCCGAAAAAGTGCGACCTATGGGGTCGGACCAAGTCAGGTGTTTGAGTACGAGGGCTTTTCGAGCCCCTTTTTGGGACCTGAGGCCTGCCTGGACGATCGATTTATGCCTGTCCCGAAGTTTGCAGGCCCACCATTCCAAGTTCCTGAAAGTCCGGAGTTCTGACGAGCATTCGACCCTGACAGAACCAGTTGTCGGGACGGATGACGTTATTGTATTTTACAGATTTCTTATCGATAATATTTCGTAAGGAACGCAATATGGCATCCGTCACGCTATCCAGCAAGTTCCAGCTGTCCATCCCCAAGGCCATTCGCGAGAAGATGCATCTGCACGCTGGCCAGAAGTTCGCCATCATCGCCAAGGGCGACACTATCGTACTGGCGCCTATCCGCCGTCTGGACGAGGTTCGAGGCATCTTGAAGGGAGCCGAGCCGAGTAACTATCGAGATCGTGGCGAGCGCGTGGATCGCTACAAATGATCCTGGTCGATACCTGTGGTTGGATCGAGTGGCTCACCGCGGGCACCCTGGCTGACAGCTTCAATCCTTATATGCAAGACCCCATCGAGTTACTGGTACCGACCACCGTGCAGTACGAACTGTATAAGTGGGTGAAGCGCGAATTCGACGAGAACACGGCACTCGAAATCGTCGCGCTCGCCGACGACGGTCTTGTCGTCCCTCTGAGTACCGATATTGCCTTGGTGGCCGCGGATCTGTCGCTATTGCGCAAACTCTCCTTTGCCGATGCCGTCGTCTACGCCAGCGCCCGGCAATACAATGTCGAACTCGCGACCTCGGACGATCATTTTGAAGGTCTGCCCGGCGTAACCTATTTCTCGAAAAAGGGCGCATAAACGCGCGATGGAGACCGCCAGACACCCTGCCTGGATACCAGACAGGTGTGTTTACCGATTGCGTTTGCGTGCGGCACGTGCCGACTTGCGGCGCTTCTTCCGCGCTTTCGCGCCGGGCTTGCCGACCGCACCACCTGACCGTTGCGGCCGGCGATAAGCGAGCCAGGCCTCGATTCCCTCGGCCGTGCTGACGTCAAAACCGGCGTCCCGGCCTTCCATTAACATGCATTTGACGAGACTGAAGTTGTCCGCGTCTTCGAGCCTGGTTTCGAGATTCCTGATCGCGCTGCCACCGAGCACCTTCAGACAGGCGCCCGCGTGTTGCATATCGTGATCGTGTTGAAGGTAGCGGATCAGGGCGCGCGTGGCCTCGACGATCGGGCGCGCCTCGGTCGAATCGACACACACGTCATGAGGAATGCAGTCGAACACGATGATGCGCAACTGTTTCGCGTTCAAAGCGGTAATGTCGGTAGCGAAACGGGCAGCGGCGATTTCAAGCACGATTCGGCATGCTTCGGGGTCCTGCAGGCGGGCCGCCTGGGCTGATCCAGCGAATTGCTCGACGAGAACGTCGATGGCGGCGTTCGATCCGTCCAAACCGTCAAAAAATTCGCCGTAGGGTGTCGTCAATACGACATCGACCTCGCCCGGGTAACTTTTCACCCGCACGCTTCGGGTCACGACTGGCCCACCCGCCCAGGCGTCGTCCAGTGCCTGTTCATCGGTGAGTATCCAGGACAAGGCTCGGGCCACCGCTTCGAGGACGGCGATCTCGCGGGGACCGGCATTGCGCGCAATCACGCCGTCTTCGATCGCCAACGGAAGCGGATAGGCGTCTTTGCCGGCGACTTCCCAACTTTGTGCGGCGATTTCCTTGCGCAATGAGGGTGCGAGATCCGCGCCACGCTCGTAGTTGAGAACAAGGTGCGACGGTATTTCGGAGATTTCGTTGGGATCGAAGGCGCTGGCATGTTCGACGTAGGACTCATAGTGAGCCAGATCGGGAAACAGGATCAGTCCGTATGAGACATCCTCCTGACCGATGATGATGAGCACGGCCTGCTCGAGATCGAGTGCTTCGATCGTCACCGCCACCAGCGTTGAGTCGTCGGGCACAATGCGCCATGGTGAGCTGCGATATAGTGCCGCGGCGGCTTCGAAGAACGACGCCACGGCTTCCGGTGCTACGTCGAAATCCGTGTAACTGGGTTCCTTATCGAAGTGCTCGCCCATCCACTCGGACATGGATGCGAGCATGGCGTCGACTTCCGGAGTCGGTGCCTCGATGATCTCGATATCAAGAAAGGCTGCGCGAAGCGCGGCCGCCATCGACGATGAAGCGACGCGGATGCGTGTCGGCTTATGCGGTTTCCCCTTCAGCGGGTTCGCACAGGTATCCAGCAGGCTGTCACGAAGCTGCGCATCAGCGGAATCGCGCTCGACAAGCGTCAACCCCAGTACCGACTCGTCGGCGGACATCCACACGATCGCCTCGGGCTGGCGCGGCGTCTCCTGGTCGGAGACGAAGGCAGGCATGCGCACAATACCGGCGGCCCACTCGACAACGGAACGAAGCGATTTCAATGCTATTCCTACTGCTTCTGCTTGGGTCGATGTCGGACCCTGCCAACTTTTGCGTACCCTGGAGCCGCCCCACGATGCCGCTGGCCGACCGATGCTATGGTGTCCTCCTCGGTCAAGCCGCCGAAGCGCCCGACTGGCAATCGGAGCTGACATCACCTTGTCAGCGAACAGCTGTACCTAAGCGCATGCGCCTTCACGCCGATTCCAGCCGCATCGCCGGATAAAACCAACTTGCTCGGCGCCGGCGACCTGGAAGCCAAGCATACGATAATCTTAGTCGGGGAGCGCGCCGGGTATGGTAAGGATCAGAGTTCCGGTGGTTACGGTCATATCCGGGTCGCGTCGCGCTGGCGGTCGAGCAGGCGCAGACTGATCGCTTCGGCGACATGCTGCGGGGAAATCACCGTCTGCTGGTCGAGATCCGCGAGAGTGCGCGCGAGGCGGATAACCTTGTGGTAGCTGCGTGCGCTCATGGCCAGGGTATCGCCGGCGCGGGTCAGCAGGTCGCGGGCCGATGATTCGAGCCGTGCGTAGCGGTTGAGGTCCGCACCATCGAGCGCCGCGTTGAGCCGGCCCTGACGTTTGAGCTGCAATTCGCGCAGTCGTTTGACCCGCGCTGCCACGGCCGCGCTGCGCTCGGCGTCGCCGGCCGCGCTGAAATCCAGCGCCTGGCGCGGCATTTCCAGATGCATGTCGATGCGTTCGAGCAGCGGTCCCGAGATACGTGCGCGATAACGCGCGATGCGTTCCGGCGAGCAGCGACACTCGATGCGCGTATCACCGTCGTAACCGCAGGGGCAGGGATTCATCGCCGCCACGAGTTGGAAAGCGGCCGGGAAAACCGTGGCGCGTGCGGCGCGCGCGACGGTCACCCGTCCGAGTTCGAGTGGTTCGCGCAGGGTTTCCAGCGCGCGCCGTTCGAACTCGGGCAGTTCGTCGAGAAACAACACGCCGTTGTGCGCAAGCGAAATTTCACCCGGGCGCGGCACGCGTCCACCACCGACCAGGGCCGCGGCCGAGCACGAATGATGGGGTGCGCGGTAGGGCGGTTCGCGCCAGCTTGCTGGATCCGGCGCGAGTCCCAGCGATCGACTGCGCGCAGCGGTCGGCAGCGCCTGGCACCAGTACAGGCCTGGCGGAGGATCCCAGGCAGGCGCGGCGACCACCACCACGCTGGCTGGGCGAGGCGATCAGGCGGTTGTGGCCGCACTGGCGGCCGATTTCGGCGCGCCCGTCGGGCGCGTGGTATGGTGACATCGCCCAAGATCGGGCCGCGCAGAACCCTGGCGTCCGCGGTAGTGGGCGGATCGGCGCGGACCCGAGACAGCGGGCTGACATCGAGCAGGTGGCGCACGACCGCGCCGAGGTCGTCGGCGGCATAAACCTGGGCATCGTCGATCAGACAGGCCACGGCCGCGTCATCGTGGCCCGTGCACAGGTCGCGTCCGGCGGCACGGCAGGCCAGCGCTGCGGCGAGGCTGGCGCGGGTCGGTCGCAGGGCGCCATCGAGCGCGAGTTCCGCAACAAATTCGACCTTGGCCAGCGCGGCGACCGGCAGCTGACCCGAGGCCGCGAGGATCGCCACCGCGATGGCCAGATCGAAACGCGTGCCGTCTTTGGGGATATCGCCGGGCGCGAGGTTGACGGTAATGCGCCGTTGCGGGAATTCGAAACCGCTGTTGATCAGTGCCGAGCGCACCCGGTCGCGACTTTCGCGCACCGCCGTTTCCGGTAAGCCGACAATGGTGAAGGCGGGCAGGCCGTTGGCGATGTGGGCTTCGACGCTGATGGGTACGGCGTCACTGCCGACAATGCAGCGGCTGTGTGCGATCGCGAACGACATGCTATCCCTGCCTGTAAGTCGAGCGCGTCCTGCGCCCGCGTAATCTACGCTGTGCCGACCAAGTTTAGCGACCGCTGCGGCGCGGGTCGAGCGCGCGGATCCGGCGTCGACTGATCAGCGTGGCCTGTGCTCGTCAGCCTCGGCGGCCTGCAGTGCGGCGAGTTAGGCTTCGAGGGCCTCGAGCCTGGCGCGGGTCCGGGCCAGGACCAGGCTCTGGGCCTCGAACTCCTCGCGCGTGACCAGATCCATGCGGGTCAGCATGGCTTCGAGCAGCGGGCGCACGCCGGCTTTGAATTCCTCGCGAACCAGGCGCACGTCCGGCGGCAACAGTCCGGCGATGCGTTCCGCCGCGGCTTCCAGCTTGGAAAAATCG
>CALOBG010000004.1:0-22938 GCA_942490995.1 uncultured Gammaproteobacteria bacterium
GCAGCCGTCGTTTCATGCGCGCGAGGTAGCGCGCGCCGCCGTCGATACTCTGTTCGGGATCGCGGCGATCGACGTTCAGCAGTTTGGCCGTAGAGCGCGTCAGCATCATCACGCCGCGGACACCGGTCGGTGACCTGGCGTCGTTCGACCAATGCGATTCCTGGTAGCCGATCGCGGCGAGCAGGCGCCAGTCGATGTCAAGCGCCGCACCGGTGGCGACGAAGGCATGGCGGAAGGCCGGCAGACGTTCCTTGTAATGACGCATGAAGGCGCGCGCGGCAACATAATCGAACGCATCGCCGTGACCGAAATAACGCGCGAAGAGGGCATCGAATTCGCCGCTTGCACGCAGTTCGCGCATGAACTCGACCTGCGCCCGCCACAGACTACGGTCGGCGCTGGGACGAAACAACCACGCGAGCGGTTGCGCAGCGCCGAGTTCAAAACCGCCGCGCAGCTCAGGATAGAAGCGCTGCAGTGCGTCGAACTCCAGTGACGGCAGCACGACATAGTTGATTTCACCATCCTGGAGGCGCTGCAAAACGTCCTCCACGCTCGCCGTGTTGTCGACCTGCCAGTCGTAGCCCGCTCGGATGGGAAGCTGGTTTTCCAGCAAACGCCGCGCGCCGCGCCCGTCGATGGCGACCCCGCGCAGACCGATCAGGTCGTCCGTTGACCGCGGCTGCGCCTGGCCGCGACGATAAACGACAATCTGGCGGGACACCGCGTAGGACGGACCGTAGCGCAAATTGCTGAGTTCAAGTTCGCGGACCGGCAACAGCGCGGCGGCAATATGCGCTTTGTTGTTAGCGACCAGTTCGCGTAAAGCGCGGTAGTCGGACGCCACGGTGAAATGTGCCGCAACGCCGAGCCAGCGCGCGAATGCCACGCCGAGATCATGTTCGAACCCGGTCAGCCCACGGGCGCCTTCGTAGAGGGTGACACCCGAATTCACGCTCGCAATACGCAATTCGCCGGAAGCGCGGATCACATCGATCACACGGCTCGATTCGCCACAGGCATTCAGCAGTGCGGCGAGCATTAATAACAAGATTCCGCCATGCAGGTATCGCTTGCGGCGACCTGCGCGCGGGTCGCTGCGCAAGCGCGCAGGTCGAAGTGATCGGCCGCTCATATAAAGACAACGGATCCGACAGGCCGAAACGGGCTGGCATGCATCACGGTGCTCGATGCGGTCAGATGGACAACTTATACGGCCACCTGCAGCCAGTGGCAACCGCCACGAGCCGCACCACGTGACTTGGTCACGGTTGCAGTGATTGTTGACAATCAGTTCCTGCCCGTCCCAAACCGTTCGGCCCGAGGCGCGCGAAATCCCAGCGGAATCGGAGCGACATACGACTGACTCCGGGGTGAATTAAGCTATACTCGCCGGCCATCGCCGCCTGCCGATAGAATCGGCGAATCCAATCAGTTGACCGGCGTCGCGCAGCGGCGCGGCTTGACCGATGAAACGGAACAACGGAGAGGTGCCAGAGTGGTCGAATGGGCTGACTCGACAACTTCGCGGAAGCGAAGTTGGACGCACGCAGTGCGCCCCGCAGGGGTGAGCCGATAGAATCGGCGAATCCAATCAGTTGACCGGCGTCGCGCAGCGGCGCGGTTTGACTGATGAAACGGAACAACGGAGAGGTGCCAGAGTGGTCGAATGGGGCTGACTCGACACCTTCGCCGCAGCGAAAGTGGACGCACGCAGTGCGCCCCGCAGGGGTGAGCCGATAGAATCGGCGAATCCAATCAGTTGACCGGCGTCGCAAAGCGGCGCGGGTTGACCAATGAAACGGAACAACGGAGAGGTGCCAGAGTGGTCGAATGGGGCTGACTCGACAACTTCGCGATAGCGAAGTTGGACGCACGCAGTGCGCCCCGCAGGGGTGAGCCGATAGAATCGGCGAATCCAATCAGTTGACCGGCGTCGCGCAGCGGCGCGGCTTGACCGATGAAACGGAACAACGGAGAGGTGCCAGAGTGGTCGAATGGGGCTGACTCGAAATCAGTTGACCTCGTAAGAGGTCCGGGGGTTCGAATCCCTCCCTCTCCGCCAAACTTATAAATTAAAACAATAAGTTAGATTATATTTTCCGGTAGCGTCAAAATCCCTCGGACCGATCCCACTTGCCGCTTGTTTTCAGGTAGTTGCCGGCATAATCGGCGCATCTTGCACCTCCTAATTGCGCAGCGAGATAGCCGCGGATCCGGACACGATTTCGGAGATCCAGGGGTTAGCGATGCACCGCGCCCTTGATCGAAGATTGATACGGTCCGCGTAGTCAGCACGTCATTTCAGACTGCCGTTAATACTCGGACTACGAACGGCAGCGGAAAGCCCGCCGCTCGAGATCTCAGCGCAAAATTGTCCACGCAAGCGGGTCAAGACCAACCATCGGTTTTACCGGCAAGCGGCGCCGTTACCACGCCACAGACGCTGCAGCCCAAACGAGGTCATCCCAGGGTTTTCGCCCCGTCTCGTCAGGCGCGCGCGGCGAGGTCATACGATACCCCTCTGCCGGCGCTCGGGGCGCGGCGCCGCTTCAACTGTTTGCATGGTGATCCCCGTTTGCTAGAGTCTCGGCCGGTCCGTATTCACCATTGAGCTCGGGGTACCGCATGCACACCATCACGTTGCCGGAATCCGCCGTCGTGCGTGGTCGTATGATGGGGTTGGACAAGCCGATCGATCCCGCCACCACGGCGAGCGTGACCATCGACTTTCAGAATTTCTTCGTGGCTGAGGGCGAGCCCATGGGAACCGCGCACGCCCGCGATGCCCTGGCGAACGCCAATCGCGTGAATGCCGCAGTGCGCGCCAGTGGCGGGCTGGTCGTTCTCTTCCAGCACTCGTTCGGGCCGGTGGTGGAAACGACGCCGCCCGAGCCCCTGCTGGATCAGGCCCTGCTGCCGGGGAGCCGCTCTTACGAACTCCACCCGGACCTGGTGATCGCGCCGGGCGACCTCCGCATGGTGAAGCGCCGGTCGTCGCCGCTGCACCCCGACGCCGACACGAACCTTCTCGCCACGCTGCGCCAACGAGAAATCGAGACGCTCGTGATTACCGGCGTAGCCAGCAACGGCTGTTGTGACTGTCTGGCTCGCGACGCGTTCCAGCACGGCTTCGACGTGGTGTTTGTTTCCGACGCAACCGCGGCGATGTCAGACGAAGAACACAACGCCACGCTGCTCAATCTCGCCATCTACTACGCCAACGTGCTGGACACCGCCGCCGTCGAAGCGGCGCTGGGAAAGGGGAATGCGTCGTGAAGCCGTTCAACAGAGATTATGTCACTGACTACGATCTCGGTAACCCCGAACTCAACGAGCGGTGGGACGAACTGATACCGCATCTGCACAGCAAGTGTCCGGTCGCCCGCAGTGAGGTGGGTGAGGGCTACTGGGTCATCCAGCGCTACGACGATGTGAAGCGCTGTGCCATCGACTGGCAGACCTTCTCGAACACTTCGGGCTTCATGGTGAATCGCCCGCCGGAGCTGCCGTACTTCGCCCCCGGCGAGTCGGACCCGCCGCTGCAGAAGGCACTGCGCGCGGTCCTGCAGCCGTTCCTGACGGCGAAGAAGGTGAAGGAACTGGAGCCTGTGATCCGCGGCCACGCGGACCGATTCATTGACACGTTCATCGCCGACGGCAAAGTCGAAGCGGTCAGCCAGTTCGCGAAGGTGCTGCCGCAGTATGTCTTCTCGGTCGAAATTGCCGGTATGGACCCCGCCGACATGCCGTATCTGTTCGAGGCCTTCAGTCTGACCGGCCCGATGGAGTCGCGCGCCGAGGGCTTCGATCGCGGTATGGCCAGGATCGATAAATATCTACGGCAGCGCAAAGGCGAGCCTTCGCGGAACGATATCGTCGACGCCCTGCTAGAGTTCGATTTCGAGGGCTACACCTGGGCCGACCGGGTCGGCACGCTGTCACAGCTCACCATCGGCGGTATCGGTACCACGGGATACGCATTCTCCGGTGGGCTGTACCACCTGGCCACGAACCCCGCGGACCGCAAGCGCCTGGCTGCAGACCCGCGCGGCATTCCGCGGGCGATCGAGGAGTTTCTGCGCCTCTACCCGGGCGCGCCGAACATGGCCCGCCGTGCGATGGTGGACATGGAGGTTTCGGGCGTGCGTATCGCGGCAAGTGATCGCGTGCTGCTATCCTTCGGGGCAGCGAACCGCGACCCCGCGGTCGTGGATGGCGATCCGAACGTAGTCGACATCACCCGCGAGCCTATTGGGCACCTCGGCTTCGGTGCCGGCGTGCACCGCTGCGTCGGCGCACCCCTCGCGCTGCTTGAACTGCGTATCGGCTTCGAGCAGTTCCTGTCCCGGATCGGGGAGTTCGACGTCCCTGAGGGCTTCGTGCCGGAATACGAGACCGGCAATACCCGGCACATGTCGGCGCTTCCGCTGCTATTCACGCCGGGCGGGACCGGACGTAGCTGAAATCGACCCGGGGGCGCATCTCGAGGTCAGGCCGTAGCGCACTTTTGCTATCCAGACCGGCCACGATCATCATGTCGATGCTGCGCTTGCGAAGTTCCGATCGAGCGCGGTCACCGCGTTGGGGTGGAGCGGGCTCGACTGACGCTTGATGGCCCTGACAAACACGACCAAGCTGCCGGCGCGGCGCACCGCACTATCAAGTTCCCGTCAAGATTGCGGCGTGTGCAGCGAAGCGAATGCGGGCCACTGCCCGCGACTTTCAGGAGCACCGGAATAATGAACGTGATCGAGGCGATGGAAACCTGTACGGCGATGCGATACCTGAAGGAGGATCCGGTACCCCGCGAGGTATTGCGCCGCCTCGTGTACGCAGCCACGCGCGCGTCGAGCCCGGGCAATACGCAGGGCTGGGAATTCGTCGTGATCGACGACCCGGCGGCGAAGGCCGACATCGGCAGCGCGGTTCGGGCAGGCATGGCGGACATCTTTGCAAACAAGCCCGCGGGACTCGACGGGTCGCAATCCCGGATGTACGCCGGCGCCGAGCACCTCTCGGCTCACTTCGCCAAGGTACCGGCCTGGATTCTGGGCTGTGGACGTAAACTGTATCCGCCGGAAGCACCCAGCGAGGTCTTCCTCCATTCGACGATTTACCCGGCCGCTCAGAACCTGATCGTCGCCGCTCGCTCGCTGCAGATCGGCACGTGCCTAACCAGCTTCCAGATGGTGGCCGAGCCGGTCATCCGTAAGGTCTGCCGGGTTCCGGCAGACGTTCATCTCTGCGCCCTGGTGGCCGTCGGCTACCCGAAGCGCGCGTTTTCCTCCGTCAAGCGCAAGCCACTCGAATCCGTGCTGCACTGGAACGCGTTCTGAACGACGATGGCGGGTGGGCCGTTCAACCTGACGGACAACGGGCCGGTCGTGACCATGGGTCCGGAGGAACGCGAGGGTATGGGCGAGAACGAACCGCGCCGGGAATCCCGGAGACTGTCCAATTTGTGTCGTGCCGTAATTGGCGGTTCACCAGCGTTCAAAAACAGCGCCGTTCGATCTCGAGAATCCGGCGAGTACGCACTACTTCATACCACCTCGACGTCGATTCCCGTGTCCGGAGCCCGCGCAATCCGCTCGTCCCGGGTAACTAGGGTTGCCTCCAATAGACGGGCTAGTGCTACGTAGCAGGCGTCGTATGCTGTGAGATTGCGCCTCAACTGCCAGACGTCCTGCCACAGCGCGGCGTGGCGAAACCGCCGAATGGGTAACGATCGGAAGTCGTCGAGCACATGTGCTCGACGGCTGACCGGGATAGCATCCGTTGTTTCGAGCTTCGTCAAGGTGTGCAGCACTTCGATATCGAGGAGCTCGGGCGCGACTAGCTGATTGCTGCCTCCGAACAGTGCAATTTCGATCGGCTCTGCGGTGAACTGCCCCAGTAGATCGACGACAACGGAGGCGTCTGTCACCAGAATGCGTCTCACGCGGCGTCGCGGTCCTTGCGAATCATTTTAGCGGATGAACGCTTCATTGCGAACGGTTCTGCTTCCCGCAGCCGCGCGACCAACTCCTCCTCACTTGGCAACGTTGCAAGAGCTTCGAGCTCTTCGAGGATCCAATCGCTCAGACTCTTACCCGCGAGCGCCGCTTTGGCCTTGAGCGCACGATGGATCGAGTCGGGAACATTTCGCACCTGAATCATTTTCGCCATGTTGATGACCTATTAACATGTAGATAACATGCAACATACGTCGTTAAATGTGGGTAGTCAAAATTCACGGGGATGGCAGAAAGGGCTGATCGATAGACACGATCTGGACACGGTGCCTTTTCAACCTATTGAATTATATGAAAACACCGGATGTTCGAATCCCTCCCTCTCCGCCAAATTGTCTCATAAAAACAAGCGGTTAAAAGCTAATTCGGGGCACGCCTAAATTCCCTTGGTCCGATCGGAATTGCCGCTTCTTTTCAAGCTTTTGGCCGCACGATCGAGCGTTCCGCACTCCGTGATCGCGCTGCGTTATAGGCACGGATCCGGACGCGATCGCAGAGATGTACCAGCCGATGCCTGGTCTAGTCCGTCACCGAATGCTGGCACAACCCCTGCTGCCAGCAGTCCAGTCCCCCCGCTCTTTTCCCCAGCAACCTCAAGCGTTCCGGCAACGCTGCACGTAGCACGGCGACTCCAAGGCCGAAGCCACGTAGTGGCCGAGCAATCGGACTCCTTCCGCGACACATGCAAAGATCGAAGTCGCGAAGGCTTAATTCGCCGGTTTTCTCGATTAGCCCGCCACTCGTAGCTGACTAAAAGGTGGCAGCTGTTGGTGTTCTGCATGTCGACCGCGACCCGCCACTGACCGTCCTGCTTAACGTAGACGATGACATACTTGCCGTCTTTGGCAACCTCGTCCGCCGGTGTTTTGATTTTGGCGGTGCCGTATACGTACGCCATGTCGTTCGACTCGCTGACCACGGCCTCGGTGGGCTCCCACGAGAGACCCCATTCGAACGCGTCGTTTTTGTGGTCGGCCAGTACCCCTACGCGTCGGAATACATCGCCCCCATCGACGTGTTCCAGACCGCCAACCTCGTCCTGGCTCTCTCTGGTAGAAAACTCAACGGAACAACGGGGTCAGATCCCACTTTCACACAACTCGATGTGTAAATGTCCGCCCATGCTGCCGGTTGTATGAAAGTGAGACCTGACCCTTTACGCACTCATCGACGTGTTCCAGACCGCCAACCTCGTCCTGGCTCTCTCTGGTAGAAAACTCAACGGAACAACGGGGTCAGATCCCACTTTCACACAACTCCAGTAAATGTCCGCCCATGCTGCCGGTTGTATGAAAGTGAGACCTGACCCTTTACGCACTTCAACTCAACGGGGTCAGATCCCACTTTCACACAACTCGATGTGTAAATGTCCGCTCACGCCGCCGGTTGTATGAAAGTGAGACCTGACCCCTTACGCATGAAAGTGAGACCTGACCCCTTACGCACTGCGAGGTGACAAGTATTAGATTGTGGACACGAGCGATTGCTGCGATCTGTCCATCGGCAAAAAGGCGGCGTACGTACCGACGCCACCAGTCGTGCCCGCGCGAGCGGGGGTTTTTATTGGGCGGAGATAAATCGCGCAGCACTTTTGTTGCGCGCAGCGCGCGCGCGTTCGGTGGCGGCAGTGAGCTCGAAACCCTCCCAGCCACGCTCGACCACCTCGTCGCATTTCGCGCGGTAGGCGGGCGCGCCGCCGAGATAGACCAGCACTCGGCGCGGCTTGCCGGGAATGTTGTTGCCCATGTACCAGGTGGTGGCCGATTCCGGCAACAGGGTCTCCATCGCGAGCTGGTTGGTGTGCGTCACCCAGTCGTGCTCAGCCGTCGCGGTTGGCTCGATGACGTCGAGGTCGTGTTCGCGCAGGTGAGCGATAGCCGCCGCGGACAAGTCGACATGATCTTCGATCGCCAGCGGCATGTTGTAGAGCACCGACGGGCTCTGCGGGCCGGTGATCATGAACAGGTTCGGGAACCCCGCGGCCATCAGGCCGAGGTAGGTCTGCGGGCCGTAGTTCCAGTGATCGGCAAGCCGCAGGCCGTCGCGGCCGGTGACGTTCATGGCCAGCAGTGGACCGGTGCAGGCATCGAATCCGGTGGCCAGGATCAGCATGTCGAGCTCGATTTCGGTGCCATCGGCCAGCTCGACGCCGCGCGGGGTGATCGCTTCGATCGGGTTTTTCCTGACGTCGACCAGCGTGACGTTGGACCGGTTGTAGGCATCGTAGTAGTCAGTTTCGAGCGGCGGCCGCTTGGTGCCGTAGGGGTAGTCCGTCGGGACCAGCAGCTCAGCGGTGTGCGGATCTTTTACGCGCTCCCGAATGCGTTCGCGAATGTACTCCGAGACGGTGCCGTTGGCAGCCTTGTCGGTCAGGATGTCGGCAAAGGAATCGACGAACAGGCGGAAGCCACCGCGATTATAGCGGTCGTCGTATACCTGTCGACGCTCCTCCGCGCTCACCGCCATGGCCGAAGGCTGGCGGTCGTTGTAGTTCATACCCTGCACATGGTTGCGGGACGTCTTGCGGATTGCAGCATAGTCGGCCTTCTGCCGGGCTTCTTCCGCCGGGTCGGTCGGCGCGTTGCGGATTGGCGTGGCATAGTTGGGCGTTCGCTGGAAAACAGTCAGATGTCCGGCGCGTTTCGCGGTCTCGCTGATCACCTGAATGCCGGACGAACCCACGCCGATGATGCCGACGCGCTGGCCCTCGAAGGCAGGCTCGTGGTGCGGCCAGTTGCCGGTCATCAGCACCTCGCCGTTGAAATCCTCGATACCGGGGAAGTCCGGCTTCTTCGGTACGGATAGTGTGCCGGCACCCGAGATGACAAAGCGGGCTCGGTAGTGTTCGCCGGCGTCCGTGGTGGCCGTCCACAGCGACGTTGCATCGTCCCAGGTCAACGCCGTGATGCGCGTGCCGAAGCGGATGCTGCGGCGCAAGTCGAAACGGTCGGCGACGTGGTTGAGGTATTTGAGGATCTCGGGCTGGGCGGCGAAGCGTTCCGTCCAGTGCCATTCCTGCTGCAGCGCATCGTCGAAAGAATAGGAGTAGTGCACGCTCTCGATGTCGACGCGGGAACCGGGGTAGCGGTTCCAGTACCAGGTGCCGCCGACGTCGGTCGCGGCATCGAAGGCGTGCACGTCGAGACCCATCTTGTCGCGGAACATGTGCACCGCGTACAGGCCGGCGAACCCGGCGCCGATGACGATCACGTCGTGGTGGGGCTTACGAGTGTGAGCAGTGTTCATGACGGATTTAACCTCTCTACATCGTGGAAGGACCGTTGAGCGCCCGGTTGGAGACGCTTGCCACGCGGTCCATTTATCTGGCTGCGACGGCTAGTTTTGATGATCCCGGGACACAGTGAACCCGCCGCGTTGACGGGGGTAAGGACGAGATCCCTTGGTTTGGACCTATACTTTCGGATAGGGTGATAACGGATCTCAAATACCTGGAAATCAGGGGCTTGCCTCCCGATGGACCGTGACGCGACCCAGCTTCTTGCTTCGATGGTAGCCATTCCACCTGGCGACGGCCGCCATCTGGCACGGCAGCGTCTCACGCATCGGCTCGACGAGGCGGCCCACGCCCGGCTCGTCTACGTGCGCGCCCCCGCCGGTTTCGGCAAGACCTCCATGCTCGTGCACTGGGTCCACCGTCAGTTCGGGTCACGGCGTATGGCGTGGCTCGCGCTGGATGAGTCGCACGCCGATCCGCGCGCACTGCTGCGTTACCTGATCGCGGCGCTGCGTTCCTGTTGCGGCCCGGTCGGTGAGGCCACCCTCACGCTCCTCAACGCGAACCTGCCGGTGAACGTGAGTTCTCTTGTCACGACCTTGCTCAATGAGCTCGGCGCATTGGGCGAAGCGGTGTGGCTTGTCCTCGACGATCTCCATTGCGTCGGAGACGGTGAGGCGGCGCAATGCATCGCGGAGCTCATCGGGCACGCACCCCCGCACCTGCACCTCGTGGCAACGAGCCGCGAGACGCCGCCGTTCCCGGTCGGCCGGCTGCGCCAGCTCGGCGGACTGCACGAGATCGGCGCGGCGGATCTGGAGTTCACGCCCGATGAGGTCGAAGCGTTTCTGCAGCATGAAGCGTTGTCACTGGATCTGACACAGACCAACCGCCTCGCTGCAAATACCGGCGGTTGGGCAGCGGGGCTGCGGCTCGCCGCGATCAGCATGCGCGACGAAGCCTCGCCCGGCCGCTTCCTCGACGCCTTCTCCGGCGGCCATGCAGCGATCGCGGAGTTTCTGCAGGAGGACGTGATCGGTCGCCAGTCCGCTGAGCTCCGTGCTTTTCTGGCGGAGTCCGCGTTGCTCGACGAACCAAGCCCCGCGTTGTGCGATCACGCGCTCGAGTGCGAGCATAGCGAAACGTTGTTGGAAGAGGTGTACGAGCGAGGTCTCTTTTTGACCCGCAGTGCCCCGGACGGTTCGCGATATCGCTACCATTCGATGTTCGCCGACTACCTGCGTCGCCGCATCCGGCGCGACAACCCGCTGCGCGCGGCACGGATCTGCGCGCGGGCGAGCGACTGGTACGCTCGGCGCGGTGCCGACTCCGATGCCATCGACTACGCGATTCGGAGCGGCGACGAAGCGCGCGCAGCGGACCTGCTCGAGGCTGCCAGTGAGCGCCTGTTCGCCGCGGGCCAGCTCGAAGTGCTGCAGGCGTTCGCGGCGCGCCTGCCCGACAACGTGCTGGACGAGTGTCCGCGACTACTGCTCGATCTAATCTGGGCACGCACGCTGAGCTGGGAGTCGCGAGCCGCGGCAGCGCTGATGCAGCGGGTGCAGAATTACGCGGCGCGGCACGGTGAGGTTCTGCCGGTGGCGTTGCGCGAGAAGATCCTGCACCGCGAGATCATGATGGCGTTGCTGCGCGATGATCTCGCGGCGGCCGAGAGTTTGTGGGAGCGCTGGCCGGCGGTCAGCACGGGCGAAAATGACTACTTCGACGGTTCGGCGGAGTCCGCGGCGCTGATCGCGCGGCGCGAGCGCTTCGATTGCCGTTTCGTGATCGGCCAGTCGCCGCGCGTGCGACGCCGGTTCACCGATGCCGGCGCGGAGTACGGCACGGTGTGGTTCGATAGCCTGATCGGACCAGCGATACTCATGAGCGGCGAGTCCGAACGTGCCGCACCGGTATTGCAGGCGGCGATCGAAGTTGCTGCGCGGACGAGCGGCAACGATGCGCCGCTGATTGCGATGCCCGCGTTGCTGTTGGCGGATGTCCACTACGAGCGCGGCGAGTTGGACGCTTGCCGAGTGCTCACGGACACGTGGCTGCCGCGGGCCGACCGCATTGGTTTCGCCGACCAGCTGGTCGCCGGATATGTCTGTGCAATACGCCTGGCCGCGCTCGCCGGCGACGACGCCGAAGCGTTCCGGCTGCTGTCGCGCGGAGAGGCGCAGGCCGTGGAATACGGCTTCGAACGTCTCGGCGCGCATCTCGCGAGCGAGCGCGTCGCTCTGCTGCTGACGACCGGCCGCGCGCGCGAGGCCCGCGGCCAGTTGAAATCCGACCCGGCGCTCCAGCGTTCGTCACTGACGCCGGGCAAGTTCGCTTCGGTCAGTGACGCGGTTGTGGCCATCGCGCATGCCCGCGTCGCGCACGGAACAGCGACAGCCCCGGACGCAATCAGGGTACTCAGAGCGTGGGTGAACTACGTCGAAGGGCACGGCTGCGTGCGGCACGCGATCCGGTTGCGTACGCTCCTTGCCACGCTCCTGCATGCCGCCAACGAGCCGGCCGAGGCCTGGCGCGTGCTGCGCCTCGCCATCGAGCAGTCGCGCACCAGCGGTATCGTTCAACCGTTCGTCGAAGAGGGCGCCCGGGTGTTGAGCGTGCTCGATTTCGCCGCCGCGGAGAACGGCCAGGTCCGCGGCGCGCTCGCCGCTACCGTCGCCACGCTGCGCAGTTATCTCGCCGGCGAAACCGATGAGGTACGGGTGGTCGCCACGCCGCGCGTGCGCCGGCAGGGCATCGCTATTGATCCGCTCACGCAGCGCCAGCGCGAGATCCTCGTCAATATCGCCGACGGTTCGAGCAACAAGGAAGTTGCGGCGCAGCTCGGCGTCAGTGAAGCAACGGTCAAATGGCATCTGCGGCTGGTCTACGACAAGCTCGGCGTGCATCGTCGTGTCGCCGCCGTTCGCGAAGCACGGGCACTCGGCCTGATCCCCTGAGTGTCTGCGGGCGCCGCCTGGATGGGATGTTCGCAGCGGCTCAAGCGGTGCCAGGCGCGCCGGTTCTTATCGTCGGAGTCTGAGAAATCCAGTCGTAAGTGGCGACACCAGCAGAGAGTCTGCTTGATGACCGGAGCACCCGGATTGCCCCTGAAATCGTATCGCTCGCCGGAAGCTGCGAGGAAGATTTAAAAGGCTACATGGCACCGGCAGGTACGGTTCATAACCTTTAGATGAAAGGGGGTAAACTCGATCGAGAATTCATGCAGCTATTCGATCGATATGCTAGGGAAGAAAGCCGGCATCAGCGAATGGTCGATTTCCCTGACTTCATTCCATGGCAGTTGCGAGCTGCGTTGGAGGTTGCAATAAAAACGAGGTGATGACATGAGCGAACGCATTCGTATGATCAAAGATCTATTTAAGTCTATCGACGAAATGGATGTTGACAGCGCTTCTTCTTTTTATTCTGATTCTATGAAATTCACTTTCGGTAATATGCCGACCATTGAAGGGAAAGAGAATGTAAAGGAGATGGTTTCCGGGTTCTTTGCAGGGATAGCGGGTATCGCCCACGCACTGATTGAAACAATAGAAAAGGACGACACCATTATTTTACGAGGAACAGTAACGTACACCAGAAAAGATGACTCTCAGTTAACAGTTCCGTTCTGTAATGTCTTCAAAATGGAAAAAGAGAAAATTCAGGAATACAGTACTTATGTGGATACATCCGAACTATTTGCGTGACTTCAACACCATTCCAGAAGGCACCGTAACTCCTTTTTTCGAAGTTCGGAAAATGGTCCCGGTTTAGTTTTCCCAGCGCCGTTTTTCAAGTCAGCTGATCGGCCCGTCCCACTCGAGGAGTCTTCATGAAAATTGCCGTCGTTACCGGTACCAGCACCGGAATTGGCTTGTCGACCAGCCTGCACCTCGCCGCTAACGGTTACCGCGTGTTCGCCGGCATGCGTAATCCCGGCAAAGCAGCCCCGCTGCGCGAAGCGGCCGCCGAACGTGGCTTGCCAGTCGAAGTCGTCGAAATGGATGTCACCGATCAGGAGTCGGTCGACGCCGCGTTCGCGACGGCGCGGGCGGCCGGGCCGGTTGACGTTCTCGTGAACAACGCCGGTATCGGTGGCGCAACCCCGCTTGAGTTGACGCCGGAAAACGAGCACCGCGCGATGTTCGACACCAACTACTTCGGTGCGATCAAGTGTATTCAGGCGGTTGTGACCGAGATGCGCGAGCGCCGATCGGGGACCATCGTCAACGTCACGTCGACGGAAGGCCGCGTGGCCATCCCGAACCAGATCGCGTACTCGGCCAGCAAATGGGCGCTGGAAGCGGCCGGGGAAGCCCTGGCGCACGAGTTGTATCGCTTCGGTGTGCGCGTGGTGAACATCGAGCCGGGCGTGATTATGACGCATATTTTCGATAACTCGGCACCGATGTCCCGTTACGACAAGCAATCACCCTACATGCAAATCATGCGTCGCAACGGCAAGATGTTCGCTGCCGGATTCCGCTCGAACACGCAACCTGAAGTCGTCGCGGCAACGATCCTCGAAGCGATCACGACCGATGACTACAAATTGCGCTGGCCCGCAGGCGCCGATGCGTTTGCCATGCTGGAAGGTCGGGCGCAAATCACCGACGAAGAATGGGTCACGATGGGCGCGGATCTCTCCGATGAGGAATACAACGCGCGCTACAAGGCGGCTTTCGGAATCGATTTGTAAGCGCGTTTCGAAAAGCCGGGCAAGGCGGCGGAAAGTCGGCTCACGCTACCTGCTGAGCAAAAGCGTATGGCCAGTAGCAGTCGGCCGCAAACAAGCAATTGGACTTTATCAAGGTCTATACACCACCATCCGGTTCTTAACAGATCCGCTTGCACAGCGACGCATTCGGGAATCTAATCAGTGCCATGGGCGGCCGCTGCATCTTGCAGCGGGCCGTGCATCATGCCGCTACGTCGTCGTTGCCTGCGTCGGCAACGAGACACCGCCGTTGATTCACCTCGTGATCGTAGGACAACGCTGCCCTGCGCGGATCTGATCGCGTGTTGTTATGTCAGAGTCTGGGTGTGGCTATCGGGCCGGCGTTGGGTGCGGAAAAGCTGGCCTATGCCGGCACTTCCCGAACGGTGGACTTTCTGACCAGCGCGCGTCTACCCGGGATCCAGATCTGCAGCGCGGCTGGGTTCGAATTCTCGTGGTTCCAGAGACATCGACATCGGCCAGAACATGGCAGGAGCACTTCATGAAAGACGTCAGGCTAATTTCCAGGGACAAGGCCCGGTACACGGTCACGGTTGGGGAGCAGCCTAATGCAACTGTCAACTGATTGCAGTCGACGCCTGGTTCGATATCCGATTCTAATAGCCGCACTATGCATCGCGGTGGCGTTTGTCGTCGTCGCACCGGCCCATGCTTCAAACCTATCGGTTTATGCTGGTGTCTCCGCGTTGCAACCAGGTTTTCTCAACGCCTTCGACGCCCAGAGTGACGCCATCGGTCCGGTGACGGCGACGCTACACAAGCAGGAATATTTTTTGGGGGTATTCCAGGATTTTGCTTACGATGGCTTCGGCGTCGCCAGCGCAAACTACACTGCGCTCGGCGCGTCGTCGCGCTTACGACTGACTGATTACACACCGCTGCGGTTTGGTGGTTCTCAGCTTTTTCAATCGGGGGCCCAATTCGACGATGACATTACCGTTGCGGGAAGTGGTCCTGGATTCTTCGAGATGACGTTCAACCTCAGTGGGTCTGCAGCCAGGTCCGACCCGGGTCCGGTGGGGGGGGGCGTGTTTTTTAACGCGAACATCAATTTTATCGGTGGTGTCACACTCAACAGCTTTCCGTCGGGAGCGCTACCCCAGGGCGTAGTTACCACCGGCCTGATTCCCATCACACTCGGTGTTCCATTCCACGTCGTCGCGCAACTGGTAACGTCCATAGTAACCCTGGAGTCGAGCCCCGCTTTTAACGGCGGCAGCTTTACCGCCCAGATCGACTACCTCAACACGGCGGCGATCACCGGCGTGCAGGCATACGACGCGCAACGCAATCCATTGCCATCATTCACGACCGACTCGGTTTCGGGTACGAATTACGCTGCCATTTCCAGTGTTCCGTTACCCGGTGGGGTATGGCTGCTCGCGCTCTCGATCGTGACTCTGTTCAGGCGCGGGTGGGATCGGCGAGCATGGAACGCGGTCGTGCCGCGCACACAGATAATCGCTTGCGATCGGTAAGTTCGGCAGACTATGTCTGCGCGCAAGCATGATCGTGGTCGCCGGTCCGACCCTGGTTCCGCCACCTAGGAGCCGGTTCCCGGTCCGGCGTCGCTGCGCAGTTTCGAATGGCGATGCCCGTATGCGAAATATATCGTCAGTCCGATAGCCATCCACACGAAAAGCCGGATCAGCGTCGACGTATTTGCGGTGTACATGAGCAACGCGGCCGATCCGGCCCCCAGCATTGGAATGACGTACGGCCCAAACGGCACCTTGAAGGGACGGTGGGTGTCCGGCTGTTTCCTCCGCATGACCATCACGGCAAGACAAACAAGGAAAAACGCGAAGAGCGTGCCGATGCTGGTCAGTTCGCTGAGGATGTCGATCGGTAGCAGGCCACATATGATCGCGCACATCGAGCCCGTGATCGCGGTCGTTACGTAAGGAGTTTTGAGTCGTGGGTGTACTTTCGCCGCCCACGGCGGGAACAATCCGTCTCGAGCCATCGCCAGGAAAATTCGAGGCTGGCCGAACAGCAACACGAGCACAACGGAACTCAAGCCGGCAATTGCGCCGATATCGACGACCGTCCGAAGCCAGCCGATGCCGGTGGCGGCGACGCCTACATCGATCGGATCGGGCACGTTGAGCGCGGTGTATGAAACAACTCGGGTGAAAACCAACGCCACGACGATGTAGAGCACCGTGCTGACAAGCAGAGAAACGAGGATGCCGACTGGGAGGTCCCGTTGTGGATTTTTGCATTCCTGGGCAGCGGTGGAGACCGCGTCGAAACCGATGTAGGCGAAAAAGACCACGGTGGCTGCCTGGAAAATGCCCGATACGCCAAACGCCCCGAACTCGCCTTGGTTGGGTGGCACGAACGGCTGCCAGTTGTCGGGGTTTACAAATGGTGCTGCCGCGGCGATGAACGCCAACAAAACCAGCAGTTTGATAAAAACGATGCCAACATTGATTCGCGCGGATTCGCGCACCCCGGCGATCAGCACGGTGGTCATGAGCAGGCAGATGAAGGCGGCCGGCAGGTTGATATAGCTTCCGGTCAAGGCGATGGAATCGTTAGCGGCATCCCAGGCCAGCGGCGCGCTGGTTCAGGCGTGCGGGAGCTCGTAGCCAGACACCTTCATGACGAATGACGCAACGTAGCCGGACCAGCCGACACTCACCGCCGCACCGCCGATGAGGTACTCGAGAATAAGATCCCTACCGATGATCCACGCCACCAACTCGCCCATGGTGGCGTAGGTGTAGGCACTACCTGACATGGGGATCATCGAGGCCATTTCCGAGTAACAAAGCGCCGCGAGTGTGGCCACGAAACCGGCCATCAGAAACGACACCACGACTGCGGGGCCGGCGTGGAGCGCGGCCGCGGTGCCGGTTATAACGAAAATTCCCGCGCCGATGATTGCACCGATGCCGAGCGCGACGAGGTCGAAGGGACCAAGCGCGTGATTCATGCTCGTGGCGCCGGTTTCCGCGTCGTCCATCACCCGCAGGCGGTCCAATCGACCCAATAACCAAGCCCGACCGCTTTTAGCTATCATTCGGCAGAACCACGCAAAGAAGCGCACGCCGCTTAACCCAAGCCATGAACTTTGAATTCTCCGACGAACAGCAGCAACTGCGTGACCACGCGCGACGCTTTTTAAGTGACCGTTGCCGCCTAGAGACCGTCCGCGCCGTACTCGACGCGCCCGACGTTCCATACGATGCCGCGCTGTGGCGCGGCATGGCCGAACTCGGCTGGACCGGCGTCACCATCCCCGAACAATACGGCGGCAGCGGACTCGGTTACCTGGAGCTATGTGTCCTCGCCGAGGAACTCGGTCGCAGCCTGGCGCCAACTCCGTTTGCGAGCTCGGTGTACCTGGCCAGCGAAGCGCTGTTGCGATTCGGTAGCGCTGCGCAGCAGGAAAAATTTCTTCCGGGTCTGGCCTCGGGTGAGCTCATCGGCACCGTGGCCGTGGCCGAAGGTCGCGGCGCGGCGACGCCCGCGAACCTTAAAACCACCGCGCAAGAGGCCAGACTAAGCGGCGAAAAATTGCCGGTTCCCGATGGCGACGTCGCGGACTTTGCCATTGTTCTGGCCAATGACGCGGACGCTGCGTCATTGTTGCTGGTCGATCTCAATGACCCAGGCGTATCCCGGCAAGTGCTGGAAACCATGGATCCAACCCGTTCGCAGGCGCGCATTGAATTTGACCAGGTGCCAGCCGTGCCGCTCGGTACGGCCGGCAACGGCTGGGCAAATATGCAAACCCTGTTTGACCGCGCTGCCGTATTGTTTGCGTTCGAACAATGTGGTGGCGCCAATGCGGCGCTGGAAATGGCCCGGGGCTATGTTGTCGAACGTTATGCATTCGGGCGTCCGATCGGCGCCTACCAGGCCATCAAACACAAACTCGCCGACATGTATATCGCCGCCACCCTGGCGCGCTCAAACTGCTATTACGGTGCCTGGGCATTATCCACAGATGCTCCCGAGCTGCCGCTCGCGGCGGCGACGGCAAGGGTCAGTGCCACCCAGGCCTTCGCGGAATGCGCGGCCGAGAACATTCAGGCCCACGGCGGCATGGGATTTACCTGGGAGTCCGATTGCCACATGTATTACCGGCGCGCCAAAGCGCTGGCGGTGAATCTCGGCGCGCAGTCGCGCTGGGAAAATCGCCTCGTCGACGCACTCGCGGCGGAACACGGCCTGGAGGCATCTCCATGAACTTCGACGATACGCCCGAACAAGCCGCGTTTCGCGCGGCCGCTGTCGAGTTTTTATCCGCCAACGCAACACTCAAAAGCGCGGCGCCTACGCGTAACGAATCTGACGCAGCGTTTATGCAGCGCGCAAGGGCCTGGCAGAAGCTGAAAGCAGATCATGGCTGGGCCTGCCTGACCTGGCCGTCGGAGTACGGCGGCCGCGGCGCCACGCCGATAGAAGCGGTGATCTGGAACCAGGAAGAATCCCGCTACGATGTTCCGACCAGCCCTTATGCGATTGGGCTCGGGATGTGCGGGCCGACCATGATTGCTTATGCCAGCGAGGAGCACAAAGCATGCCGCCTGCCGCCGATGGCACGCGGAGAAGAAATCTGGTGCCAGCTTTTCAGCGAGCCCTCGGCCGGCTCCGATCTCGCCAATCTGCGCACCCGCGCGGTACGCGACGGTGACGACGAATGGGTGATCAACGGCCAGAAAATCTGGACCTCGGGCGCCCATTATTCCGATTGGGGCATCCTGGTCACACGCAGCGATCCCAACGTTCCCAAGCACAAGGGCCTGACGTTTTTCTTTGTCGACATGAAATCACCGGGCATCGAGATCCGGCCGATCAAACAGATCGCAGGCGCGTCGAACTTCAACGAAGTTTTTTTCACCGATGTCCGCATTCCTGACCACCAGCGACTCGGGGAAGTGGGTGACGGCTGGAAAGTGTCATTGACCACGCTCATGAACGAAAGGCTTGCGGTCGGGGATGCCCGCGGCAGCGACGTGCTCGAACTGCTCGCCCTGGTCTCAAAACTCACGATCGGCGACCAACCGGCGCTCGAGAATCACGAGGTGCGCAGCAAAATCGCGCGCTGGTACTGTCAGATGTGTGGTCTTAAAAATACCAAGTACCGCGTTATGAGCGCCCTGTCCCGTGGCGACACGCCGGGTCCTGAGAACTCGATTACCAAGGTCGTCAGCGCGAAAAAAATGCAGGACATCGGATCATTTGCTATCGATCTGATGGACATGGGCGGTGTTGTGGTTAACCGCGATGATCACGACGGCCTCGACAGTAAGCTTTTCCAGCACTCATTCATGCTCGCGCCGGGTTACCGCATCGCCGGCGGCACCGACGAGATCCTGCGCAACATCATTGCCGAGCGGGTACTCGGATTGCCAGCCGACATCCGCGTGGACAAGGGTATCCCGTTCAACGAGGTACCGCAGGGTAATAAGGCATAGACGAACGGGTACGAGGAGCGATCAGGTTCGCGGCTCTCAGGTTTGCACCCCGAACTGGACCCTCCTGCCACTGGCGGCGGATAAGCTTGGCGGCGGAAAACAGGGTGAGGGGCAATAAGCAGGGCCAGAGCCAAAATCCGCTTTTACATGACGACTAAACCAGGAATGTCCCCGTTTCCGCAGGAATGTCCCCGTTTCCGGTACTCGCTGGTGCGGATCGGTGTCTCAACCCTGCGGGCCTTCGTAGAACCGGGGCGGTCGCTTCTCTACGAACGCTCGCATCGCTTCTTCGAAATCACCGACGTCCTGGCAGGCGCGCTGCGCATGGGTCTCGATGGCGATGACCGTTTCGAGATCATCGACTGCCAGGCAGGCATCCAGGGTGCGCTTGCTCAAGCGCAGCCCGGTCGGCGCGACCGCGAGCAAATCCGTGATTAACGGCGCCGCGGCGTCCTCCAGTTCGGCGTCGGCCACAATCTGTGAAACCAGCCCCAAGCGCAGCGCACGTTCAGCGTCGACGAAGCGGCCGGTGTAGATTAATTCGCGAGCGACCGATAAGCCGACCAACCGCGGCAGGAAATAGCTGAGACCCATCTCGCATCCGGACATGCCGATCCGCGCGAACGCGTCGTTCATTTTCAGGCTGCTGCCGGCGATGCGGAAATCGGCCGCGAGCGCCAGCGCCATGCCGCCACCACAGGTTGCGCCATGGACAAGCCCGATGATCGGTTGTGGGATCCGGCGCATCAAGGGCACCAATTGAAACAGGCGATCGGCGCCGTGCGGGAACTCGATGCTGTCTTCGCCGCTGAGCTTGGCCTTGATGTCGACCCCGGCGCAAAACGCGCGTCCGGCGCCGCGCATGACGATGACGCGTGTCTGTAGATCGGTGAGCTTCGCGTTCAGATAGTCGAGCAGCTCGTCGACCATGGTTTGCGTGAAGCCGTTCAGATTATCGGGGCGGTTCAGGGTCAACCACTCCACCGCGCCGTCTGCTCGTACCGAAATCGCCTGATAATCAGCCATCGCGTCCTCCATCCGCAAACATTTCCGGCAGTGTACCGACCTGACCCGGGGGACAGTTACCGCAGTTCCGAAACACTGGATTCAGCAACTGTCCCCGGTCTGATCACTTCGGCGCGAGGTCGAAACGGTCGAGGTTCATGATCTTGTCCCACACCACGACGAAGTCACGCACAAACTTCTTCTGCGCATCCGCGCTGGCATAGACCTCCGCGATCGCGCGCAGCTGCGAATTGGAGCCGAACACGAGGTCGACACGCGTGGCGGTCCACTTTGTTTTGCCGCTTTTGCGGTCACGCCCTTCATAGACATCGTTGGCATTTGACAGTGGCGTCCACTGGGTGCGCATATCGAGCAGGTTGACAAAGAAGTCGTTGGTAAGCGCGCCGGTTTTGGCGCTGAACACGCCGTGTTTGTCGCCGTCGGCATTGGTGCCCAGCATGCGCATGCCGCCAAGCAGGACCGTCATCTCCGGCGCCGTGAGCGTCAGCAGCTGGGCCTTGTCGACGAGCATGGCCTCGCCCATCGCGCTGTAATCCTGGTTGATGTAGTTACGAAAACCGTCGGCGATCGGCTCGAGTTCGCTGAACATTTCGATGTCGGTCTGGTCCTGCGAAGCGTCCATGCGGCCGGGTGTGAACGGTACTTTTACGTCGACGCCGGCCTTTTTTGCGGCCTTTTCGACGCCGACGCATCCGGCGAGCACGATCAGGTCAGCCAGTGACACCCGCTTCCCGCCCGTGGCCTTTTTGTTGAAGCCGGCCTGGATTTTTTCGAGCGTCTTCAGGACTTTCGCGAGCTGCTTCGGCTGGTTCACCGCCCAGTCCTTCTGTGGGGCGAGCCGGATCCGCGCGCCGTTGGCGCCGCCGCGCTTGTCGGAACCGCGAAAAGTGGAGGCCGACGCCCACGCCGTCGACACAAGCTGCGCGACGGAAAGTTTGGAATCCAGGATCTTTTTCTTCAGGGCGTCGATGTCTTTCTTGCCGATTAACTTGTGATCGACGGCGGGGATCGGGTCCTGCCAGATCAGTTCTTCGCGCGGGACTTCTGGACCGAGGTAACGGACGCGTGGACCCATGTCGCGATGCGTCAGCTTGAACCAGGCGCGGGCGAAAGCATCGGCGAAAGCCTGCGGGTCGTCGAGAAACCTGCGCGAGATTTTGCCGAACTCGGGATCGAAGCGCAGGGTCAGATCGGTGGTCAGCATGGTCGGCTTGTGTTTCTTCGAGGGGTCATGCGCATCGGGGATGACCTCTGGCGCGTCCTTGGCCACCCATTGTTTGGCGCCGGCCGGCGAGGTGGTCAGCTCCCACTCGTAGTTGAACAGGTTCTCGAGATAGTTATTGCTCCACAGCGCCGGCGTTTTCGTCCAGGTCACTTCGATGCCGCTGGAAATCGTATCTGCGCCGTGCCCGGAGCCGTAGTCGCTCATCCAGCCCATGCCCTGCGCTTCCAGCGGCGCGCTTTCCGGATCCGGGCCCTTGTGCGATTCCGGCGCGGCGCCGTGGCACTTGCCGAAGGTATGGCCACCGGCAATAAGGGCTCGATCGCGGCATCCACCACCTGGTGGCTGTTGATGCCGATGGACGGCTGGCAGGCGTGCTGTCCGAAGCCGGTTTTCTTGAATATCTCGGCGATGAGTATCTCGTTGAACTGAAAACCGTCCGGATGGCGATGAGTCAGAGTATTGCCACGCTCGACGGCAGGGTACCGCTGCTCGACGCTTTGCGTCTGATGCGCGAAAGCAAAAGCGATCATGTGATCGTTACCGAAGCAGGTGTTCCGACAGGTATGCTGACTGACCGGGATGTTGTACGACTTGCCGGCCACGGCGAGTATTTGCAGACGCCGCTTTGCGAGCTTATGACGCCGGAAGTTCATGCCATAGAACCCGATCTGCCGTTGCCACAAGCAGTGAAATGCATGGCCGAGTTGGGTGTACGTCGCTTGCTGGTGATCGAAGCGGGCCACTTGATTGGCGTGTTGACGCGCAGCAGCATCGTTCGCACCATGCAAGGCGGCGATGTCGAATTTCTGCGCAATACCGTTGCTCGACTGAAGCACACACTGGTCAAGCCCGGCGGGCGCTACAGCGAATTCGGTCGGCACATGATTCTCGGTGGAGTACTCGATCGCATCGGTGACGGCGTCTTCCTGGCGGATGCCGATAGTGGGGTTCTTGTCGAGACCAATGACCGTGCAGGTGAGTTGCTGGGGTATTCACGAGAAGAGATTCTGGGTCGCCATGTATTCGGCACGCTGTCCGCCGCCGTGCTCGTCAGCACCGGCATCGGCTGGGCCGCGCGGGCTGAGGCACTGCCCGACCCCTACGCCGTCCCTGCCGCTGTGGTGCCGGGCAACGGCCCCGGCCTCAGCTCATCCGGATACGGAGCGTACTGCGAAGGCCGCAGCTTCCCGGATGGCTCCCGGCTCAACACGTTCCGGATCGGCGTGCATTCTGGCAGCCGCTGCGCTGCATCATCCCCGACGGAT
>CALOBG010000005.1:0-119940 GCA_942490995.1 uncultured Gammaproteobacteria bacterium
CGATAATCGTGCTCGAGAACATCATGCAGGCACCCACCAGCAGCGCTTCCGCCCATGGCAGACCCCATAACGACGCCACCACGAATCCCAGCGCGCAGAACACCGCCGAGCTGATCAGGGTGACGCCGAAAGCCTCACCGAGCATGCGCCACAACTGGCGCGGCTCCATGTTCAGCCCGAGCAGGTAAAGCAAAAACATGATGCCGATATTCGAAACATCTTCGATCCAGACCTGGTCGTGGACCAGGCCCAGACCGGCCGGTCCGAACAACGCACCGACCAGGATATAAGCGACGATCATCGCCTGGCGCGCAAACAGCGCCAGGGTGGCGAATACCGCGGCCCCTGAAAAGATCAGGAAAATCGAAAATATGATTCCGTGGTCCTGCATTTACGCCGACTCCCGTGCCGCCGCCAGGCGAGCTTTGAGCTGTTCCGCGCTGACTTTCTCCGCGGCGCCCAGTTCAGGGGCAAACACGGCAAGACGGTACTCCTCGAACAAACCGTGCAGAACCAGCGCGTCCTCATCCTCGTCAGTCGCGCCAAAGGCGTCAAGGTACTGTTGCCACAGCGGCGCGATGCGTTCGAGCTTGCGCAGGTCCTTGCCCGGATTGCCGCGCAGGCGTTCGATACGCCGCTCGATCGCATCCAGGTACCGGCCGTAGCGACTTACGCGGGCGCGAATGATCGCGCGTGCAGCGCGCGGTCCGAGCAGCAACCTGAGCTGGGTAGTGATGTCCTCGCCGACGATCTGCGGGATCTCTGAGCGCACATCATCGAGTGCGCGGCGCAAGCCGGCGCCGCGAGCGAGCAGCGCCATCAGTTCCGCGCGCGCCGCGCCAATCACGTCGGACAGCGCGGCCTGAAATTCAACACATAGCGTCGCGAACGCGGCGCCATCGCGAACGTCGGGATGCTGCAGCGTGCACTGTTCGGCAAGCGCCTCGGCCAGCAGCACTTCCGGCGCCACACCGAATCCGAACAGCGCGGTATGTAAGGCGGCTTCGGCGTCGCCGGCGAACGGACGCAGGGCCGCTTTCACGTGACGCGAACTGCTCAGCATCAACAGCCGCTGCACGCCACGCAGGTGGTGCGAGCGCGCCTGCGCGGCGCTGTCAAATACCTGCAGATGCACTGCTTCGTGATGGTCGCTCAAGGCCGGGTAGCCGATGATTACATCGTCACCGATGCGCTTGTTGATGCGGGTTGGAATATCTGCAAAATTCCAGCCGCCGTCGGACTGCCCGGCAAGGTTCCAGTCCAGCGCGTCGCGCTGCCGGCTTGCGCGGTCGCCGAGCTGTACGCGCAAGGCGTCGAGGTCACGTGCCGTCGCGATCACCTCGCCGTCGTCGTTCACGACCTCGATGCGCATGCGCAGGTGCGCTTCGAGGCGGTTGTCGTCGAACAGCGCGGCGTCGATGGCCAGCCCGCTCATAGTCTCCAGGCTTGCGGCGAGGACCTGCGGCAGTGGTCCTGCGCGCTCCGCGACTGCCTCGACCGCCGCCATGGCGAATTCGCGCACCGGCGAAAAATGCCGGCGCCAGTGCTTCGGCAGTGCGCGTAACAGGCTCTCGACTTTTTCACTCAGCAGGCCCGGCACGAGCCGATCGAAATGGCGCGCCGCGAGACGTGGTAACAGCACCAGCGGCACGCGCACGGTGATACCGTCATCGACCGCGCCCGGCTCGAAGCGGTAAACCAGCGGGCAGTGCGAGCCGGCCAGATTCAGGACATCGGGGAACAGGAACGCCGGCACGCTGACGAGGTGGGCGCCGGTGGCATCGGCTTCATCCATGCACAGGGCATCGCCGCGCGCGGGATCGGCGCGCAACCAGCGTAACAGCGTGCGGCGGGTACACATCGAGGGCGGGATCCGGCGCGCATAAAAATCGAACAGTTCGGCGCGCGCGGCAAGCAGATCGCGCCGTCGAGCGCGTGCTTCCAGGGCCTGGATGCGCGCGGCAAGCGCGCGATTGTGACGCAGAAACTCCGGCCACTCACCGAGGCGACCGTCAATCAGCGCTTCGCCGATAAACAGTTCGCGCGCCGCCGCCGGATCAATACTCGCCAGCTCGACCTGGCGCGAGGCATTGATAACCAGTCCGAACAAGCGCTGGATTTCGATCACGCGCGCGCAGCCGCGGCGCTCGTCCCATTGCGGGGTCTCATGGCTGCGCTTGACCAGATGGCCGGCGCTGCCGGCGATCCATTGCGGATCAATGCGCGCGGCGAGCCGCGCGTAGGGACGCCCGGTCTCGACGATGTCACCGACCAGTAACCATTTGACGCCGCGTTTATGCAGTATCGAGCCCGGGTGCAGCGCGAAACTCAGGTTGCGGCAACCGAGATAATGGTCCCCCTGCCACTCGCCAACGAGGCTCGGAAATCCGGCGATCAGGGCACAATGGATGGCCTTGTAGCTGGCCGGCTCGGTATTGACGCGCAGCCCCTCGGCGCGCACCCGCTTGAGCAGGTAATCATGCAGTTGCACCCATTCCTGCAGCCGCGCCGACGACACGAAAGCGCGCCGGCAGCGTCGCGCACGGCGACTGACGGGGGCGCCCTCAAGGCCGCGGGCAAACGCCCAGGCGTTAACGAACCACATGAAATCGGAACGCTTGTCGGCGAACTCGAGGTGCGCACGATCGGCCAGGTCGCGCTTCTCGTGTGGCCGCTCGCGCGGGTCGGCAATACTCATCGCAGCGCAGATGATGAGGGCTTCGCGCAGGCAGTCGAACTCCGCGGCCGCGCCCAATATCCGCGCCAGGCGCGGGTCGATCGGGTAGCTGTGCAGGCGGCGTCCGACCGGGGTCAGATGACGGTCCTGATCGAGCGCACCGATTTCCTGCAGCACCGAATAGCCGTCCTTGATCATGCGTTCGGGCGGTCGCTCGATAAAACTGAATTCCTCGACCGCGGTGATCCCCATCGCGCCGAGACGCAGGATCACGCCGGCCAGGTTGGTACGTTCGATCTCGGCTTCGACCGCGGCGCGGCGCGCGGCATAATCCGCTTCGTCGTACAGCCGTATGCAGATCCCGGGACCCTCGCGGCCACAGCGACCGAGGCGCTGGTCGGCGTTCGCCCGCGCTATTTTTTCGACCGGTAGCTGCTGCAGTTTGCGCCGCGGACTGTAGCGACTGATACGCGCCTGACCGCTGTCGATGACGTGTCGCACCCGCGGCACGGTGAGCGACGTTTCCGCGACATTGGTCGCGAGGATGATGCGTCGTTGCTGACCGGGACTGAAAAT
Source organism: uncultured Gammaproteobacteria bacterium (assembly GCA_942490995.1). GTDB lineage: Bacteria > Pseudomonadota > Gammaproteobacteria > UBA981. Next base: position 3,254 of record CALOBG010000005.1, read on the forward strand.
CCGTGCCTGGCGCGACGCGCCGAGGCGTGCGTAAAGGTCAAGGATCTCGGTCGCCGCAAAACCAGCCCGCGCGATCGCCTTGTGGGCTTCGCGGATCTCGCGCTCGCCGGGCAAAAAAACCAGGATGTCACCGCGTTCAGCGGCATCGAGTTCCTCGATCGCGGCAATGATGGCGGCATTGATATCGCCGTCTTCGAGCGTCTCATCGGGAGGCCGATAGCGCAGCTCGACCGGGTAGCCGCGACCGGGAATGTCACAATGTACGGCGTCGTCGAAAAAGTCCGCGAAGCTTGCGCTGTCGAAAGTCGCGGAAGTGACGATGAGCTTGAGGTCGGCGCGCCGCCTGAGCACGCGCTGAAGATAGCCGAGCAGGACATCGATATTGATGCTGCGCTCGTGGACCTCGTCAATGATCAGGGTGTCGTATTGTTCCAGCCACGGGTCGGTGTGGATTTCGTTCAGCAGGATGCCGTCGGTCATGACCTTGACCCGCGCGTGGGGCGCGAGGTTGTCGTCGAAGCGCACGCAGTGCCCGACCAGCTCGCCAGGTTCGGTGAGGGTTTCTTCGGCGATGCGGCGAGCGATAGCGCGGGCGGCGATCCGTCGCGGCTGGGTATGCCCGATGCGACCGTCGATGCCGCGCCCGGCGGCGAGACACAGCTTGGGTAGCTGGGTCGACTTGCCGCTGCCGGTCTCGCCGCTGACGATGACAACCTGGTGTTCGCTCAGCGCTCGAGTAATGTGTTCGACATAGGCGCTGAACGGCAGTGCGGCGGAAAATTCGAGCCGCGGCTGCATCGCCGCGCGCCGCCGTCGCGTAGCCGCGGACCCCTGGCATGCGCCGAGCACACGCGCTACCCGCGCCTGCAGGCCCGCAGAGGGAGCGACGCCGGGCGCGAGCCGGCCAACTTCACGGCGCAATTTTTTTACCCGCCTGGTGAGTCGCCGACGATCACAGCGCAAGGTTTCGCTCAGCAATGCGACGCTCTCATCGAGCAGCGCTTGCGACGCCGGCAGGCTCGACCCCGATGGCGTGACGGCGGTGCGCGTCACCGCAGTACACCGTGCGCGACGACCTGCGGCAACCACAACAGCGCGACCGCGGTGATCACCGCAATCGCGATCAGGTTGACCAGCAGCCCGGCCCGCGCCATGGCCATCACCGAGATCCGGCCGCTGGCGAAGACGATCGCATTAGGTGGGGTAGCGACCGGCATCATGAACGCCGAACTCGCCGCCAGGGCGGTGACGATCACGACTGCCAGCGGCTGCAGCCCCAGTGCGATCGCGGTGGCGGCGAGGATCGGCGCGAGGGTGGTAGTAGTGGCGGTATTGCTGGTCATCTCGGTGAGGAATACCACCACCGTGACGATGACCGTGATCGCCAGCCAGTGCGGCACCCCGACCAGTGCCGCGAGCTGCGCACCGATAAAGCCATCAGCGCCGGTTGCACTGACGGTTGCCGCAAGGGCGAGTCCGCCGCCGAACAGGATCAGCGTGCCGAAGGGTAGTTTTTCGACGTCGTGCCAGTCGAGCAATCGGCCGTTGCCGGCACCGGCAGGGATCACGAACAGGGCCAGCCCGGCACACATCGCGATGCCGGTATCACTGAGATTGGCGAACGGCGTGTGACCGGCAATCTCAAGTCCTGCCAGGGACGCACGCGATAACCAGCCGATTACGGCGAACAGGAATACAACCCCGACGCGCCGCGCCGCGGGACCCAGTTCACGCCAGCGCTGCAGGCTGCCGGGTTCGGCGTTGAGCGCGGTCGAATGCCCGTCGACCGGCGCAATGAAGCGCGTCAGCGCCAGCCAGGTCAGCGGCAGCATCAGCACCGTGACCGGCGCGGCCGCGACCATCCACTGGCGGAAATCGAGCTGAATACCGAACTGTTCGTGGATGAAGGTCGCGACGAACAGGTTCGGCGGTGAACCGATCAGTGTGGCGGTGCCGCCGATCGAAGCCGCGTAAGCAACCCCGAGCAGCAGGCAGCGCGCGAAGTTGGCGCCGACCTCGGGGGTCGCTTCGGCATCCACCGCGGCGATCGTGCTGATTGCGATCGGCAGCATCATGATCGCGGTCGCGGTGTTCGACAGCCACATACTCAAAAACGCCGCGACGAGCATGAAACCGCCCACCATGCGCCGCGCGTCGCCACCCGCTCGCGCCACCACACGGCGCGCTATCCACGCATGCAGACGCCACTTCTCAATCGAGATGGATAACAGAAACCCGCCAAAAAACAAGAAGATAAGCGGGTGCGCATAGGCCGTAGTGACGCCGGCCAGAGAGTTCAGGCCAAACAGCGGAAACAGCACGATCGGGAGCAGCGCCGTCACCGCGACCGGTACCGCCTCGCTGATCCACCACACCGCCATCCACGCCGCCAGGGCCAGTGTCCAGCGCGCGGACCCGTCAAGCACGATCTCGCCCCGGCCGCTAACGAGGTAAGTGTCGGGCAGGGCCAGGTAGACCAGAATGGCCGTGCACGGCCCGGCGAGGGTCGTCACGTCGGTTGTTCGCATCATGGGCAGGTGCGGCGCTCCCTCAGAGCTTCCACTTGGCCTCGCGGTGACAGGCTCCTCGGCAGTATAACCACTGTAGTATCACGATCATGCGAAGCGAGCTTAAATCGCTTTTTAATGATGAAACCTGCTGGTAACATGCTGATTCGTCGATCCTGACAGCTATCATAAATCCCGAGAACCACCCCTTGTCATCATTGAGCTTCGATATTTTCGGCTCCCAGATCGATGGAGCGCGGGATTACCAGGAAGACGCGTTCCTGATCACCCATCTCGGCGACGCCGAGAATGATTCCTCGGGTGCGCTGGTTATCGTCGCCGATGGCATGGGTGGCCACGCCGCCGGTAACGTCGCCAGCAACATGGCGGTGCAGACCTTCAACCGGCATATCTCGAAAAGCTTCCCCAACGACGATATCTCCAACGTACTGTACGAGGCAGTCCTGCAGGCCAACGGCTCAATCACCGCCACCGTCGCCGAAACCGCGGCGCTGAAGGGCATGGGCTGCACGCTCGTGGCCTGCGTGCTGGAGCAGAACAAGCTGCGTTGGGTCAGTGTCGGCGACAGCCATTTGTACGTCCTGCGCGACGGCACGCTGACTAAAAAGAATGCCGATCACAGCTACGGCGGTTTTCTTGATCGCATGGCCGAAGCGGGCACGCCGGTCGAAGCCGAGGCGGGTTTTTCACGCAACATGTTGATGAGCGCCCTGACCGGCGACGACATCGCGGAAATAGATTGTCCGCCCACGCCGCTGGAAATCGCCCCCGGTGACCGCCTCATCCTGTCCAGCGACGGACTCGACACGCTCACCAGCGAAACCATCATCGAAATCTGCGCCGCCGCGGCGACCCCGAAACTATGTGTCGAAGCCCTGTTGCAGAGCGTGACCGATGCGGGCGCTCCGCGCCAGGACAACACCACGGTGATCTGTATCGATGTCGCCGAGCGCGCGGAGTCGTCGCCGGCGGTTGCCGCGGCGCCGATTGCGGTCGAGCCGGCCTTTGACCCGAATGCAACCCGGCCGGCGGAGCCGGCCGAGCCACCACCACCCCCCCCCGTATCGCGCGTCGCGCGCGACGAAGAAAAGAGTCGGCTACCCCTGATCGCAGCCGCGGTGGTGGTTCTTGCAGCGCTGGCCGGCGGCGGCTACTGGTATGCGTCGCAGGTCGGCGCAGGGGGCAAGTCGCCGCGCACGACCACACTCGACGCCGAACTCGAACCAGCCGGCGAGGCGGACGACGATTTGATCGAAATTCCGCCGGTCGAAGACGAACCGCTGACCCCGGGTAACGTTGCCGGCGCGGCGCAGCCTGAAGTTGTCGCCCCGCCGCCTCCAGTGGTTGGCAACCAGGGCACCTTCCGCGACGCATTAAAAAGCGGCGGCCAGGGACCACAGATGGTGTGGGTACCGGCCGGCTCGTTCACCATGGGCAGCCGCCTGATGACCAGCGACCCGGACGAACACCCGCAGCATCCCGTACGCCTCAGCCAGTTCGCCATCGGGGTCTATGAAATCACCATCGCCGATTACGCACGCTTCGCCAAGGCGACCGGCAGAAAATTGCCCAACCTCGGCGATGCCGCCGGCGCCGATCGGGAAAACTTCCCGATGTTTTTTATCTCCTGGAACGACGCCCTGGCCTATACCAAGTGGCTGAGCCAGCAGACCGGCCATGACTACGGTTTGCCGAGCGAGGCGCAATGGGAATACGCGGCCCGCGCCGGCAGCGAAACCGCCTACTGGTGGGGCCGCAACCTGGGACGTGGCAATGCCCATTGTTTCGCCTGTGACACCGGTCTCGATCCGCGCCGGCCGACGGCCATCGGCCGCTTCAACGCGAATAAGTTCGGACTTTACGACGTCGCCGGCAACATCCAGGAATGGGTCTACGATTGTTACCATCAGACCTATGACACGGCCCCCGGCGATGGCTCCGTATTCGAGGGCGGCGACTGCACGGTCCGTGTCCTGCGCGGCGGCGGCTACGCCAGCGGCCCGGAGGCGTTGCGCAGCGCGGCGCGTGATAAGCAGCGTTTCGATCGCGGCAACGATCAAACCGGTGTGCGCGTGGTGCGCTTACCGTGATGGCGCAGCAGCGCGTCAGCAAGGCGTGCGCAGGCGCACTGCTTGGCTTGCTGGTCACGCTGACGCTGCCCGCGGCGGCAGACGGCACCTATACCCGCGACGACTACCGGTCGGCTCGCGACCATCGCCACCATGACCCCGCGCTCGAGCGGCGCACTTATCTTGGCGCCGGAGCGAGACGCGATTCGAATGCGCAGAATCGCCGCTACCAGGGTTTGTCGCAACGCCATCCCGACAGCCGCGACGAGTACCATGGCGCGCGGCGTAACGATACGCCCCATGTGCGCGACGACCACCGCGCGGGTCCGTACGATAATCAACGCCAGGGATACAGCGGTCGCAGCAATGACGGCAATCGTGGCTACCGCAACAACCGTGGCTATGACGGCAATCGTGGTTACCGGGACAACCGTGGCTATGACGGCAACCGTGGTTACCGGGACAACCGTGGTTATGACAGCAATCGAAGTTACGACCGCAACCGTGGCTACGACGCCGCGCCCCGCTACGGCATCAACAGCGATCGCGGCAGGGCACCGGGCTACCGCTACGACAACGGCCGCGGCGCCGCCCCGCAGTTCGACTACCCCAGCCTGCAACGCGGTCCCTCCGTCCCGCAGCCGCTGAGGCGCTACCGCGATCGCTGAAACGCCCGCCAGCCGCCACGCAGGCCGTTGCACCGAACCGGACCCACAGCAGTGATGGCGAGTAGTGGATCAGATGCGCGCGGCTTCGCCAGCGACAATACTTCCGGTGTACATCCCCTCGTTCTGGCTGCAATCGCGAACGCCAATCACGGCCATGCGCCTGCCTACGGCGACGACCGCTGGAGCGCCGCGGCGATCGCGGCGCTGCGCACGGCCTTCGATTGCGATGCCGAAGTGCTGTTCTGCTTCGGCGGTACCGGCGCGAATGTCATCGCCCTCGACGCCCTGACCCGCCCTCACCAGGCGGTGCTGTGTGCCGACAGCGCCCACGTGTGGACCAGCGAATGCGGCGCGCCGGAACGTTTTACCGGCGCCAAACTGATCCCGATTGCGCAGCGCTTCGGCAAACTTGATTGTCAGCTCGTACAGACTGCACTTGGCTCGACCCGCGGCGTACACCACGTTCAGCCGCGCGTACTTACCATCACTCAGCCAACCGAGTACGGCACCCTCTACACGCCCAGCGAAATACGTGAACTGGCGGACTTCGCCCACCAACACGGCCTGCTGTTGCATGTCGACGGCGCGCGCTACGCCAACGCGGCGGCCGCGCTGGCCGTCTCGCTCGCCGATCTTGGACCACGCAGCGGCGTTGACGCGTTGTCGTTCGGCGGCACCAAAAACGGCCTGCTCGGCGGAGAGGCGGTGCTGTTTTTTAACCGCGATGTGGCGCCGGACGCGGCCTACGCGCGCAAACAGGCCATGCAGCTGGCCTCGAAAATGCGCTTTATAGCCGCGCAGTTTCTCGCCTATGTCGACAATGAACTGTGGCGCGAGCTGGCCGGCCACGCCAACGCCATGGCCAGCCGACTCGCCGAGCATTGCGCCAGGCTGTCCGCGCTCGAACTGATCTGCCCGGTCGAATGCAACATGCTGTTTGCCCGCCTGCCACCCGCGGCCCTCGCCGCGCTGCACGACGCCTACTATTTTTATACCTGGGACGAGACCGCATCGATCGCGCGCTGGATCACCTCGTTCGACACCAGCGTCGAGGATATCGATGGCTTCGCCGCGGCGATCGACGCGGCCCTGAACACGTCATAAGCCGGGCGCGCAACGCCGCGCACGGCGTCCGCAGTAGCTTTTCACCAGCACGGGCAGACTGGTCAAAAGCGTAGCGAGGAATGCCGTGGGCAAGGCGTGCGCGAGACGAGGACCGGAGTTTACTGGTGTAAATGAGGACCGCAGGCGAGTGCACAACGCCGCCCACGGTATCCGCAGTAGCTTTTCACCCGTCGCGCAGGGTGGTGAAAAACGTAGCGAGGAGTGCGGTATGCAAGGCGCGCGCGAGTCGAGGACCGGAGTTTACTGGTGTAAATGAGGACCGCAGGCGAGCGCGCAACGCCGCAGACCGCACCCGCAGTAGTTTTTCACCACCCTGCTAGCCGGCGAACCGGGGCTCGGCAACGCCCCGTATCCCAAGCCCGCGAATGCGGAACAGGCTGCCGGCGCCAAACTGGGGTTTGACCTCGCGGAGCAAAAAACTCGTGGGTCGCCGGATGACTGACCCGGGCCATGGAAGTGACATAGATTTCGTCAAGATCGGGACCGCCGAAATTGACCGATGTAATGTTCCTGACCGGCATCCCGATACGCAGATCCTCGCGCCCGTCAGGTGCGTAACGGATCAGCTCTCCGCCGATCACCAGTGCATTCCATACGCAGCCCTCCGCGTCGACGGTGCTGCCGTCGAAGAATCCGGTTTCGTCGGCGGTTGAAGCGAAATCGCGGCGGTTGGCCAGGGTGCCGGCCTCGATATCGTAGTCATAGGCCCACATCGTTTGCTGAAACGTATCGGCGAAGTAGAACGTCCGATCATCGGGACTCCAGCACGGTCCGTTTGAACAGATGATGCCCTGCTCGACCTGCGTGACGCTCAAATCGGGGTCGAGCCGCCATAGCGAGCAGATCGTCTGCTCTTCCTTGTCATCCATGCCGCCGGCAAAAAACCGTCCACGACGGTCGACCTTGCCATCGTTCAGCCGGCTGCGCTCCAGATCGGGGTCGATGGCCTCGATCAGGTCGAGCGCCCCGCTCTCGAAATCAAAAAAATAGAAGCCGTCGTCGAGTGCCAGCACCGCGTTGCCGTCCGCGCGCAGCGCCATTGCCCCGACATCGTGGTCGAGCGACCAGTTGCGGGTTTTGCCGGTGCGCGGATCGAGCCGCCAGATCGACGGGTTGCCGACACGCCGGCCGGTGCCGTCGACCCAGTACAACACGCCCTGCTCTACGTCCCACAACGGGCCTTCGCCGAGATGGTTGGCAGCACTCACCACGCACTCTATCGTGTAGTTCAAATCAGCTCTCCGGCAACGTCATGCAGTGGACGATGTGACGGGCTATTTAATGGGATCCGGCGTCGCCCGGCAAGCGTATGGGTGGTGCTACAATCGGCGCTCGACCCGCGCTGAGGGGTAACGGGTCGGCAGATCATGACCATCGAGGGAGGTCTCAATGTATCCGGCCCGGATTGAACAATACGTGCGCCCGAATTCGGTCGCTGAAGCGCTCGCCGCCATCACCCGTTACGAAGCCGGCGAAGCGATATTTCTCGCCGGCGGACAGAGCGCCATGCAGGCCATCAAGTCGCGCATGCTGCGTCCACAATGTGTCGTCGACCTGCAGGGTATCGCCGACCTCAAGGGCATCAAGGTCGATAACAGCGGCGTCACCATCGGCGCGATGACGCGCTACGTCGAAATTGCCGCGGCCAGTGAACTCGACGGGCCCTACGCAGCCTTGCGCGACGCCGCCAGTCACGTCGGCGATCGCCAGGTACGTAATCGCGGCACCATCGGCGGCAGCCTGTGCTGGAACTACGTTGCCGCCTGCACGCCGACCGTGGTCCTCGCGCTCAACAGCAAACTGAATCTGATCGCCGCGGACGGTTCGACACGCAGCCTGAAAGCCGACGAATTCCTGACCGGGCCGCTGGAAACGGCGCGCCGCGACGACGAGATCCTGCTTTCGGTCGCATGCGCCGCCGCGCCACCGCGCGCAGCGGCAGCGCCTACCGGAAGTGGGGTCTGGTTACGGATGCGCTGCCGGTGATCGGGATCTGCGTCAACGTCAGCCTCGACGCCGATAACAAATGTACCAGCGTGCGCATCGCCCTGACCGGCCTCGCCAGCGGCGCCCAGCGGGCCTCGGCCGGCGAGGCATCGCTGCTCGGTTCGGCCGGCGACGCGACCGCGATCGGCGTGGCGATGGACGCTATCGCGGCCAGCGCGGACACCCATACCGACCAGTCGGCCAGCGCCGATTACCGCCGCCAGCTGATCCGCTCGCTCGGGCGTGAAGTTGCGCTGACCGCGTTTGCACGTGCCCGCGGCTGAGACCAGGGAGAAAGGAAGTGATTACGATCAAGGTTAAAGTCAACGGCGTCGACTACGAAGAATCGGTTTCGGAACGCATGCTGCTGGTCGATTTCCTGCGCGACCAGCTGAGCCTGACCGGTTCGCACGTCGGCTGCACCTACGAGGGTGTGTGCGGCGCCTGCACCATTCATCTCGACGGAGAAGCGGTCAAAAGCTGCCTGATGCTCGCCGCCCAGGCCGATGGTCACGCGATCACGACCGTCGAGGGTCTCGCCACGGCCGACGGCATGTCGCCGCTGCAGCTTGCGTTCAGTAACGAGCACGGCCTGCAGTGCGGATTCTGTACCCCGGGCATACTCATGAACATGTCGGAATTCCTGCGCCACAACCCCGACCCCAGCGATGATGAGATCCGCACCGGCCTGGTCGGCAACCTGTGTCGTTGCACCGGCTATGTACATATCGTCAGGGCGGTGCGCAGCGCCGCACAGGCCATGCAGCAAGCCGGCACGGAGGCCTGAACGATGAGCAGCAAATCTGTCGAACACAGTAAGGACTGGTTGGGTGCGCGGCTCGCGCGCAAGGAAGACGCACGCCTGATCAGCGGTGGCGGGCGCTACCTCGCCGATATCGTCCTGCCCGGTGCACTGCACGCGGTTTTTGTCCGCAGCGAGTACGCCCACGCGCGCATCCTCGGCATTGACAGCAGCGAAGCCGAAGCCATGCCCGGGGTGGTTGCGGTGTATACCGGCGCCGGCATCAAGGACCTCATCAAGCCGATGCCCCAGGCCGTCGTGCTGCCGAATCTGCCGGCCAGATATCCGACCTTCTGGCCGCTGGCGGTGGACAAGGTGACCTTCCATGGTGAACCGGTCGCGCTGGTCATCGCGCGCGACAAATACGTCGCCGAAGACGCCGCCGAATGCGTTTACGTCGATTACGACGAACTCCCACCGATCCTGGATCCGGAACGCGCCCTCGACCCGGATTCGCCGCTGGTCCACGAAGCGCGACGGCAGCAATGAAATTTTGCGATGACCCTGACCGGGGGCGATACCCGAAGCCAGCCAGGCTGAAAACGCCGCCGAGGTGGAAAAAATCTTCCAGAGTGCCGACATCACCATCAAGCAGCGTTTTCGTGTTCATCGCACCGGTATTACGCCGATGGAACCACGCGGCGTACTGTGCGACTGGAACGCGAGCGACGGCCTGACCGCCTACATCACCACCCAGCGACCGCACATCGACCGCCTCGCGCTGGTCGATATCCTCGACATCCCGGCTGAGCAGGTACGCGTTATCGCGCCGCGTGACCAGGGCGGCGGGTTCGGCGTCAAAGCGCCGTTCTATCGCGAGAACATCATCATCGCTTACGCCGCACGCGAACTGAAGCGTCCGGTACGGTGGATTGAAACACGCTACGAAAGCCTCATGAACGTCGGCCAGGAACGCGATCAGATCAACGACATGGAGGTAGCCGCCAGCAAGGACGGCAAGCTCCTGGCGGTGCGCAACTTCGGCCTCGCCGACAACGGCGTCGGTTCCACCGGCGTGTACTGGGGCTTTGTCATGCCGTTCCTGGGTGCGGTCGAACTGCCCAACGCCTACACCTGGGAAAAAGGCGACGTGCGCCTGCGCGTCGCGACCACCAACAAAGCCTGCCTCACGCCGTCGCGTGCGTTCGGCCATTTCCCGACCCGCTTTGCTCTCGAGCGCGCGATCGACATGGTCGCGCGACGCGTCGGCATGGAAGCGAGCGAACTGCGACGTAAGAACCTGGTGCCGAGCCTGCCCTACACCTCGGTGACGAACGAGTATTACGACAGCGGCGATTTCCTCAAGGTGTGGGACAACCTGATGACGCGGGTCGACCTCGCCGGCTTCCGCGCCGAACAAGCCGCCGCACGCGCCGAAGGGCGCTACCTCGGCATCGGTTTCGGCTGCGGTGTCGAACTCTCGGGGGTGGCCTCGGAGCTGCTGGTGCCGATGGAGAACCAGCCGGGCTATGGCGCTGCCACCGTGCGCCTCGATCCGCGCGGCAAAGTCCTGGTTTTTGGCGGCGACGCGCCGGGTGGCCAGGGTCACGAGACCACCACCGCCCAGGTCGTCGCGGCGCAGTTCGGCATCAAACCGAGCGACGTCGTCGTCACCACCGGCGACACCGGCGACCACGCCGTTCGGCGCGGGCTCGATCGGCGCCCGCGCCGGCTCGTATTTTGTCAGCGCGGTGGCCGAAGCCTGTGCCGAACTGAAGGACAAGATCACCCGCATCCTGGCACACGACCTGCAGACTCGAGGCGAGCGTGCAGCACTTCGAGTTCAAGAACGGCGAGGTCATCTATGTGGGCGACGAAAGCAAACGCAAGTCGTTCCGCGAAATCGTCGAACGCATCATCATGTTTCCGATCAATATGCCCGAAGGCGAGGTCGGCGGGCTCGATACGACGGTGTTTTTCGAAGCCGCTAAACCCATGATCTGCTTCAACGCCGACTGCTGCAAAGTCGAGGTCGATATCGAGACCGGGGAATTCAAGATCCTCAAGTGGCTGACCTCCGAGGATGTCGGCACGGTCATCAATCCGATGATCGTCGACGGTCAGATGCACGGCGCCATCGTCCAGGGCCTGTCGAATGCGATGTTCGAAGAGTTCATCTACGACGAACAAGGGCAGCAGATGACGGCCGACTTCGAACATTACAAACTCGCGACCGCCGCGGATGTGCCGGACATCGAGATCACCTATGCCCCGACGCCCTGCCCGCACACGCCGCTCGGCACCCGCGGTATCGGCGAAGGCCGCCCGAGTTCGGTACCCGGGGCGTTGACCAACGCGGTGTGTGACGCACTCGAACCGTTCGGGATCGAGATCTCCGAATTGCCCCTGCGCCCGGGCACGGTGTGGAAATATCTTCAGGAGGCGAACAAACGATGAGCGACGCACGCAAAGTCATCATTACCTGCGCGGTGACCGGGGCCATCCATACGCCTTCAATGTCAGACGCGCTGCCGGTCACCCCCGACGAAATCGCCACCGCGGCGATCGAGGCGGCCGACGCCGGCGCGGCGATCCTGCACCTGCATGCCCGCGATCCGGACAACGGCAAGCCCAGCCAGGACCCCGACCTGTTCCGCGAATTTCTGCCTCGCATCCGCGCGCATACCGACGCGGTGATCAACATCACCACCGGCGGCAGCCCGTACATGACGGTCGAGGAGCGCATGCGCCCAGCCGCGGAAATCGCCCCGGAAGTTGCGTCATTGAATATGGGTTCGATGAATTTCGGCCTGTTCCCGATGCTCAAACGCTTCAAGCGCTTCAAACACGATTGGGAGGTCGAACACCTCGAGGGCAGTCGCAACCTGGTTTTCAAAAACACCTACCAGGATATCGAGACCATCCTCAAGATCGGCTACGCCAACGACATTCGTTTCGAATTCGAGTGTTACGACACTTCGCATCTGTATAACCTCGCCCACTACCTGAACGAAGGTACGGTCAAACCGCCACTGTTCGTACAGACCGTGTTCGGCATCATGGGCGGCATCGGCGCCCACCCGGAAGACGTGCTGCACATGAAGCGCACCGCCGATCGACTGTTCGGCGATGCCTATGTGTGGTCGGTACTCGGCGCCGGACGCAACCAGATCCCGGTTGCGGCACAGGCCGCGGCGATGGGCGGCAACGTGCGCGTCGGGCTTGAGGATTCACTGTGGGGCGGCCCCGGACGCCTGGCGGAAAACTCCGCCGAACAGGTTCGCGCCGCGCGCCAGGTCATCGAAGGCCTGTCACTGCAGGTGGCGACCGCCGATGAAGCCCGCCAGCGTCTGCAGCTCAAGGGCGCCAACACGCTCAAACTCTGAATCGCTCCCTCGACATAAGGCCAGGCACTTGGAACTTACCGATCAGATCCGTATCAGGGCGCCGCGCGAACGCGTGTTCGCCGCGCTCAACGACGTTGATATCCTCAAGCAGGCGATCCCCGGCTGCGAAGAAATCGAGGCGCTGTCCGACACCCAGTTCCAGGCGACGGTCGCGGCGCGGGTCGGACCGCTGAAAGCACGCTTCAAGGGCCAGGTTACGATGAGCGATATCGTGCCGCCCGAATCCTACACCCTGAGCGGCGAAGGGCGCGGCGGACCGGCCGGACACGCCAAGATCCGCTCCAGCGTGCGTCTGAGCGAAGATGGCGAGGCGACCTTGCTGGCCTATGACGTCAAGGCCGATATCGGCGGCAAGCTCGCGCAGCTCGGTGGCGCACTGGTGCAGAACACGGCACAGAAACTGGCCGCGGAATTTTTCCACAACTTCGAGGCGATCCTGGCCCCGGCGGCGCCCGACGACGAAGGACAGCCCGCGGCGGTTACGGCCGACACCGAAAGCGCCGGATTCAACTGGATGTGGCTGGGGGCAGCCGGCCTCGTGGCGCTGGCCATCGCCTGGCTGGTGCTGTAACCCGCGTCGCCAACCCGCCAGGGCGCGGGTGACGGCGGCACCACCTCAGCCGGCGTCGAGGGCTTCGCGCACGCGCCGTTTGAGGTCCTCGACCCGCTTGCGATTCGCACCCAGGTCGGAATAACCGACCCGCGAGGCCGAGCGCAGGTGTATCACCGTGCCCTCGCGGCGCAGTTCGAGATCGTCGACGAAGCGAAACATCGGGCTGGTCATGGTGGCATGCAGGTAGGCATCACGCTCATCGATGATCAGCCCCCCCATACTTGTCACAACGCTGCGGACAGTCTGCCATTGCGCGGCGGGCTCGCCATCGGGCAGCGCCAGCGGCGCGACGGCATGCGCCGGATCGGCTCCGTTCTGCGACTCGCTGCACACACAATTCGGCGCCGCACCGCAGGCGTTCAAGCGTTCGTTGTGCATGCCCGCACGCGACGCCGCGCCGTGCGCCGACCACCATCCCAGCGCGGCAAAGGCGACCAGGATCAGCACCACCGTCGATAAACCGATAGCCAGCATCCGCTTGCCCACAGCCGTGGCGCGCACCGCTACCAGTTATCGGTGAGGATCAACAGACCCGGGATCCAGCAGGTAAACACCCCGACCCCGATGGTGGCGAAGGGCAGCAGTTTGCCCATGTCCTTACCCGGCACGTTGGCCAGGTAAAACATGTACCACAGCACACCCCAGATCAGCCAGAACGCACCGAATCGCAGGTCACCGCCCTGGAACGCAACCAGCGAACACGGCACCGTCGTAATCGCGACAAAAAAGCAGAACCAGCCGAAGCCACGCATGTCGAGTTCAAACCAGATACTGATCGCGACATAGAGATAAGTGAACGTGAACAGGAAAAACGTCGCGACGACAAAAAAGTCCTGCGTGCTTTCGGCACGAATGAGCTGCAGCAGACTGGCGACCAGGGCCAGACCGCCGACCATGAAATTCATCACCGCCATCGAGCGGCCTTCGACCCGGTCGAGTCCGCCCATGCCGTTGACCAGCAGGACCGCGCCGACATAAAGCAACATCACGCCAACCATAGGAATTCCCCTGAAGTGTCCGGTCCGGCCCCTACCCCCCCACGAGATGAACGGCCGTCCAGGATCGCCACCCAAGCTAGCACGAGTCGTGCAGCAGCGCGATATCGGCACGGCAACGGCGGTCGCGGCTATTGTCGCTGTCAGCGGAAGCCATTGAGGTGGACGGTCCAGCGCCGCGCGCTGACATTAAGCCCGAGCCAGCCGGCGCCACCTAGCGCGCGCTGGCGACCGGCCGCGCCCGGATTGAGGATCCACGGCAGCGCGGCGTCATCGATGACGGCGCGATGACTGTGGCCGTAAACCACGCAGCGCGCATCCGGCCAGGCCTGGCGCAGGCGTGCATGGCGGCAGGCAACGCGCGGCCATTGGTGGCCATGCACAACGCCGAGGATGCCGCCGGTCAGGCTCAGTTCCGCGCACTCCGGCAGGCGGGTGAGCGCGCTGCGTTGCCCGCGTGGCCATTTGGCGGGGACGTCATTGTTGCCGATGACTGCCACGCAGGGGGCGATATCGGCCAGTCGTGCCAGTACCGTGGCGCTGCCGATGTCGCCGGCGTGCACGATCAGTTCGGCGTTTTGCAACGCGGCTTCGAGGCCTGCGGCAATATCACCGTGGGTATCGGACAGCAACGCAATCCGGGTCACGCCGAGGGCGCTCAGGGTGTGTTTCTTCACGTCCTGACGTCGAGCGCTTCGACCACGCTGCGGGAGCGCAGCAGCAGCACGATAGCCGGCAACGCGACGGCAAAGGTCAGGGCAAAAAATCCCGCCCAGCCGATCGCCTCGACCAGGTAGCCCGACGGCGGACCGGCAAAAACCCGCCCCAGACTTGCGACCGCGGTCAGCATCGCAAACTGGGTTGCGGTAAAGCGGCGGTCACAGATCGCCATCAGCAGGGCCACGAAGGCCGCGGTGCCCATCCCGCCGGTCAGGTTTTCCAGACCGATCACCACGATCAAGGCGGCATAAGAACGTTCGATCAGGGCCAGACCAAGAAAACCGAAATTGGTCACCGCCTGCAGCCAGGCGAACAGCAACAGGGAACGGTACAGACCGAGACGGTACATCAGCGCGCCGCCGTAGAGCGCACCCACGATCGACGCGACCAGACCCAGCCCTTTATTGATGGCGCCGACATCGGTGAGGGTAAAGCCGAGTTCGCGGAGCAGAAAGGTGGTTGTCAGGCGGCCGGCGAAGGCGTCCCCCAGCTTGTACAGAAACACCAGCAGCAGCAGGCTTAAAGCGGCTTCGCGGGTAAAAAAATTCTGCAGGGGACCGACCACCGCCGCCTGCAGGGACGCCGGTTGTGCCACATCGGTTGCCACCGGCGGACCGAGCAGGGTCGTGAGCACGCCGAACAATACGATCGCGGCCATCACCAGGTAGGTAGTGGCGAAACCGATCTGATCGGCCATCAGCAGTGCCCCGGCCCCTGATACCAGCATCGCCACCCGGTAACCGGTTACCGAAACCGCCGCGCCGAAGCCGCGTTCACGCTCGGTGAGCACCTCGGTACGATAGGCGTCGATGGCGATATCCTGGGTTGCGCTCATGAACGCAATCATGAGCGCAACCAGACCCAGCAACCCCAGCGCGCCGCTGGCCAGATTGCCGAGACCGGCGGCGGCCAGCAATACGGCCAGGGCGAGCTGGCAGAGCAGGATCCAGTCGCGTCGCCGTCCCGGCCAGCCGAACTGGAAACGGTCAACCAGCGGCGCCCACACAAACTTGAATACGTACGGCAGACCGACCAGGGAAAACATGCCGATGGTCGCGATGTCGACGCCGGCCTTGGTCAGCCACGCCTGCATGGTGCTGTCCGACAGCGCCAGCGGCAGCCCGGAGGCGAAGCCGAGCATGGCGATCGTCAGGACGCGTCGATTGAACAGTTGTAGTTGCATGGCATGTCGGTATTTGCAGCGCGCGGGCACGCATTGTATACGTAGGCGCAGATCTGACCGCGGCGGCTGAACACCATGGGTACCGAAATTGAACGCAAATTCCTGTTGCGCGACGACAGCTGGCGCGCGGCGGTCGAGCGGTCGGTGAGCATGCGCCAGGGCTACCTGAGCGCGCAGGCGCCGTGCTCGGTACGGGTGCGCCTGGAAGGCAACGAGGCGCGCCTGAATATCAAAAGCGCGACCCTCGGCATCGAGCGCCAGGAATTCGAATACGCAATCCCGGTGGCCGACGCCGAAGCCATGCTCGATACCCTGTGCGGCGGCCGCGCGGTGGCGAAACAGCGCCATTACGTGCGACACGCCGGGCACCTGTGGGAAATCGACGAGTTCAGCGACGCCAACCACGGCCTGGTGGTCGCGGAACTCGAACTCGACAGTGTCGACGAGCCCTTCGTCGCCCCGCCATGGCTCGGCGAAGAAGTCTCGGCGGACGAACGCTACTACAACGTGCGCCTTATCGAACACCCCTACTCGGCCTGGTAAACGCCGCGGGGACAGCCTCCTGGCGCCGCTGACGGAAACCCGCCCGTGGTATACTTCGACCTCGCCGGTAACACCGGCGGAGGGCATGACGCGCATGGATCCAATCATCGACACGCAGGGCAGCTTCCCTGACCAGCTCATCGACCGCTTCGGCCGGGTCGTTGACTACGTGCGGATTTCAGTCACCGACCGCTGTGATTTCCGCTGTGTCTACTGCATGGACGAAACCATGCAGTTCCTGCCGCGCGCGCGCATCCTGACGCTCGAGGAACTGGCCCTGGTCGGCCGCGCGTTCAGCGAGTTGGGCGTGCGTAAAATTCGCCTCACCGGCGGCGAGCCACTGGTACGCAACAACGTGCTGAAGCTGGTACAGGACCTCGGTCGACTCGAGCAACTCGATGAGCTGGTCATTACCACCAACGGTTCGCAGCTGCGCAAAATGGCGCAAGCGTTACGCGATGCCGGCGTGCGCCGCCTCAACATCAGCCTCGATTCCCTCGACCCGGAGCGCTTTCGTCGCCTGACCCGGGTTGGCGAACTCGATACCGTCCTCGACGGCATCGAAGCCGCACGCGAAGCGGGCTTTGACAACATCAAGCTCAACGCCGTGATCCTGCGCAACCGTAACGAACAGGAAGTGATCCCGCTGGTGGAGTTCGCCGGCGCGCGCGGCCTCGACATTTCTTTTATCGAAGAAATGCCGCTCGGCGTGATCGGCGATCACGATCGCGCCGAAGCGTATTACTCCAGCGATCAGATCCGTGCCGATCTCGCTGAGCGTTTCACCCTCGTGCCGACCACCGAAACCACTGGCGGCCCGTCGAAGTATTTTCACGTCAGCGAAACCGGCCGGCGGGTCGGCTTCATTTCGCCGCACAGCCATAATTTCTGTGACGACTGCAATCGCGTACGCCTGACCGTCGAAGGCCGCCTGCTGCTGTGCCTTGGCCAGGAACATTCGGTTGACCTGAAGAGCGTGCTGCGCGCGCATCCCAACGATCTCGATCGGCTCAAACAGGCGATCGTCGACAGTATGGCGATCAAGCCCAAAGGCCACGACTTCAATCTCAACGAGCAACCGCTGATATTTCGACACATGAGCCATACCGGCGGATAAGCCCGGTCCGCAAGCCGCCGAGGATGCCGTCCGCCCGCGCCTGCCGGTGCCTGCTTGCTGCCCTGATTGGCGTGAGCGCACTGCTCGGCGCACTACCCGGCGGCGCCGAGCCCGAGCCGGCGGAACTGCGCCTCGGCACCACCACCACCACCGATAATTCCGGACTCATCGCCCATCTGCTGCCGGCTTTTGAAACCGACAGCGGCTACCGGGTGCGCGCCATCGCCACCGGCAGCGGCCGCGCGCTGAAACTGCTCGCCAACGGCGACGTCGATATCGTACTGACCCACGCGCCGCCGCTCGAAGCAGAGCTGCTGGCCAACGGACAGGCGGTAAATCCGCGCGCCATCATGTACAACGATTTTATTCTGGTCGGGCCGCAACGTGACCCGGCCAGCGCCGCGGACAGCATTGATGTACTTGCGGCCCTGCGCGCCATCGCCACCAGCGAGCAACGCTTCATTTCGCGCGCCGACCGCTCCGGAACCGACCTGCGTGAACAGGCGTTGTGGGCGGCGGCCGGGATCGAACCGCGCGGCGAGTGGTACCGCGAAGCGGGCCAGGGCATGGGTAAAACGTTGCAGATCGCCGCCGAGCTCGACGCCTATACGCTGGTCGATCGCGGCACCTGGCTGGCCTACGCGCAATCCCTGCCGCTACGCATCGTGGTCCAGGGCAGCGAACTTCTGTTCAACCGCTATAGCGTGTTGTCGGCCAATCCGACGCTCCACCCGCACACCAACCAGGCTGGCGCGCGGCGTTTGACCGAGTGGCTGACCTCGGAAGCGGCCAAGCGCCGAATTCGCGAATTTACCATCAATGGACAGCAGCTCTTCGTGCCATTACTTTAACGGGCCAACGCCGAATCCAACCGCATCGTGAACAAGCACGCACATCCCATGCCGAAGCCATCAGGGCCGCGTTCGCGCGCCGGCGGAGCGACCGATGAGTGAACTCGGTCTCGCTACACGGCAGGCGCTCGACCTGCTGCTGAGCGGCGACGCCGTGCTGTGGTCGATCATCGGCGTGTCGTTTTCGGTGTCCCTGCGCGCCATCGCCATCGCCACCCCGCTCGCCCTGTTCACCGCTTTTGTGCTGGCCTATACCCGCTTCCCGGGGCGTCGCGCGCTGGTTACAACGTTCAACACCCTGATGGCCGTACCGGCGGTCGTCGTCGGGCTGACCGTCTATTTGCTGTTGTCGCGCGCCGGCCCGGCCGGCGACCTGCGCCTGCTGTTCACCCAGAGCGCGATGATCATCGGCCAGATCCTGCTGTGCCTGCCGCTGCTCATCGCCATGGCCCACGCCGCGTTCCAGTCCGGGGACCACCGCGCCTGGGAATCCGCCCGGACCCTGGGCGCGACCCGCTGGCGGGCCATGCGCACGGTGATGTACGAGATCCGTTTCGGTCTGCTGGCCGCGGTGATCGCCGCCTTCGGCCGCATTATTGCCGAGGTCGGCTGTTCGATGATGGTTGGCGGCAACATCCTTTATCACACCCGCAATATCCCCACCGCCATCGCGCTGGAGACCAGCAAAGGCGAATTTGCCCAGGGCATTGCCTTAGGCATCGTGCTGCTTGCTTTTGCCCTGTTACTCAACCTCGCGCTCAGCCATGCCCAGGGTGGCGGCGGGATCCCGCAATGAGCGCCGACCAGGCCGCGGCGCTGATCGAAGTGCACGGGCTCGAGCTCGAACTCGCCGGCCGGCTGGTGCTCGACATCGAGACCCTGCGCATCGAACGCGGCCAGGTCGTCACCCTGGTCGGCCCCAACGGTTCGGGCAAAACTACCCTGCTGAAGCTGGCAGCCGGATTACTGCGGGCGCGGCGCGGCCGGTTTTCCTGCCTCGGTACCGCCATGTCGCCGCGCCAGGCGGCGAATTTCTGCCGTGGGCGGCACATCTATCTGCACCAGACGCCGTACATGTTCGATGCCACGGTCGAGGACAACGTCGCCTACGGCCTCAAGCAGCGCGGACGTGATTTCACCCAGCGTCGCATCGAGATCCGCGATGCGCTGGCCTGGGCACAGCTCGATCACCTCGTCCATCGACGGGCCGCGGAGTTGTCCGTCGGTGAACGCCAGCGCGTGGCCCTGACGCGCGCGCGGATCCTGGCGCCGTCGTTGCTGTTGCTCGACGAGATCACCGCCAATATGGACGAGAACAGCCGTCGCCGCAGCCTCGAGATGATTGCCGACCTCAAACGCAGCGGCTCGAGCGTGGTATTCGCGACCCACGACCACGCGCCCCTGGCGGCGCTGAGTGACACGATGCTGGAACTTGACCAGGGCCGGCTCGTCGGCGGCCGTCGCGCGGCGGCCGCCGTGATCCCCTTGCGGCGCGAACGCGGCACGCCGGAAAAGCCGTAGGTGGTGTGCATCGCCACTGGTGCCGAACGATGACCGCCGCCCTTGAAATCTCCGGCTGCGTGCTCGCGGGCGGCCAGGGCCGGCGCCTGGACGGCGCCGACAAGGGCTTGCTGGAGATCGCCGGGCAGCCTCTGATCGACATGTGTGTGACCCGCCTGCGACCACAGGTCAGCGAGA
This sequence comes from uncultured Gammaproteobacteria bacterium, assembly GCA_942490995.1. Taxonomy (GTDB): domain Bacteria; phylum Pseudomonadota; class Gammaproteobacteria; genus UBA981. Next base: position 23,499 of record CALOBG010000005.1, read on the forward strand.
TCCTCATCAGTGCCAATCGCAACCGCGAGATCTACCGACCCTGGGCGGATACCGTGTTTGCCGACGCTTTTGGCGATTACGCCGGCCCCCTGGCCGGATTCCTCGGCGCCATGGACCATGCACGCTTTCCCTACGTCGTGACGGCCGCATGTGACAGTCCCTTCATTCCACCGGACCTGGCCGCGCGGCTGTGGGATCCGATCGCAAACGGCGCGGCCGAGATCAGCGTGGTCAGCGCTGGCGGGCGACTGCAGCCGGTGTTCGCCTTGTTCGGCGTCGAGCTGCGCGATTCGCTGGCCGATTTCCTGAATGCCGGCGAGCGCAGGATCAGCGCCTGGTTCGAGCGCCACCGCGTGGTGAGCGTCGAGTTTGGCGACCCCGCGGCGTTTGCCAATATCAACACCGCGGACGAACTCGAGCGCATACGGGAACAGGTTGGCAGCCATGATCCAGTCGCATAAGGGCGTGCCGCTGCTGGGCGTGATTGCCGCCAGCGGCACCGGCAAAACCACCCTGCTCAGCGCGGTCATACCGCGACTGACGGCCGCGGGACTGCGGGTCGGCTGCATCAAACACACTCACCACCCGTTCGAAATCGATCGCCCGGGCAAAGACAGCTACGCGCTGCGCGCTGCCGGCGCGAGCCAGATGCTGCTCGGATCGGCCGGGCGCTGGGCGCTGATGGTCGATACCGGCAACGACCAGGACGCCGACCTGCTTACCCTCGTCGAGCGCCTTGAACTTACCAGCCTGGATATCGTGCTCGTCGAAGGTTTCCGGCTCGAGGAAATTCCCAAAATCGAGGTTCATCGAATTGAGCTGGCGCCGCCCGTGACCCGCGCTGACTCCGAACACGTCATCGCGGTGGCAACCAACCAGAAACCACCGCCGGCGCTTGCGATCCCGGTACTGGATATCGATCGACCCGATCTGGTTGCGTCTTTCGTAGAATCGCATATCACCAGGGTGCGGCACTTGCGCGCCGCCTCGACTCTCGCATAATGACAGCCATGCAACGCGATCCCAGCTGCGACGACGATTTCGACTCTGCTTCACTGAGCCTGCCGGAAGCGCTGCGCCGCATCCTCGACAACGTCATCGAAGTCGATGGATTCGAGCGCCTGCATCTGCGCGCCGCATTGGGCCGGGTGCTGGCCGAGGCCGTGATATCGCCCTTCGATGTGCCGCCGCATACGAATTCGGCGATGGACGGCTATGCGATCCGGAGCGCCGACGTTCCGGACCGAGGCGAAACGCGTCTGCAGGTGATCGGCACCGCGTTTGCCGGCAAGCCGTGTACGCGCGCGGTTGGCGCCGGCGAGGCCGTACGCATCATGACCGGCGCCGCAATTCCCGACGGCGCCGACACCGTCGTCATGCAGGAACATGTCAACGCCGCCGACGACGGCATCGTTATCGACGGCGGACACAAGCCCGGCCAGAACGTGCGCGCCGCCGGCGAAGATATCAAGTCCGGACAACAGGTGCTGGCGCCAGGCCAGGATCTCGGACCGGCGGAACTCGGCCTCATTGCATCGCTCGGGGTAGGCGAAGTCAACGTCAGGCGCCGCGTGCGCGTCGCCTATTTTTCCACCGGCGACGAGTTACGTTCGATCGGGGAAACGCTCGGACCGGGTGACATCTACGACTCCAACCGCTACACCCTGTACGCCATGTTGTCGCGTTTCGGCGCCGAGATCATCGACATGGGCGTGGTCCGCGATACGCGGGCGGCCGTCGAAGCAGCGCTGACTCAGGCCGCGGAAAATGCCGATGTGGTGATCACATCGGGCGGCGTGTCGGTCGGTGAAGCGGATTACATCAAGGAAGTCCTTGCCGATATCGGCAAGGTCGGATTCTGGAAGGTTGCGATGAAACCGGGCCGGCCGCTGGCCTTCGGCACCATCGGCAAGGCGCGCTTTTTTGGCCTGCCCGGCAATCCGGTATCGGTGATGGTCACGTTCTACCAGTTCGTCGAACCGGCGCTGACCAGGATCTCGGGCGCCGCGCCGCGGGTACCGATCGAAATTACCGCGCGCACCACCAGTGTGTTGAAAAAGCGCCCGGGGCGCATGGAATATCAGCGCGGCGTGCTGTCCCGCGGCAGCGACGGCGCACTCGAAGTCCGGCCCACCGGCGATCAGGGCTCGGGGATCCTGCACTCCATGTCGGTCGCGGACTGCTTCATCGTACTGCCGATCGAAAGCGACCGCGTCGAAGCCGGTGCAAGTGTAGTTGTGCAGCCCTTCTACGGCATGATCTAGCAGATTGGTCAAAAACTACTGCGGATACCGTGGGCGGCGTTGTGCACTCGTCTGCGGTCCTCATTTACACCAGTAAACTCCGGTCCTCGTCTCGCGCACGCCTTGCCCACGGTATTCCTCGCTACGTTTTTGACCAATCTGCTCGCAGGCTGGTGAAAAACTACTGCGGATACCGTGGGCGGCGTTGTGCGCTCGGCAGCCAGCCTCATTTACACCAGTAAACTCCGGTCCTCGTCTCGCCCACGCCGCCCACGACATCCGCAGCAGCTTTTCGCCGGTCTGCTAGAGTTCGATGGCCATCCCGTCGTACGAAACTTCCCAGCCGGCGGCTTCGACGGTGCGTCGCTCGTTGGTATCCTCGATCAGGATCGGATTGGTGGTGTTGATGTGGATGAACACTTTGCGCTGAATATCCAGATCGCGGAACGCCGCCAGCGTCCCGCTGTCACCCGACACGCTCATATGGCCCATGCGCTGACCGGTCTTGACACCCACCCCGTCGCGGATCATTTCGTCGTCGACCCATAGCGTGCCGTCAAAAAAGATCAGGCCGGCGCCGTGAATGCGCGCAGCAAGCGTTTCGGTCATACGCGCGCAGGCCGGCATATAGTAAAAGCGCGCGCCGTCGGCGCCCTGCACTTCCAGCGCAATCGTATCTTCGTCAACGGTCCCGAAATTTTCGCCCTGGCCCTGGTCTTCGAGCCACAGTGCAACTTTGCCCGGCACCGCGAACGGCGTGACGCTGACCCCGAGTGCGGCGCCGGCCGCATCGACCAGATCGCAGCGCTGTTCGAGTTGAAACGCCTGTCGCGTAACAAAGTCCGGATTCAGGACATTGAATATCGAATTGTCCGCCAGCACCGACAGCACCCGTTGCGTGGCATACAGGCGCAGGGGCTGCGATTCGCGCAGATTCAGCAGGCCCGCGACGTGATCGACATCGGCATTGGTCAGGACCACGGATTTAATCGGACTGTCGCGCAGCGCCAGGCGCGGCTGAAGAATGTCGTTATCGTTGATCTGCTGACGCAGGTCAGGTGAGGCATTGAACAGCGTCCAGCGTTCGCCATCGGCGCTGACCGCGATCGACGACTGGGTGCGCTGCGGAGCAGCGGGGTCGCGTTCACGTGCGCGACGCGAGTTGGGGTGGTTGCAGTTCCATTGCGGGTAGCCGCCGCCGGCGGCGGAGCCCAGGACTCGAATAAACATAAGCTAATCTCGCGGCGAAAAACTCGAACCGGCTATTGTCAGGGTTGAAAGTCAGCGCTGGAACCGGGCGTGTTGTTGGCAACCCAGCGCTCTCCGCTGTCGCTTTTTTCCTTTTTCCACAGCGGCGCGCTCGACTTGAGTTCTTCCATCACGTGTCGACAGGACTCGAACGCATGCGCGCGATGCGCGGACCATACCGCGACCAGCACGATCGGATCGGCCGGACGCACTTCGCCGACACGGTGGACAATCAGGATGTCGTCGAGCTCCCAGCGCTCGAGCGCCGCGGCGGCGAGCCGTTCGAGGTGCGCCTCGGTCATGCCCGGATAGTGTTCAAGGACCATCGACTCGACGGCTGCGCCATCATTGAAATCACGCATCGAACCGACAAAGGTGGCGGCCGCGCCGATCGAACGGGCGCGCGCACCAAAGCCTTCCTGCACCGCGCGGATTTCGTCGAGCGGGTCGAACGGCTGCGGCGTAATGCGAACCTTCATTTCAGCCGCCCGTCACCGGCGGGAAATAGGCGACTTCGTCGTTGTCCTCGAGGACCTGGTCGAGTTCGCAATAGGTGTGATTGACGGCACACAGGATCCCGGACGGCAGCGTTGCTTCGCCGGTCAGCGCCGACCATACGTGCGTCACGGTCAGGTCGCGCGCGAACTCGAGTTCGCTCTCGCGGCGGCCGACGGTCTCGGCTAGACTGGCAAAAAATCGGACTTTGATACTCATCGCTGTGTAATTATTGCAATCGCGGTTATTCACAACAGGTAGTTTAGCAGGCCGGCACCGCGTAGCGGGCCTGCACCTGCCATCGAACAGGAACAACCATGCCCGAACTGACTCACCTTGACGAACACGGCAGCGCGCGTATGGTCGACGTCGGCGAAAAACCCGCCACCCACCGCCGCGCCGTGGCCAGCGGTCGCATCCACATGCAGCCCGCCACCCTCGAGTTAATCGTGACCGGCGCCCACAAGAAAGGTGACGTCCTGGCGGTCGCGCGCATTGCCGGCATCATGGCCAGCAAACGCACTGCCGAACTGGTGCCGCTGTGTCATCCGATCGCCCTGACCCGAGTAGACATCGCGTTGACGACCGACGATCGAGACGGCGCGGTTTCATGTACCGCCACGGTCGAGACGCACGGCCCGACCGGTGTCGAAATCGAAGCCATCAATGCCGTGCAGGTTGCGCTGCTGACGATATACGACATGTGTAAAGCCGTTGATCGCGGCATGCGTATCGACGGCGTGCAACTTGAGCACAAGAGCGGCGGCCGCTCCGGTACCTGGGAGCGCACCGGTTGAGGACCTCGCCGCCGCGCTCTATTTGTCGTACTTGATATAGGCGAAGCGCTGATCGTCCGGCGTGCCTTCGAGTACCGCGTCCGGTTCGGCGCCCGGCTGCCACATCACGACTTCTTCAATTTTCTGCGCCAGAGCGAAATCCTTGTCGGTTACGCCCTTGGCTGAATGATTCATGAGCTTGACGTTGACGAACGCGTACGACACGGTCAAATCGGGGTGATGCCAGGCCGCTTCGGCAAGATGGCCGACGGTGTTGACCACCATCAGCGTGCCTTTCCAGCCCGCGGTTTTGTATTTGCGACGGATCCAGCCGTCCGCGTAGGTCCATTTCGGCAGCTGTTCGGCGAGACGTTCGTTGATCTCGGTTTCTGAATACACTTCCTCTGCCTTGCGTTCCCGCCATCCCATCACGCCACCTCGCTGGATCGTGTTGCTTGTTGTTCCAGTGCGCGCCGCAGCGCGGCGCGAACTGCCTTTAACCGAACCGTGGATAATCCGCCCTGACGCACGGCGCCGTCACACACGGCGATGCGAAAACCAAGATAGTCGGCCCCAAGCGCCGCGAGCGGCTCGATGTCGTCGCTGCTCAAGCGCCCGGCAAGTCCGCTCAGCACGCCGCAGGCGCGCGCCTGTGCGACAAAGCCGGCAAGTACCGTCGGCGACAACAGCGCGGTTAAGCCCGGACCTGCTTTGTTCGCGGTATCGAGCATCACACCGCTGATCCCGGTTGCGGCGAGCGCCTCGAGTTCATTCGCGCCCGGCGGCGACTCGGCCATACAGACCACGATCACCCGCGCACCGGTTTCTACCGCCGCAGTGAGATGCGCGACCGTGGCCGCTTCGACGCGCGCCGCGTTGAGACCGGCCTTGACGTAATCCACGCCCGCCTCGCACATAAGCCGCGCGCGCGCAGGTATCACCTGCGGTTCATCCCAGCAATCACCGATGGTCGCACTGACCGGGCGCCGACCGTCGACCCAGGCCACGATCGCACTGACCGTAGCCGCCGAAGCGGCGCCCAGTGCGCCCTGCTCGGGATCCTTGATATCGATCCAATCCGCGCCACACGCCAGGGCGAGTTTCGCCTCGGCGAGGTCACGCACACTGGCCAGCATTGCGGTCATCTTAAGAGTCCTGCATCTATCGAGTGGCGCGGGTGCGCCGCGACCGCTTCGAGCAACCAGTGCCAGGCGGTCAGTTCGCGCACTCCGGCGGTTTTGCTGATCGCAATATGAAGGTATGCGAGTTCAGCTTCAAGCTTGGCGCTGGCAATGAAGTCGAGCCGCGAAACCAGGATCGCGGCCTCGAGCACGGCGGCCTGCGCGCGATTGAAGCCCGCATAGGGCCGATGCACGGCCTCGTGCACTATTCGGCAGCGAAATGTCGGGCGTTCGCGGTCGGGAAGGTGTTCATCAAGCTCAAGTTCGAGGTGCACCAGGGCGTCTTCCAGGCGCCAGCCGCGGACGGCGCTGGCGGCAGCAACCGGCCACTGGCGTCGCCCCGTCAGACAGCCGGCGGTAACGCGGACGTCGTCGGTCAGGTTCATCACCGCCTGCGGGTGGCGCAGCAGGTTGTCCAGCGTCGCGGACGGTACAAACGGACGCACGACGATGTGCGCACCGTTGCGCCGAAAGCCGAGCGGCGTGATATGCGCGCTGCCGTCGGCATTCAAACTGGTCATCACACCCTCGCGGATAAGTGCTTCGTCGTGGACCTGCGAGTCCGGGCTGGAACTCATAATGTGGTTACCTGTAGCCAGACACGTGGCTGTATAGATCCGCGCGGTGGACCTGGCCCGCAGACCTGCGTCAAGGCCCTGCCGAATCCCGGTCTCTAGCGTCTAAGCTTCTGTTTTAGAATAATATTTTTATACCGCTTCGAAACCCGAACCAAGCCGGGATGGCACGTTATCTGCATCATCTGGCAGCGGGCGGCCGTCAGCAATGACGCGCCGACCCGCGGCGCCGGACATCATCCGGCATTGGCTATGGACTCAATTGAGGGAGATTTAATCATGAAGTGGGAAACACCGGCATACAGCGACGTTCGTTTCGGTTTTGAAGTAACGATGTACATCAACAACCGTTGACAGTGCTGCCGCCAGGGCCGTGACTGCGGCCCTGGCGTCTGACCGCTACCCCAATTTCCATATCCCGCTCCGCGCCAGTTCACAGTGACCGCAAACCCACCCGTAAATCCCGGCGTGTCTGACCTGCCGCCGCTGGATCGCGCCACGTTCGAAGCGCAACTGCGCGCCAAAGAGCGTTTCTATCATATCCATCACCCCTACCATGTGCGCATGAACGCGGGCGAACTGGATCGCGAGGCGATCCGCGGCTGGGTCGCGAACCGCTTCTACTACCAGACTGTCGATCCCGATCAAGGACGCCAACATGATGGCCAACTGTCCCGATCGCGACGCGCGACGGTTATGGGTTCAGCGCATCCTCGACCACGACGGCGTTGATGGTGACGATGGCGGCATCGAAGCGTGGTTGCAGCTCGGCGAAGCGGTCGGTCTGGAACGCGAAGAACTGCGTGACCAGCGTCACGTTTTACCCGGCGTGCGCTTTGCGGTCGATGCTTACGTCAACTTCGCGCGTCGCGCGAGCTGGCAGGAAGCCGCCTGCTCGTCGCTGACCGAGCTGTTCGCGCCGACCATCCACCAGCGACGTCTGGATAAATGGCCGCAGGCGTATCCCTGGATCGACGCGCAGGGTTATAACTACTTCCGCAAGCGACTGCGCGAAGCGCGACGCGATGTTGAACATGGCCTGACGGTTACCCTCGACTATTTCGTCACCCGCGCCGAGCAGGAGCGCGCCCTCGGCATCCTGCAGTTCAAGCTGGACATCCTGTGGACCATGCTCGACGCAATGTGGATGGCCTATATCGAACGCATGCCACCGTTTCACAGCTGCAGCAAAACACCATGAGCGCGGCAATGGACGATCTCACCCCGATCATGAATCCGATGTTCCGTTTTCAGTGGGAACCCGCCCAGGACAGCCATGTTCTGCTCTACCCCGAGGGCATGGTCAAGCTCAGCCCCAGCGCCGGCGAAATCCTCAAGCGTGTCGACGGTACCACCAGTGTCGCCGGCATCGTCGCCGAGCTGCAATCCGCGTTTCCGGGCGCCGATCTGAAAGGCGACATCATCAACTTCCTCAAGCAGGCGCAGGTCAATGGCTGGATCACTCTCTGACATCTCCGGCAAGCCGCTGTGGCTGCTCGCTGAACTGACCTACCGTTGTCCGTTGCAATGCCCGTACTGCTCGAACCCGCTCGACATCGCCCGCTACGAAAACGAACTCGATACCGAGCAATGGCTGCGCGTGTTACGCGAGGCCCGCGCCCTGGGTGCGATGCAGCTTGGTTTGTCCGGCGGCGAGCCGCTGGTCCGACGTGACCTCGAAGCCATCATCACCGAGGCGCGCAAACTCGGTTACTACAGCAATTTGATCACATCCGGTGTCGGCATGAACGAAGAGCGCGTCGCGCGTTTTCGTGAGGCCGGGCTGGACCATATCCAGATCAGTTTTCAGGCCAGCGACGAAGACCTGAACAATTTCCTCGGCGGCACGGCGAGTTTCGCACACAAGCTTGAGATGGCGCGCGCGGTGAAAGCACAGGGGTATCCGATGGTGCTGAATATCGTCATCCATCGCCGCAATATCGACCAGATCGAAGACATCATCCGCATGACAGCGGAACTCAAGGCCGACTACGTCGAACTCGCGAGCACCCAGTATTACGGCTGGTCGAAACTGAATGTCGACGCCCTGCTACCCACGCGCGAGCAATTGCAGCGTGCCGAGGCCATCGCGCATCGCTACCAGGAGCAATTGCGCGATCGCATGAAGATCCTCTACGTGGTGCCGGACTACTTCGAGAACCGCCCGAAAGCCTGCATGAACGGCTGGGGTTCAATCTTTCTGACTATCGCGCCGGACGGCACCGCCCTGCCCTGTCACGCGGCCACCGGGCTGCCGGGCCTGAGCTTTCCGAACGTTCGCGAACATTCCATCGAATCGATCTGGTATGAATCTGACGCGTTCAACCATTTTCGCGGTTTCGACTGGATGCGCGAACCGTGCCGGAGCTGCTCAGAAAAAACCAAGGACTTTGGTGGTTGTCGCTGCCAGGCCTACATGATGACCGGCGACGCCAACGCCGCCGACCCGGTTTGCGACAAATCGCCGCACCACGCCGCCCTGGTCGCCGACGTCGAACGGATCGACCAGCTCGGCACCGCCCGCGCCGCCGAGATCCCGCTGGTGTTCCGCAACATGCGCAACTCGCGCGAACAGATCAAAACCCACAAGGTCTGAAACACGCTGCCGAGTGCGCAACGCCGCGCACGACCTCCGCAGTAGTTTTTCACCACCCTGCTAACGCGCGTGTGCGGCGCATGCCCACGCCACATCAGCCGCCTGACGATTGGCTTTCACGTCGTGGACCCGGAACAGGCGCACCCCGGCCGCGACGCCGAGCGCGGTTGTGGCACAGGTCGCGCCGACCAGCTCGGCAGGCACTGTTTCCGCACAGATCGCACCCATGAAGCGTTTGCGGCTGGCGCCGAGCAGCACCGCGAATCCGGAATCGACCAGGACATCAAGCGCGGCCAGCAACTGGAGATTGTGGATCCGCGTTTTGCCGAATCCGATCCCAGGGTCTAACGCGATGCGCTCAGGCGCGATACCGGCCGCGACCGCGGCCTCGGCGCGGCTGAGCAGATAGTCCCGCACGTCCGCGACCACGTCGTCGTAATGTGGTGCATCCTGCATGGTCTGCGGCTGGCCCTGCATATGCATCAACACGATCCCGGCTGCGTGTTCCGCAACCGTAGCCAGCATACCCGACGCGGCGCCGGCCGAAATGTCGTTCACGATCCGCGCGCCTGCCGCGAGGGCAGCGGCGGCAACATCCGGATCGCGCGCGTCGACGCTGAGCAGACACGCGCTCGGCAGATCTGTCGCAAGCCGTTCGATAACCGGCACCACGCGCGCAATCTGCTCGCGCGCAGCAACCGGCGCGGCACCGGGTCGAGTGGACTCGCCGCCAACGTCGATAATGTCGGCGCCTTCGGTCAGCATCGCCGCCGCATGTGCGCAGGCCGCTTCCTGCGCGACGAACAGCCCACCATCCGAAAAACTGTCCGGCGTGACGTTCAATATCCCCATCAACAGGGGGCGTTGGCCACTTGTTTCGACGGCAAACACTACTAACAGCCTGCTGCCGGCTGGTGAAGAACTACTGCGGAAATCGTTTGCAGTTCAAGCTTACGCAAGTTTCTTCGCCATCGCGTCGGTTGCACGCACCAGGGCGTCGACCATTGGCGTTTCGCTGGACAAGTGCCCGGCACTGCGCAGGATCTCCAGGGTCGAGTGCGGCACCGCGCGGTGCAGCCGCCATGCCGCTTCGGCTGGACAGGTCAGATCGCGAGCACCGTGGATGATATGGATCGGCACTCGCGGCAGCGCGCTTGCCTCCTCGAGCAACTGGTTTTCGGCAAGGAAATAACGATGGTGGGCGTAATGCATTTCGATACGCGCCTTGCTGATCGCCGATTCGCTGGCGCAGTTTCTGGTCGCTGCGGCGCTATCAGTGCTACCGCTGGTCGACGTGCCGCTACCAGCCTGGTCGATAGAAAACATCACCACTGCGCCGGACCAGGCTTCCCACGCCGCGGCAACGCGATGGACTTCGGCTTCATCCGCGGAGAAAATCGCACGATGCAGCGTATCGGCGAGTCCGCTGGCCGGCAACGGACCGACGCTGTCGAGGAAGTACTGCCACTGCCTCGGCAACAGCCGGTTGGCGCCCTGACCAAAAAACCATTCGACGTCGGTCAGCCGGGCGAGAAATGTGCCGCGCAGGATCATCGCCAGAACCCGCTGCGGACAGCGCTGCGCGTAGGCCAGCGCCAGGGTTGCGCCCCACGAGCCACCGAACAACAGCCAGGCTTCGATGCCGAAGTGCTGGCGCACCGCCTCGAGGTCGTCGATCAGCAGGTCGGTAGTATTGTTTTCGACGCCGCCATAAGGCCGCGACCGCCCGGCGCCGCGCTGATCAATAAGAACGACGCGGTAACGATCGGGATCAAAAAACTGGTGATGGTCGGGCTTGCAACCCGAGCCCGGGCCGCCGTGCAGAAATACCACCGGGATACCGCCGGCACTGCCGGCCTGTTCGACATGGATGGTATGCCCTCCACCGACTTCGAGTTGCTCCGAACTCAGTGGCTTCGAGGCTGGGTAAAGTTTGCGCATCACGGTTCAGGCTTACCTGGCTGCGGTTGGTTTCAGGCGGGCGTGTGCAGTTCGCTACGCCCTGCGCCGCCGCCAGCGGCGACACGGCCTCAGATTTCGTCGAGGATCGCTTGTTTGCGACGACTGAAATCGTCGTTGCTGATCAGACCTTTATCCTTGAGCTGCTGGAGCTTGTCGAGGCGCTGTTCGAGCGTTTCCAGACTTTGCCCGCCACTGCTGCCCTGCATGTCCTGAAGTTCCTTGCGCATGCGGGCCATTTCCTCGCGCATCTGGCGACGCTCCAGCGTCAGTCTCGCCGCCGCGGCCTTGGCCTTGAGCTCTTCCTTGCGTACGCTGCTCGGGACCTGCGCCTCGCGGTATGCCAGCGCCGCCTTGGCGACATCGATCATGACCCAATCCGGCCGCGAGCCGTCGCCACCGAGTTCGACACCATTGGTGGTGACGATTCGGCCTTCCATCTTGCCTTCGTGATTGCGGCTGCCGATCTGGAAATGTACGTCCCGAAAATCGTCGACTACGCCAAACGAGCCTTCGACGTTTTTTTTGCCTTTGTCGATCTGTTTTCGGTGCTCCCCGATAATCAGGTTGAGTTTTCCCTCGCGATAAAACACTCGGCCGGTGGTCCATTCACGCACCTTGACGAACGACAACATGGCGTCGGAGTAGCCGCGGATATTGAAGGTAAAGTCCTCGTCCGGCGCGGCCTTGTTCAAGCCTTCCACGATATAGGGCGTAATCATGGCCGCCTGTTTACGTGGATAAACGGCGATGGATTCTTCATTACGCAGCACCCCGCCTTCGATCCATAGCTGCAGGGAGGACAGCGCCTGCTCGACATCGATCGGGTCAAGAGCAACCGGATGATCGTTCGGCGGCGCCTTCTTTTCGATCAACACGAGCTGGGCAAACTGTTCGTTCTGTTCCCATATCGTCGCTTTGACCTTGTCCTTGCTGAACAATCCGGGCAGCAGGTCAAGCGCTCCAGCTTCGCCGGCAAACGACGCAAGCAGCGCCAGGATCAGACAAAATCGATAGTTCATTGCGGGGCTCAGTATTGTATCCAGTTCATTGCTCAAGTCGGGCTGCCTGCAGGCCATCGCAGCCGTGTTTCGGGACTACGCATTATAACCGCAGCGGCTCATATACCGGGATAAGCGTTAGCGTGAGGTTTAGACCGGCCGGAACGGCATTCTCTCCGTCGCAACCCATCGGGTAGGAGGCGGGGTCGCCCCCACCGTCCTCCCACACCACCGGACATGCGGTTCCGCATCCGGCGGTTCATGGAACACACTGGAGTCGGCGCGTCGTATCGAGCAGCGACACCAGACCCAGACGATCAAAGAAGGATTTCGGGAAGGCGTGGTTCATGTGGCTCGCACCACTGTTCCACCACGACCCGCGTTGGTTCGTCGCCGAACGCCAGGCCCGTTCTTCCGTCAATCCCGCCCGCATCAGAGCCTTGGCGCGAGTAGATGGGCGTTTCCACTGGCGCCACAAGATGCAGCGCAGTTTGTGCCTGATCCAGCCATCCAGCTCTTCCAGCGCCTTCTTGGTTTCGGTTAGCCGAAAGTAGGCCATCCAGCCGCGAAGGAGCGGGTTGAGTTCGGTAATGACTGTCGTCAGGCGGCGCCCTCTCGCGCCCTTGAGCACTTCCCGCACGCGAGCCTTCAGTCGTTGATAACTGGCTGGTGCGATCCGCAGTCTCGGGGCTTGATGCCAGCTCATGCTGTAGCCCAGAAACGGCCTCTTCCACGGATGCGCCACCGCACTCTTGGCCTCATTGACCGTGAGCTTGAGGCGCTCCGCCAGGAACCGGGTGATGTTCGCCATGACCCGCTCTCCCGCCGCTTCGCTTCGGACATAGATATTACAGTCGTCCGCGTAGCGACAGAACGCATGACCACGGCGTTCCAGTTCCCGATCCAGTGCCGTCAGCAGAACATTCGACAGCAGGGGACTCAGAGGGCCGCCTTGCGGCGTTCCTTGCGTCCGTGGGGATACCGTCCCCTCGGCCATCATGCCTGCTTCCAGATACCGGCGGATAAGGCGAAGCACTCGCCCGTCACCAATCGTCTTTGAGAGTTGCTCCATCAACAGGTCGTGGTTAACACGGTCGAAGAACTTCTCCAGATCCATGTCCACCACCACCCGACGGCCTGCGGCAACGTATTGCTGCGCTGCCTTGACCGCCTGATGCGCACTCCGCCCCGGTCGAAATCCGTAACTCGATTCGGAAAACTCAACCTCGAAGATCGGCGAGAGCACTTGATGCAACGCTTGCTGGATCAGGCGATCCGTCAGCGTCGGAATACCGAGTGTCCTGACCCCACCTTCCGGCTTCGGGATCTCCACCCGGCGCACCGGCGAGGGCATGTAGCTTCCCGCCAGCACCTTGGCCTTGATCGTCGGCCAGTGTCGTTTGAGATGGTCCTTGAACGCGGCCACACCGATGCCATCGACACCGGCCGCGCCTTTGTTCTCCACCACCCGTTGATACGCAAGCTTGAGGTTGCCGCGTTCACACACGGCTTCCATCAACTCACTCCGCTCCGCTTTCGTCCGCGAACGGGTCGTCACCTCAGTCTCGGCGCCACACAAAGTCCCACCGGAGTACCGCCCCGGCGTCTCTCTGTCAGCATCCACTTGCCGCGGATCTTCTGCCTTCATCAACTGTCCGTGTGTTCCCGTCGCCTACTTGCGGCATTCCACGTTCGGCCCTTCGGTTCATCGCGACACCTACTATGGCCTCGGCTGACTTCTGCACCGGTATCCCGACACCTCACGATGTCAGTAGCACAAGGCACCGTTGCAGATCTCCCCGGGTATGACGCACCCACCTTCACGCTTATGCCCGTCGGATATACGTCACGGCGTTCCGTGCAAGTTTCGGGCTTTGACGATATTCGCCGTCTTACCCCGCCGTGCCGCCTCGTATCCGCTTCCTGTTCGTCAGGCCAGCGCTTTGCCTTCGGCTTCCTCCAGATCCGCAGTCACCCGCGACACCCTTGCCGTTCGGCTAACTCTTCCCCTTGCCGGGCGAGTAGAGGACTTTCACCTCCAAGTAAGTGCGCCCTGCCGGGCGCACGAAAAAAAAAAGGCGCATCTCTCGATGCGCCTTTTAAGCGAGTAGGGTTCGCTTTTAGCTAAGTACTTACCAGAACAGGAAGCCACCGACGCTGAAGGTATCGGCTTCCGGACTGGTTGCGCCGACGGTGTTCACGTCCAATTCACCATGGTTGTACTCGGCGACCAGGCGCAGCCAGCTGCTGACGTCGTGGTACACGCCGACCGTCCACAGAGCTCGCTCAACCTTGTTGTTCAGCCCATTCAATCCCACACCGCCGGTCGTAACCGAGTCGAGGTTGCCTTCACCATAGGAGAGGCCGACCTTGGTTTTGCCCGAGAAGGTGTAGGTGCCCTGCACGTAGTAGCCATCACCATCACGCGCTTCGACCGTACCGAGTGCCGTGGTCTGGATACCCTGTCCATTGAACTGTGCGGTCAGACCGAGGCCCTGGTTGTCGTGGTAATAACCGACGACTTCAAAGTTCTGGTAGCCGAGTTTTGCACCCGCACCCCAAGCCGAAACGGTGATGTCACCACAGTGTACGTTAGCGGTGGTTGAACCAAACGTAGCGAACGCGCCTTGGCAACTCGATTCGATATCCTGCCACAGGCCGTCGACCCAGAACTTCATGCTGCCGCCGCTGTAGCTGGTCGAGTAGCTGAGTTCGCCTTCGAAACGCGGCGTGTTGGTATCGTCGAGCAGGCCGCCCGCTTGCCCAGTGGCTGCGTTGATGGTACCCGGGATGACGGTCGTGCCGATATTGGTAATGCCCGAAATATTGGACGGATCGAATACACCGATCGCGGCCTGGAAGCCGTTCACGTTCGGCGTCGTGTACTGGAAGCGCGCCGCGAAATCCGGGTAGGTGTAACCATGACCGACGCGGCCGAACGTAACTGACCCGAAGGTGTCGCCGCCTGGCACGAAGCCGACGCCGAACAGGGTCATGTCGTTGAGGATGGCGTTGCGGCCATACAGTGACAACGTACGACCGAAGCTGACTTCGCCGAACGCGCCGCTCAGATTGGCAACAACTTCACGAGTATCGATCGTGGCACCGTTGATGCCGTTGATCGGACCGGTGTTGCCAGCCTGCGCTGAGAACTGGGTTTTTGCGCCGCCGGTGTGAATGGTCGGAGCAAAACTGATACGCGCGGTACCGGTAACCCCGTTCACGGTCGGTGACTTGACGTTAAAGCTGAAGAAAGCCGGCAGGTAGCCCGAGTGCACGCGCGAGCTGTCCTTGTCGGCACTTTCCGTCACGTATCCCGCGTCGTAGTTGCCGACCGTGTAGAAAGCGTTGACGTTACCGTCGAAGCTGACTTCCCAGCCATCGTTGCCGCCTACGACAACAACCGCACCAGCCGGTGCCGATAGACCTGCGCCAAAAGCAGCTGCGCTGACTGCTGCGGCTATCTTGGTCTTTGAAAATTGATTCGCCATCACTTCCTCCTAAACTCTAAGGACTAAGGCTTAAAACGGAACCCTACACGCTTAAGCTTCTCGTTGGTTGACTCGTGGTGCCGGCATCCCCCTCTGTCGTCCTGCCGGGCCGTTTCCCTTGCGGGGCGGCTCTTTGGTCACCGTTGAGTATTGCAACCAAGCGCGATTCTAAACCAAAGATTGTCCCGTGCCAACACTTTTGCAACAAAAAATATCCATTCAGGTCGGCGGTTTGCGGGCCATGTTGCCAAATTGCAACATCAACACGCCACATTGCGGGCACGCCCGCGCGCGGCCGCGCAGGCGTTCAGCCACCGCCTTTCTGGAAGGCGCGGTCAAAGCGGCGCATGAATTCGCTGCGTCGGGTTTCACTAAAGCCCTGAAAAACGAAGCGAATGTTGACATAGGGCAAGCGCAACAAAGCAATCCGGCGGATCAGTTCAGGTGACACATTAACTTCCAGCACGGCGCCGTCCTGCCATTCGACGCGGCTCTGCAGATCAATCTCGGCCCGCACCGCATCGCCGACCACGCGCGGGAAAATCCGGCGGAAATCGGCGTGGCTGATGCCCATTTCCCGGCGCTCGATGAGCGCCGTACCCGGTATCGTCACGCGCTCATCGGCCGCATGCCTCGGCCAGGGCGCGCTCAAGCGGTCCCAGATGCCGTGCGTAGTGGCGCCAGTGCGTCGTCGATGATGTATGACCGGGCTGCCGCACCTGCCACTGACTGGCGGTGATTACGGCGCGCGGGCTGCGATGGAAATCCAGGCAGGCCGGGTCCCACGGCAAGGCCCAGAAACTCGGTCAGCGCGCGGCTTCCCACTGCGAGGTCGGCAACCAGTTGTCGTAATCGACCTCCAGCAGGCGCAATGGCAGGGGCTCGCGCCAGTGTCCCATCAGCCGCGCGTAGCCGACCCAGGCCACACGCCAGGTCCTCGAGGTCGTAGGCATACGGATGGCTGCCGGCGAGATCGTGGCTGAAAATGGAAAAACAGGTCGCCATCGGCTGGCGCCGACAATGGATCACGCGCGCGTTGCGGGAACAGCAGCGCGATGACGCCGAGGTAGAGAAAGTTGTAGGGCATCTTGTCGCTGACGCCGGCGCGCACCGCCACCCGCTAGCCGAGTTGCGCGAGGTACGCCGTCGCTAGCGGCGCGGGTCGCGCCTCGTTGCCGGCGCAGACAGCGCGGAAACGGCTTTGCTGCCGAGAGCGCTGCGCCAGGCCCTGCACATGCTCGGGGAAGAAGGTCAGCTCGCCGGCGCCATGAACGAGTGGATGGCTGGCCAACGATCTGTTCGACCAGGCGAGGTCCCCGAGCGCGGCATGCCGACGATGAACACCGGCTGCTCGCTGCCGCTGCCCAGCCTCGCGGAAAGGCGCGAAGTACTCGCGCTCGAAGGCACCGCGATGAGCGTCTCGATGAAGCGCGCCTGGGCCGCGGCATCGAAACGTCGTCTCGCGCTCGACGCGGCATTGGCCGCCGTAAACGCCGCGAAGGCTGCGATCGTAGTCACCGTGCCGGTCGCGCAGATGTCCCAGCGCGTAGAACATCCACTTCGCAGGCGCGGCGCGGCACCGTCGCTGGCCAGCGCGGCGTCGATACGTGCGCGAGCGCGGCGCGCTCGCCGTGCGAGAGTTCGAGCTGCGGCGAGATTGCGATACGCGGCACGGCGAGGGCCGGAGCCTGCAAGTGCGCTTTCAAAATAGCTGCGCGCGGTGTCGGCGTCGCCATCCGCACTCGCGGCCAGGCCGAGGTTATTCAGGGTATCGGGGTCGCGCGGCGCAAGTTCGCGGGCCTGGTCAAAACTCGCGCGGGCCGCGGCGAGTTGATTCAGCGCGAGCCGGGCCAGACCGAGTCTGTTCAGCAGCTGCGGCGTCGGCGCGCCGCACGCCACCGCCTGCGCCAGTGCCGCGGCAGCATCGTCTAGCGCTCCGGCCTGGCGACAGGCCTGTCCGAGCGCTTCCCACGCCGATGCGTCACCGGGCGCGCGCTCGAGCAGCTGTCGCAATTCGGCGATGGCCGCATCGAGCTTGCCCTGGGCCTGCAGGGCCAGGGCAAGGTTGTAACGCCCCTTGAGATCGTCGGGCCTCAGGCGCACCAGCTTGTGCAACAGTTGCGCGGCTTCGCCCGCCGCGCCGCGTTGGCG
This sequence comes from uncultured Gammaproteobacteria bacterium, assembly GCA_942490995.1. GTDB lineage: Bacteria > Pseudomonadota > Gammaproteobacteria > UBA981. Next base: position 41,215 of record CALOBG010000005.1, read on the forward strand.
CAGGAGGTTGGCGAGGTTGTTCAGCGCATCAGGATAATCCGGGCGGGCTTTCAGTGCGCGGCGGTAATGTTTCTCCGCGCCGACGAAATCGCTGTTTACGCGCAGCGCGTTAGCGAGATTGAAATGCGCTTCGGCAAAACCCGGTTTCGCTTTGACTGCGCTCTCGAAGGCGGTGATGGCCTCCGTTCGCTGACCCATGTCGAGCAGGGCCATACCGAGATTATTGTTGTAATCGGGGTGCGTGGTATTGAGCGTCAGGGCGGCTCTGATCAGATCCGCCCCGGCGCGCGGATTACCGCTCTGGCAGCCGACCACGCCGAGCATATTGAGGGCGTCGGCGTGGCGCGGCGCCTGGCGCAGCACCTCGCGATAAAGGTGTTCCGCGCGTTGCAGGTCGCCATCGGCGTGGATACGGCAGGCGCTGTCGAACAGTTGATCGACGGCGGCTGTCGGCGACTGGGGGCGCGGCGACATACGCGGCTTCGAAGCTCGCGGTTCAGCCGCCGGCGACCGGCGGCCATAAGGCGAGCACGTCATTTTCCTTGAGCAACGGTTGATCGCGCTGTTCGGGGACGATGTACACGCCGTTGACCAGGATCAGGTGTGCGGACGCGCGCGGCACACGATAGCGATCGATCACATCGTGCACCGAACTGCCGGCAGGGATCTCGATTTCAACGATATTGCGCTCGGCGTCTGCCGGCAGGTACTGCGCCAACGAGGCGTACATCTTGAACGTAATTTTCACGCTGGCTGGTGTGCCCACGTGCCGCTCGGACCGCGGGCCGAACGGCTACTTCATGATGCCGGCATTGAATCCAACTGCCTGGGTCGAGGCCAGGTAGGCTTCCATGATCCGGGTCGGATCCTCGAGCAGTTTTTTCTTCCAGCCGTGCAGTCGTGTTTTGGTCTGGATGAGACCGCGCAGAACCCCGACATGCTGGGTCAGCCCGAGACTCGTCGCGCCGACCATCACGTCGTCGGTAAACTGCAGGTTCAGGTAACGGAACCGATCGCGATTGAGCAGCTGGCAGGAATCGCCGCCGTCGGCCCCCATCCACAGCCCGAAAGAACTCGAGATCAGGCCGAGGGTATCGAGTACGTTCATGTTCACGCAGCCGCGATGAACGGCGCCCTTCAGCCCGGCCATATTGCGCGCCGCGAGTTGCCCGTGGTCAACGGCGGTCGGCTGGATGGCCTGCACGGAATACTCTCCGGTCGAGAAATCGATACCCTGCGCGACGTCGCCGGCGGCGAAGATGTTGGGATCATTGGTGCGCATGGTACGGTCGACGAGGATACCCTGATCGGTTTCGATGCCGCTGCCTTTGACCACGCCGATATTGGCCCGCACACCAGTCGCGGACACCACCATATCGGCATCGATGCTTTCGCCGGAATTCAGCTTGACGCGCAGGTCCTTGCCGTTCTTTTCGATCGCGGTGACCTTGGCCGAGGTATGCACTTTGACGCCACGTCCTTCGCACCAGTCCTTGATCAGACCGCCCGCGGTGTCGTCCATCATTCGCGGCACCATGCGATCTTCCATTTCGACGACCGTCAGCTTGGCGCCGCTTTTGGCCAGCGCCTCGAGAATGATGCAGCCAATGAAGCCAGCGCCCATCAGCACCACCCGCGCGCCGCTTTTCGCGGTCTGCGCGATGTGGCGGGCATCGGCGAGGGTCCAGCATGAGGTGACGCCGGGCAGATCGATGCCGTCGATCGGCGGCGATACCGGCGTTGAGCCGGTCGCAATCAGGAGCCTGTCATAAGGCACCTTGTTGCCGCCTTCGAGTTCGAGCTGTCCCGCCTTGCGATCGATTGACGCCACCCGCCCCTGCACGATATCGATGCCCTTGTCCTTGAAGTGACCGGCTCCCTTGCGCAGGTGGGTACCTTCTTCGCTGATTTGCTTGATCAGGAAATAAGGTATCGCCATACGCGAATAAGGTGGTTCGGGCTCATCACCGATGAGGGTCACGACGGCATCGCTCTGGAGCTTGCGCAGGGCCTCCGCCGCGACGACGCCGGCCGGTCCCGCCCCTATGACTACGTGTTGCATGTATCAGGTTCTCCGCTGTCGCTTAACAAACGCCGCTTCGGGATCTCAAACGCCGAGACGTTCGAGGGTGGCCGCTGTGGGTACCCCGTCGGCATTCCAGCCGCGGCTTTCGTAGTACTGCGGCAACATTTCGTCGAGTCGATTGACCATGCCTTTCGCAGGCCCGGTTTTGGCGGCGTCCTTGAGCAGACGCTTGGGCAGGGTATCGTCGGCCTTGGTCAGACCGGCATCGAGATTGAACTGGCGTTCGAGATTCCAGATCCGTTCGCCAGCCTCAAGCATCGATTCCGGCGTCCAGCCGCCTTCGCAAGCGGTATCGACCTGTGGCGCGATGTCTTCGAGCGTCCAGGCGAACGTCGTGAAGACGCACAGTCCGGTCGAATCGACTGCCGCGGTGGCATCCTGAAAGGCCTTGACCAGTTCCGGCTTGCCTTCGGTCGAAAGCGGGTCGGTTTTCACCGGCACACCCATGATTTCTGAAGACACCGTGTATCCGCGCAGGTGGCAGGCACCGCGATTAGAGGTCGCGTAAGCCAGCCCCATGCCCTGAATACCGCGCGGATCGTAGGCCGGAAATTCCTGCCCTTTGACCGTCATCGACAGATCCGGGTGGCCGTATTTTTCGCACAGCCGTTTTGAACCGAGGCCCAGATCCTTACCGAAACCTTCGCCCGTTGAGACCAGTTCAGCAGCCCGCGTCAACGCTTCCGCCGAGCCGAAGGTCATTTCTATACCGCCGGTTTCCTTGGTCGTGATGGCGCCGAGGTCGAACAATTCCATCGCCGCGGCAACGGTCGCGCCGAACGAAATCGGGTCGTAACCGTCTTCGTTGCACAGAAAATTCGCATAAGTCAGCGCATCGAGATCGTCAACCCCGGTGTCGGAGCCCAGCGCCCACGCGGCCTCGTACTCGAGACCGCCGGAGGCGCCGATATATTCGGGCTTGTTCTGGATCGTGTAATGCTGCGGATCGATGGTGGAGATACGTCCGCAGGCGATGGTGCAGCCGAAACAGGCGGCATTGGTCACCAGGTTGGGTTTGCCGTCGCTTTCACGTGGCTCGTGCATGGCCTCGGCGGATATCTTGTGCGCCCCTTCGAACTGCACTTCGCGCATATTCCGGGTTGGCATCGCGCCGACTTCGTTGATGACATTCATCAGCACCTGGGTGCCCATGGCGGGCAAGCCCTCGCCGGTGACCGCGTTGTCTTTCAGGGCTTTTTTTGCCTCGGCGGTCGCTTTGAAAAAACCTTTCGGATCGCGCACGTTGCCGACGCCCTTGGTGCCGCGGACAACCACAGCCTTGAGGTTTTTCGATGCCATCACCGTACCGACACCAGAGCGCCCGGCGGCACGATGACGATCGTTGACGACGCCCGCGTACAGGCAACCCTGCTCGGCGGAGCGACCGACCGCGGAAATGCGGATCAGGGGATCCTGGTACTTGGCGTGCAGCATTTCATCTGCTTCCCACACCGATTTACCCCACAGATCGTCGGCCGCAACCAGTTCCGCGTCGTCATTCTCGAGATACAGGTACACCGGTTTCGGCGACTTGCCTTCGAAAATGATCATGTCCCAGCCGGCCTGCTTGATTTCGGCGCCGATGAACCCGCCCGAGTTGGAGCACGCCACCGCACCGGTCAGCGGACTTTTGGTGATCACGGAATAGCGGCCACCGGTCGAAGCCATGGTGCCGGTCAGCGGTCCGGTCGCCATGATCAGCTTGTTGCCCGGCGACAGGGCGTCGACCTTGGGGTCGATTTCCTCGACCAGGTATTTGGTTGCGAGTCCGCGCTGGCCGATGTATTTCATCGCCCAGTCCATGTTCAGCGGCTCCTCGGCGCACGTACCCTTGCTCAGGTCGACACGAAGAATTCTGCGTTGCCATGCCATCTTGGTTGCCTCCAGATCCTGTCAGTGTCAGCTTTTCGGAACTGATTGCGCGGCGTGGGCGCGCATCCGTTCGAGACCGGTATGGTCCGCGTCGACATAGGTGATCGCGTCGGTCGGACAGGCTTCGGCACAGGCCGGTTCGCCGCCGCACAAGTCGCATTTGATGACCTTACCGCTGTCGGCGTTGTAGTTCACCGTGCCGAACGGGCAGGCGATGGTGCACACCTTACAGCCGACACAGATGTCCTCGATGACCTCTTTGGCGCCGGTCGCCTCATTGATAACGATGGCCTCGACCGGACAGGCATGCAGACACCAGGCTTCGGCGCACTGCGAGCAGGTGTAGGGGGCAAATCGCCCTTCGTCGTGGAACGTGAACACCTTGATACGAGACTTCGAGGGATTAAAAATACCCTCCTGCTCGTACGAGCAGGCCATTTCGCATTGCAGGCAGCCGGTGCACTTTTCTGGCTCAAGTTGCAGGGCTTTCAGCATAGAGTCTCTCCTCCATAACGGCACGCGGTTGCGGCCTCGATGTATCCGATTGCACGTATTCCACGCATTTCATGCGCACCCGCCGGTGGTCGGGCCCGGCGTCTGTTCGCACCGCAATCCCGGCAATCGCTGCACACACACGGTGCTCTGGTCGATGCCGTCGAACTCGCGCGAATTCCGCGCCGTGATCGCCTAAAATGCGGTCTTCGGCGCGCTGGAATTGGTACCCGCAGACTAACCAGAAAACCTCGAAAAAACCAGTGGGGTCGGTGCGCAGACTTCACGCCGGTGCGAAACGAGCGCGACACGCCACGGCTTTCGCGCCCGACCTGTCGAGGGTCGAGCGACGGGATTGCTGGCAAGCCGGCAGCGGCCGGACGTCACTACCGGACCGGTCAATGAACAAATCGCAGCGCCCGGGCTCTAAGTGGGAGCGATGAGGCCCCGCATCATCAAAAGGAACACCGCCCCTATGTCCTGTCGTTTGCCGGCCAGCCGTCGGATCCGCCGCGCCGCCGAATTGTGCGCATTGTTCACCCTGGTCCTGCTCGTGGCGGCACCCAGCACTGCCGCCCCGTTACTGGAGGTCCAGATTGCGTTTATCGGTGACGGCGCCGATGCGCGCGACGGCGCCGGCCAGGGCATCGACGAAGCCAATGCCCAGGGTCGCTTTCTTGGCCAGCACTACACCCTCGTGACAGTCACCGGAGCGGACGACCTGTCGGGTATCAACGCGACCGCGGTGATCGCCGATATCTCCGCGCTGCGCGTGCTCAAACTCGCCGAAGCACATCGCCAACTGCCGATCCTGAACGTCAGCAGTGGTGACGACGAACTGCGCCAGGCCTGCGAACCGAACCTGTTCCATACCATTCCCAGCTTCGCCATGCGCGAAGACGCAGTGCAGCAATGGCTGCGTCAGAACCCGGCCTCGCCGGCTACTGCCGAGGCCTGGCACCCGGCGTTCAAAAAGTACGCCGCGGCCCAGTTGAACAAGCGTTACCGTGCCCGCTATGAACGCGCCATGACCGACACGGCGTGGGCGGCGTGGGCCGCCGTCAAGCTGATTTCGGATACCGTGGCGCGGGTCGGCAGCGCCGATTCCGAGGTCGTCATGGCCTCGATCAAATCCGACCTCGCCTTCGACGGCCAGAAAGGCGTCGATATGAGTTTCCGCAACACCGGCCAGCTGCGCCAGCCGCTGCTGCTCGTCGAAGGCGGCAAAATCGTCGCTGAAGCGCCGGTCCGCGGCATCGTCGCCGCCGACAATCTCGACAGTCTCGGCCTCGCCGATTGCCTGAAATGAACCCCGAACTGCCACACTGGATGATGAAATCTATGCGAATTCTTTTGCCCGCCCTTCTGCTCCTGGTCAGTCTGCCGCTCGGTGCCGCCACCGGGCGCATTTTTGTCTCCAACGAACGCAGCGACTCGCTCAGCGTGATCGACAGCGCGACGAATACCGTGATCGCAACGATCAAGGTCGGCAAACGCCCGCGCGGCGTTGGCCTGGCGCCCGACGGCAGCGAAGTTTACGTCGCGGTCAGCGGAGACAATGCCATTGCCGTGGTCGATCCGCAGACGATGAAGGTCCTGCGCACATTTTCCAGCGGCGACGACCCGGAAGCGTTCGCGGTCCATCCGAACGGCAATCATCTACATCTCCAACGAAGAAGACGCCAAGGCCTCGGTGTTCAATCCGCGCACGGGTGAAAAACTTGCCGAAATCGAAGTCGGCATCGAACCCGAAGGTGTGGCGGTGTCGCCGGATGGCAAGCGCGCCATCGTGACCAGCGAATCGACCAATATGCTGCACGTAATCGCCATTCCCGAGCATGTCATCGAAACCAATATCCTGGTCGGGGCGCGACCGCGCGCAGCGACGTTCAGTACCGACAGCAAGACCGCCTACGCGACCTCCGAGATCAGCGGTGAAGTCAAGAAAATCGATATCGCCAGCGGAACCATCATCGGCAAGGTACCGCTCGGCGACGACAAGGCGAAACCCAAGGACGTACTCGTCTCACGCGATGGCAAGCGCCTGTTCGTAGCCGGCGGCCGCGCCAACCGGGTGTTTGTTCTCGACGCCAACAGCCTGGAAATTCTCAAGGCCATCCCGGTCGGCAAACGGGTCTGGGGCCTAGCCCTCAGCCGCGACGGCAAACGCCTTTACAGCACCGATGGTGTCGACCATCAGGTTTCCGTCATCGACACCGAGAGTAATACGGTGGTAACCACCGTTCCGGTGGGAAAGTTTCCGTGGGGTATAGCCATCGACGACTAGCAGCTGCAGGCTGGTGAAAAACTACTGCGATACCGTGGGCGGCGTTGTGCACTCGCCTGCGGTCCTCATTTACGCCAGTAAACTCCGGTCCTTGTCTCGCGCACGCCTTGCCCACGGTATTCCTCGCTACGTTTTTGACCAGCCTGCCCGAGCTGGTGAAAAACTACTGCGGATACCGTGGGCGGCGTTGCGCGCTCGGCAGCCAGCCTCATTTACACCAGTAAACTCCGGTCCTCGTCTTCGCGCGCGCCTTGCATACCGCACTCCCGGCTCACGCTTTGCGCCAACCTCCGCGATTGGTGAAAAACTACTGCGGATACCGTGGGCGGCGTTGCGCGCTCGGCAGCCAGCCTCATTTACTTCAGTAAACTCCGATCCTCGTCTTCGCGCGCGGTTACAGGCGTACGCGCAGTCCGACCCAGCCGGCGCGCGGCGCGCCGGCGCCGAGAAAAATCGAACTCTGGTTGTCCAGACCGGGCAGTACTTCGCCTGGTGATTCACCGATGAGGCCGAAATTTTCGTAATCTTTGTCGAACAGATTGGTCACCCGCGCAAACATTTCCAGGCGCTCATTGAGACGGTAGCTACCGCGCAGGTTGACCAGCGCATAGCCGCCGATCGGCTTGAGCAGGTTGGCCTCGTCGCCGCGCAGATACTGGCCCGAGTTGACGTTCAGCTCGGGGCCTACGCGCAGCCCCCAGGGCAGACTGTCGTCATCGGTACTGAACTTGAACTGATGGTCCGGAATGCCCGGGATCCGATCGCCGCGTGCGACAGCCAGTTCGCCGTCGCCGTCTGCGAACGGGTGATTCGGACTCAAAACCATGAAGCTGTCCTCGAACGTGGCGCGGACGTAGCTGTAGGCGAGTGCCCAGTCGAGCGCATGCCAGCTCGCGGCAAACGCCGATTCGAAACCCTGCCGGCGCGTCCTGTCGACGTTGGCGAACAGGCCGGTGCCACGCCCGGTGGTCTGAAAAATAATGTCGTTGTTGCTGTCGGTGAGAAAGTAGCCCAGGCGGTGACGCAGCGGACCGATTCGCCACGCACACCGAACTCGACCGACTTCGCCACCACCTGGTCGAGCGGCGGGTCAGCGAGGAAAGCGTTCGGCAACCGACATTCGAAATCGATGTCGTCCGGGTCATCGCCGGCGGCGATGGCATTGGCGCGCGCGATGGAGAATACGCCCTCGTTACAGGCCAGTTCGATCGGGGTTGGCGCGCGCGAGGATTCGCTGTAATTGGCGTAGATATTCACGCTTTCGTGGGCGTCGAAAGTCGCCCCGACGGTCGGATTGAAACGCTGAAAGCGATGGTCTCCGTTCAGTTCCGGGCGCTGACCGGAACGATCCTGAAGTTTCACCGCGGTGGTGTTGTAGCGCCCGCCGAAGGTCAGCGTGAAGCGCTCAGTGACGTCGAGCGCATCCAGGAAATACAGGCTCCAGGTTGTCGTCGAGGTGATCTACCTGGTCGGTTTCCTCGTCGACGAAGGTGCCGACACCGAGGCCGGCGGTGCTGCGCGTTACGGGGTCGAGATTCGGCGAGTTCGGTGACTGAATCGAAACCGGAGCCTCGCCCCTGAAGTAGCCGCCGCCAAGAACGAAGTTATTGCCCCGCGCAAAGATGTCGCGGGTGAACGTGAACTGCAGATCGCCGCCGTAACTGCGCTGGTCCCGCGTTGAGTGGTTGTTGATCGCCTGGTCGGTGATCAGCCCGGTACCGGACAGCTCGTCGGTAAGGTCGTCGAGGTTGAACTCCGGCCCGCCGGCGGCGGCATTCAGGGCCGCCTCCAGGGCGTCGGGGTCGGCGACCGCCAGCGCGTTGTCCTCACAGATATCGTCATCGTCGAAGCCGAGCGCCTCGAGCTCGTCTTCCTCTATTTCATCGAGCAGGAACCGGCCCGCGCCGAGATCGCAGGCCAGAAACTCGGAACCGTCGCCGTTGAACGATTGTGTCTCGTTGTCGCGGTAAAATCCGTTCCCGGCGACGTTTACCTGGTCAGTGAATGCGTGACGACCGTTGAACGTGACCAGGGCCAGTTCGTTTTCGGTAATGTCCGGAGCGGTAAAAATACCATCGCGATCGATTTCGAGCAGACCGCGCGGCGGCGGCGCCGTTACCGGTGAGGTCGCTGTCACCATACTGGCAGAAACTGAGATCCGCCTCGAGGGCGCTCACCGCGGTAACTCAGCCGCCGCAAACAGGTTCAGCGCATCGGCGCCGGACAGATCGCGCCAGCCGTCCTCCTCGAAGTAACTGGCATTGACGTAGTAACCGAAGCGACCATCGTTGGCGCCGCTTTCGACGTGACTGCTGACGCGCGCCCAGGCGCCGCCCGCCGCTTCACCCTGGGTGGCGGTGAAGTTGAAGCCATTGTTCATCGTCACGGCCAGCGCGCCGCCGAGCGTATTCAGACCGAACAGGGGATTGCTGCCGCCGATCAGGGCGATGTCGTGGACCGCTGATTCCGGCACCAGATCCCAGTTGACCGCATCACCCAGGGGTTCATTGATGCGCACCCCGTTCTGATAGACGGCGATGCCCTGCGACAGCCCGAGCAGCGGCGAAGCGGCAAATCCCCGGTACTGGACGTCGGGCTGCAGCGGATTGTTCTGCGCCGAGTTGATCGTCACGCTGCCGAGATGGGTGGCCAGGAAATCGGTCAGATCGGGGGCCTGCGCGCGCTCGAGGGCATCGCGTCGGCGGCCTGCACGTTGAACGGCAACTTGTCCGCGGCAAGCCCGCTGCCGCCGGCGGGGGTCGGGGCTACGACCAGGATTTCTTCATCGAAACCCGCGCCCTCGGCGGCAATCGACAGCGTCGGCGCCAGCACCGAAGCCAACAGGACTGCACGCAGCGCAAAACTCGCATTCAAGGTCATGGATACGGCACCGTTTCAATTGGGTTGGCGTTGGCCGACGCTGCACATCGCGAACGCCGGGCGCGGATTGTAACTGCGGGTGGTGCCGTAACGATTGGGAAAATCGCCGCCGTTGAGCAGGAGAAGTTCCTGCGTGAATGATCAGGCCGAGACGATACCGTGGCGGATCGCCAGGCGCGCGAGTTCGGCGGCCGTGCTGACTTCGAGCTTGCTTCTGATCTGGGTCGAGTAATTGGCCACGGTTTTATAGCTCAACGATAGACGCGTCGAGATCTCGTTGACGTTCAGCCCTTCGGCAAGCAGGCAGAAAATTTCAAACTCACGCGTGGAAAGCGCTTCGAAAGGCGTATCCTCGCCCTTGGTTTTCTGCACCGCGAGACGCTGCGCGATGTCCGGGTCGATGTAGACGTTGCCGCCGGCAACCTGGCGCACGGCTTCCACCAGCACCACCGGAGCACTGCTTTTACCGACATAACCCCGCGCGCCGGCCTGCAGCGCCTGCTCCACGAAGATGGTGTCTTCGTGCATGCTGAAGACCAGGATGCGGGCACCACTCTGGCGCGTGACGATACGCCGGATGGCCTCGAGCCCGCCGATGCCGGGCAGGCTCAGGTCCATGATCACGATGTCCGGTTGATGCTGAATATACTCGCGGCAGGCCTGCTCGCCGCCGTCGGCCTCGGCAACGACGCGCAAATCGCTCTGGTTTTCCAGCAAGGTTTTGAAACCCGCGCGCACCACGGCATGATCGTCCACCAGCAGAATAGTCGTCACCGCGGTCATGGTCGCTCATCCTTCGTGGCGCCATCGCTGAGCGGCACGCTGAGTTGTATTGTCACCCCGGCATCGGGCACACCGAGTACCGAAATTTCACCCTGCATGGCCTCGACGCGTTCATGAATGCCGCGTAAGCCCAGCCCGCGAACGTGGCTGTCGGGATCGAAACCCTGACCATTATCCCGGATCAGTACGCTGAGGCGTGGCCGCGCCGGGCCGGCGTCGAGCAGTTCGAGTTCGACCCACGCTTCGCTGGCGCCGGCGTGGCGCGCGATATTGGTCAGGCCTTCCTGCACGATGCGATAGATGCCGATACGCATCTCGGCATCGAGTTCGCCGAGCACAGCAGCCGCCCCGCTCGGCCGCACGAAACGGCAGAAGCAGGTGCCGTGATGGGTATTCCAGTCGTCGACCATCGATTCCAGCGCCGCGACCAGCCCGAGTTCGTCGAGCGCGACCGGATGCAGGCGTCGCATCATCTGCCGCACGCGTGCATAAATCGACGACGACACGTCGACGATGGTCGCGGCGCGTTCGGCGATCACGCTGTCGGAGCGCTCGCCGATCGAAACCGCGAGCGCCTTGATCGCGGTGATCGATTGCCCCATATCGTCATGCAGCTCGTGGGCGAGATGGCGGCGTTCCTCCTCCTGGATTGCGAGCGAACGACGGGCCAGCGCGGCATTGTCGCGTTCGCTGCGCTGCAGCGCGGCGGACATGGCGTTGAAACGCTCGTTCAGACGATCGATATCGCTGATCCCACTGACCGGCAAACGCGCCTCGTAGCGGCCGTGGCCGACGTCACCGAGGGCCGCGGACAGCGCCGCCAGCGGTCGCAGCATGCGTCCAATGGCGAGTACCAGCACCAGGGTCGCGGTGATGAACGCACCGAGCAGGATCGCCAGTGTCACCCGCACTTCGCGCCACGCTTCGGCGATCTCCGCGCTCGGGTCCGCGACGATACGGATCGGTCCGATACCGGAGTCCATGTTCAACGTGAGTTCCTCCGCGGGGGGTGCAACGAGATGGGAAAACCAGCGCGGCGCCGCGCCCGCAGGCGCCGGTGGCGGGTACTCAGCGGATGAAATCCGCAGGTGGCGCAGGGGCGGAAGCCGCTCCAGGCGCTGCACCAGTTGCTCCACCCCGCCGCCATCGCCACTGCCATGGTCATTCAGGCCGGTGAGCAGGATCTCGGCAATCTGGGTGCTGGCGCGCAGTTCGTCAACGACCGCGCGCCTGGCATTGCCCAGCAGGTAGATGACCGCCGTGGTCAGCGCGAACAGAAAAATTATCGTCAGCAGGAGGTTCAAGCGCAGCCTGAGTCCCATCGTCGATCTCCGCTGCGGGACTGTCGGGCGGCGGCTTGAAGTATCGCTCAGGAAGCGCCTTCGCGCTCCTGCCGGGCGTCGAACCGGGCCTTCTGGTCGGCGGAGGCCTGCCCCTGATAACGCTGCTTCCATTCCGAATAGGGCATGCCGTAGACCCGTTCGCGCGCCTGTTCATAATCGATTTCTACACCCAATGCCTCGGCCTCGGCGCGATACCACTTCGACAGGCAGTTGCGGCAGAACCCGGCCAGGTTCATCAGGTCGATGTTCTGCACATCGGTATGCTCGCGCAGATAATCGCGCAGATGCCGAAAAGTCGCGGCCTCAATTTCCAGCTGTTTACGTTCGTCCATCTCTCGCTCCTTCGACTCGTCGCAATGCGCCAGCCATGCTGGCCTGCGCCATTATACCCTGCGTGTCGCAGCGTCACGGGTCGATCCCCGCGTATCGAACGAGTCAGCGCGCGGCTGAACTTTTATTGGCAAACTGCCATGCTTGGCGAGGCCCACATCGGCGCCGGTCCACGGCCATGCCTGCAGCAGGAACGAATATGAACCAACAACAGGACCCGGACATGCACATCGTCATCGTCGGCGGCGGCGCCGGCGGCCTCGAACTGGCCGCCAAACTCGGACGCCGCTACCGACGCGATGACGCCGTCAGGATCACCCTCGTCGACCGCGTGCAGTCACACCTGTGGAAACCGCTGCTGCACGAAGTCGCCGCCGGCTCGCTGAACTCCTTTGACGACGAGATCAGCTATCTGGCCCAGGCCTACCTTAATCACTTCAGCTTTCGCCTGGGTGCGCTCAAGGCACTTGACCGCGCGAACCGTACGATCACCCTCGCAGCCAGCCTCGACCCGCACGGCGAGCCCTATATTCCGGAACGCACCCTGAGCTACGACCTGCTGGTGATCGCAGTCGGCAGCGTAACCAATGATTTCGACATTCCCGGCGTCGCCGAGCACTGCTTTTTCCTGGACAGTCGCGAGCAGGCGGATGCGTTCCATCAGCACCTGCTGCGTAGCTGTTACGCCGCCGACGCGCGCAACGGACCGAGCAGTGCCGCACAATTGCACATCGCGATCGCCGGCGCCGGCGCGACCGGCGTCGAACTGGCCGCGGAACTGCACCACTCGATGCGTGAACTGGTTGGCTTCGGCCTCGATAACATCGACATCGAACAAGACCTGCGTATCCATCTGATCGAGGCTTCCGCGCGGGTTCTGCCCGGACTGCCGCAGCGGGTCTCCGACTCGACCAGCGTGCTGCTGGCGGACATGGGTATCGTCGTCCACACCGGCGCCAGCATCGCACGCGCCGACGCCGACGGTTTCGAAACTGCCGATGGGCAGACCATTGCCGCCGGGATCAGGGTGTGGGCCGCCGGCATCAAAGGCCCTGCCCTGCTCGACAATCTCGACGGTCTGCAGTGCAACCGGGCGCGACAACTGCTGGTGCGTCCGACCCTGCAGTGTGTCGATGACGATCAGATTTTTGCTCTCGGCGACTGCGCCGCCTGCCCGCTGCCGGACAGCGAACGCAACGTGCCGCCGCGCGCCCAGGCCGCCCACCAACAGGCCATGCACGTCGTCGATGCGGTCGCGCGGCTGCGCGCCGGCAAACCGCTGAAACCGTATCGCTACAAGGATTTCGGTTCGCTGATCAACCTGTCACGGCACTCCGCGATCGGCACCCTGATGGGTAACCTGCTCGGCCGACATCAGACCAATGTGCCGCTCGAAGGACGGCTGGCGCGCTGGGCCTATCTGTCGCTGTACAAAATGCATCAGGTCGCCGTCAACGGCGTACTCAGAACCACCCTGACCAGCATCGCTGATGTGCTGACGCGGGCCAGCAAACCGCGCCTCAAGCTGCACTAATCTTCATACTTGCGCAGGCGGTAGCGCATCGCCATGCGCGTGATGCCGAGCCTGCGCGCGGCCTCGGAAACATTCCCGCCGGTGTTTTCCATCGCACGTTCGATCATGAGTTTTTCCACTGCCTCGAGGCTTAGAGCGTCGAGCGCGGCCAGGCCGTCGCCGCTGGCGGTCGGCGTTGTCTCCGGTACCGGTAATGACAATTGCGGTGCGTCGATCGCGCCATGGTCGGACAACAGTACCGCGCGCTCGATCACGTGACTGAGTTCGCGCACGTTGCCCGGCCAGGGATAAGCACGCAGTCGGGCCTGAGCCGCGGCGCTCAGCCTGACTTCGGCGAGCCCGTAGCGGCGCGCGACGTCGGCGGCGAAATGTTCGGCCAGGGCGATGACATCGTCCGCCCGTTCACGCAGCGGTGGTAGTGCCAGGCTGAGGACGTTGAGTCGGAAGTACAGGTCAGCGCGCAGCGTGCCGGCCTCGACCATGGCTTCCACCGCTCGGTTCGTCGCCGCGATAAACCATGCCCGGGTAGACCGTTCGTGGCTGCTGCCGATCCGACGCAGCATGCGCCGCTCCAGCACCGCCAGCAGTTTGGCCTGCAGGTCGAGCGGGATCTCGCCGATTTCATCGAGAAATACCACGCCGTCTTCGGCCGCCTCGATGAGGCCCGTGCGCTCATTGACGGCATGGGTGAACGCACCCTTGACGTGCCCGAACAGCTCGGCCTCGATCAGATCTTTGGGTAGCGCGGCGCAGTCGACATGGACAAAGGGACGCGTGGCGCGCGCCGAACTCGAATGCAGCAGCCGCGCGGCGACGTCCTTGCCGGCGCCGGTCTCACCGGTGATCAGCACCGTTGGCGCGACGCCCTCGGCGCTGACCAGCCCCGCGATGCGCAGGATCTGCTCACGCACCTCGACGAGCTTCGTCGACTCGCCGATCAGTGTCGAGTGGGCCGCGCGACTGCTCTCGCGCGTCTGCGAGTAGGCCAGGCGCTGGCTGAGCGCACCGGCGCGGATCACCTTCTCGACGTTGAGCAACAGCTCGTCCAGATCCAGCGGCTTTTTCAGATAGTCGGAAGCGGCGTGTTTCATCGCCGTTACTGCGTCGTCGACCTCGCCATAGGCGGTCATCACGATCACGGGAATGTCACTGCGCTCGCGCAGCGCCTTGAGAAAATCCAGGCCCGAGCCGTCCGGCAGGCGCATATCGAGTAACACCAGATCGAATGCCGCGGCCTGCATCGCGCTGCGTGCCGCGGCCAGGGTCTGCGCATGTTCACAGCGGTAGCCGGCGCGTTCGAGACGCCGCAACACGGCTTTTCCGAACAGCGCTTCGTCGTCGACGACCAGGATCGCAGCGTGCGCCGCGCTGACTTCACTCGACATCGCGGCTATTTCGTCACTCAGGCTCACTGCGTGTATTTCCTTGCCTCGCGACACTGATGATCACCGTGGTGCCGTGTCCGGGCTTGATATTGAATTCCAGGCGGTAACCCAGCACCCCGCAGATTTTATAGGCAATCGGGATCCCGAGCCCGGTGCCGAAACGTTTTGTGGTCGGGCCCGGTGCAAGTTCTGACGGTTCGGGCTGGAACGGGATCCCGCCGCCGGCGTCGCTGATCGACAGGCGCACGCTACGGCTGTCGCGCGCTACGGCCACCACCACCTCGGCGCCGCGCGGCGAGGCTTCTACCGCATTGTTGAGCAATCCGTACAGGGCCTGCTCGAGGAGATCCGGATCGGTGTCGATCATCGCTTCGCGATCCCATTCGCCGCGCCGCACGCTCACGCCATGGCTGGCGTCGCGGGCCGCCAGCAGCTCTAGCGCGGCGTCAAACGATGCCACTGCCGGCAATGTCTGGCGGCGCGGCGCCAGGGGGTGCAGGTACGAAACCAGCGCCGTGACCCAACGACCGAGACGGTCCACCGTATCCAGGATCGCCTGCCGGATCTCGCCGAGCTCGGCCGCGTTTTCGCTGCCGTCGAGCAACTGTGCGTTGGCGCGAATAGCGGCCAGCGGGTTGCGGATGTTGTGCGCCACCACCGGCACCAGCGCACCGAGCGCCGCCTGGCGTTCGTTGCGCTTGATCAGCTCACGATTGTCCTCCAGCTCCACCGCCATGCGGTTGATGCCGCGCGCCAGTTCTTCCACCTCGGCGACCCCGGCTTCCGGCAGACTATGCTGGAAATCGCCGCTGCTGATGGTGCGCGTGCCGGCCATGATCGCCTGCATGGGCGTGACGAAACCACGGGTCAGGCTGCGGCGCGACGCGCACAGCAGGACCACGCCGAGCAGGATCAGGGCGCCGAGTCCGTACGGGGCGAGTTCGCGCCATCGCCGGATCACGCGCTCCTGTTCGGCGAGCTGCAGATCGATGAGCCCGAGCAGAGAATCGAAGGCACGTTCGAAATCCGCCACGAAATTGCGCTCGAAGCCCGGGTCAAGCAACCTGGCACGAACCAGGCGGTTGAGAGCAAAGGTATCCGACAGGGTTTCACGCAGATCCGCCTGCAGCAGGCTGAACGCGGTCTGCAGTCCCTGCACGGCATAGTCTTCGCTGCGGTGCGCGGACTTGCGCCGCAGTTCGTTGAACAACTCCTGCATGGTGCGTACGTAGCCGGAGTTCAATTCGCGCACCTGGGGGTCGCTGCGCAGGCCGGCCACAGAAACTTCCTGGATCTGCTTGAACAGCAGAGAGCGGATCTCCTCGGCGGTATGCGACAGGTAGTTCAGACGGATCGAGGCTTCCGACCATTGCTGCCAGACATAGGCCCAGCTGGCACCCAGTGCGCCGCTGAGGATAACCAGCAGCACGAACGCAATTTCGTGGGTCAACAGCAGGCGCCTGAGTGACGGCGAGCGATTCAGCGGCATGCGCAGATTATACGGCGCGACAGCGACCACCGGGCCCGCTGAAATTGCGTCCTGCGGTTGTCAGCAACCGGCTTCGTGGTTGCCTGCAACCAGTTTCACCATGACTGGGGACAACGGAGCGCTACATCGGACCGCCTGAAAATATGATATTTTTTATCAATCAATAGCTTAAATTAATTTTCGGCACCAATCGCGACGCTGGCATAAATCCCGCATCACAGATTGGTACACAAAACCTTTACTGGAAGGAAATCACCATGGCCTGGCAGACACCCGCATACCAAGACGTTCGTTTCGGCTTTGAAATCACGATGTACATCAACAATCGTTAAGCCGCAGCAGAACCGGAAAAAAAGGGGCTTCGGCTCCTTTTTTTTGTCTGGCGCCACCTACCACGGCCACATGCGGCGAATGATGTGACCCTGACCGTTGAGCAGATGCGAAGCCGCGCCGAGCAGGTGAAACGCGATCAGCAGGACCAGGGCCAGCGACCCGATCACATGGATTTCGGTGAACAATTCGTTGAGCGGCGCATCGCGCCAGCCCCAGTGCGGCAGCGGCACACCGAACAGGCTGGTGCGGTAACCGCTGAAGCTTGACGACAGGTAGCCGCTGAGCGGTTGCACGATCAGCACCGCATAAAACGCCAGGTGCACGAGCTGCGCCATCCAGCGCTGCCAGCGCGGCAGTTCGTCGGGCAGCGGCGGTGGCCGGTGCCCGACCCGCCACGCGATGCGCAGGCAAATGAGGGCAAATACGCTCAGGCCGATCGATTTGTGCAGCGCAAAATATTCGCCGCGATCGGGACCCTTGGGCAAATCGACCATGTACCAACCGATACCGATCAGGGTAAAGACCAGCACCGCGGTCAGCCAATGCAGCGCCATCGCGGTTGTGGAATAGTGCTCGGTAGGTTCAGCCATGGTCGATCATCAGGCCCTTAGCGATCAGGCAGCAGGTCGTAAAGCAGCGCGGGATTTTAGCCTATTCACGAGTACGGTCCCGCCTCGTCATTGCGGATCAGCACGAACGATAGCACGCAGGCTACTAAATCTATTAGAATTCGTTCGGCGCACCAGCGGATAAGCTGCCTTGCAAAACGTTCGCGCGATATACGCATCACTGGCAATGAGTATTGACAGTCTTCCGGCCTCCCGCAGGCACACCCGCCGTGCCCTGGCGCCGCGACGGCACAAAGCCCTGCTCGGGTTGTGCCTGGCGCTATGCGCATTGTGCAGCGCACCGTCCGGTGCGGCCCCCTACGAAATCGAAATCAATAAGTCCAATCGCCTGCTGATTGTGCGTGCCGGCGAGGAAGTCCTGCAGGTTTTTCGCGTGTCGGTCGGCCGTGGCGGACCCGGCGACAAACAGCAGTTCGGCGACAAGCGGACCCCTACCGGCACCTACCAGGTGGTCGGTTTCAACGAAAGCAGCAGGTTCGATTATTTCGTGCGTCTGAATTATCCGAACGTCAAGGATGCGTTTTATGGCCTGCGCAACGAAGTAATTTCGCGCGCCGAGTTTGACGGCATCATTGGCGCCCTGCGCGCCGGACGCCTGCCGCCACAGCACACCAGACTGGGCGGCGCGATCGGCATACACGGTATCGGCGAAGAAACGCCGGAGAAAGTCCATATCCACGATCGGCTCGACTGGACCGAGGGCTGTATCGCGCTGAGGAACTACGAAATCCACGCGCTGCGTGCCTTTCTTGGGATCGGCACCCGCGTGGTCATCAAGGAATGATCCAGCGCCGTGTTCGCGCTGGCGCTGCTGGCGCTCACCAGCATTGCCGGCGCCAGCGACCCTGGCACCGAAAACACCGGCTCGATCCAGCGCTACGTGGTCGATAAACCCTTCGCGGACGTTGTCTTCGAACTCAATTTTGCCATCACCGAACGCAATTTTCGTATTACCGGGCGCAATACCATTGGTGAAGGATTGCGCGAACGCGGCTACAAGGATTTCCCCGATGTCGAAGTGATCCACTTCTGCAGTCTCGAGCTGGCCCGCGAAGCGTTACTTATTGACCCCGGCTTCGTTGCCCAGATGCCATGTAGAATCACAGTCCACGAACAAGCGAACAAATCGGTCGTCAGTCTGATCACGCTGCCCACCGACCACGTCGATGAACGCATCAACGATTTCGCGCGCCGCATGAACGCGACCCTGAAGGAAATCGTAGAGTTCGCCGTTGAATCGGAAGGAGACTGAGCGGTGCCAAAATTCAAGGACCACGAACACTGGCTGTTCCTGATGTGGCTGGTGGTAACCGGCTTGATCGGTTTCGGCTTGCTGGTGTGCTGGAACGAAGGCCTGCTGCAGTTGTTGTTCTATACCGATCGCAGCCGCATCTGTCTGGTCATCGGACTCCTGTACCTGGCTGGCAGCGCCCATTGCGCAAGGCGCGCGGTGTTTCTTTCGCGCGAAACCGACCAGGTGCGCGAACTCGGCGACCATATCGGTGACCGCCTCAGCGTAATACGCGCCGACGACGTACACGGTGTGAGTATCGACGGTTACCATCTGCCGAGCGACAGCGTCATCGGCGAACACGTCGCCGCGCTGGTGCGCCGTGGTACCAGGCACGACGATCCGGCCCAGGACGGTGAGCAGTCGACCCTGGTCGGAACCCTGGTCGCGCACGCCAAGGGTTCACACGACTTCGGCTGGTTCCTCGTCGACGTGCTGCTCAAACTCGGGCTGCTGGGCACGATCGTCGGTTTCATCCTGATGCTCGGCTCGGTCGCTGACACCGCGTCACTCGACGTCAACACCATGCAGAAAGTGCTCAAACAAATGAGCAGCGGCATGGGTACCGCGCTGTACACGACGCTGGCGGGACTGGTTGGCAGCATGGCGCTGGGCCTGCAATACCTGTTACTCGACAAAGGCGCCGACGATTTAATCGAAAGGATCCTGCGCCTCACCGAATCGCGCCTCAAGGTCGGTTGAGAATCCGGCAAGCGCCCCATGGCTTTCAGCAGCAACTGGCAGCGGCCGCGCAGCATCTCGGATCCGTTCACCGATCTGTTGTTCAACGCGCTGCTGGGTTTTACCTACCTGTTCCTGATCGCGATCATGTTCATGAACCCGGTGGCGAAGAAAGGCATCATCGATCCCAAGGCGGAATACATCATCACCGTCACCTGGCCGGACAATAATCCTGACGACATCGATATCTGGGTCGAAGACCCCAACGGCAACGTGGTCTGGTTCCGTAACCGCGAAGCGGGCCTGATCCACCTCGATCGCGACGATCGCGGGGTCGCCAACGACACCATCAACATCAATGGCGAGGAGATCCAGAACCCGCTCAACCAGGAGGTCGTGACCGTGCGCGGGGTCGTACCCGGCGAGTACGTGGTCAACGTCCATTACTACGCAAGCGAAACACAGCAGCCGGTCACCGCCACGGTTCAGGTCGCCAAGGTCAATCCGGCCCTCGAGATCGTCTATTATGGCGAGACAACGCTGGCCGAAAAGGGCGACGAAGAAACCGCGGTCCGCTTCGTCATCGACAAGTCGGGACTGGTCGAGCAGATCAGCCACATCGCCAAAAGCATCGTTATCTTCTGACCACCCGGTCCCGACACCTCGCAGCACTCAAACAGGGAGGACGACATTGGTTTTACTAGGCACATCCGGATTGGTCGCCGCGTACGTCGTGGTCGCCCTGCTGCTGTTGCTGTTGAACCTTTACACGCCGTGGTCGTGGCGCGTGAAGGCGACCCTGATCGCGGTGGTCTCGTTGTTCTACGCGGTCAGCTATTTTTCGCTGCCGCCCCTGCTCGGCTGGCCGACCGACGCCGAACTGCCGAAACGCTTCAACCTGGCTGCGATCTACGTCCAGGAACCGGATAAATCCAGCGGCCGCGAAGGCGAAATTTTTCTGTGGGCTACAGACATGGCCGAAGGCCCACGCGGGGCCGAGCCGCGCGCCTACCGGGTACCCTTTTCCGGCGAATTGCACGCCCGCGTGGTCGAGGCCGGCAACAAGATGCGCAAAGGATTGCCGCAACTCGGCGAGGTGCGTGAAGAGCAGGTCGGCCCGCATGCCAAGCCGACCGATGAAACCCAGGGCGGGCAGAAAAGCGTCGCGATTGAATTTTTCGACCTGCCAGATCCGCTATTTCCGGAGAAATAATGCGCTGCTCCGGCATCGCACCGAGACCCCGACAGGCGGCTGTCGCCGCAGCACCGGCGCGCGCGTGGCCATGCTGGCGAGGATCGGCGCTGGTGCTGGGCTGCTTTGCGTGCGCCGCTGCAGCGACTGTCACCGAGCACATGGACATTACCTGCGCGCAACAACCGGTCGAAAGCCTGTCCTGTGATTACCGTTTGCGCAACGGTGGCGTACTGGGCTCGGCCGTAGCCGAATACGACGGTCGGGTGATGGCCGGCACCAGCGTCGCTGACTATCCTGAAAGCGGCGATCTGACCGCCGTCATGGTGCTCATCGATACCAGCGATCCGGCGCGGCAGCCGGTTGTCGATCGTATCGTCGTGCAATTGCGCGAGTTACTCGAGCACGCCCTGCCGCACCACCGTTTCGGTCTCGCAAGTTTCGATACCGACCTGTATCTGCTCGCCGATATCGGCACAGCTCCGGTCGATATTCTGCGCGCCGCGTCTGAACTGAAAGCGAAAGGCAGAACGACGGAACTGTACCGCAACGTCCGCGAGGCGGTGCGCCTGCTCGGACGCCGTGATGATGTTGCGCGCCGTGCGCTGCTGATCATGTCTGACGGTCTGGCCGAAGACTACGCTTATCATCATGAGGACGTTGTCCAGCTGGCGCTCGACGAGCGCGTTGTCATCCATAGCATTGGCTATCCCCGCTCGGTCGCTCAATCCGTCGCCCTGCAGACGCTGCGTCGCCTGAGCGATGAGACGGGCGGTCTGTACGTGCAGGCCCAGCACGTCGATTTTTCGATCCCGGACGGCGTCTTCGCGCGCCTGCTGGCGGCAACGGATTCCGGCGGTCGTGTCGCTTTTGCCCTCGGTCCGCTCATCGAGGCCGGGATTGGCGGCGCTATCGACTTGTCTCTGGCGTTCCAGACACCGGCGCAGAGTTTTATCGTCCTCGCACCGGTGCGACTGCCGGGCATAAATCCGGCAACGGACGCCGGCAATGACAGCCCCGCGAACGTCGTCCCGGCCGCGCCGCTGGTACGGCCGCCTTTCAGACCGGCGCTGGTTCCACCGGCGCCCACGCCGTGGCCGTGGTTTGTCGCCCTGCTGACCCTGACCGCGTTGACCCTGATCAGTGTGGTGTGGGCAATTCGACGCGGACGCCATGGCATCGCCGCGGCGCCGGCCGCGGCCGGCGGCAAAGCCGGCGCGCTAGCCTACCTGGTTATGCAGGACGGCCGTCAGCAACGTCATGCTATCGACAAAACGCCGTGGCGGATCGGACGCGGGCACAGCAACGACCTGACCATCAACGACCATTCCGTGTCGCGCCTGCACGCCGAGATCAGAGCAAACGACGAAGGTTCCCTCCTGCTCAAGGACCTGGAATCCCTGAACGGCGTATTCGTCAACGACAATCGCATCGAGTCAATTCAGCTCCGTGAGGGTGACGAAGTCGACATCGGCGACGTGCGCATGCAGTTCACCCTGCACGACGAAGCCTACGCGACTGAAGAGCCGACCGTACTGGTCAGGACCCATACGCCGCGTTAGTGTCATTGCGACGATACCCATTCGGCACCGGTGTCGAGTTAGTGTCATTGCGACGATACCCATTCGAGTACCAGGCCGGGCTGGTCGGCCGGGGTGCTGAAGCCGCGGCATACACATTCGGCGCCGACCGCTGCCAGTTGTCCGTCGATCAGCAGCAGTGGCATGGTCACGCGCCGCCACGGCGGCACGCCCCATTCCTGAAACAATTTTTTCAGGCTCTGGCTGTGAGTACGCGTCACCGGGTGGCAGCGCTCGCCGCCACGGCGAAAGCCAATGCGGACCAGACCGCTCGACAAACGTGCTGCATCCAGCGCCGGCGCCGGCCCGCGAACGGCGCGCAATACGCCCCACGGCAGACGCAGCTCGGTGCCGGGATCCCAGGCTAATAGCTGGCCAGGATCCGGGGCCGGACAGGCGCGCATGAAGTACAGGCGTTCGCGATACCGCCGCACCTCGGTGCCGCCCCATGCCACCAGCGGATTGGCGTCCTCGCGTGCCGAACACAGCCGCTGCAGGATCTCGCGCAGCCGGCGTTCGCCGGGCGGGGACAACCCGGCACGCACCAGTGCGCGACGCAGAACCACCGCCTGCATGCCGGCATCACAAGCGCGCAGCACGCGTAATTCAAGCTCCATCGGTGTCGTCGTACCGACCGCGAGGATCGTGTCCGCACGCCGATCGAGGCTGTCGGCGAGTTGCGACTGAATGCCGGCCAGGCGGCGCAGGCCGGCGGCGGCGCCCGGATAACAGGTTTCGAGATGCGGCAACAGTTCATGGCGCAGCCGGTTGCGCAGAAATCGCCGATCGTGATTGCCGGGATCGTCGACCCAGGCAAGTGCGTGCGATTTGGCATAGGCGCTGATCGCGGCCACCGAACAGTGCAATAGCGGCCGTCCCAGGTGTACCGCGCCAAACGCACGCAATTCGCGCATCGCGGCCAGACCGTGCGGTCCGGCGCCGCCGAGCACCCGGTGCAGTACGGTTTCGGCCTGGTCATCGGCATGGTGGGCGGTCAACACGCAGGTGCGCGCGCCGAGAGTACTGCTCAACGCCCGGTAACGCTGCGCACGCGCCCAGGCTTCGACGCTACTGCCTTGCGGCGGCCGTTCGGAAACACCCACAACCGCACAGTTGACGCCGGCCGCGTGCGCCGCTTCACGGCAGTGCGCAGCCCACTGCCCGCTCTGCGCATGCAGGCCGTGATCGACATGTAAGGCGCGAATACGCAGTCCGGCCGCGCGCGCGAACGCCACCGCCACGTGCAGCAATACACTGGAATCGCGACCGCCACTAAAGGCGACCAGAAGTTCGTCGCAGTCGCTCGCTGCAACGATCCGGTTCAGGGCAGCGTTGGCTTGCGCGCCAAGGTCCGCGGCGCTCCTCGTCGCGGTCACTTGCGTGGCGGTACGCGGACCCCGCGGTCCACGGATGGAGCGCCGACCCGGCCGCTCATTTCTCCGTGTACTCACCGATCGCGGCGAGTCGCGCGCGGCGCGTTCGGATCAGCGTTTCGGTATCCATCGCCAGCAGCGGTTCCAGCGCCGTATCGAGCGCCTTGCGCAGGGTCTGCGCGGCCGCCACCGGATTGCGGTGCGCGCCGCCCAGCGGTTCGGCGATCACCGCGTCGATCAGACCCAGTTTGGACAGACTGGCCGAGGTGATCCCCATCGCTTCAGCCGCGTCGGCGGCCCGCTCGGCGCTTTTCCACAGGATCGACGCACAGCCTTCCGGCGAAATCACCGCGTAAGTCGCGTATTGCATCATCATGACCCGATCGGCCACCCCGATCGCCAGCGCGCCACCGGACCCACCCTCACCGATCACGGTCGCGATAATCGGCGTTTTCAGCGCCGACATGACCAGCAGATTGCGCGCGATGGCTTCGCTCTGGCCGCGTTCTTCCGCACCGATCCCGGGGTAAGCGCCGGGCGTATCGATGAAGGTCAGCAGCGGCAGGCGAAAACGCTCGGCCAGGTGCATGATACGCAGCGCCTTGCGGTAACCTTCCGGCCGCGGCATGCCGAAATTGCGCTCCAGGTTGTCCTTGGTATTACGGCCCTTCTGGTGTCCGATGAAAGCGACACTCATGTCGTTCATACGTGCCACCCCGCAGACGATGGCCGGATCGTCAGCGTAAGCCCGATCGCCGTGCAGTTCGTGCACCTCGTCGAACAGATGGGCAACGTAATCGAGCGTGAAGGGACGGCGCGGATGGCGCGCCAGCCGCGCAATCTGCCACGGTTTCAGGGCCGCGAAAATCTGCCGCGTCAACTCTTCGGAGCGTTTGCCCAGGCGACCGATTTCCTCCGAGATATTTACTTCAGAGTCGTGCCCGACCAGGCGCAGTTCCTCGATCTTGGCTTCGAGCTCGGCTATCGGCTGCTCGAAATCAAGAAAGTTGAGGTTGAATTGGGTCGCTTCCGCGCGTGGTTCCGCCATAAGTTTCTACCGTAGTACCGTGTGTACGTGCGACTTCAGTACTCGACCCGCACGCGCTGCTCGCCGAGGTATTGTCGCAGGCCGTCGATGAGCTTGTCATTTACCTGCACCCGCCAGTCGTCGCTGAGTTTGAGGCGGGCGCGCGCGCTGCTGCGGTCGTATTCGATCGCGACCGGACAATTGCCGTTGTGGCGGTGTGTCGTGATCGCGTTGCGCAGCGTGTCCATGAAACCATTGCCGAGTTCCGCCTCCGTGACGTTCACGACCAGCGCGCGGGCGAGACGATTGCGCGCTTCATCCAGGGCCATGATCTCTTCGCATTGGATGCTGTAATCGCCGGAAAAATCATCGAGTTCGCAGTTGCCCTCTATGACCACGATCTGATCGGCGACGAGCTTGTCCATACAGCGCTCAAATACCTCGCGATAGACGGTCACCTCGACACGCGCGGTCTTGTCGTCCAGGGTTGCGATCGCCATGCGACCACGCCGCGTCTTGATAATACGCACGCCCATGATCAAGCCGGCCACGCGCTTCTTGCCCGGGCGCAGATCGGCGAGGGTGGAACTCGCGAAATTGTTCAATTCGGAGCGATAACGGTCGACCGGGTGTCCGCTCAGGTACAGGCCGAGGGTTTCTTTTTCGCCGGCGAGCAGTTCCTCCTGGCTCCAGTCACGAACCTCGGCGAGGGCAGCGAGATCGATCGCGGGCGCCGCCTCGTCAGTGGCGGCGCTGGTTTCGAGACCGAAAAAGTCGGACTGCCCGGAAATTTTTGCCTTGACGTGCTGATCGGTCACCTGCAGGGCGCCATCGAGCCCGGCCATCAGGCGCGCCCGCGAGTAACCGAAACCATCCAGGGCGCCGGCTTTGATCAGGGCTTCGAGGGCGCGACGATTGAGTTTCCGATCACCATTGCGTTTACACAGATCGACCAGATCGCGGTACTCGCCGTCACTCACGCGCTGCTCGACCATGGCGGTAATGACCGCCTCGCCGAGGCCTTTCAGTGCGCCCAATCCGTAACGGATAGTGCTGTCGTCGGCAACGCTGAAGCGAAATGCACACTGGTTGATGTCCGGTGCGACGACGGTCAGGCCGAGGTGGCGACACTCTTCGATGAGACGCACGACCTTGTCGGTGGAATCCATGTCGGCGGACAGCACCGCGGCCATGAACGCCGCCGGGTAATGCGTTTTCAGCCAGGCCGTCTGGTAGGCGACCAGTGCGTACGCGGCGGAGTGTGATTTATTGAAACCATAGCCGGCGAATTTTTCCATGAGATCGAAAATGAACGTCGCGTCGGCATTCGAAATGCCGTTGCGGCCCGCGCCGCTGACGAAAATTTCGCGCTGCTTGGCCATTTCTTCCGGCTTTTTCTTGCCCATCGCGCGCCGCAACAGGTCCGCCGCGCCGAGGGTAAAGCCGGCCAGTACACGCGCGATCTGCATGACCTGCTCCTGGTACAGGATCACGCCATAGGTCGGTTTCAGGATCGGCTCCAGGGCCGGATGCGGATACCTGACCACCGCCTTACCGTGTTTGCGATCAATGAAATCATCGACCATGCCCGATTGCAGTGGACCGGGCCGGAACAGCGCAACCAGCGCGATGAGGTCTTCGAACGAATCCGGCTTGAGGCGCTTGATAAGCTCTTTCATACCACGCGATTCGAGCTGAAAAACCGCCGTGGTGCGCGCGCTCTGTACCAGTGAGAACGTCGCCTCGTCATCGAGGGCAAGCTGCAGGATATTGATCGGCGCCAGGGCGGCCTGCAGGCGGGCAGCGTTGATGTCCTTCACGGCCCAGTCGATGATAGTCAGTGTACGCAAGCCGAGGAAATCAAATTTCACCAGGCCGATGGATTCGACGTCGCCCATGTCGAACTGGGTGACCAGACCGTCACTGCCCTGTTCGCAGTACAGCGGCATGAAATCGGTCAGCGCGCTCGGCGCGATCACGACCCCGCCGGCGTGACGCCCGGCGTTGCGCGCCAGGCCTTCGAGCCTTAAGGCAAGATCGATAATCCCGCGCACGTCATCTTCGTCGGCATAACGCTGTTTCAGTACCGGCTCTTCATTCAGGGCCCGGGTCAGGGTCATCTGCGGGTCGAACGGTACGAGTTTGGCCAGCTGGTCGACGAAACCGTAGGGCATGCCCAGCACTCGGCCGACGTCACGCAGCACTGCTTTAGCCGCCATCGTGCCGTGCGTGATGATCTGCGCAACCTTGTCGCGACCGTAGCGTGAGGCCACGTACTCGATCACTTCGTCGCGCCGGTCCATGCAGAAGTCGATATCGAAATCCGGCATCGATACCCGTTCGGGATTCAGAAAACGCTCGAACAGCAGGTCGTACTCGATCGGATCGAGTTCAGTGATGCCCAGAGCGAACGCCACCAGCGAACCCGCACCCGAGCCGCGGCCCGGCCCGACCGGGATGTCGTGTTCCTTGGCCCACTCGATAAAATCGGAAACGATAAGGAAATAACCGGCGAAACCCATCGCCGTGATCACGGCCAGTTCGCTGTCCAGGCGCTGCTGATATTGCTCGCGATTGAGGGCTACGCTCAGGTCGGGTTTAATCGCACCGCTGGCGGCGCGACGCTCAAGGCCGAGGCGGGATTTTTCCTGTAGCACGGTATCAACGCCGCGCTCGGCGCCGGCCGGATACTCGGGCAGGTGATAAACGCCGAATTCAAGCTCCAGGTTACAGCGCATGGCGATGTTGACCGAGTTCGCCAGCGCCCCGGGCAGGTCAGCGAATAAATCGCACATTTCCTGCTCGCTGCGCAGGTATTGTTCGGCCGAGTAATCGCGCGGGCGGCGCGGGTCGGCCAGGGCGCGGCCCTGGTGGATGCACACGCGCGCTTCGTGGGCTTCGTATTCGTCGGCTTTAAGAAAGCGTACATCGTTACTTGCAACCAGCGGCGCATTGAGTCGTGCGGCGCAATCAATCGCCATCTCGTTGTAGCGCGCCTCGCGCTCGCGGCCGGTGCGTGTGATCTCGATGAAGTAGCGATCGTCGAGCAGACCCAACCAGTACTCGATCCGCGCCTGCATCGCCTCCGCGCGTCCCTCCGCGGCGAGACAACCGAGATCACCGGCGATGCCGCTCGACAGGACGATCAAACCCTTGAGCACCTCGCGATCGAACCACGCCTGCTCGACCAGGGCCACGCCGGCGCGCTGACCGAAGCGATAGGCGCGGGTCAGAAGCTGACTCAGGTTGCGATAGCCGGCGTTGTTCTGACACAGCACCAGCAGTTTGTAGCGCTCCGGTCCGTCGCCGTCGTTCGCGACCCACAGCTCGGCTCCGGCGATCGGCTTGACCCCGCTGTTGATCGCGGCGCGATAAAGTTTCGGCAATCCGAATACATTGTTCTGATCGGTCAGGGCAACCGCTGGCATACCGAGCGCCGCGCACTCGCCGACCAGCTGCGGGATGCGCACGATGCCGTCGCTCAGGGAGTACTCACTGTGCAGATGCAGGTGAACGAAGCGCGGCTCCATCAGGCCTCCGATGGCGGCGTCAGCAGGCGCCGGACCGGTGCGAAACTGCGACGATGAACCGGTGAAACCCCGTGGCTGGCGAGCGCCCGCAGATGTTGGGCGGTCGGATAACCCTTGTGGCGATCGAACCCATAATGCGGATAGCGCTGATGCAGCTCGCACATCAGACGGTCACGGCTGACCTTGGCGATAACCGAGGCCGCGCTGATGCTCGGTTCGAGCGCATCACCGCCGATGATCGCGCGCGCCGGGCACGGCAACTGCGGGCAGAATTTTCCGTCGATGAGCACCGCATCGGGCCGCACGCCGAGGTCGGATACCGCCCTGCGCATCGCGAGCAGGGTCGCGTGGTGAATATTGAGCTGGTCGATTTCAACGATATCAGCGTAACCCACGCCGACCGCGACCGCCGCGTGTCGAATAAGATCGTACAGCGTCGCGCGTTGACCGGCAGTCAGCTTTTTTGAGTCATTGAGGCCAGCGGGGTGCAGATGGCCGAGGATCACGGCCGCTGCAACGACGGGTCCGGCCAGGGGACCACGGCCCGCCTCGTCAACGCCGGCGATCGCAGCAGCGCGCTCGACCGGTCGCGCAACACCGACGTCGGATCCGTTCATGACCCGCATCCGGCACGTTCCAGGATCACCTCTGCCGCGCGTGCGGCCGCGCCGCGGCGCATCGTCGCGTGCAGTTCACGACTGCGTCGACGATAGCGTTCAGTACGTACGTCATCATCGAGCCAGGCCAGCGTCTCCGCCGCCAGTCGCGGCGGGGTCATGGCGTCCTGGATCAGCTCCGGTACCAGGGCCTCGTCGGCAATGATGTTTGGCAGTGCGATGCGCGGAATGGTCACCATACGCTTGATTATATGGTAGCTGAGCGCAGCGAGGCGGTAACCGACCACCATCGGCGTGGCGCACAACAGCGCTTCGAGAGTGACCGTGCCCGATGCCACGAGCGCGACGTCCGCAGCGCTAAGCGCTTGATGTGAAAGGCCCGCAACCACCGTACACGGCAGCCCACGCAGACTCGCTCGGACCACCGGCAGCTGGTTTTCGTGGGCCACGCCGAGGACGAACCTGGCCTCGGGCCGGCGTGCGGCGATCAGCATCGCGGCGTCGACAAAAGGTGGCAGCAGGCGTTCGATTTCCTGCTGCCGGCTGCCGGGCATCAAGGCAATCAATGGTCCCGCCGGCGGCAGCCCGAGCGCGACTCGAGCGCCGACCCGGTCCGGTTCGAGCGGTAGTTCATCGGCCAGCGGGTGGCCGACGCAATGGGTCTCGATGCCGTGGGCGCTGCAGTACTCCGCTTCGAATGGCAGCAGCGCGAGCAACACGTCGGTACTGCGAGCCAGGGAACGCGCCCGCCCGGCTCGCCAGGCCCATAGCTGAGGGCAGACGTAGTGGACCGTCGTGATCCCGTGAGCTTTGAGTCTGCGTTCCAGACCGAGATTGAAATCAGGCACATCGATGCCGATGACGACATCGGGGGGGTCGGCGACGAAATCGGCCTCGAGCTGTGCCCGCAGTCGCAGCAGTCGCGGGTAGCTGCGAAGTACTTCGACCAGACCCATGACCGACAACTGACTGATGTCAGCCAGGCTTGCGCAGCCGGCCGCGCGCATATGCGGACCGGCCATGCCGCGAAATGTCGCATTCGGCGCGCGTGCGCGCAAAGCCCTGATCAGGGCGCCGCCGAGCCGGTCGCCCGACGCTTCACCGGCGACGATGCCGACGCGGAAACCACGCTGCGTTGTCATTCCAGCGGCCATTGCGGCCTTGCCGTGTGCGGTACGCGCGTCGCTCAGCGCACGATGCCACGGACCGATTTACGAATGAACGCTGACAATTTGCCAGTCGGCGCGAACTGCTCGGCTTGCTGATCGATGTAGCGAAGCGCGTCCTCCAGGCTGTTGCCCTGGCGGTACAGGGCCCGATAGCAGCGCTTGATCGCCGCGATTGTTTCGAGGTCCACCCCACGCCGCTTGAGTCCCTCGCGATTGATACAGCGCGGGCGGGCGGTATTACCGTTCACGATCACGAACGGTGGCACGTCGCGGACCACGATCGTGGCAATCGCCGAGAAACTGCCCTCGCCCATGCGACAGAATTGATGTACCCCGGTAAAGCCACCGAGGATCACGTAGTCGTGGATCTCGACGTGCCCGGCGAGCGTCGAGTTATTTGCGAACACCGTGTGATTGCCGACCTGACAATCGTGGGCGATGTGACAATAGCCCATGATCCAGTTTTCGTCGCCGAGCCGGGTTACGCCGCCGCCGGCCGGGGTGCCGCGATTGATACTGCAGTATTCCCGGATCACGTTGCCACGGCCGATCTCGAGTCGCGAAACGCCGCTGCCGTCGAATTTTTTATCCTGCGGCTGATCGCCGATCGAGCAGAACGGGAAGATGTGATTGTCCGGACCGATCACGGTCGGGCCTTTGATCATGCAATGCGAATCGATACGCGTACGCGCTCCGATCTCGACCCCGGCCCCGATTGAAACCCACGGACCGATCTCCGCGTCCGCGGCGATGACGGCGTCGGGATCGATCTGTGCGGACGGGTCAATCACGGCTATACCGCTCGTTCCGTGGTCATGAATTCGGCGATTGCGACGGTTTTGTCGTCGACTTTGGCGCTGGCGTCAAAGCGATAGATGCCACGGATCTCTCGAGTCAGGGTCGCGTCGATGATCAATTGATCACCGGCGGTGACAGGTTTTTTGAAGCGCGCCTTATCGATACCGACGAGGTAATACACATTGCCGGCGTCGCCCCGCGCCTGGTTCGAGTAGAACGCCAGCATGCCGGTAGCCTGGGCCATGGCTTCGAGGATCAGTACGCCCGGCATAATCGGGTGGCCCGGGAAGTGGCCCTGGAAAAACGGTTCATTGATGGTGACGTTCTTGATCGCCCTGATCGATTCAAATGCTTTGTATTCGATGATGCGGTCGATGAGCAGGAACGGATAGCGGTGCGGCATCGTGTCCAGGATCTTCGAAATCGACAAATCTTCCATCGCGCCCTCCCTGCTCGCATCCGCGGCATTGTGCGCGGACACAGATACTACCCCTCGTTGCCATTGACCCTGGTTACGCCCGGCATCGGTTGCCCGTCGGCCTGCGACATGAGTCGGCTGACCCGGCGCCACCAGCGGGTACTGCGCTCGACCGGCCAAGCAGACGAATAGCTACCGTGTGCGCCGTCTAGCGAACGCGTGACCATGCTCATCGCTGTAATCGTAATGCCGTCGGCGACCACCACACCTTCACCGATGCCGACCTTGCCGCCTATCTTACAGCCTCTGCCGAGACGGGCCGCCCCCGCCACCGCGGTCTGGCCGGCAATCGCCGTGTCGCGACCAATCTTTGAATCATGTCCGATCAACACCTGGCTGTCGAGCGCACAACCCGCTTCGATCACGGTGTCGCTGAAAACGCCCGCATGAACAATCACGTGTGCCAGCAATGCACAGTCATCGCCGATCGTTACCGCACCGAAACAGGGTACGCGCAGCCATTTTTCGCCATCCGCAACGAACGCAAAGCCGTCTTCGCCGATCGCGCACGCGGAACCGATCGACACTCGATTGCCGATCTCACTGCAGGCCTCGATCACGGTGTACGCGCCGATCCGGGAAAATGCGCCGACCCGTACGCCAGCCGCCAGCGTCACACCCGCTTCGATCGTGGTCTGTTCGCCAATACTGACACCCTCGCCAATCACCGCCGACGGTGCGATGTGCGCGCTCGGATGAATGCGGTCGTGTTGAGCGCCGGCCGCACCGACGCGTGCACGGCGCACGGGCAGCCACGCGGAAACGCGCGCGCAGGCCCGGACCACATCATCCACAACGACAGTGCGCGGATCGTGATCCTGAACCGTACGCATGACCGCGGCTGCACGGGTCGTCGCACACCCGCGCCGGGGTATGAGTCCGGACAGGTCGAAGCTGAGGTCCGCCGGTCCGGCGGTTTCGGGTGCCGCCAGCGCTTGCAAGGCTTGCTCGCGCACCGGCGTCGTAACCGTCGCGCCGAGTCGCGCCGCGAGTTCGTGCATCAACACCGGGTTCGGTCCGCCTGTCCAACAGGCTGTTGAAAAACTACCGCGGACACCGTTTACGCCGTTGCGTACTCGACGGCCGGCCCGCGGTGCTCGCGACGCTCTGGCTGCTGCTTATTTCTTCTTCAGCAGTTCGATAACGGCGTCCGTAACGTCGACCTTCTGGCTCGCGTAAACGACACCCGTGCCAAGAACCATGTCGTAACCTTTGTCTTTCGCCAGGCTGATGATCGCTTCGGCGATAGTCTGCTGGATCTGGCCCATTTCCTCGTTGCGACGAAAATTGACGTCTTCCTGGAATTCGGTCGTTTCGCGCTTGAGATCACGGCGCTTGGCGACGATGTCACGCTCGAGACGCGCGCGCTCTGCTTCGCTCATGATCGCACCGTCCTTGGTGAAACGATCCTCGGCTTCCTTCAGCGCTTTCTGCGCCGCCACGAGATCGCGGTCACGGGTCGCGAATTCTTTTTCCAGCTTCTTCCGCGCAGCGTCCGCCTGGGGCGACATTTCTAGAACTTTCGGCGCGTTTACCACGCCGATCTTGTAATCTTCGGCGGCCACCGGGCCGGCGGACAACGTAGCGATCAGCGTCGTGATCAGAAAAAAACCAACTTGTCTGTTCAATGCATTACTCCAATGAGTCTGGTAACCATATTCCGGTAATTGTCCAACAAGGCGCGCATCCGTCTCAACTGAGGCTCCGCGTCCGAGCCTGATTTTGCAAGCTAAAATTGTGCCCCAAAATTGAACTGGAAGCGCTGGATTTCATCGCCTTCCTGGTCGCGAAAAGGCTGGGCGAAACTGACTGAAAGCAGGCCGAACGGCGACATCCAGATCCCGGAAATACCCGCCGACATGCGCAAATCGCCCAGATCGAAGCGGTCACTCGAAGCGTAGACGTTACCGGCGTCGACGAACCCCGACAAGCGGACCGATTTGAAATCCTCCAGGAACGGCACCGGCAGAATAACCTCGGCGTTGCCGACCACGGAAATATTGCCACCCAGGGCGCGGCCGAAAATGTCCTCGGGACCGAGCGAATTCTCTTCATAACCACGTACCGTGCGCGGTCCGCCGGCGTAGAAACTTTCGAAAAACGGCAGCTCGATGGTGTCACCATAGGCGTCGCCGTAACCGATATTGGTTTTCAGCAACAGGGTGTATTTACGGATCAAAGGTATAAACAGGCGGGCGTCGTAATCGACCTTGAAGTAGCGCAGGTCGCCGCCCGGCAGTGCGACCTGGGCACGAATCCGCTGCAAAGCGCCGCGATCCGGGAAAATGGCCGCGTTGCGGGTGTCGTAGGAGAACGATGTCGTCAGCCTGATGGTGTCGTACTTGTTGCCTTCAAGGAACAGGAATCGCGCGATGATCGGATCGAGAAACAAGGGATCGGTATTGATCTCGGTCGACTCGTAGCTCAGGCCCGCGTTGACGTAATGGAACTCGGTAATCGGGATACCGAAATTGGCGCCGCCCGACAGCGTGGTCTGGTCAAAACGTACGACGTTGGTGTTACCGGCGTCGGTTTTGCTGTAACTCAGGTCGAAGCCGCGTGCGACGCCGTCGATCGACCAGTACGGATTGAAATAGCCAAGCCGGAAAGTGCGGTTGATTTCGCTGTTGTTGAACGCGAAGCTCAGGCTCTTGCCACTACCCAGGAAGTTGTCCTGCGTTACGCTGGTATTGAAAATAATACCCGCTGATTGCGAGAAGCCCAGGCCCAGCAACAGGTTGCCCGAAGGACGCTCCTTGACCGTGTAGTTCACATCCACCAGGTCGGTGGAGCCCGGTACCGCCGGGGTTTCGACATTGACGTCCTCGAAATAGCCGAGTCTGCGCAGGCGGACCTTGGAACGTTCGACGTTGGTGGTCGAAATCCAGCCGCCTTCCATCTGCCGCAATTCGCGGCGCATGACTTCGTCGCGGGTCTTGGCGTTGCCGAAGAAGTTGATGCGGCGGACGTAGACGCGCTGTCCGGGGTCAACGAAATAGGTAATCGCCGCGGTCCGCGCCTCGTCGTCGATATCCGGGATCGCGTTGACGTTGGCAAACGCATAGCCCTCGTCGCCGAGGCGGTCGGTGATGTTTTTACTCGTCAGGGTCAGGCCCTTGCGCGAGAAAATCATGCCCTTGCGGGTGAAGACCCACTTGAACAGCTCTTCCGGTGGCACGATCAGGGTCCCGGCCAGCTTGACGTCACCGACCGTGAAACGGTCGCCTTCGGTGATGTTGATGGTGACGTATACGTCGGCCTTGTCCGGGGTGATGGAAACCTGGGTGGAATCGACGGAGAAATTGATGTATCCGCTGTCCAGATACAGCGAGCGCAGGGACTCCAGGTCACCGGAAAGCTTCTGTTTGGAATACTGGTCGTCCTTGGTGAACCAGCTGATCCAGTTCGGGGTGGTCAGATCGAAGCGACCGAGAATGTCTTCGTCACTGAACGCCTCGTTGCCAATAACGTTGATCTGCTTGATCCGCGCGGCAGCGCCTTCTGAGACCGTAAACGCGACCTCGACGGCCTTGTCGCCGACCGGGATGATTTCGTGTTCTATACGGACGCCGTATTTGCCGTTCGAGTAATACTGGCGGCGCAGTTCCTGGACAACCTTGTCGAGCTTGGCTTCGTTGAACACTTCGCCCTTGGCGAATCCGATTTCACCGAGCCCCTCGAGGAGATCATCGGTTTTGATGGCGCGATTGCCGTCAAAGGTAATGTCGGAGATGGTTTCGCGCTCGACGACCTGGACCACCAGCACGTCGCCGTCGCGCTCGAGGCGCACGTCCTTGAAGAAACCGGTCTTGAACAGCGCTCGCACCGCATCCCGAGAACGGGTGTCGTCAACGGTGTCGCCGACACTGAGCGGCAGGTAATTGAATACCGTACCGGGGGAGATGCGTTCCAGGCCTTCAACCCGGATGTCATCGACGATGAATGATTCCGCGGCAAACACGGTTACCGCAAACGTCACCAGCAGGACGTTTATCCAGCCTGCAAAAAAGGCTCTCAACATAATTTGTTTATTATTTAGGTCCGCAGCCAGCGTTTCAGAGTATGCGCAGAATGTCGTTGTAAACAGCCAACCCCATCAGACTCAACAACATTACCAGCCCGATTTGCTGTCCATATAACTGGACAGTTTCCGACACCGGGCGACGCGTCACGGATTCTATCAGGTAATAGAGCAGGTGTCCGCCATCAAGTAACGGAATTGGCAGCAAATTCAGGACGCCCAGACTGACGCTGACCAGGGCCAGAAACTCGAGAAAACGCGCGGCGCCCATGCGCGCCGATTGCCCGGCATAGTGCGCGATGCTGATCGGACCGCTGAGATTTTTGACCGAAGCCTGGCCACTGATCATCTTGCCGAGAAACTTGCAGGTCGTGAGGCTCATTTCCCAGGTCCGTTCGGCCGCGCCGCCAAGCGCCGCAACCGGACCGTAGCGTTCGATGCCGAGCGGCACCGCTTCGAACGACTCCGGAATGCGGACCTCGGCGCCGATGCGCCCGATTTCGCCGCCCTTGGACTGTACCGTCGCAGGCGTGAGTTCGAGTTCGATCCTGCGGCCATCGCGCTCGACCTCGACAGCGAGGGGACGTCCCGGGTTGGCCCGGATCATCTCCACCCATTGCGTCCACGAATCAATCGCGACGCTATCGGCGCTGACGATCAGGTCGCCGGCGCGGATGCCGGCCGCGGCGGCCGGATCGCCGCTGACGACGCGTTCGATGACGGGTGCTATGAGCGGGCGTTGCGGGGTAATACCGAGTTCGGCGAGGAAATCACCTTCGCTGATGTCGTCGATTGAAAGATGCAGAAAATCCAGCGCGCCGGCCTGCTCGGCGCCGTTGGCATGACGGATGCTGATATCGACGCGTTCGCCGTCCAGGATCGCCTCGAGCGAGCGCCGGAACACGCCGTCCCAGGTCTGCGTGGGTTCGCCCGATACCGCAACGATCTCCGAGTCGCTGCGCAGACCGGCGCGCTCGGCGATGGAACCGGGACTGACCTCACCGATTATCGGGCGCGGACCGCTGACCCCGATCACCAGCGTCAACCAATAGGCCGCGAATGCGAGCGCGAAGTTCGCCAGCGGGCCGGCGGCAACGACCGCGATCCGGGTCGTCAGGGGCTTGCGATTGAAGGCGCGACCGAGCTCCGCGGCGGCGACTTCGCCTTCCCGCTCGTCCAGCATCTTCACATAACCGCCGAGCGGTATGGCGGCGATCGAAAATTCGGTCTCGCCGCGCTGGTAACGCCACAGCGGCGTACCGAAGCCGATCGAAAAGCGCAGGATCTTGACGCCCAGGCGCTGCGCGACCCAGTAATGGCCGAATTCGTGCACGGTAACCAGGATACCGAGCGCGACGATGAACGATAACAGGGTCTGCAGGATCTCCATCAGTTCACTCCGTCAGCAATGCAGCGTCGGACCTCGCGGCGCGCGTTCGCATCGTCGTCGAGAATTGTGCCCAATTCGTCCGCAGCGTGCGCGGTAACGTTCGACAGTGCCTGTTCCACCAGGCGCGGAATGGCCATGAAACCGACTTTTTCATCAAGAAACGCCGCCACCGCCACTTCGTTGGCTGCGTTCAGGATCGCCGGCGCGGTACCGCCGCTGGCCATCGCCTCGCGCGCCAGGCGCAGACACGGGAAGCGTTGGTAATCGGGTTCTTCGAAATCAAGCTTGCGCACTGCGAACAGATCCAGTTCCGCGACCCCGGACTCGCAGCGCTCGGGCCAGGCCAGGGAATAAGCAATCGGAGTGCGCATATCCGGGTTGCCGAGCTGCGCCAGCACCGAACCGTCGACGTACTGCACCATCGAATGGATGACGCTTTGCGGATGGATCACGACTTCGATCGCGGCGACCTCGGTATCGAACAACCAACATGCCTCGATAACCTCCAGTCCCTTATTCATCATGGTTGCGGAATCGACTGAAATCTTGCGGCCCATAACCCAGTTCGGATGCGCACACGCCTGCGCCGGTGTGACCTCCACCAGCGACTCCAGCGGTGCGGTCCGAAACGGCCCGCCCGATGCGGTCAGCAGGATCCGCTCAACGCCACAGCTGCGCAGGCCACGCTTGAAATCACTGGGCATACACTGAAACACCGCGTTGTGCTCACTGTCGATCGGCAATAGCTCGGCTCCAGCGTCGCGTACCGCATCCATAAACAAGCGCCCTGACATGACCAGCGATTCCTTGTTCGCCAGCATGACCCGTTTGCCGGCCCGCGCAGCGGCAAGGTTCGGCAGCAGACCCGCCGCGCCGACGATTCCGGCCATCACGTAATCCGTGCCCGGGTCAGCGGCGATCGTCGCCAGCGCCTCGGCGCCGCACAACACCTCGACGTCGAGCGCGGCCGCGGCGCAGCGCGCGGCCAGTTGTTCCGCCGCTGGTGCTTCGACCATGACCGCGTAGCGCGGGTTCCATTGACTGCATTGCTCGAACAGGCCGTCGACATTCGAATTGGCGCTGAGCGCGAAAATCGAGAACCGCGGTTGCAGGCGCGCGACCACGTCCAGCGTATTGACGCCGATGGTGCCGGTCGAACCCAGGATGGTCAGGTTGATGCTCATGCGTGACCCATTATGTAGAGCGTAAGTGTGTAGACCGGGGCTGCGGCCAGCAGGCTGTCGATACGATCGAGTACCCCGCCGTGCCCCGGCAACAATGTGCCGCTGTCCTTCACGCCGCGCAGGCGTTTGACCAGGCTTTCGAGCAGATCGCCGAAAATCGATGCTGCCAGAGTCAACACGATGACGGCCATTATGGTCGCAAACGGCGCGATTGGCGCGATCAGATTGACTCCAGCGCCAAGCACCAGGGTGCCGCACAACGCACTGGCGACGCCTTCCCAGGTTTTGCCCGGGCTGATCGCGCTGGCCAGTGAATTGCGTCCGAATTGTCGTCCTCCGACATAAGCCAGAATATCGGCGCTCCACACGATACAGAACAATCCGAGCAGATGAGTCGGACCGGCCAGCAGCAGATGGTTGAGCGCTACCAGGGCCGGCACAAACACCAGCACGCCGAGCAGCGCGGACACGGTGACGCCTCGAGTAACCGGGCGCTGTACATGCTGATAAGTGATGATCCAGGCCGCTGCCAGCACCCACCAGGTACTGCCGACCACCAGCACGGCGGTAAACACCGGTTGCAACCGACCCGCCCAGCACGCGCCGAGCGCCGCGCACAGGATCGCCAGCGCATACACCAGGCGCGCGGCATAGCCCTCGATACCGCTCAGTCGCGCCCACTCGGACGCGCCAAGGAAAAGAAATATCGAGAATACCAATGTCGTGGCGTCGGGCGGCAGCGTAAAGATGCTGGCCATGACCACGGCCAGCAGCACGAGCGCAGTGGCGATGCGTGCGGTGGGCACCGGTCCTAGCAGCGTCGCCACTGGTCGAGTGATGGAAACACGCCAGGAGTCGGAGCGGCTCCGGGCGTTTTCCTAATCAGTCTGCGATACGGCCGCTGTGTCACGGTCACCGCTGACCTGTTCACTGGTCATGCCAAAGCGGCGCTGCCGGGCAGCAAAGCTGTGCAGTGCTTTTTCGAACTCGGCGGTACCGAAGTCCGGCCACAGACAATTGGTAAAATACAGTTCGCTGTAGGCAAGCTGCCAAAGCAGGTAATTGCTGATACGTTGCTCGCCGCCCGAGCGAATGAACAGGTCGGGCTCGCTGAGATCGGCCAGGCTCAGATTCTCGGCCAGCATATCGGCGTTCAGATCGGCCGCTTTGAGTTCGCCGCGCTCGACGCGTTGCGCGAGTTTGCGCATCGCTTCGGTAATGTCCCAGCGTCCGCCGTAATTCGCCGCAATGACGAGGTTCAGGCGCGTATTCGCCAGCGTACGGGTTTCCGCCGTCGCGATGCAGCGCTGCAGCTTGGCCGGGAACGGTTCGCGGTCGCCGATCACGCGCAGCCGCACGCCGGCCTCGTGCAGGCGTTCGATTTCCTGCTCGAGGGCAACGATAAACAGTTCGAACAGGAGTTTGACTTCGGCCGGCGGGCGCCGCCAGTTCTCCGAGCTGAAGGCAAACAGGGTCAGTGTCTCGATACCCGATTCGGCGCAGTAACGCACGATATCGCGGACGTTTTCGACCCCGGCGCGGTGGCCGGCGATACGCGGCAGGTTGCGCTGACGCGCCCAGCGGCCGTTGCCATCCATGATGATCGCGACGTGACGCAGGGCGGCTGATTCGGCCTCGAAACTCATAGTGGACTCGGAAGCACTCAGACTTCCATCATCTCCTGTTCCTTCGCGGCAACGATTTCGTCAATCTCCTTGACGTTCTCGTCGGTGATTTTCTGCGTCAGATCCTCACCACGACGCTCGTCGTCTTCGGAAATTTCCTTGGCTTTGGTCAGCTCCTTGAGCTGGCCGATGGCATCGCGACGGATATTACGCACCGCGACCTTGGCCTGTTCCGCCTCGCTTTTGAGTACCTTGATCAGGTCGCGCCGTCGCTCTTCGGTCAGCGCCGGCAGTGGGATGCGTATAACCATGCCGGCGGTAATCGGATTGAGCCCGAGATTGGATTCACGAATACCTTTTTCGATGGCCTCGATCATGGTTTTATCCCACGCCGTCACCATCAAGGTGCGGGCGTCCTCGACGCTGACATTCGCGGTCTGCGGCAGTGGCGTCGGATTACCATAATATTTGACCGTGACCTGGTCGAGCAGGCTCGGATGGGCGCGACCGGTACGCAGACGGGTCAGGTCATGGCGAAAAGACTCGACGCTTTTGCCCATGCGTTGGCGCGCGTCGGTGATGATGTCGTCAATCATGTCAGCTTTCCAGTTACCAGGGTTCCAACTTCATGTCCGAGCGCCGCATCGACGAAAGCACCAGGCCGCGTCATATCCACGACCCGCAGCGGCATCGAGTTTTCGCGGCACAGAACGATCGCAGTCGCATCCATCACGCCCAGCTTGCGTTCCAGCACCTCGTCGTAGTCGAGCACGTCGTAGCGGGTGGCATCGGGATTATGGGCGGGATCGGCGCTGTACACGCCATCGACCTTGGTCGCCTTGATGAGTAAATCGGCATCGATTTCGATGGCGCGAAGACTGGCCGCGGAATCGGTCGTAAAAAACGGGTTGCCGGTACCCGCGGCGAGGACCACGACGCGTCCTTTCTCAAGGTGGCGCACCGCGCGGCGGCGGATGTAATCCTCGCAGACTTCGTTGATCTTGATCGCGGACATGACGCGCGCGTAGAGGCCTTTGCGCTCGAGGGTGTCCTGGATGGCGAGGGCGTTGATGACGGTTGCCAGCATGCCCATCTGGTCGGCCGTGACGCGATCGATACCGGCCGCCGCCAGCCCGGCGCCGCGAAAGATATTGCCACCGCCGACGACGATCGCAACTTCAATTTCCGCCTCGCTCAAATCCCTGATTTCATCGCCGATGCGATCGACGACGGCGGGGTTGATGCCGTATTCGTCGTCGCCCATAAGCGCCTCACCGCTGAGTTTAATCAACACCCGTGCGTAGGGTTGCGCTCTGGCTTCAGTGCTCATTGCGTTGACGGCGCGGCGAGTGACTGGCGGCGTTCAGCTGTGACCGGCGCTGCGCGCCTGCGCCATAACCTCCTCGGCGAAATTTTCCTGCTTCTTTTCGATCCCTTCGCCGACTTCGAAGCGGACGAACTGCAGGACCGTGGCATCGTGCTCGGCCAGCAGCTTGGCCACCGTTTTGTCCGGATCCTTGACGAACGGCTGCCCGAGCAGGGTGATCTCGTTGACGAATTTCTTTAAACGGCCGGCGATCATCTTTTCGACTATCTCCGGCGGTTTGCCGCTCTCGGCGGCCTGCGCCCGGTGGATCTCCCGCTCCTTGTCGAGCAGGTCCTGGGCAACGTCGGCCTCGCTCACGCAGACCGGATTGCTGGCCGCAACGTGCATCGCGATGTCGCGCGCCAGGTCGCCGTCGCCACCGGCCATGCGCACCACTACACCAATGCGCTTGCCGTGCAGATACGAGGCCACCGTCTCGCCCTGGCCGGCAATTCGCACAAAGCGGCGGACATCGATCTTCTCGCCGATTTTCGCGGTCAGATCGGTGCGCAACTGCTCGACCGTCAGGCCGCCACCGACCTGAAGCGCACTCAGAGCCGCGACATCAGCAGGATCGGCGTCCAGCACCGCAGCCGCGACGAGCGCACCAAAGCTGGTGAAGGTCTCGTCGTTGGCGGCGAAATCGGTTTCGCTGTTGACTTCGACCAGGGCCGCCGAACCTTCGCCGACGGCCGCAACGATGGCCCCTTCGGCGGCGATGCGCCCGGCCTTTTTCGCCGCCTTGGCAGCGCCGGACTTGCGCAGATGCTCGATTGCCGCCTCGATGTCGCCGTCGGTTTCGACCAGGGCGTTTTTGCATTCCATCATGCCGGCGCCGGAGCGTTCGCGCAGTTCTTTAACCTGACTCGCGGAAATTGCCATGCTTTGTTCCTCTCCTGTCTGGCCGCTTATTCCGCTGCGGGAGCCGGGCTGGCCGGTTCGCTTGCGGTAGATCCTGCGGCAGGGGCCGGCGCTGCGACGGAAGCTTCGGCGCTATCCCCGAGCAGTGGCGCGACCTTATCGTCG
The DNA here is from genome assembly GCA_942490995.1 of uncultured Gammaproteobacteria bacterium. Taxonomy (GTDB): domain Bacteria; phylum Pseudomonadota; class Gammaproteobacteria; genus UBA981. Next base: position 83,006 of record CALOBG010000005.1, read on the forward strand.
AGTTCGACGAAATCGTCACCGGCTCCGGCAGCCACATCGGACATGGTCAGGCGTCCGTCCATGGCCGCGTCGGCGACCGCCTTGACGTAGTACTGGATCGACCGGATCGCATCGTCGTTTCCGGGAATGACGTAATCGACGCCGTCCGGGGAATTATTCGTATCGACCACGGCCACGATCGGGATCCCCAGTTTGGCCGCTTCCGCGACGGCGATACGTTCGTGACCGACATCGACGATAAACAGCGCATCGGGCAGGCCGTCCATGTCCTTGATACCGCCAAGTCCACGGTTGAGTTTTTCCAGTTCGCGGCGAATGTTCAGGCCTTCTTTCTTGGTGATCCGCTCGAGGCCGCCCTTCTCGATCATCTCCTCAAGTTCCTTGAGGCGCCGGATCGACTGTTTGACGGTTTTGAAATTGGTCAGCATGCCGCCCAGCCAGCGCCGCGATACGTACGGCATGCCACAGCGCTCGGCCTCGGTGGCGATGGTCTCCTGCGCGGAACGCTTGGTACCGACAAACAGGATCTTGCCGCGCTTGGCGACCGTGCGGCCGACAAAACCGAGCGCCTCTTCGAACAGCGGTACGGTTTTCTCGAGATTGATAATGTGGATTTTGTTGCGCTCCCCGAAAATATAGGGAGCCATTTTGGGATGCCAGTAGCGGGTTTGATGGCCAAAATGTACGCCAGCTTCCAGCATCTGACGCATACTGATGTTGCTCATTTGATACTCCTGTCGGGTTTTGCCTCCACGTATCCCAGACACTAATCCGCCCCCGTTAAGGGGCAGACACCCGAGCATCTGTGACGATACGTGTGCGTAATTGGATTTAAGGAGCCTCAGAACAAGTCATGGCCGCGCATCGTGCGGAAAAAATGCGCCGCTTCGGCGTTGCAACGCTGCGTAATAGCCGGCTATTACGCGCGCATTGCGCCTTGAATCGGCCCAGTTTGACTCGCACGCTACATCACCCAGACTTATTCAGAGGTTCCTTAAGACAAACTTCGATTGCCTCGAAGCCGCGCGCTTTATACCATAGAACCTTTGTGGCAACAATGACTTGGGTGCGGTTAGTTTTATGCCTGTGACGATCAAATCGGCCGACGAAATAGCCAAAATGCGGGTCGCCGGACGCCTCGCGGCGGACGTGCTCGACATGATCGCGCCGCACGTCAAACCCGGGGTTTCGACCGAGAAGCTCGACCGCCTGTGCCACGACTATATCGTCGAGGAACAGCAGGCCATCCCCGCCCCGCTCAACTACCATGGCTTTCCCAAGTCAATCTGCACCTCGGTCAACCACGTCGTATGCCACGGCATCCCGGCCGAACGCAAGCTCAAAAATGGCGACATCGTCAACCTCGACATCACCGTCATAAAGGACGGCTATCACGGTGACACCTCGAAGATGTTTCTCGTCGGTGAGCCCTCGATCAAGGCCCGGCGGGTGGTCGAAACCGCTTACGAATGCCTGTGCCTGGGCATCGGCATGGTCCAGCCCGGCGTGCGCCTGGGCGATATCGGTGCCGCCATCCAGCAACACGCGGAGGGCCGCAAGTTTTCCGTGGTGCGGGAATATTGCGGACACGGGATTGGCAGCCAGTTTCATGAAGAACCGCAGGTGTTGCATTATGGGACCCCGGGCACCGGGCTGGTTCTGAGTCCCGGGATGATTTTCACCATCGAGCCGATGATCAACGTCGGCAAGCGGCACGTGAAGCTGCTCGCCGACCAGTGGACGGTGGTGACCAAGGACCACAGCCTGTCGGCACAGTGGGAGCACACCATCCTGGTGACCGAATCCGGCCACGACGTACTCACGGCGCGTTCCGAGGAGTCCTTCGAGATTGCCGCCTGAGCAACCCAACGCGGTCGCGCGGCGGGCGCAGGTCGATCCACCCCTGACTGAAGCTGCGCTGTATACCGCCGCGCTAGGCCTCGCCGGCAGGACCCTGGGAGAACTCGCCGCGGGCGCCGGTTTTCGCCTGCCCGCGGATCTGCGACGGCGTAAAGGCGCGGTCGGCGAATTACTGGAGCGCGTGCTCGGCGCGACCGCGAACTCGCGGCCGGTACCCGACTTCGAACACCTCGGTATCGAACTGAAAACGGTACCGATAGACGCGCGCGAACGGCCGCGCGAATCGACCCACGTGTGCACGGTTGCCCTGCGCGAGCTGGTCGGCGAACGCTGGGTCACGTCGACGGTCCGCGCCAAGCTACGCCGCGTCCTGTGGATACCCATCGAGACCCGCGCCGGGCTCGCGCTGGACGCGCGGCGCGTCGGCCTGGCGCGGCTGTGGAGCCCGTCAGCGGCCGAGGAGGATGTGCTGCGACGCGATTGGGAGGAGCATCTCGAATTGCTCGCCACCGGGCGCCTGGAACAGCTCGATGCACGCATGGGCACCTACCTCCAGGTGCGCCCCAAAGCGCCGAATCGCAGAGCGCTGGGCGCCAGCAGCAACCGCGAAGGTGAACCAGCCGCGACCTTGCCGCGCGGCTTCTACCTGCGCGCGCGCTTCACCGCCACGATCCTCGCCGCCGGTGGCGCGCGGTGAATACGCCGGTGAGTGAGCCTGCGACGACCAGTCCGTGGCGCTTCTGCCTCGCGCCGATGATGCAGAAAACCGATCGCCATTTCCGTTACCTCGTGCGCCTGCTGGCACCGCATATGCGCCTTTACACGGAGATGATCACCAGCGGTGCGATCCTGTTTGGCCAGCGCGACCGTTTTCTCCGCCACGCGCCCGCTGAAACACCATTAGCCGTGCAGCTCGGTGGCTCGGAGCCGGACGAACTCGGCCGCGCTGCTGCGATCGCCGCCGACTGGGGCTACAGCGAAGTCAATTTGAACTGCGGCTGCCCCAGTGACCGGGTCCGCTCGGGCGCTTTCGGCGCCTGCCTGATGCGCGACCCGGCGCGGGTAGCGATGTGCCTGGAGGCGATACGCGATGCGCTGCCGCACGATGTGGCGGTCAGCGTCAAACTTCGACTCGGCGTCGACGAACTCTACAGCTACGACTATTTCAGTGACTTCGTCGCAACCCAGATGGCCAGCGGCTGCCGGGTTTTTCACGTCCATGCGCGCAAGGCCTGGCTGTCGGGGTTGAGCCCGCGGGAAAATCGCGAAATTCCGCCACTGGAATACGACTGGGTTTATCGTCTCAAGCGCGAATACCCGGGCATCACGGTCGTCATCAACGGCGGTATCACCACGGTCGCGCAAGCCCAACACCATCTTTCGCTCGTCGACGGTGTGATGCTCGGGCGTCACGCCTACGCGGACCCCTACTGCCTCGGTGAATTTGATCAACGCCTGTTTGCGACATCGGCGCCGCTCGCCTCGCGTGAGCAGATCATCGAACGTTTCCTTGAACACGTCCGCAGCGAGCGAATACACGGCACCTACCTCAAGCACATGAGTCGCCACCTGTTGAACTTTTTCCTCGGTCAGCCCGGCGCACGCGGCTGGCGCCAGGACCTCACCGTGCATACGGTTGCCGCCGACGCCGAGGTCGACGTCATCGAAACCGCCCTGACGCGGGTCACCCGCGCCCGGCGTAGCGCAGCGGCGACGCTGTGACTATCGCCAGCGTACATTGCTGGTTGGAGTCGACCGCAGCGCGTTATACTGGCGCATTGCCGGCCGGGCGTGCAGTGACGCCGCAGACCGCCTGTCCATCCTCGCGACGAGCCTGACACAACCATGGATCTTGAAACCGCCCGCTTCAACATGATTGAGCAACAAATCCGTCCCTGGGATGTGCTCGATCCGACCGTGCTGGCCGCATGCGCGAACGTGCCGCGCGAGCTGTTCGTTCCCGAGGCCTACAGTAATCTGGCTTTTACCGATACCGAAATCGATCTTGGCCATGGCCAGACCATGCTCGCACCGAAACTCGAGGCCCGAGCGCTGCAGGCGCTGGGCATACGGACTTCTGATCGCATTCTCGAGATCGGCACCGGCAGCGGTTACCTCGCCGCCCTGCTCGCGACCCTCGGCGCGCATGTGACCAGCATTGAATATTTCGAGGATCTGTCGACTTTCGCGCACACCAATCTGCGCCGTGCCGGCATCGCGAATACCAAACTGCATGTCGGCGACGGCATCGACGGGTGGAGCACGGCCGAGCCCTACGATGTGATCGTGGTGACCGGCTCGTGCCCGACGCGCCGCACCAGCATCGAACAGCAGATGAGTATCAATGGCCGGATGTTCATCGTCGTTGGTGAGCGGCCGGTGATGGAAGCGATCCTGGTGACGCGGCTGTCGAAAGACACCTGGGCCAGCGAAAGCCTGTTCGAAACCGAACTGGCGCCTCTGATCGGTGCCGAAACGAAACCCGTATTCAAGTTTTGACCGACGTGTCCAAGCCCGATCCCGCGAACCTGGTTCGACTGCGGTCGCGCCTGACCGCCACCGCGTTGAGCATCATAGTGTGTGCGGTCACCACTGCCGCGGCGGCGCGCGCTGACCTGCTATCGGTTCTCGATGCAGCCGAGCAGATGGACCCGTATTACCGTGAAGCGCAGAACGCTGCGCTCGCCACCGCGGAAGGCATTCCGCAGGCGCGCGCTGCACTGTGGTTCCCGCGCCTGTCTTTCAACACTGGCGCCAGTCGTGTCCGACAGGACATTACCAATGCTTCCAGCTTCGGTGCCGGTGGCAAGGTTTCCTTCTCGACTCATGCCTACCGCATCAACCTCGAGCAACCGGTTTATCACCACGACCGCTATATCGCGCTGCGCCAGGCCGACAAGCGTCTGCAACAGGCCCAGGTCGAGGTGCTGGTCGCGCACCAGGATCTGATGCTGCGCGTCGCGGAGCGCTTTTTCGATGTCCTGGCGGCGCGCGACAACCTCGCCTTTGCGATTGCCGAGAGCCAGTCGCTGCGTAGCCAGCTCGAGCAGGCACAGCAACGTTTCGACGTTGGCTTGATTGCGATCACTGATGTGCAGGAAGCCCAGGCCGGCTACGACCGCGCCACGGCCAGCGAGATCAGCGCTCGAAATCAAATAGAGAACGCCCACGAGGCGCTGCGCGAAATCACCGCCGCTTATCATGACGACCTCGGCGAGCTCGGCGACGACATGCCGCTCAGTGCGCCGCAACCGGCGGACATCGACGCCTGGACCGGCACCGCGCTGGAGAATAATCTCGAGCTGAGCGCGGCGCTGCTCGCCAGTGACATCGCGCAGCAGGAAATCCGTCGTCAACACGCCCAGCACATGCCAACCCTGGACCTGGTCGGCGGTCACGGTTTCAACAAGCAGGGCGGCCGCTTCGGCGCAGTTGAAATCGATCAGAGTGACATTGCTATCGAGTTCAATCTGCCGATATACGAGGGCGGCGGCACCGTTTCCCGCACGCGCCAGGCCGGGCACGAACACGACGCCGCCCTGGAACGTCTCGAACAGGCCCGTCGCGCCGCGCAGCGCGAATCGCGCCAGGCCTACCTGGGCGTAATTGCACAGATCAGTTCAGTCAAAGCTTTGCATCAGGCGGTGATATCTTCACGCACCGCGCTCGAGTCGACGCGCGCCGGATTTGAAGTCGGCACCCGTACCGCGATCGATGTGGTCGCCGCGGAGCGCGGTTTGTCGCAGGCCAAACGCGATTACGCCCGCGCGCGCTACGACTACATCATTGAAACCCTGCGCCTGAAGAAGGCCGCCGGCAGCCTGTCTCCCGACGACCTGGCCGGCGCCAACTCGTGGCTGAGCTCAGCGGCAGGCGAGACGCCCGCCGACGCCAGCCAATAACCACCCGCGCTGTCAGCGTCGCGCCGCTTGCGGTGCTCTGGCGCCGCTGGCGACGCTCGAGATTCAGTTCACCGTGTAGTTGCGCGCCGTCATGCAGGCGCCGAACGCGCGGTTGTATTCGCCGATGCGCTCGAGGCGATCGTTGTACTGCTGATCGGCGGCATTCTGCTGCTGTTGATAGTAATCGTAGTTCGGCGCCGGCGCCTGCTGCTGGACCGGCTCGGGCCGCGAAGTCGAACGCGAGAAAGCGCCGAACACGGTCGAAGCGAGCGCGCCTATCGCCGCACCCTCGCCGACGTTGCCGGCCAGCGCGCCGCCGGCGGCGCCAAGCGCCGCGCCGGTGGCGGCATCGCCCATCATGCCACCGCCTTCAAAAAAACCGCCGTCGCCAATACCCAGCATGCCGCGATTAGCCTGCCGCGGCTGCTGACGCTGATCACTGTAGCCTACGCTGGGTTGCGGCGGCGGCGAACTCGGACGAGGCGCCAGCGGCGCGGCGGTGCTGGGATCAAAGCCGCTTTGCGCTATCGACCACTGATGGCACTCGAAACGGTCCTGCGATTGCTGCGCTTCGGACTGCCCCGCGTTGGGATAGGCAAACACCTGTGCGGCATTGGCGGCCGGTGCCAGTACGGCGCTTCCGAGTAATGCCATCACCACCATTGAGAACCCGCGATCGCGCATGCCTGTAGCTCCTTGAGCAAATTGCCTGAAATTGCCTGATGGGGAAATTCTAGCAGGAGCTGTCGGCGATTTTGAGCAGCACCGCACAAGCGTGCTGTGCCCGCCTCATGGCGGGGCCGGCAGGTAGCGGCCGATCAGGTCCAGGGTGCGACGGCTTGCGCCGCCGTGCCTGCGCACGATATCTCGCCCCAATTGACCGACCCGGTCACGCTCGTTGCTGTCCGCCAGCCACTGCGCCGCGACCTCCGCCACCGCGGCCGCGTCGCGGGCGACCTTGAGCACCCCGGCGTCGCTGAGCAACTGACAGATTTCCGCGAAATTGTAGGTATACGGCCCACTGATCACCGGACGCCCCAGGGAGGCCGGCTCAAGCACATTATGGCCACCAAACGGTAACAGGCTGCCGCCCACGAAGGCGACATCGGAAGCCGCGTAGAAGCGCGACAGTTCGCCCATCGAGTCAACCAGATAAATGTCTGTCGACGCCAGGCAGGGAGCGCCCGAGCTGAGACTGGTGACGCTGAAGCCGGCGCCGACGCAGGCGTCGGCGACCGCTGTGAAGCGTTCCGGATGGCGCGGCGCGAGGACCACCAGCAGATCGGCGAACTGCGTTTTCAATTGCCGTATCGCCGGGAACAGGATCAGCTCTTCGCCCTCGCGGGTACTGCCTAACATCAGTAACGGTCGATTGACGCCGAGCTGACGACGTAACGCCTCGGCGCGTTCGTGGAGGCTGGCCGGCAGTTCGAGATCGAATTTCAGACTACCGGTTACATGAATGATGGCCGTCGCCGCGCCCAGTTGCTCGAAGCGCGCGGCGTCGGCCGCAGTCTGCGCCGCGATCGACGACAAGCTTGCTACCAGTCGCCGCATCAGTGGCGCGACGATACGGTAAGCGTGTAGCGAGCGTTGCGACAACCGCGCGTTGACGAGCAACACCGGGATACCCTGCCGACGGCAGACCTCGACCGTGTTGGGCCACAATTCTGTTTCCAGTACGACCAGCAGGGAGGGCGAGAAATGAGCGATGAAGCGCCGCAGTATCCACGGCAGATCATAGGGGAAATAAACGTGTTCGACGCTCGAGCCAAGCATGCGCTCGACGCTGTCCGCGCCGGTCAGCGTAGTCGTCGTCACCACCACCTCGATGTGCGCGTACTCGGCATCAAGCGCCCGGATCAGCGGCACCGCGGCGACGCTCTCGCCGACCGAAACCGCGTGTATCCAGACTACGCGCCGACCATGTTCGCGCGGTCGGTAAAACCCGACCCGCTCCTGCCAACGTCGCCAATGGGCACGATTGTGGCGACCGCGCCAGAAAATCCGCATCAGCAGAAACGGCACCAGCACGGCGAACAACAGCGTGTACAGCCGATTGAGGACGCTTGCCCGAGTCATCGAAAGCGCCCGCAATTACGCCGAGGCGGCGTGCAACCAGTCGAGATACTCCCCTACCCCTCGCGCCACGCTCCTGAACGGATCGACGTAACCGCTGGCACGCAGCCGCGATAGATCAGCCTCGGTAAATGCCTGATAGGCAGCGCTAAGCTGTGGCGGAAATTCTATGTATTCGACCTGCCCGCGCCCGTGCCACTCAACGATCGCCCGCGCGACTGCGTTGAAGGTTTCCGCCCGGCCGGTACCGCAATTATAGATCCCACTGTTCGCGGCCGGCTGTCCGCCGCACCACAGGGTTACCGCTACCGCATCGTCGACGTGCACGAAGTCGCGCTGCTGCTCGCCGGCGGCGTAACCGTGAGAGGCTTCGAACAGACGCAGCGCGCCGGTCTCCGCCAACTGCTGATTGAGATGCCACACAACACTGGCCATACGTCCCTTGTGCTGTTCGCGAGGTCCATACACATTGAAGTATCGCAGCCCGAACACCGGCGACTCGCAGGTCGGCAGACGCTGCCGTACGTATTGGTCAAATACCAGCTTGGAGTAGCCATAAACATTCAACGGCCGCTCGCACTCCGGCGCTTCGGTGAAACGGCCGGTACTGCCGTAGACCGCTGCGCTCGACGCGTAAACCAGCGGGATCGCGCGCCTCGTGCAGAAGTCGAACATCGCTCTGGAAAAGCGAAAATTGACATCCATCATGTAACGACCGTTCCATTCGGTGGTGTCCGAACAGGCGCCGAGATGAAACACGCTATCGACGGGAACATCGAAATCTCGACCCGCTTCAAGCAGCTCAAGGCAGCGGTCCTTGTCAAGATAATCGGCAATCCGACAGTCGGCGAGATTGAGCGACTTGCGCCCATCGCCGAGGTCTTCGACCAGGAGTATGTCGCTGCGCCCGCGCGCGTTGAGCGCATGGATCAGGTTGCTGCCGATGAATCCGGCGCCGCCGGTGACGATGATCACGTACCGCCCGATCCGCTATCCGCCAGCGCTGCGATGAGTCGACTGCTCGAATGTCCGGGGTGGTAATCGAGCACCACCACCTGGCCGCCGGCGGCGCGGACTTCGGCACCGCCGACGATTTCATCGACAGCGTAATCGCCGCCTTTGACCAGCACGTCGGGCAGCAGGGTTGCAATCAACTGCTGCGGGGTCGGGGTACTGAACGGCACCACCCAATCGACGGCGTCGAGCGCGGCCAGCACCTGCATGCGTGATTCGAGATCGTTATACGGCCGCCGCGGTCCCTTCAACGCGGTTACCGAAGCGTCATCATTCACCGCTACCACGAGCCGATTGCCGAGCGTTTTCGCCTCGCTCAGATAACGCACGTGGCCGGCGTGGAGGATATCGAAACAACCATTCGTCAGGACGATACGTTCACCGCGCCGACGCGCCCTGGCGCACGCTTCCACCGCCGCCGGCAGGTCCACAATGCCACGACCGATCCCGGTGCGACTCACCATTGCGTTATCGATCTCCTCCACGCCCACGGTCGCGGCGCCGAATTTGCCGACCACCAGGCCAGCCGCGGCGTTCGCGATGCCGACCGCGGTCGGCAGATCGCTGCCGGTCGCCAGCGCTGCCGCCAGCACCCCGCACACGGTGTCCCCTGCGCCGGTAACGTCGAATACTTCGTGGGCCTGCGCCGGTACGTGATGACAACTCCCGTCCGCGACAACCAGCGACATCCCCGCCGCCCCGCGGGTCACGAGTATCGCGTCGAGCTGGTGGTCGCGCAGCAGTGGCACGGCGCGCCGAACGATTTCGTGTTCGTCGCCACAGACGCCAGCCACGGCTTCAAACTCGGCCAGATTAGGAGTTAACAGATTTGCACCTGCGTAGCGCGAAAAATCCGTGCCCTTGGGGTCGACAATAACGAGTTTTCCCGCTGCCCGGCTACGTTCGATGATGTCCCGCACCCGCGCGACAGCGCCCTTGGCGTAATCGGAGATGACAACCACTTCGCAGCGCGCAAGCTGCCGCTCAACGGCGGCCAGCAGCTGGTTGGAATATTCGCCTGGCAGAGCTTGTTCGAAATCGATACGCACGAGTTGCTGGCGCTGGCTGACCACACGCAGCTTGACGGTAGTTGCGTGTCCGTCCACGCGCAGGAAATCCGGCTCGATGCCCGCGGCGGCGCTGAGCCGGGTCAGCGTATCGCCCTCGGCGTCCGCGCCGACCAATCCGACCAGCGCGACGGCGCCGCCCAGAGCAGCGACATTAGCCGCAACATTCGCTGCGCCGCCGACGCGCTCGACGCGCTCATCGACCAATACCACCGGCACCGGCGCTTCGGGGCTGATGCGACGCGTCGCGCCATGCCAGTATCGATCCAGGATCAGGTCGCCGACCACCAGTACGCGCGCATCAGCCAATTGTGTCAATCGCCGATCCATAGTCACCGTTCTGAACTGGTTTGCCGCACGCTAGTGCGTGCCTTGGTATTTGTCGGGCGTAACTTTACCATACAGGCATGCGAAATCTGTGCACTTTACTCGCCGCGAGCTGGCTTTCGATGATCAGCACGAATGTTTTCCCGCTGTCATCGTTCAGTGCCGAATACGAAATTTCCAAAGGTAGCTGGACGCTCGGCGTCATGAGCCGCCGCCTCGAGATCGAAGACGGCAACCGCTACGTGTTCGAATCACGCATGGAGACCAAAGGTCTCGTTTCGCTGTTCGCGGGTGGTCGTGTGCTGGAAATAAGCCGCGGCCGTATCGAGAACGCTCGTTTTCTACCCGAGCATTACCTGTACGACAAGAAAGACCGCGATAAGAATTATGAGCTGCGTTTCGACTATGCAGCCGGGCGCGTATCGCGCAGTGACGCGGGGCAGGATTGGAGCGTGCCGATGCCACCGCAGGTGCTCGACAAGCTGAGCTACCAGGCGCAGATGATGGTTGACGTGGCAGGCAACCCGGGCGCCCTGGATTACGCGATCGCCGAGCGCGGCAAACTCAAACAGTATTTGATCGCCAATCGTGGCCGCGAAGAAATCGAGACCGCGGTCGGTCGATTTCAAACCATCAAACTCGAGCGCAGTACGCCGGATTCGAAAAAGCGCACTACCGTGTGGTTCGCCGAAGCGCTGGGCTGGATGCCGGTGAAGGTCGAGTACCGTGACAAAAAGGGTGCGCTTACGGTCGCCGTACTGCGGTCGGTCAGCGGCGCCGCGCCGTGAAAGCTGCGCCCGGCTAGTCCGGTTCCGGCAGGCTGTTAAACAAGGCCTCGGCCTCGCCGCGCAGCGCGAACTCGGCGTGCTTTTCCAGCGCGTTTTTGAGTTTTTCGCGGGCAGCCTTGCTGTCACCGGCGCTGTGCAGGGCGCTGGCGACATGAAAGGCAATATCGGGGTTCTCCGGCGCCGCGGCCTCGGCCTTGCCGAGCATGCCGATGCCCTGCTCCTGTTTGCCCGAGTTGAACAGGATCCAGCCGTAGGTATCCATGATTTCGGCACTGCCCGGGGCCAGCTCATAGGCTCGCCTGGCGAGCTCCAGCGCCCGCTCGTCACCGGCCTCGTGGTACAACCAGGCCAGGTTGTTCAGGACGATGGGGTTGTTGCCTTCGGCAGCCAGCAGTTGTTCGTACTCGGGAATCGCGCGACTGCCGCTGCCCTCCATGTGCAGGATTGACGCGCGGGTCAGGCGTACCTGCAGATCGTCGGGGTGTTCTATCAGCCACTGGCCGAGGCGGTCGTTGTTTTCGCCCAACTGGCGTTCGACCTGGTCAAGTTTCAGCACATTGGAGGTCGCCGGGCCGACTTCGAACGCGGCCAGGTAAGCCGCACGCGCGCCCTTGGCGTCGTCCTGAGCCAGACGCGCATCGCCGGCCAGTTCATGCCCGAGCGCCGCGTGTTGCGGGTCCGCGAGCAGCGCTTTGGCGATCGTGGTGGCCTGCGCATAGTCCTTGCGCCGTATCGCCAGTCGCCCCAGCAACACCCGTGTGGGCGCCGCATCGGGCGCGACTTGCGCGATCTTTTCCAGCGTCGCCGTCAATCCTTCAGCGTCACCCATCAGGTTCTGAGCGCGGGCGAGCAATTCCAGGCCAACCAGCGAATCGGGGCTTCTTTCGACGAGCAGGCGCGCAGCCTTCAGCGCCTCGTCGTAGCTCTGCGTTTCGAGCATGATCACCGCGTATTCCGACTGCACCTGTGGCGCGTACGGTGCCAGTTGATAGGCTTCCTTGATCATGGTCGTCGCGAGGGTCAGATTTCGTTTCGCCCGGTAGTGCTTCGAAAGCAGGAGCCGCGGTGCGACGGCATCGGGGTTGTTGTCCCGCGCAAGCAGCCACAGGCGCTCGGCTTCGTCGAGGTCGTCAGCCTGCAGCGCCAGCGCAGCCAGCCCCATCAGGGCCATTGCGTGAAACGGCTCTATGGCTAGAACGTCCTGGAAATGTTTGCGCCCGAGTTCGGTGTCCTTGGCGATGACGGCGAGCCTGGCGAGATTGATCCGCGCGGGATGAAAGGCGCGATCGTGCTCCAGTGCGGTCTCGAACTCCTTGATCGCCGCTGGTTTGTCCCCGGCGAGTTCCAGGACGTAACCGTAAACGTTATGGGCCAGGGCCGAATCGGGTTTTTTGTCGACCAGCGCTTTGCCAGCCGCGGTCGCGGTGTCCATCTCACCTTGCGACAAATACACCAGCACGAGCATGATCTCGGCCTGCGTGAAATCGGGATCCTCCGCCAGGATCGCTTGCAGTTCGGCAATAGCCTTGTCCGGGTCGCCGGCCGTAAGCCGGCTCATGGCCAGCTGTGTACGTATCGGCAGGGAATCGGGCGCGAGCTCGGCGGCGCGCTCGAGACTGGCCTGGCTATCGGCGTGCCGGCCGTGCCGCAGGTAGGCGGTACCCAGCAGAGCCAGCATGCCGGGATCCTGCACATTAGAGGCGTCGACGCCCTTGCTCACGATATCGTCAAGGCCATCCATGCGTCCGGCGGCGAGTTGGATCGCGCCGAGCATGCGCTGCGCGGCGACGTTGCCCGGCTCAATTTCGAGGATACGGCTCACGTAGTCCTGGGCTCGAGTGTACTCGCCGCGGCTGAAATGCAGTTTGGCGGCCATGACCAGGCTTTCACCGTGCATCGGTGCAACCTGCACAACCTTGCGCAGCGCGTGCAGCGCGGAACTGTAGTCCTCGCGCTTCTCCGCGATCTGCGCGCGAATGAAGTTGACCCTCGGATCTTCCTCGCCACCGACGCCGATCGCGTCGAGCTGATTGGCAGCGCCATCGATATCATCGAGTTCAAGCGCCGCGCGCGCGGCGCCGATGTGGGCAAGCGGATTATCCGCCTCGATTTCAAGCGCACGCGCGAACGAGTCGCGGGCCGCCGCCGGATTCTTGTCGTAAAGATCGAGCTCCCCTTTGAGCATCCATAATCCGGCGTCCTGGGCGGCGCTTTTCAGCAGCGTGTCGATTTCCTTGCGTGCGAGATCCGCGTTGCCGGCGGCGAGTTCAGCACGCATTAAGCCACGGCGCGCCTCTTCGTGATCGGGATGCTGGGTGAGGATCTGGGAAAAGGTAGCGCGGGCGTTGTCGATCCGTTGCTGGCCAAGGTCGAGCATGCCCTGCAGTACCAGCCAGTCGGGTTTGGAGGTATCGCCGTTGATCGCGATTTCCGTCGCCGCTTCGTCAAATTTTCCGCTCAGAAGCAGCGCCTTGGCGATGCCGATACCGACCGCCGGGTCGGTAAGGCCGAGTTCGCGCGCGCGCTCGAATTCCTTAAGGGCGCTCTTGGGGCCACCGGCTTTCAGGTAAATTTCGCCAAGGCGATGGCGCGCGTCACGGTTGTTCGGCTGTTCGCTGACAACGGTCTTGAGATCGATGATCGCAGCCTGGAAATCACGCGCCTGGTAGTGCTGCTCGGCGCGAGCCATCAGCACATCGACGTCGACCGCACTTTTCTGCTTGAAGAAATAGGCGCCGACCACGGCTGCAACCAGCACTACGACCGCAATGGCGATGCGCATATGGATGGCGCGGCGTTTTTTAGCGCGGCGACTTTCACTCACCTTGGGCTACTCCTTACGTGCAAACTTCATCACTGCGATCATCGCGTTCGACGACGCATGCCGCCTGCCGCGCCCGCTTCCCGCCGGCAGGTCGAAAAACGCCGAGCCGCCGCAAGCCGGAGACACCGGCGCTATCTGAGCAATTTGATCAACTCCGCAGCCGGCACATAGCCGCCCAGCTGGGTGCCGTCGGCGGTGTAAACCGCGGGGGTACCGCTCACGCCCATGGCGCGACCAAGTTCGAACTGTTCGGCGACCGGGTTCGCGCATTTCGGCGCGCTGACGTCCTTGCCCGCCTTGGCTGCGGTAAGGGCGTCCTTGCGATCGGTGGAACACCAGACCGCAACCGCCTTGTCGAAAGATTCGCCCTTCAGACCCGAACGTGGAAAAGCGAGGTAGCTGACCGCGATGCCGGCCGCGTTGAGCGCGCCGACTTCGAGGTGCATCTTGCGGCAGTAACCGCAATCGATATCGGTATATACGTACAGTGTCTGTTTCGGCTTGCCGGAGGCCGGCAGAAATTCGATCAGGTCATTGTGATCGATCTTTGCGAACACCGACTGACGCGCCTGCGCGCGCCGCTGATCGGAGATGTTTTCCTTCGCTTCCAGGTCGATCAGATCACCGCGGATGACATAGCGACCGTCACCACTCATGTAGAACAACGAGGCCCCCAGCATGACTTCGTAAAGGCCGTCGATCTGCGCCCTGGAGATCGAAGTGACGACATCTTCGGGAAACAGCTTGGCCATACGTGCACGGATCTTTTCGGTGGCGGTGTCCGCCGCCGCCGATCCTGCCAGGCAGATCAGCAACAGCGCCGAACAGACTCGTTTTGACATGCGATCGACTCACCAGTGATTGAGGCCGACAATTCTAGAACCTATCCCGCAATTAATCACCTTTCACCCGTCATTGCGACGGCAGCACGCTGGCACGGACGCGGGATTGCCGTCCGCCGCCACCCGAGCCTGCAACCGAGCGCAATCGATCGACGCCGGCAGTGACGGCGAAAGGCTCGACCAGTCCTCACTTGCGTCGCGGCAGGCCCGCGCGGGCGCCTTTTTCCCGCCTTAAGCTGAACTTGCACACGAATAATTCCGCGATAGGTCCTATAATCGATCGTGTTCCGGCCGTGCGTCATTATCCGCCCGGTACGTAGACACTGAACGATCGAACACCATGAGCGCTAGCGACACTAACGAACTCGAAGGCACTTCGCTCGGCAAGTACCAGATCCTGACCAAGATCGGGGCCGGCAACATGGCTTCGGTGTACATGGGGCACGACCCGTTCATCGACCGCCCGGTGGCGATCAAAGTCGCCCGCCCCGACTATGTCGATTCCACCAGCAACGGTGAGTTCTACAAGCAGCTGTTCTTTAACGAAGCGCAGACCGCGGGCCTGCTCAAACACCCGAACATCACCGCCATCTACGACGCCGGTGTCGACCGCGAGTTTTATTACATCGTGATGGAGTACGTTCATGGTGGTGACACCCTGGATCGATATACGGAGATTGATCAGCTGCTGCCGATTGCCACGGTGACCTCGATCCTCTACCAATGCGCGATGGCGATGGACTATGCGCACAAGAAGGGCGTCGTGCATCGCGATATCAAACCGCGCAACATCCTCCTGACCGAGGACCGTGAGGCCAAGATCACCGATTTCGGCGTCGCGGCTACATCCGGTGTCAGCGGCGCGCAATCGCCCGAACACGCCGGCTCACCGCTGTACATGTCACCGGAACAGGTCCGCCGCGGCGATGTCGTGACGCAAAGCGACCTGTTTTCTCTCGGCGTCGTGGCCTATGAAATGCTGACCGGCAAGCACCCCTTCAACGGCGAAAACATCGAAGCGATCCAGCACCGCATTCTCAATACCGCGCCGATGAAACTGAACCTGGCGCGCCCCGAGATCCCCGATGTTTACCAGCGCATCATCGATAAGGCGTTGGCGAAGGACAAGAACCAGCGTTACAAGACCGGCCTCGACATGGCCGGCGATATCTCGCTGGTATTCGATTTTCTCAAACAGCCGGCGGTACACCTGACGCAGCAGGAAAAGTATCACCGGGTTGAGAATCTGCACTTTTTCAAGGGTTTCCCCGACAGCGATCTGTGGGAATTGATCAATGCCGCGGAATGGATCCGGTTGCCCCAGGACGACGAAATCGTGCAGGAAGGCCAGGCCGATACCTCGTTTTACGTGCTCGTCAACGGCGAAGTCGCGGTGAGCAAAAGCAGCCGCGAAATCGTACGCCTGTATCCGGGCGATTGCTTCGGTGAAATGGGGCTGCTTTCGCGCCGGCCTCGCACTGCGACGATTTCAGCGGTTACCGATGTTACGGTGATGAAACTGCGCGATTCGGTTGTCGAACGGATGTCGGTCAATTGCCAGCTGAAGTTTCAGCGCCAGTTCCTCAACGCTCTGATCGAGCGTCTTGAGCATGCCAACGAACACATGGCCGGCGCGCCCGCCGGCGGTTGAAACAGCGACCGAAATCCGAGCACTTTCGCGCCATGGCTTCGACCTCGCTGTCGGTTAACGCTTCCGAACGAATTTCGCTCGAGGCGACGCTGCAGCTACTGCAGCAGGCGGGGACGCTGTCAGAGGCGCAGGCGGCCCGTGTGCGAACCTCGGTAAGCAGCGAAGACAAGCGCCATCCGTTTATACGTATTGCCGAACTCGGGCTGCGCGGCGCCGGGAAAGATGGCGAGGCGCTGACCCTTGAAGCGATTACCCGCATCATCGCCACCAGTTGCGGCCTGCCCTATTTTCGTATCGACCCGCTCAAAGTTGACGTCGAGGCAATCACCGCCCTGGTTTCACAGGCCTACGCAACCCGTTTCGGGTTCCTGCCGGTGATGGTCAACGAGCACGAAGTGACGATCGCCACCGGCGAACCCTTCGCCAATGAATGGGAGGCGGAAGTTGCCGGCATCCTGCGCCGGAAAATAGTCCGGGTCCTGGCCAACCCACGCGACGTCGATCGCTATCTGCGCGAGTTCTATGGCGTCAGCCGCTCGATCTCCGGCGCGAGCAGCAAAAGCAGCGAGCAGAGCAGCAGCCTGGTTAACAATTTCGAGCAGCTGACCGAACTGGGCAAGGTCGGAGAACCGGACGCCAACGACCGGCACATCGTCCACCTCGTCGACTGGCTGCTGCAATACGCATTCGAACAGCGTGCCAGCGATATTCATATCGAGCCGCGCCGCGAACAAAGCAATATCCGTTTTCGCATCGACGGCGTATTGCACCTCATCCATCAACTGCCGACGACCGTGATCGGTGCGATTACGAGTCGGATCAAATCACTCGGCCGTATGGACGTCGCCGATAAACGCCGCCCGCAGGACGGTCGGCTGCGTACGATTACGCCTGCCGGACAGGAAGTCGAACTGCGCCTGTCGACCATGCCGACCACCTTCGGCGAGAAACTTGTGCTGCGCATCTTTGACCCGGAAAAACTTACCCAGCCGTTTGAAAATCTGGGTTTCGACAGCGAAGAGCTGGCGCTGTGGAACGATATCGTGCAGCAGCCTAACGGCATCATCCTGGTCACCGGGCCAACCGGCTCGGGTAAGACGACAACCCTGTACTCGGCGCTCAAACGCCTGGCGCGCCCGGAGATCAACGTCTGCACGATCGAGGATCCGATCGAAATGGTCGAGCCGCTGTTCAACCAGATGCAGGTCCAGCCGACCGTAGCCATCGATTTCGCCTCGGGCGTGCGCACCTTGCTGCGCCAGGACCCGGACATCATCATGATCGGCGAGATCCGCGATCGCGAAACGGCGGATGTCGCAATCCAGGCCGCGCTTACCGGCCACCTGGTGCTGTCCACCCTGCATACCAACGACGCGCCATCCGCGGTTACGCGCCTGGTCGACATCGGCGTCCAGCCGTTCCTGATCGGCGCGACCCTGCTCGGCGTGATCGCTCAGCGCCTGGTCCGCACCTTGTGTCCGCACTGCAAGCAGCCTGGCACCGTCAATGTCGATGCCTGGAACAGCCTGGTCAGCCCGCAGCGCGTCAAAACGCCGGCACGGATCATGACCGCCAATGGCTGCGACGAATGCCGGCATACCGGATTTCGCGGCCGCCAGGGCATCTACGAAGTCATGCGTACCAGCGCCGTGCTCAGCGAGATGATTAAACCCGGCCTGCAGCTTGCCGCCCTACGCGAGCAGGCGATGCGCCAGGGCATGCGCCCGCTGCGCATCGCCGGTGCGCAGAAAGTGGCGCGCGGCAAAACCACCATCGACGAAGTCGTGAGCATCGTACCGCTGGCCGAACGCTGACAACACGAATCAGGTTACGAGCACTTGGTAGACGATTGGTGACGTGCGGGTCCGATGATTTGGCACCCCTAGCGATTACCCCGCGGGTCACGCTTCAACCCCGCGGGTGATGGCGGGCGTGCAAGGCCTTCAAACGTTCGCTGGCGACATGGGTGTAAATCTGGGTCGTCGAAATGTCACTGTGGCCGAGCAGCATCTGCACTACGCGCAGGTCCGCGCCGTGATTCAACAGATGCGTCGCGAACGCATGGCGCAAGGTATGTGGCGATAGCGGCGTGTCGATGCCGGCGCGGCGCGCGTATTTCCTGATCAGGTGCCAGAATGCCTGGCGGGACATGGCACCGCCACGACGGGTCGGGAACAGCGCGTGGGTGGTAAAACCGCGCATCAGTTGCCCCCGGCCCTCGTCGAGATAACGCTGCAGCCAGGCCAGGGCCTCCTCACCGAGTGGCACCAGGCGCTCCTTGTTCCCTTTACCGGTCACCCGGACCACGCCCTGACGGGTATTGACCTGGCCGGTCTCGATGCCGACCAGCTCGGAAACCCTGAGGCCGGTCGCATAAAGCACCTCCAGCATCGTTCGATCACGCAGACCGATCGTGCGCCCCGGATCAGGCGCAGCGAGCAGGGCCTCGACATCGCTCTCACTCAGCGACCTGGGCAGGGGGCGACCGAGACGGGGGCTGACGAGTCGCGCACTCGGATCGCTATCGATGCGCCGTTCGCGAAGCAGAAAACGATAGTATCGACGTATGCTCGACAGGCGACGCGCACGGGTGCGTGCTGAAAGCGCAGGATCGTGGGCCATGAACGCCAGCAGTTCGTGCTCCTCGACAGCACCGCTGTCCTGGCCGCGCGCGGCGAGAAAACGTTGGAGGGCGTCCAGGTCGTTGCGATAGGCCGCAACGGTATTGCGGCTGAGACCAAATTCGACCCACAGGTGGTCGAGAAAGGCGAGGTAGGGATCGTCGTCCGCAGTCATCGTCGCCGTTACCGGCCGGCCGTGGGCTTGCGTTTCGCGGCGGAATTGCTCACCTTATGCTGCAGTCCTTCGATAATGACCCGCTAGTGATGCTCGAGAGCTGGTTCAATACCCCCAAGAACACGGTGCCGACTGTGACCCGAACCCCTGCCGGACAGGCTGGCGTCGACGCCGACACCGCGACCATGGCGCTCTACCATTATGACAGCTGCATGTACTGCGCACGGGTGCGCAAGGCCATCGGCGCGCTCGGCCTGAACATCGAACTGCGCGACATCATGCATGAGCGCGAACGTTATCGTGAACTCGCCACCCTCGGCGGCCGTACGACGGTGCCGTGTCTGAAGATCGGCAAAAACGATGACGACGGACAATGGATGTACGAATCCGCCGACATCATCGCTTATCTGGTGAAAAGGTTCGGCGCAAGTAGCTGAGCCGCTGCCGAATATCTAACCCGCGCGCCGCCGGCTGCCGGCGGTAGGCGGCGTCACCTGATGGTAACGCTACGAGGCGCGGATCTTCTCCTTGATGCGGGCCGCTTTACCACGCAGATCGCGCATGTAATAAAGCTTCGCACGACGCACCGCACCGCGCCGCTTGACCTCGATCTCGGCGATCATCGGGCTGTAGGTCTGGAATACGCGCTCAACGCCTTCGCCGTGAGAAATTTTTCTCACCGTGAATGAGGAATTGAGTCCGCGGTTGCGCCTGGCGATGACGACCCCTTCAAAAGCCTGCAGGCGCTCGCGATTGCCCTCGATGACTTTGACCTGAACAACCACCGTGTCGCCGGAACCGAAATCCGGCACTTCGCGCTGCATCTGTTCAGCTTCAAGTTCTTGAATGATATTCGCCATGGCGCTTAACTCGTTCGGCTAGGGTTTGAGAGCGCGCGATTCTACAACAAAATCGCGCTGCAAAGCACCATTGCCGTGGACCGCTCGATGCGGGTGTCCCGGTGCAGGTCTGCGGCAGCGGCGAAAGCGCGTCTAGGCGCTCGAATCGTCGAGGTAGGCAGCGACCAAAGCCTCGTCTTCGGCACTCAAATCGTCGCGCTTAAGCAGATCCGGCCGGCGCTGCAGGGTTCTCACCAGGCGCTGCTGGCGCCGCCAGCGCGCAATCGCGGCGTGATCCCCGCTGGTCAACACGGCCGGGACCTGGACACCGTCGACCATTTCCGGGCGCGTGTAGTGCGGATAATCGAGTAGACCGTCGCTGAACGAATCCTCCAGCGCCGAACGCTCGTCGCCGAGCGCACCCGGGATGGTCCGCGTGATCGCATCGATCATGAGCATGGCCGGCAGTTCACCACCACTGACAATAAAGTCCCCGACCGACCATTCACTGTCGATATCGCGCCCGAGGAGACGCTCGTCGATACCTTCGTAACGCCCCGCCACCAGGATCAGATGTTCGACCTTGCGTAGTTCCGCCACCGCGCGCTGGTCGAATCGCCGCCCCTGCGGACTCAGATACGCGACCTGGGCCGGCGCCGCGCTAGTGGCCCGTGCGGCCTCGATCGCGCGCCGCAGTGGCGCCACCATCATGACCATGCCCGGTCCGCCACCATACGGACTGTCGTCGACCGTGCCGCGCCGGTCGTCGGCGAAGTCGCGCGGATTGATCGCCTTAATCGCGATCAGCGCATCGTCGCAGGCCCGCCCGATCACACCCACCGTGCCGAACGTCTCGATAAACTGCGGGAACAGGCTGATGACGGTGAAGCGGTTCATGTACGCTGCAAGCGGCACTCAGTCGTCGACATGCCAGTCCACGCGCATCAGTTCGCCTTCGAGGTCGACGTCGAGGATGTAGATGTCTCTAACGAAGGGAATGAGCCGCTCGCGCTCGCCGGTGACCTGCACCACGTCGTGCGCGGGCGTTTCGAGCAGGCCGCTGACCCGGCCCAGTACGACCCCGTCGCGGTTGACGACCTGCAGGCCGAGCAGGTCAGCCCAATAGTACTCTCCGCGCTGCGCCGGGCGCAGCTGCGCGCGCTGTACGGCAATGTCGGCGCCGAGCAGTGCCGCCGCCGCATCGCGCTGGTCGACGCCGGTAAACGACACGATCAGGCCACCGTGGTGGCGACGCCCGTCGTCGAGGGCAAAATCGCGCCATTCGCCCGTCACCTTCAGCGACCAGGGCGAGTACTTCAGCAGGTTGTCGTGGGGACGTGTATAAGACGCTACCTTGAGCCAGCCGCGGGTTCCGAACAGGCCGTTGACCCGGCCGACCAGGATCCGCTGAGCGGCACGATCAAGGCTTCGATCGCGCTCGGAACGATCCTCGCTCAGGCCGCTTCGCCGTGCTTGGTCACGAGTTGAGTCACACGATCGGAAGCCTGGGCGCCAACCGACAGCCAGTAGTCATAACGTTCGCGATCGAGACGAAACGCTTCGTCCTGGCCGGTCGCCAGCGGATTAAAAAATCCCAATCGCTCGAGATGTCGACCATCGCGCTTGTTGCGTCGGTCGGCGACCACGATGTGATAGAAGGGTCGCTTTTTGGCACCGCCGCGCGACAATCGAATAATTACCATAATAAACTCTTTCCTTGGGATGCAGCGCTCGGGACCGCCGCCGTTGTTCGAACAGTGCGCCACGGGATGGGCGCCTGATGGGCGCGCATTTTACGAGCAAAACCCACCAAAAATAAAGAGATAGCGAGACAGTTTCGTGGCCCCGGACAGTCGGCCTTCAGGACTTGGCGACAAGCAGGCACTGCGCGAGCAGGTACTCGATGCCCGCGCGCGCGTGCCGAGGGCGATCCGCGACCGCGACTCCCGACTCATCGTCGGCAAGTGTATCGCCAACCCCGCGCTGCGCCGCGCACGCACGGTCTTCATCTATGTCGCCACCGAGCACGAAACCGATACCCGCGCCCTCATCGATCACTGTCTGGCCAGCGGCAAAACCGTCCTCGTGCCGATGGTCAGGAGCCGCACCGAAATGAGCGCGGTGCGCTTTCCCGGGTGGTCGGCCATGACCACCGGCCGGCTCGGCATCCTGACTCCAGCGGCGACGACGGCGACCTGGGCCGAGGCCGTCGACCTGGTAATCGTGCCGGGACTCGCGTTCGGTCTCGACGGCGGCCGTATCGGATACGGCGCCGGCTATTACGACCGCTGGCTGGCCGCACATCCGCATACTGCGACGATCGCCGTGTGTTTCGAATTACAGCTGTTCGCGCACGTACCGGTCACCGCCGACGACGTTCCCATGACTACGATCATGACCGAAACCCGGACCGTAAAGCTCATCAATACCAGCTTTTCTTATTGCTAGAAATTTGATTAGATCTAACCCACAACCCGTTGATAAAAATTGAATATATGACTATATTCAATCTGGAATCCAGGGTGGGGGAAGATCATGAAGTCAGTCATTGCCGGTGTCCTGGGCCTGTGCGTGAGCGCCTGCGCACCCCTGCCATCAGCGCCCAGCGCAACACCGGGCGCCGCGATTGCGCGCATGGATACGGTGGTCAGCCGGCTCGAGGCGCGCTCGCCCGAGTGCCGCATGACGCGGACGCTGGACGGCCGGGCGGTGTGTGACAACCGCCCTCAGCGGCAGGATCTCGTTATCGCGCCACCAGCGACGACGGTCATGGCGGAGGATACGGCCAGGGCGCCGACAGCCGCACAGCCGAACACCACGGAACCAGCACTGCTGCCCGGTCAATATCTCGTTATCGGGAGCTTTTCACGACTCGAAAACGCGCTCTACTGGGCCAACTTCAACGCCGATTTCGGCACCGAGGTGCAACGCGTCAGCGTGCGCGAACCGGCCATGTACCGGGTCGTGGTCGGTCCATTGGCAGCGAACGTGACGCTGCCGATGCAGGCCATCCTGAGCGCGGTCGGGGTTGGCAACAGCTGGCAGCTCGCAGTCTGTGGCGAGCCGGGCTTACACGACCGTAACGGTTGTGTCGCCCTGCCTGCCGCCAACCTGGCAGCTACCGCGCCGCTGTAACGACCTGACGTGGCGCCGCTGGTCGGCCGCCGCGCCAGAGGCTCAGACTTCTTTCATGCTCAGGCGGATGCGGCCCTGCTTGTCGACCTCGAGCACTTTGACTTTGACCATATCGCCTTCGGACAGCTTGTCGCTGACATTCTCAACACGCTCGTGGGAGATCTGGGAGATGTGCACGAGGCCGTCCTTACCCGGCAGGATATTCACGAACGCGCCGAAGTCCATCAGCTTCTGCACCTTGCCTTCGTAAATCGTACCGACTTCGACATCCGCCGTGATCGCCTCGACGCGGGCTTTCGCCGCCTGTCCGGCAGCGTTGTCAACGGAGGCAATTTTTATAGTTCCGTCGTCGTCAATATCGATAGTCGCGCCGGTTTGTTCGGTGATCATGCGGATTGTAGCGCCACCCTTACCGATGACGTCGCGGATCTTGTCGGTCGGGATCTTGAAAGTGATGATACGTGGCGCGTGCTCGGACATCTCCTCGCGCGGACGGTCGATGACCTTGGCCATTTCGCCAAGGATATGCATACGCCCACCCTTGGCCTGGGCCAGCGCGGCTTCCATGATTTCGCTGGTGATACCGTCGATCTTGATATCCATCTGCAACGCGGTGATACCGTCTGCGGTACCGGCGACTTTGAAATCCATATCACCGAGGTGGTCTTCGTCACCCAGAATATCGGACAGCACCACGAAGCGGTCACCCTCCTTGATCAGACCCATGGCGATGCCGGCCACCGGCGCCGCGATCGGCACCCCTGCGTGCATCAGTGACAGGCTTGTTCCGCACACTGTCGCCATCGAACTCGAGCCGTTCGATTCGGTGATTTCCGAAACCACACGGATCACGTAGGGGAACGTGCTCATGTCGGGCATGACCCCGACGATGGCGCGCTTGGCCAGGCGTCCGTGGCCGATTTCCCGTCGTTTCGGCGAACCGACCCGACCGGTTTCGCCGACGCAGAACGGCGGAAAATTATAATGCAGCATGAACGGTTCGCGATGCTCACCCTCGATCGCATCGATGATCTGGGAATCGCGTTCGGTGCCCAGCGCAACCACCACAATGGCCTGGGTCTCGCCACGGGTAAACAGTGCCGAACCATGTGTACGTGGCAACACGCCGACTTCGATGTTAATCGGCCGCACGGTTTCGCGATCGCGACCGTCGATACGCGGATTGCCGTCGAGCACGCTGTTGCGCACGACTTCGTGCTCGAGCTTGTCGATAACCGCGGCCACTTCGCGCTCACTGGCGCCGGCGTCTTCGTTGACCAGTGCAGCCAGCGCGTCGCTGCGCAGCGCGGACAATGCTTTGTGGCGTTCCATTTTGTCGACCACGGCATACGCATCGGCAATTGCGGCGCGATACTTGTCCGTCGCCGCGCTGACCAGCGCGGTATTGACAGCGACCGGGGCAACTTCCCACATTTCAGGTTGGACCTTGGCCACCAGGTCCTTGATGGCGTTGATCGCAACCTGCATCTGCTGATGACCGAAGTTCACGGCACCGAGCATGATTTCTTCGCTCAGGCCTTTGGCTTCCGATTCCACCATCAGCACCGAGCCGGCAGTGCCGGCCACGACCAGGTTCAGCGCTGAATCGTCCAGCGCGGCGAAACTCGGGTTCATCAGGTACTCGCCGTCCTTGTAGCCGACCCGTGCGGCGGCGATCGGACCAGCGAACGGCAGGCCGGATATGGACAGTGCCGCCGAGGCGCCGATCATGGCGGGAATATCCGGATCGACAGTCGGATCCAGCGACATTACGGTACAGATAATCTGCACCTCGTTCTTGAAACCCTTGGGAAACAGCGGACGGCAGGGTCGGTCGATGAGCCGGCAGGTCAGGGTTTCTTTTTCGGTCGGACGGCCTTCTCGCTTGAAGAAGCCACCCGGGATCTTGCCCGCGGCGTAGGTCCGTTCCTGGTAATCGACCGTCAGCGGAAAAAAATCGCGGCCCGGGTCAGCGGTTTTTCTGCCGACCACGGTCGCCAGCACGACGGTGTCGCCCATGGAAACGAGAACTGAGCCAGAGGCCTGGCGGGCAACTTTTCCGGTTTCCAGCGTTACCTTGCTGCTGCCGTACTGAAACGAAACCGATGATGGCGTCATGATGTCTACCTGTTCGGAAAAACTAAAGAGCCGCTGGCGTTTGCAGCGGCTCGGAGGGTGCGAAAACGTATTGCAAGAACGCTGGAGCCGCCGCTACTTGCGGAGGCCGAGACGCGTGATGAGTTCTCGATAACGTTCGACGTTGGAGCGCTTCAGATAATCGAGTAGCTTGCGACGGCTGTTGACCATGCGCAGCAGGCCCTGCCGCGAGTGGTTGTCGTGCGTGTGTTCCTTGAAGTGCCCCGAAAGATCGTTGATCCGCGCGGACAGCAAAGCGACCTGCACCTCCGGCGATCCGGTGTCGGTCCCGGTCAACTGGTACTCACTGATAATTGCACTCTTGTGCTCATTCGACAAAGCCATCTACTGACTCTCCCTAACCCACTCGTTAGATTTGGTGTGTGAAATCGGCCGCGTATTCTAACCGCGACGCAATTACGCCACAAGGTGTTAAGCGCGTTTACGCGTCAATTTTTCTTGCGATTCAGAAACCTGGCTGCGCAACAGCCGTCGCGGCGCGAGTCGGCCATCGGCACGGATCTCGCCGACGCCGACAAAATTGGCTCGATCGTCGTAAACACGCAACAAATCGTCCGCGTGACGGCTGCCCGCACTGACTGCCTGCCCGTGGCGAAAACCCGCCGCGGCCTCGGCACTGAGCTGTACCGACTCGAGTTTGCCCAAAGCCGAATCCAGCGGCTGCAGCAGGGCATCGAGCGCCGCCATGCCGCCGCCGGCCAGGCGCGCGGCCAGTGCCTCGAGCCCGAGCGCGTCAGCGCTGGTGTACGGCCCGGCGCGTTCGCGCCGCAACGCCGTCAGGTGCGCGCCACAACCGAGCGCCTCACCGAGATCTTCGGCCAGGGTCCGGATATACGTTCCTTTCGAGCAGTCGACCGCGACGATCACCCGCGGGTTGTCGAATTCGAGCAGCCTGAACGCCTCGATACGAACCTGGCGCGCAGCACGCGCCACCTCGATGCCGCGACGGGCGAGCTTATATAACGGTTGGCCATTCTGTTTGAGTGCCGAATGCATCGGTGGCACCTGTTCGATGGCGCCGATAAAACCGGCCATGGCCGATTCGATGCGCGCGGCCGTGAGCGCGCTGGTGGAGCGCTCGGCGATGATCTCGCCTTCGGCGTCGCCAGTACTGGTGCGCTGGCCGAACGTCACTTCAGCGCGATAGCGCTTGTCGGCATCGAGCAGGAACTGACAAACCTTGGTCGCCTCGCCGAAACACACCGGCAGCAGTCCGCTGGCCTGGACGTCGAGATTGCCGGTGTGTCCCGCCTTGTTCGCTTCGAACAATCGCCTGGCGCGCTGCAGGGCCTGGTTGGAACTCAGGCCAAAGGGTTTGTCGAGCAACAGGATCCCGTCGATATCGCGCCCACCGCGCCGCCCTCGCCCCATCCTACTGCGTGCTGCCGCCGGCCGGCGTATCGGCGAGCAGGCGGTTGATGCGATCGCCGCGCTCGATGCCCTGGTCTAGACGAAAAGCGAGTATCGGCGTGCGTCGCGTGCGCAGTTCACGACCCAGCACGGCCTGTAGTTCACCGGCATGCCCGGCCATCTCACGCATGAAGGCGCGCTGGTCGCTGTCCGCGGCGTAAATGCTGAGAAAGACGCCGGCCCGACGCATATCGGCGCTGACATCGACATGGGTAATGGTGACCAGACCGGCACCGCGCATGCGTGCTATTTCACCGACCGGGCCGGCGAGAACGCGCTGAATGGTTGCCGCGACGCGATCCAGCCGGCTGAACTCACGGGCTTTCAAAAGACGCCGGCCCCGGTCTTCATATCGAGCGCGCGACTTCCACGCGTTCGTAAACCTCGATCTGGTCGCCGGGTTTGACGTCGTTATAGTTCTTCACGCCGATCCCGCATTCGGTGCCGGCACGCACTTCGTTGACGTCGTCCTTGAAGCGGCGCAGGGATTCCAGTTCGCCTTCGTAGATGACCACGTTGTCGCGCAGGACCCGGATCGGGTTGGCGCGCCTGACGCCGCCCTCGGTGACGATGCAGCCGGCGATCGAGCCGAGCTGCGAGGAACGGAAAACATCGCGCACTTCCGCGACGCCAACGATATTTTCGCGGATTTCCGGCGACAGCAGTCCGCTCACGGCCGCTTTGACGTCGTCGATTACCTCGTAGATCACACTGTAATAGCGTAAATCCAGGCCTTCGTCTTCGACCAGCTTGCGCGCGGCCGCGTCGGCGCGGACGTTGAAGCCGATGATAGTGGCCTGCGAGGCCATGGCCAGACTTGCATCCGACTCGTTGATACCGCCGACGCCGCTGGCGATGAGGTTAACCCGCACTTCATCGTGGCTGAGTTTGAGCAGCGCATCCGACAGCGCTTCGTTGGAACCCTGTACATCGGTCTTCAGCAAGATCCGCACCGAGGCCACTTTGCCATCGCCCATCTGCGAAAACATGTTCTCGAGTTTGGTTGCCTGCTGACGCGCAAGCTTGCCTTCGCGGTCCTTGTCGATACGGTAGGCAGCGATTTCGCGCGCCCGCCGATCGTCCTCGACCACCGTCGCCTCGTCGCCGGCGTTGGGCGTACCCGACAGGCCCAGGACCTCGACCGGTTCGCTGGGCCCGGCTTCGTCGAGCTGCTCGCCGCGCGCGTTGGTCATGGCGCGGACGCGGCCGTATTCCGCGCCGGTGAGCAGGATATCTCCGCGTTTCAGGCGACCGTTCTGGATCAGAACGGTGGCGACCGGACCGCGGCCCTTGTCGAGGCGCGACTCGATGACGGCGCCACGGGCGGGACCGTCAGGCGCCGCCTTCAGTTCCAGTACCTCGGCCTGCAGCGAAATCGCTTCGAGCAGGTTATCGATACCTTCGCCGGTCAGGGCCGACACGTTGATGAACTGGGTTTCGCCGCCCCAGTCCTCGGGGATCACTTCGCGATTGGCCAGCTCCTGCTTGATGCGGTCCGGCGCGGCTTCAGCCTTGTCGATCTTGTTGACCGCCACGATCATCGGCACATTGCCGGCCTTGGCATGTTTGATCGCTTCCTCGGTCTGCGGCATGACGCCGTCATCGGCGGCCACAACCAGGATCACGATATCCGTGACCTTGGCGCCGCGGGCACGCATCGCAGTAAACGCCTCGTGACCGGGCGTATCGAGAAATGTGATCGGACCCTTTTCGGTTTCGACCCGGTAAGCACCGATGTGCTGGGTGATGCCACCGGCTTCGCCGGCCGCGACCCGCGCCTGTCGAATGTAGTCGAGCAGCGAGGTTTTGCCGTGGTCGACGTGCCCCATGATGGTTACGACCGGAGCGCGCGGCTGCATGTCCCCGGCGTCGGGTTCGGCTGCGCGCAGCGATACTTCCAGCGCGTCCTCGCGCACCAGCTTCGGCGTGTGGCCCATTTCCTCGACCACCACGATGGCAGTTTCCTGATCGATGAGCTGGTTGATCGTGACCATCGAACCGAGATTCATCATGGCCTTGATGACCTCGGCTGCCTTGACCGACATGCGCTGTGCCAGTTCGGCCACGGTGATGTTGTCGGAGATCACGACTTCGCGCACCACCGGAGCGGTCGGTCGTTCAAACGCGTGCTTGGAGCTGCCACCCGACAGGGTCCGTCGCGCCGAAGGCTTCTTGCGTCGCCGTCCGGTTTTGTTGCTCGCAACGTGGAGTTCCTTGCGACCCTGGCGCGAGTCGTTGTCACGATCCCGGCCCTTGCCCTTGGCCGCCTTTTTCTTGTCGGGCTTGTCCGGCAACGGACCCGGCACCGGCGCCGGCACGGCCGGCGCCGCGGCGGCTTCCGCGGCCGCTCGCGCGGCACTCTCAGCCTGTTCGCGCTGCTCGGCGGCGAGACGCTCGGCTTCTTCCTGTTCGCGGATGGCGGCTTCTTCGCGGGCCTTTTCGTCGGCGATACGCTGCGCTTCGGCTGCGCGGACCGCGTCTTCCTCGGCCTGGATACGATCGCGCTCGGCAGTTTCCTTCTCGACCCGCGCCGCCTCTTCCTCGGCAACCAGGCTGCGTTTCACATAGGTCCGCTTCTTACGTACTTCGACGCTGACCGTTTTCGCCGAACCAGGCGCCTTGGTGCCGCGCGCGCGCAGGCGACCACGCTCTGCGGGTACGCGCAATTCGCTGACGGTCTTGCGCTGCAACGTGATCTTGGCCGGCTCGGATGCGACTTCGTTTTTGCCGTGCATCTTGCGCAGATACGACAGCAACTGACTCTTTTCATCGTCAGAGATCATGTCGTCGGCCACTTTTGGTGGCAGGCCGGCTTCGGACAGCTGCTGTACCAGCTTATCGACGGAAATGCCGACGACGCCGGCAAATTGCTGAACTGTGACTTCAGCCATCGGCGCTCACCTCGTTCTGGGAATTCTGTGCGGCCTCTGCGAACCAGGGCTCGCGTGCTTTCATAATCAATCTGGCAGCCTTTTCGTCACCGATATCGTCGAGTTCAAGCAGTTCATCGACCGATTGCTCGGCCAGATCGTCCATCGTGATAATCCCCGCCGCGGCGAGGCGGAAGGCGAGGTCTTCGTCCATGCCTTCCATGTTCAGCAAATCGTCCGCCGGACGGGCATCGCCGAGCTGTTCCTCGTTGGCGATTGCGCGGGTCAACAGCAGGTCCTTGGCGCGCTGCCGCAGTTCGCCGACCAGGGTCTGGTCGAACTCGTCGATATCGAGCATTTCCTGTTCGGGCACGTAGGCGATTTCCTCGATCGAGGTAAAACCCTCCTGCACCAGGATGACCGCGACCTCTTCGTCGACGTCGAGCAGTTCCATGAACATCTTCTGGTTCTTGACGACTTCTTCTTCGCTTTTCTGCTCGGCTTCGGATTCGTTCATGACGTTGAGTTCCCAGCCGGTCAACTGGCTGGCGAGGCGAACATTCTGGCCATTGCGGCCGATCGCCTGCGACAACTGGTCCTCGACCACCGCGACATCCATGGTGCGGGTGTCCTCGTCGACCAGGATCGATACCACTTCGGCTGGCGACATGGCGTTGATCACGAACTGAGCGGGGTTTTCGTCCCACAAAATGATATCGACGCGCTCGCCGGCGAGTTCGTTCGACACCGCCTGCACGCGCGAGCCACGCATGCCGACGCAGGCGCCGACCGGATCGATGCGCTGGTCACGACTGCGCACGGCGATTTTGGCGCGCAGGCCGGGGTCTCGCGCCGCCGCCAGGATGTCGATAACTCCTTCGCCGATTTCCGGGACCTCGAGTTTGAACAGCTCGATGAGCAGCTCGCGTGCGGTGCGGCTGACAAACAACTGCGGCCCGCGCTTCTCGGCGCGCACGTCAAACAGATAGCCGCGGATGCGGTCGCCGGAGCGGACCAACTCACGCGGGATCAGCTGGTCCTTGGTAATTGCGGCTTCGGCGTTGCCGCCGAGGTCGATATACACGTTGCCGCGCTCGACCCGCTTGACGATACCCATGACCAGTTCGCCAACGCGGTCCTGGTAGGCCTCGACGACCTGCGCGCGCTCCGCCTCGCGAACTTTCTGGACGATGACCTGTTTTGCGGTCTGGGCGGCGATGCGACCGAATTCAGCGGCCTCGAGCGGCTCTTCGATGTAATCGCCGCCGTTCAGCGCCGGGTCCTGTGCGCGCGCATCGACCAGCCAGATCTGACGATCCGGGTAAGGCAGCTCGCCGGCCGCGATCAGCGCCGCGGCCTGCTCCGCCTCTTCGAAACCTTCGTCTTCCGGATCGAGCACGATTTCCTGCGCGGGGTCGATCACGGCCCAGCGCCGGAAGGCATCGTATTCGCCGGTTTCACGGTCAATCGCAACCCGGCATTCGACATCCTCGCTGAAGCGCTTTTTTGTAGCACTCGCCAGGGCTGCCTCGAGCGCCTCGAAGATAATCTCCTTCGCCACGCCCTTTTCGTTCGAGACTACTTCGACTACCGCAAGTATTTCTTTTTCCATCAGTCGTTTACCTAGGCCGATCGTTGCTTGTCATACCCGTCACCGGGCCTGCTTCTGCGCCTGCCAATCCACCGCCAGCCGCGAGCGCTCAATGTCGGCAAACGGCAGCGAAAGCTGTTCGCCCTCAACCTCGACCACGATACCCGCGGCGGTTACTTCGCACAGCACGCCGAGTACGCGCCGCCGCCCTGCCACCAGGTTGCGCAATCTGACCTGAACCAGTTCGCCGACGAATCGCCGGTGTTGCTCAAGGGTGAACAACGGGCGTTCCAGGCCCGGAGACGACACTTCCAGGGTGTACTCACCGCGAACCGCCTGCTCGCTTTCCAGCACGTCGCCGACCTGGCGCGAGACCTTCGCGCAATCTTCGACCGCGACGCCGGACTCGTGATCGATGAACAGGCGCAGCAACTGGCCGCCGCCGACCCGTCCGCGCTCTATGCCGAGCAGCTCATAGCCCAGGCCACGCACGGTCGGTTCCAGCAAATCCAGCAGCCTGTCCACCTCTACTACCCCGTCCTTCCAAAAAATCTCCGTCCCAAAATAAAAAGCCCCGATTACCCGGGGCCTTTTTGTTGGTAGCGGGGGCAGGATTTGAACCTGCGACCTTCGGGTTATGAGCCCGACGAGCTGCCAGACTGCTCCACCCCGCATCAGAATCGCGGAATGATAGAGGCAGCCGTGAAAATGTTCAAGCAGCCGTTGCCGTCAGCCGATCCGGATCGGCTGACGGCGGCGGCCCCAGGTCCCGGCGGCGGCGGCGAACCGGCCTGCGCAGGGGGTCCCACAGTCCGGGCAGGTTCCGTCGCGGCCGAGCGCGTAGGTTTCGATATCGTACCAATGCCGCTGGATGAGCAGCGTTCCGCAGTTCGAACAGTGGCTGGCGTCGCCCTCGAGGTCTTCAATGTTGCCGGTATAAACATGGTTCAGGCCTTCAGCGAGCGCGAGCCGCCGCGCCCGGCGCACGCTCGACGGCGGTGTCGCAGCAACGTTCCGCATTTTCCAGTCGGGATGAAAGGCGCTGAAATGCAGCGGCACATCGCGCCCGAGGTGGGTGGCAATCCAGCCTGCCATCGCGCTGATTTCCGCATCGCTGTCGTTGTGGCCGGGAATGACCAGGCAGGTGATCTCCAGCCAGGTGTCGGTCTCGTGCGCAACGTAGCTCAGGGTCTCGAGCACCGGCGCCAGGCGCGCGCCGGTGATGCGGCGATAGAAATCGTCGTTGAACGCTTTCAGATCGACATTCGCGGCGTCCATATGGCGAAAAAACTCAACCCGCGGCGACGCACAGATGTAGCCGGCGGTGACGGCCACGGCGTGAATGCCGCGCTCGCGGCAGGCGCTGGCGACGTCGATCGCGTATTCGTGGTAGATGACCGGGTCGTTGTAGGTGAATGCCACGCTGTCGCAACCGTAGCGTTCAGCGGCCGCGGCGACCGCCTCTGGCGATGCCGCGGCGGCGAGCGTATCGATCTCGCGTGATTTGCTGATATCCCAGTTCTGGCAGAATTTGCATGCCAGGTTGCAGCCGGCGGTGCCGAAAGACAGTACCGACGAGCCCGGGTAAAAATGATTGAGCGGTTTCTTTTCGATCGGATCGATGCAGAAACCGCTCGAGCGTCCATAGGAAGTCATCACAACCTGCCCGTCCTCGCAGGCGCGCACGAAACACAAGCCCCGCTGTCCCTCGTGCATACGACAGGCGCGCGGGCACAAATCGCACTGCACCCGCCCATCCGGGAGCGAGTGCCAGTAGCGGGTTGGCACGGTGGTTGCGGACTGTGGCTGAATTTGCGGCATGGACGTCGGCGCTGCACCTCGCGACGAAACCTGCACCTATTATGCGCCAAAGCCAGCCAGCCGTGGCGGCGCAAACTCGACGCTATACTTGGTAGCAAGCTTCAGCGTGGAGGAAAGTGATCATGGTGAACGTGCGTCCGGCGGCCGTTGCAGACGCTTTTTACCCGGGCACGGCGCCGCAGCTAAGGGGCGAGGTCGACCGGCTGCTCAAGGCCGCGGGGCATAAGCATGATCGCGCGCCGCGGGCGCTGATCGTGCCACACGCCGGTCTGGTCTATTCCGGCGCCGGCCAGGCGGCAGCCTATGCCGGGCTGGGCAACCGGTCCGCGTCGATCCGACGCGTTGTCCTGCTCGGCCCGCCGCACCGTGTCGCGGTCGACGGCCTCGGGTTGTCCACCGCCGCGGCTTTTGCCACCCCGCTTGGCGAAGTGAGGGTCGATGGGGTCGCAGTCGAAACACTGCTGCAACACCCGCGCGCTACCATCGCCACGGCGGCACACGAACCCGAGCACGCGCTCGAGGTACAGCTGCCTTTTCTGCAGACCGTGCTGGCGGATTTTGCCATCGTGCCGGTGCTGGTTGGCGAACTCGCCGCAGCACAGGTCGCCGGCGTGCTCGAACCCTGGTGGGACGACGCCGAGACCCTGTTCGTGATCAGTACCGATTTGAGCCATTTTCTCGATTACGAAGAGGCCTGCGCGCGCGACGCGACCACGGATCGCACCATCCTGGCCCTCGACGCCGCGCAACTCGGGCCCCACCAGGCCTGCGGCTACGCGGCGCTGAACGGGGTGCTGCACCTCGCCGCACAGCGCGCGGCGCGAATCGAGCGACTGGCGCTGTTCAATTCCGGCGACACCGCCGGCGATCGCGCGCGGGTGGTCGGCTATGGCGCCTACGCGATCTATTGACCGATGGAGGTGAGCGCGGACGACCTCGCCATGCTGGTGCGCAACGCCGCGGCAGCGGTTTTGCGCGCTGTCGGTGAACAACCGCGGCGACGCGCCAGCATGACATCATCGTGGGCGACCACGCATGGCGCGTCGTTCGTCACGCTGCGTCAGGAAGCTGCGCTGCGCGGCTGTATCGGCACCCTCAGCGCCTTTCGCCCGCTGGTCGAGGACGTCCGCGAGAACGCCCGCGCCGCCGCCCTTCATGATCCGCGCTTTGCGCCGCTTAAGGCCGACGAACTTCCCTACACCAAGGTCTCGGTGTCCGTGCTCGGGATCGCTGAAGCCCTGCACTTTGATACGGCGGCGGATCTGCTCGGCCAGCTGCGTCGTGATATCGATGGTGTGACCGTCAGCTACCGCGACCACCGCGCTACTTACCTGCCGTCGGTGTGGCAACATTTCGCCGATGGCGCCGCCTTCATAGCCTCACTTCGCGACAAAGCCGCGATTGATCCCGGTGTGCCGCTCGAGGCCCTGAGCTTCGAACGCTACTCGGCCAGCCACTCGCCAAGCCTGCCGGTGCTGGCCGACTGAAGATCGCTGGTCCTGCTACGGCGCGCGGCACTGTCCGCGCGAATCTGCTTCGCACACCCGACCGTCCGTCCAGATCGCGTGATCGAGCCGGGCTTCGGCAAGCTGGGCGCCCATCAGCTGGGCATCGGTAAAATCGGCAAAACGCAGATCGGCGCCGACCAGATCGGCGTGCGCGAGCGAAGCCTTGCGCAGACTCGCGCCGAGCAGACGCGCGCCGCGCAGCCGCGACAGACTCAGGTCAGCGCCGGTGAGTTCGGCGTAGGAGAGGTCGGCGTCAGCCAGGTTGGCGCGTTCCAGTCGAGCGCCGGTGAGGGCCACGTTGCGCGCCGACAGGCGCGACAAGTCTTCGCCGCTCGCGATGAGGCCGGCTTTGCTGCAGAAATCCCAGTTCAAACCCGCTCGCGGCGCGCTGTCGCAGTCACTTGCCGGGCTCGGCGCGCGTTGCGAAATAAACAGCGCTCCGAGCAGGGTCGCGCTGAGCACCGTGGCGAGCGCAAACAGCGGCCAGCGCGGACCATCCGGCAAGCCGCGCAGACCCGCCCATACCCGTTCCGAGCGCGCGCGCCGGGCCGCGACCGCGGGGCTGACCCGCACGCCGGAGGGCGCGGCGTCGGGCTGAGCCGCGGCGGGTTCAGCGCCGCGTTCAATATCGGCACGAATTCGTAGCCGTTCGTCATTCGACAGCGCGGCGAGTTCGGCCAGCGCGCGCCAGCTACGCTGATCGGCACTGACTTCGTCGTCGGCCGCGACCCGGCGCAGGTACAGATTGGTTGCGATGGTTTCCCATCGGAACGGCCCGCGAATGGTGCCCGCGCTGCGCACGTACCAGCGATCGGCAGGACTGTTGGCAGGCCCCTGCAGGGTGGTTCGAGGCGGATAAGACCGGTCAAGTTTCATGCACTGACGCCGCTGTAATTGAAATGCAGATCCACGCGCCCAGCATGCTCCTGTCACCGCTCGGCACGGCGCCGGCCGCACTGCGCGAATGGCTGGTCGGGCAGGTTCTGACAGCAGAAGTTATCGGCGCGCCGGCAAAAAACTACACCCGCATACGAATCGATAATCAGCTCGTCGACGCTCGCACCAGCGTGACCTTTGGCAGCGGGCCAGAAACTCACCGTGCGCGTAGCTGCGTTGAGCCCGGCGGTGGTTCTGCGGGTACTGCCGTCCGCGCAGGCGCCGCCTGCCGACCCGGTAACCCGCGCCCTGGCACGCAGCGTGCCGCTGCAGAGCAGTCTGGTCGAGACCGTTGCAGCCCTGCGTGCGGTACTCGGTCAGCGCTCCGGCGTAGCCGCTACCGTTGCCAATGCAGCGCCGGCGGCGATGGTGGCGTCAGCGAGTGCCGGTCCCGCAATGCTGACAAATGCCCTCCAGCACCTCGGTGCCACCCTGCCGCAGGTCCGCAACCTCGGCAGTGCGCCACAACTACGCGCCGCCGTGGACAACGCGGCCACGTCGCTGGAAAAAAAGCTCGCCTTGGCGGGAGCGGATAAGAATGTGACGCGCGCGCCGCCGACCACTGACCTGCGCGCACAGTTGTCGCGCATCGCCACCCTCCTCGCGAGCGCCACCAGCGCCGAACAGCCGGCCACGACCATGCCGGTAGGGGTCGCGCGGATGATGTCCGTTCACGGATCCGCGCCAACCGAAGCGCCCGGCACCACGCCCTTGCCCGCCTCGCATCGCGCGCCCGTCGACGGCCAGCCGGGGCTTGCGATGCTCGCTGCCGAGACTCCCGTCCCACGCCTGCGTGAACTGGTGGAACAGGTAGTGCAACGTCTGTACACCCACCATCTGAGCAATGCTCAGCAGGGTGTCGGCCCGCATGGCAGCTTCGTGGTTGAGTTTCCGGTCATCCACGAACAGCGCCTTGATTTGTGGCACTTCGAGTTCAGTCATGAAGAGCAGGCCCCGGATCGACCCGAAGCGGAAGCACGCACGGTGGTGAGCGTTAAACTTCAGCTTGCGGAAGACTACGCGGTCAGTGCCGAACTGCGCGCCAGTGGCGACCTGCTTAATGTACGGCTGGGCTCCGACCACGCGGACCTGCATCGCATGATCGAGGCGCGCGTCGCCGAGCTGGAAAACAGCATGCGCGAGCGTGGACTGAACCTGAACGCGGTGGCGGTCGGTCCGGTCAACCTCAAGCGCGAGCCAAGCAGCGCGCTCAGCGGCCTGATCCGCGAAAACGTATGACGGCCTCGAAGCCCGTCCACGTCGCCGTGGCGCTCAACTGGGATGGCGAGCGCGCCCCTCGAGTCACGGCCAAGGGTCGCGGCGAGCTGGCCGAGCAGATCGCCGCGCGCGCTCGCGAGCACGGTGTGCCGCTGAACGAAGACGCGGCCCTGGTTGAGATCCTGGCCCAGGTGGAACTCGGGCAAGCGGTTCCGGAAATGATATTTACCGCGGTGGCCGAGGTGATCGCCTTCGCCTATCGCCTCAACGATGAACTGCCGGCGCATATGCGCAGGCGTC
>CALOBG010000006.1:0-136745 GCA_942490995.1 uncultured Gammaproteobacteria bacterium
CCTATTAGTAATCCCCCAAAGGTACCCCAGCAGTAGTCATCCCGGTACCCCAGCAGTACCGGTGGGGTACCGCGTTACCGCTGGGGTACCGAACTCCACATTAAGTGAAGTATCAATGTATTCGCACCTGAATACATCACATTAAGTAATTTAAAACCACCATGTAAAATTGCTATGCATGTATCAATATATTTATCTTCCATTGGCAGATTTCTCATTTTGGTACACGAACGAGTGCATCACACATTGACAATGAACTGCTGAGCAATGGCAAAGGACACTTTGTTCTGGCTAATCAAGTTACTTTACGTCATCAAAATGTCTCCATGAGTCTGTGCACAAAGAAGAATGAGTCAAAACAAGCTTCATTGAGGCGATATGTTATATTTTGAGGCTCGTCACTTTTTGCGCCATTTTGCACTGCCAGTGTCTCCGCTTGCTATTTTCTCACACAAAAGGAGTGCTCCCATAGAGAGCAATACAACAATCCACCTTATTTGATACTTTTTGTGGTGCTGAATGGCTTGTGAAGATTGCACTGTTGTCTTTTTCTGAAGAAGTGGTGGTCGACGCTGGTGAGACGCAGGGTGTTGAGCTTGTGACCATGACAACGAAGGAGCACATTTTCTTACCTTGTAACTCTGTTCAGCGAGAGATACAAGGTCTACATATTCCATTTGATGTTATTGAAATTAGCTAGCTCTGTTATATGTAATGTAGCGACAATAGTATGTGAATACTGTCAATTGAATCATTCGACAACCACGCGCCATTTTGATGCTCAATGGTGTTCATAGGATGGTATGGTACGAGACAAGCTGCATCCACAGCTACTTGGTAAGTACATGAGGTCGACAAGAATGCATTCAACTAGATTAGTTGCTAGCTATATGGGCATCAAACACTTTGAAATGGCAGTAGTTTCGTATATCCTGGCGCCGTCCAAACGACTTGGCGCGCCGACACTGAAATCATTCAAAGTACTATAGCTAGGCTTCTAGTTGGTTGCTTTAAACGTTTCAGCTACTGAATGAAAGCTAATTATCTCTACTTTAAGATGAAAAAGGAACGAAAGAAAACGACTGGATGGTTGTTGAGTAATATTGATTTGTCGTCTAATGACCGTGACAGATGCAAAAGTTCGAACTGAAAAGATATAAACACATGTAACTCAACAACCAACCCATCAATTCCCAAAGTAAAAATATCATCACAAATCTATCTGTATGAAACTGCTGAAAATCAAGGAGCTGTCTTAAGAGAGGCCATGATTGTTGTGTAGCATGAAAATGTATGTCAATGCCCAAGAAAATTGACTCAGATCGCAATCTGACCAGTCCACAGTGACAATCATGTCTCATGACAATTCAAGGGTATCAAACAAAAGGTATTTCCATGTAGATTCTATCGCAACAAGAAACAAAATGTACAGTGCGAGTTGTTGATTTTTGAGAGTAGATTGATTGTCGTATAATGAAAACTGAACCACTGAAGATGAAAATTCATTGCTCATCCATTATGTCATCCCAATTGGCGCCAGTTGTAAAGAACATCACTTCATAAAAATTTCTTTCGTTTCATGTAATAACAAACTGTAATGATACAATCCCTGAATAGGTCTTGGCCATCAAAAAGAAGGAAATGCAATCACATCGTCACCAGCGTGCCCAAGACAAAAATAGACAAGAACTCGGCCATT
This sequence comes from uncultured Gammaproteobacteria bacterium, assembly GCA_942490995.1. GTDB lineage: Bacteria > Pseudomonadota > Gammaproteobacteria > UBA981. The sequence continues at coordinate 1,700 of CALOBG010000006.1, forward strand.
TTCTCCCACCAAGGTATCAAAAATGCCTAATGAGTATTTAGAATCGAAAAGTACTTGTACCTTGAAAAGAATGGAGTGAATACATGTGAGTGCCACTCAACAAGCCAGCATGAATCAGGGCGCACGCAACAGAGTTCCAACCAAGTGGTTTTTATCCGGAAAAGCAAGCTCTTTCTCAAAAAGAAAAGCACAACACACACCAATCAGGCATATAAGAAGTAGAAGCTTACCTCACAGCACCAACAGAAACAGTCTCTGAAGAGTGAGAGCACCAAAGGCCGCCATTGTGTTGTTGGTGACTGGCAATCAAAGTGCGTCGTGGCTTTCTCATGATTGTTAGTGTGTCTGTGAGAATGTATGTTTCTCGCTTGCTGTGTGCGCGAGCCTTCTGTCGCAGGTTGTGCATAGGGAGAGGTACTGCTGCTCCACCTGCTGCTCCACCAAATGCATGCAAAGAACAACCTTACCACAACCTAACCTGGAATGATAGAACCACACAAATGACCATCTTACCTCCCAATCCATGGGAGTCATAGTTTGAAAGCAGCCATACAAGAGACATTCCCCATCTTGCTGCCTTGTCATTTCCATCATCAACTGTTTACCAAGTTCTCTCGTGGCACTGAAAGTCTTAGCTAGTATTCTCTTACTGCATGTCCCTTGCTGCACATCCTGACTCATCATGACCAGGCATTCTTATCCCAATTAACATTCACAAACACTCTTGGTGTCAGCTAGATTCAGTATAGGTGTGGCTGGCTGAGAGCAGCCAACCAGCCATGGCAAGTGTAACACATCATGATATGAATATATATACTCATGGGCATGTCGTGCCAGCCAGCCAGTCAGTCCCCAGCATTTCCATCATCCAAGCTAGGCCTTCCAAGCCTTGTCTGTAGATGCAACAATGAATTCTCAAGTTGTCCTTCTCAAGTCATAGTAGCTACCATTTTCTTCAATAGATGATAAATGATCAGGTGGTGTATGTAGACAACATTATTGTAAGAAGTAGATACTCTGGCTGGTGGATAGAGCTGCCATAGCCAGCCCACTCCTCATGGATTCCTTGATTCCTTGAACAAGACCTTGGTCTTGTTTGGTCAGACAATGCAATTCTTCAATACTCATTCCTTGATCCTTGAGCCTTGTCCTTGGGTGGGGTACCTGATCCTCGTTCCTCTATCCTGGCCACTCTTGGCCTCAGTGTTTGAACCCTTCCTCAACAACCTGCTGATCCCATGCATCTTCTCCAGGTTCTCCCCAGGGGTGAAAATTGCTCCAGAACCTCGATGAATGTTGCATTGTAATCACTCTGCCTAGCGATGTCACCATTTTCATCAGAGAAAGCTGGTCCTTGAGTTTGACCTTCCAATTCTCTGATCCTTATCAAGGTGTCCATCCACTTGCCAACCTTGATGCCAGTTCAAGTCCTCAGCAGTATGGGTGAGGATGGGAAGGATGCTGGCCACTTACCCTCCAGAGTGTACTTTTTGTGTTCAGTCCCCAGATCCATGCAAAATGACTCCTCCCCTCTCAAGGAACCAACATATGTGATGACAACATATGCCCCAAAATACAACAAGTGCTTTCTCACCTGGGCATGATCTGGCTCTTGGCAGACCATGATCACCTTATCAAGGGCCACCAGAAAGTGGATCCTGAAGGGTGAGGATGGGAGGATGCGGCCACACCCCCAGAGGTACGGCCCCGAGCCCGGAAAAGGGAAGCCCAAAATACAACAAGTTTTCTCTCTCTCTTTCCTTCAGGCACATGATCCACTTTGGCACAAGTAAAAGTTAGAGAGAGAGAGACTCCCTTTTCCCCCCTTCCCTTACATCGTTGCCTGACAAAGCCACATTCATTTGCATCAGAGTCACATCCTCCCATCCTCTGAGCCACACCATTTCTGTTGGACAACAGGTAAATATGGAGTGGTTCTGCCCCTGGCCATAGGATGTTCCCTCTTCCAAACCCTGAGCTGAGATTTTATAGACACCAGAGTAGCCCACTCTCAATTGACGAATAGAGTCGAATTGCTGGTAGGACCTCCCCCACTTGCTTGCCTTGCCACCTATTAGTAATCCCCCAAAGGGTACCCCAGCAGTAGTCATCCCGGTACCCCAAGCAGTACCGGTGGGGTACCGCGTTACCTTCAGGGTACCGACTCCCGAATGGCAATCGTAATGTATCAATGTATTCGCACGTGAATACATCTCATTATATGGGTGATTCTGTCCTGTACCCAGGGTTGGGGTAAGGATGTCTGTCCATCACCAATGCAGGGGTAGGCACGTCTGTCCATTACCCTATTGCACACTAGTCTACTTAGAACTGCATGAAAAACACTAGGCCTTTCTGAAAGTTTCATCTAATAACTGGACTAAAATTCACAGTAACGCGTTCATGCAAATTTCATTGAACTAACTGGACTTGACTCAAATTTGCAGGAACGCCTTCCTGCAAATTTCATTTGACAACTGATCAATTTTATAAACTGTTCTGAAATTTGCAGATACTGAACATTTGCAGGAACGCTGCTCCTGCAAATTTCATTTCGATCTAACTCGACTGAAATTCGCAGGAGCACGTTGCTGCAAATTTCTATTAACCATGTTATAAATTTGACAATGTTATTGAAAAACACAGAAATGCGTTCCTACAAATTTTCACAACCATGCGAACGAAAGACACATGAAGGCATTCCTTCAAAATTTCTTCAGTCATGGTGGTTTTCACCCTGTGCTGTTGTGCTACTTGGCCCTTCCCTCCATGGACCCACCTCAATTTCTCTGTTACCATTGTAGATAGGCTATATTTGTGTCCCACATTGGTGTTGGGTGGTAGCACCCATTACTTGGAACTTTATTGGCTGTGAAAACCCTGTCTGGGCTGGTCATAGGGGGGTTGTCACCCTGTCATGTCATGCTGGCTACTTGGCCCTTTCTCCATGGACCCACCTTAAATCCTCTGTTACAATTTTTGATTGTCTATATATTGTGTTTCACATTGGTGTTGGGTGACAGCACCCATTGCTTGGAACTTTATTAGCTAGCTGTGGAAACCACCATGTGTCACAGGATTGTCATGGTGGTTTTCACTGTCCTGTTGTGCTACTTGGCCCTTCTCTCCATGGACCCGCACCTGAGCAACGCGCACGCCAGTTGCGCGGCCTCGTCCTGGACCGACACAGCGCCGGCGGCGAATCCCGGTAAACGTTCGACCGCAAGCGCTTCGTCGAGCACGATGCCCTGTGCGGAGAATCGAGTCGCGCTGGCTGCATGGCCGGCGCTGGCGAGTTGCGCGAGGTAATCGGTGCGCGAATTCCTGAGCGGGTTGACCCGCAAGGTCTGCGGCGGATGTCGGTTGTTGGCCGCAAGGACGGCGCGCCAATCCTGCGGCCAGTCGCGCGCGATGTGCTCGATCAACCACTGTGGGTGCTCGAAGTGGATCGCGCCGTTGTCGGCGACCGCGGGCGCGGTGCCGTCGCTGGCGCGACGCAGGACCGCGTTGACCAGCCCACAGGCCCATTTCTTTTGCAGCACCCGCGCCGCTTCGACGTTGCTCGAAACCGCGGCATGGGCCGGCACCTGCATGTGCGAGATCTGGTACAGCGCGCTGAGCAGGAGTGTTTCGATATCGACGTCCTTGCGCCGCAAAGGCTTTTCCAGCATTGCCCGCAGCCGCTCGGTGAGTGAGTAGTAGTTACGCAATACGCCGTAAACGCAGGCCAGCGCGAACGCCGTATCGCGCTCGTTGCCGATTGCCGCGCGCATCCGCGGTGCTTCGCGGGACAGCGAACGGCCGTCGTGGATCACCGCCTTGAGCGTGGTCGCAATGGTGGCACGCACGGCGGCTGACTGGTTCAGAGCAGCTTCCCGTAGCCGTTGATAAACGCCGCGGCGCTCATCCGCTGTTTGCCCTGCGGCTGCAACTCGTGAAGCTTGAGGATCCCGGCGCCGGTCATGACCGCCAGCACGTCGCCGGCAGCGTTGACCAGGCAGCCCGGTGTGGCGGTGGCCGTGGGTGAGGCCGTTTCCGTCGCGAGCGTAGCGGCGTGGACTTTGACCTCGAGCGCACCGAGACGCGCGCGCGCACCCGGGTTCGGCGCAAGGGCACGGATCTGGCGCTCGAGGTCCACCGCGCTGCGTGTCCAATCGATGACCTGGTCGGCGGCGGTGATTTTTTCGGCATAGCTAACCCGGGTTTCATCCTGCGGGGTTTCGCCCAGCGGCCCACTGTCGAAAAGATCGAGTGCCGCCGTGAGGGCGATGCCGCCGAGCTCGGCGAGCTTGTCATGCAGCGACCCGCCGGTCTCTTCAGGCGCAATATCGCAGGCGCGCTGCAACCAGACCGGACCGGCGTCGAGCCGCTCGACGATGCGCATGATCGAGATCCCGCTGCGCGTATCGCCGGCCATGATCGCGCGCTGGATCGGCGCCGCGCCGCGCCAGCGCGGCAGTAGTGACGCGTGTACGTTGATGGCGTGGGTGGTCATTTCGAGGATCGCCTGCGGCAGGATCAAGCCGTAAGCCGCGACTACGAGCACATCGGCCTTGAGCGCGGCATAGTCCGCGCGGATCGCGGACGTGGTGAAATCGACAGGTTGCCGGACGCTGATCGCGGCGTCTTCGGCGCAGCGTTTGACCGGTCCCGGGGTCAGTTTGCGCCCGCGCCCGGACGGCCGGTCGGGCTGCGTATAGACCGCCGCGATCTCTGCGCGCGGATGCGACCGCAGCGCGTTCAGGCTCGGCACCGCGAATTCGGGCGTGCCGGCAAAGATGATGCGCAACTGCTTCACGGGTTTGGGGAGGAGTCGGGTTGCGGGTGGGCGCGGCGGTGGCGCCGGCGGTGGCCGTGTTCAGCCGGCGAGACGCTGCTCTTTCTCAAGTCTCTTGCGGATCCGGGTCTGTTTCAGCTGGGACAGATAATCGACAAAAAGTTTACCGTCGAGGTGATCGATCTCATGCTGAATACAGACCGCCAGCAGACCATCGGCGCTGAGTTCGAACGTGTTGCCGTCGCGGTCCTGCGCCCGCACTACAACTTGTTCCGCGCGCTGCACGGTTTCGAACACATCCGGGACCGACAGGCAGCCTTCTTCCATTTCTTCGTCGCCGATGGCCTCGATGACCACCGGATTGACGAAATGCTGCGGCGCTTCTTTAGCGGTCGATACGTCGATCACGACAACGCGCTGGTGGACATTTATCTGGCTGGCGGCGAGGCCGATGCCGGGGGCGGCGTACATGGTCTCGAACATATCGTCGATGAGGCGGCCGAGGTCGGCATCGAAACGCGTGACGGGTGCGGCGACCGTGCGCAGACGCGGATCGGGATGATGGAGTATGTGTCGAATAGCCATGGTAATTCGCTTGACCGCTTCGGTTGGCTGAAGAGTACTTGTAAGACACTGATTATTCAATAAGATTCCTTGAATAACCCAGGATCCGGCGAGTCGGCCGCAGGTATTTCAATTTGTCCTTATTCTGCTAAACTACATTAAAGAAATCACGTAAGAGTACTGACATGTCGAGAAAAATTGCCATTTTTCTTGGATCGCTGTTGATCTGGTCCCTGGTCGCCGCCGAAGGGGTCGAAGTACGCAGTGATAATCCGGGCACCTACACCGTCAAGAAAGGTGACACGCTGTGGGATATCGCCGGTCAGTTTTTGACCCGTCCGTGGCAATGGCCGGAAATCTGGGAAGCCAATTCCCAGATCGCCAATCCGCACCTGATCTACCCCGGCGACGTGCTTGCCCTTACCTACAAGGACGGTCGGCCGCTGCTCGGGTTTGTCGGTAACCGTCTGGTTAAATTGACCCCGACGATCCGCGAAACCCGGCACGATCAGGCTGTTGCACCGATCCCGCTGGATGCGATCCAGCAGTTCCTGTCGCGGCCGCTGGTGGTCAGTAAAAACGAACTCGACCAGTCGGCCTACATCGTCGGCAGCCAGGACGAACACCTGACGTTTGGCAGCGGACACCGCATTTACGCGCGCGCCATGGGGCAGCCGACGACCAACAAGTTCTCGATTTTCCGGCAGGGCGGACCTTATCGCGACCCCGACAGCCGTGAAATCCTTGGCTACGAGGCGGAACATGTCGGCGACGCGCTGGCCGAGCGCTTTGGCGATCCGGCGACGCTGCAGATCATCAAGGCGACCAAGGAAGTCGTCAAAGGCGATCGCCTGCTGCCGCAGGAAAGCGATGAGATCCTGGAATTTATTCCGCACGCCCCCGGCGGCGAAGTCACCGGGAAAATTATTTCGGTCATGAATGGGGTGTCTCAGATCGGACAACACCAGGTGGTGGTACTGAACCGTGGTATCGACGACGGACTCGAGCCCGGCCACGTACTGGCGATCTACCAGGACGGCGAAATCATCGAAGACGTTATTGGCAGCGATATTGCCAAGCGCAACAAACTGGCGGAAAACCTGCGCGCCGAACACGAAAATCCCAGCGCCCTGGGGCGCATGATGCAAAGCGTTGTGAACGAAGTGCAGGCCGCTGACCGCGCCCTGCGCGATTTTGTCGGCACGCCGGTCGAGGGTGGTTCTTCGGTCACCGTGCAGTTGCCGCAGGAGCGCGCCGGTGAATTGATGGTGTTCCGGACCTTCGATCGGGTCAGCTACGGTCTGGTGATGAATACTCAGCGCGCCGTGCATCTGCACGATCACGTGCGCAATCCCTGACTGGTTGGTGAAAAACTACTGCGGAGGTCGTGCGCGGCGTTGCGGGCTCGTCTGCGGTCCTCATTTATCGGCATAAACTCCGGTCCTCGTCTCGCGCGCGCCTTGCGCCCGACCTTCCTCGCTACGTTTTTCACCACCCTGTACGACTGGTGAAAAACTACTGGGGAGGCCGTGGGCGGCGTTGCGGGCTCGCCTGCGGTCCTCATTTATCGATATAAGCTCCGGTCCTCGTCTCGCGCGCGCCTTGCATACCGCACTCCTCGCTACGTTTTTCGCCAATCTGTACGCTTGGTGAAAAACTACTGCGGAGGTCGTGCGCGGCGTTGCGGGCTCGGCAGCCAGCCTCATTTACACCACTAAACTCCGGTCCTCGTCTCGCGCACGCCTTGCCCACGGCATTCCCGGCTCACGTTTTTCACCAACCTGTACGACTGGTTAAAAACTACTGCGGAAACCGTGGGCGGCGTTGTGCGCTCGCCTGCGGTCCCCATTTATCGATATAAACTCCGGTCCTCGTCTCGCGCACGCCTTGCCCACGGCATTCCCGGCTCACGTTTTTCGCCAATCTGTACGGTTGGCGAAAAACTACGGCGGGTGCTGTGCAAGCGCGGGCCGGTGCGCTTAAAATGAACCGCGATGGACAAGGGACTGGACATCGTCGGCGTGCGCGCAGCGCTCGCCTGGCACGCCGCTGTGAGCGGTCACCCGCGGCACCTCGCCGCCGCCAGTCGCTACCTGCGTCTTAATCCGCCCGCCGACCCCGGCCGCCTGGCCGCGATCCTCGCCGCAAGCTGCCGGCACAACCAGCTGACGCCGCACTGGGACAGCGCCGATCGCAGTGTCGCCTGGTGTGTCGGTGAGCGACGCGCGATTGTGCCGTACGGCGACGCGCGCTATCCGCCGCTGCTGCGCGAAATTCCGACACCCCCACCATTGCTGTTCGTCGACGGTGACCTCGAGGCGCTCGCGGCAGCGCAGTTCGCCATTGTCGGCAGTCGCAAGGCGACCCGAGGCGCGTGCGATACCGCAACCCGGATCGCGGCCGAACTCGCCGCTCGTGGCGCGGTGATTACCAGTGGCCTGGCGCTCGGCATCGATCAGGCTGCGCATCGCGGCGCGCTCGGCGCTGGTGGACGCACGGTCGCGGTGCTCGGCTGCGGCATCGATCGCGTCTATCCGCATCGCCATCGCACTCTGGCCGCCGAGATCCGCGGCGCCGGCGCCCTGGTTTCCGAGTTTCCGCTGGGCGCGCCGCCAATGGCCCGGCATTTCCCTCAGCGCAATCGGATTATTGCCGGCTTATGCCTCGGTACCCTGGTCGTGGAGGCGGCTTCGCGCAGTGGTTCGATATCCACCGCCATGCACGCCCTGGAGCAGGGCCGCGAGGTGTTCGCGGTGCCCGGCAGTATCAACAACCCGCTCTCCGCGGGTTGTCACAGCCTGCTCAGGCAGGGCGCGCGGCTGACTGTCGCCAGCGAGGACATCATCGAGGAACTGCCGCAATTGGCCAGTCGCGTCGCCGTCTCAGCGCCCGCTGCAAGGCCGATAACGGACGCCGCCGACGGGCTCGAAACCGGCCCCAAACGGCTCCTCGATGCGTGTGCCTGGGAGCCGAACTCGGTTGACGAGCTTGTGCAGCGCAGCGGATTGACGGTGCAGGAGGTTTCCTCCATGCTGTTGCCGCTCGAGCTCGCCGGGCTGATCGAATCGCGGGCCAACGGCACCTACGTGCGCATTCGCTGAGCGTATGTGACCGCAAGCCGAAACTTCCTCGATGAGTCAATAAACGCAGCGCCGCGCCGATTCGTGGCTCATACAGCAGCTCGAAGCGCCAGGCAGAACGTGGGTCAATGAAGCAAACCGTAATCGATATTCTTATTTACCTGTTCGAGCACTATATCGACGACGAGATTGAACTCGACGCCGATCAGGACCGTCTCAAGGTCGAGCTGGGTGAGGCTGGATTCGAGTCGGCGCAGGTCAAGAAAGCCTTTGACTGGCTGCAGGACCTGGCCTTGAGCCGTGAGTTTCCCGATGATTTGCCCAGCGCGGCGCAGACTTCGACGCGTATCTACGCCGTCGAGGAGCAACGCAAACTGGACGCCGAGTGTCGTGGATTTCTGTATTTCCTCGAAACCGCGAACGTTCTCGACAGCATCAGCCGCGAACTGGTCATCGACCGCGTGCTGGCCCTGGAATCGGACGAAATCGATATCGGACAGCTGAAGTGGATCATCCTCATGGTGCTGTTCAACCAACCCGGGCAGGAGCAGGCGTTTGTGTGGATGGAAGACCTGGTGATGGACGATCTTTACGGGAATCTGCACTGAACGCAGCGCAAGCCCATTGACATAGACAGGCAGCCCGTCCGTGGTTGTCTCTTAATCTCTCAGATCACGAAATGGCAAGTAACCTAGTCATTGTAGAGTCGCCGGCGAAAGCCAGCACCATCAAGAAATACCTGGGCAAGGACTTTGAAGTGCTTGCCTCCTACGGGCATGTGCGCGATCTGCGCCCGAAAGAGGGCGCTGTCGATACCGAACACGACTTCGACATGAAGTACGAGGTCATCGAACGCAACTCGAAATACGTCGAGGCCATTGCCAAGGCGATGAAGAAAGCCAGCGCCCTGTTCCTGGCGACTGACCTCGATCGCGAAGGCGAAGCCATTTCCTGGCATCTCGTCGAGCTGCTGCGCGAGCGCAAAATGCTCGAAGGCAAGGAAATCCATCGGGTCGTATTTCACGAAATCACCGAGCGTGCCATCAAGGAAGCTATCGCCATGCCGCGGGCGGTATCGATGGACCTCGTCAATGCGCAGCAGGCGCGGCGCGCGCTGGATTACCTCGTTGGCTTCAATCTCTCGCCGCTGTTGTGGAAGAAAATCAAACGCGGGTTGTCGGCAGGGCGCGTACAGAGTCCGGCCCTGCGCCTGATCGCCGAGCGCGAGGCCGAAATCGAGGCATTCAAACCGCGTGAATACTGGACCATAGAGGCCGATCTCAAGGCCGCCAAGGCGAAATTCATCGCCAAGCTTGCCGAGTTCGACGGCGACAAGGTCAAGCAGTTTACGGTCACTAACGAGAAGCAGGCTGGCGAGATCCGTGCCCGCCTGGTGGCCGCAGCGGACGGCGAGCTGCTGGTCGAGAAGGTCGACAAAAAGCAGCGCAAGCGCAATCCTGCACCGCCGTTCATCACCTCGACCCTGCAGCAGGAAGCGGTGCGAAAACTCGGCTTCACCGCGCAGCGCGCGATGCGGACCGCCCAGCAACTCTACGAGGGCATCGACGTTGGCGCCGGCACCGTCGGCCTGATTACTTACATGAGAACAGACTCCCTGAATCTGGCTCAGGAGGCGGTCGATGAGCTGCGCGAGTTCGTCAAAACGCGTTACGGTTCCGATCAGGTCCCCAAAAGCGCACGGTCGTTCAAAACCACATCGAAAAATGCCCAGGAAGCTCACGAGGCGATCCGCCCGACCTCGTGTCAGCTGGTGCCGGCCGAGATCAAGGCGCATCTCAGCGACGACCAGTTCAAGCTTTACGACCTGATCTGGAAGCGCACGGTCGCGTGCCAGATGATCCACGCCACTATCGACACCGTGGCGGCAAATCTGGCGGCGGGCAAGGTCGGCGTGTTTCGCGCGACCGGCTCTACCGTCACCGAGCCCGGCTTCATGAAGGTTTACCAGGAAGGTTCCGACGGGCCGGAGCAGGAGGACAAGGCGCTGCCGCCACTGGAAGTCGGTCAGAAGATTGCGCTCGCCGAGATCCGCAACGAACAGCACTTCACCGAACCGCCGCCCCGCTACACCGAGGCGAGCCTGGTTAAAACGCTGGAAGAATTCGGAATCGGTCGCCCGTCGACCTACGCTTCGATTATCTCGACACTCATCCAGCGCGAATACGTGGAGCTGGAAAAAAAGCGTTTCCAGCCCACCGATATCGGCCGCATCGTCAATACGTTCCTGACCAACCATTTCGCCAGCTACGTGGACTACGAGTTCACTGCACGACTCGAAGACGAACTTGACGCTGTTTCGCGCGGCGAACGCGAGTGGATCCCGCTGCTGAGGGAATTCTGGGAGCCTTTCACCGCGATGGTGAAAGACAAGGAAGAAAACGTTTCCCGCCAGGAAGCGAACCAGGCCCGCGAGCTCGGTATCGACCCCAAAAGCGGCAAGCCGGTGGCGGTACGCATGGGCCGCTACGGGCCGTACGTGATTATCGGCACCGTCGAGGACGAGGAGAAACCCCAGTTCTACGGCCTTCAGGCCGGCCAGAAAATGGACGCGATTACGCTCGAAGAGGCCCTGGAGCTGACCAAGCTGCCGCGCGAACTCGGCGAAACCGCCGATGGCGTGCCGCTGTCCGCGAATATCGGCCGTTTCGGCCCTTACGTGCGCTACGCGGACAAGTTTGTGAGCATCGGTGAGGACGACGATCCCTACACCATCACCCTTGAGCGGGCGATTGAACTGGTCGAAGAAAAGAAAAAGGCCGACGCGGCGAAACAGATCAAGATTTTTCCTGATTCCGACATCAAGGTCCTCAATGGCCGGTACGGACCTTACGTAACAGACGGCAAAAAGAACGCCCGCATACCAAAGGAAACCGAGCCCGCCGAACTGACCCTGGAACAGTGTGTGGCGATGATCGAGGCCGCGCCTGCCAAGCGCGGCGGACGTCGCGCCAAGGCTAAAAAATCCTGATCAGGCCGGCGCGTAATCATTCATAAACAATGGCTTGCGCAGATGCTGCGGCATCGAGCGGCGGGCTTTCGCAGTGCCGCATGAAGGCCTATGACTGGCGGCTCAGCTTCGCGGCGGCGGTGCTCGCCGAGGGTGGCGTCGTGGCGCACGCAACCGAAGCGGTGTTCGGACTCGCGGCAAGCGCGTTTGACGCCGAGGCCTGCGCGCGGGTCGCGCACCTCAAGCGACGTGCTGCATCGCAGCAATTCATCGTAGTGGCACACTCACTCGAACAAATCTCGACCCTGGTTGTGCTTGATACGCCGCTGCTGGCGCAGATCCTGGCGTCCTGGCCGGGACCCAATACCTGGATATTGCCGGCTACTGACAGCGCGCCGGGGTGGCTCACCGGTACCCGCCAGCGTCTCGCCGTGCGCCTGACGGCCCATCCTCAGGCCGCCGCCCTGTGCGACCGCGCCGGGCCCCTGATATCGACCAGCGCGAACCCCTCCGGGCACCCCCCGGCGCGACGGGTTTTCGAGGCCCGGCGCTATTTCGGTGCGCGGGTGGACTATTTCCTGCCCGGGGTCGTCGGCGCCCGCCAGCGCCCTTCGCGGATCCGTGACGGGCTCTCGGGAGCGGTTGTTCGTGCTTGAATCTATTGACAAAAGCACCCAAAAAATTCGACAATTTCCGGCTACCGTTTTGGAGGGGTACCCAAGCGGTCAACGGGAGCAGACTGTAAATCTGCCGGCTCAGCCTTCGTAGGTTCGAATCCTACCCCCTCCACCATGCAGCAGTTGATGGGGTAAGAAGCGGATTCGATTTTGAGCAGCCGGCGGGTGTAGTTCAATGGTAGAACCTCAGCCTTCCAAGCTGATGATGTGGGTTCGATCCCCATCACCCGCTCCACAAACAGCTATAAGCGACCAGCTACAAGCGATAGGAAATGACCTGTACGAAGGTTGACGAATACTTTGACTCAGGGCAGCAACGATCGTTTTTGGCTGGTGGCTTATAGCTTTACCCTGGCCCATATAGCTCAGTCGGTAGAGCACTTCCTTGGTAAGGAAGAGGTCACCGGTTCAAATCCGGTTATGGGCTCCATCGCATGTTGTGTCGAGAATTCTGAAGCAGCGTTCGCGCCACAGTCGCAGGTAACTTTGGGAGAAGTTTGAGCATGTCCAAGGCAAAATTCGAAAGGTCGAAGCCGCATGTGAATGTAGGCACGATTGGCCATGTAGATCACGGTAAGACGACGCTGACGGCGGCGCTGACGATCGTTTCGGCAAAGAAGTTTGGCGGCGAGACGAAAGCCTACGATCAGATTGATAACGCGCCGGAAGAACGCGAGCGCGGGATCACGATTGCGACGGCGCACGTTGAATACGAAAGCGAGACGCGTCACTACGCGCACGTTGATTGCCCCGGACATGCGGACTACGTGAAGAACATGATCACGGGAGCGGCGCAGATGGATGGCGCGATCCTGGTTTGCAGCGCGGCGGATGGTCCGATGCCGCAGACGCGAGAACACATTCTGCTGGCGCGCCAGGTGGGGGTGCCGAAGATCGTGGTGTACCTGAACAAGGCGGACATGGTCGACGACGCGGAGCTGATGGAACTGGTGGAGATGGAAGTGCGGGAGTTGCTGGATCTGTACCAGTTTCCCGGCGACGACACGCCGGTGATCATCGGCAGCGCGCTGAAAGCGGTGGAAGGCGACGAGAGCGAGATTGGGATGCCGTCGATCGAGCGTCTGGTTACGGCGATGGACGAGTTCATCCCGATCCCGGAGCGTCCGGTTGATCTGCCGTTTCTGCTGCCGATCGAGGACGTGTTTTCGATATCGGGCCGCGGCACGGTGGTGACGGGTCGGGTCGAGCGCGGCAAGGTCGTGGTTGGTGAGGAAGTCGAGATTGTCGGCATTCGTGCGACGCAGAAGACGATATGCACGGGTGTTGAGATGTTCCGCAAGCTGCTGGACGAAGGTCAGGCTGGCGACAACGTTGGTGTGCTGCTGCGCGGCACGAAGCGCGAGGACGTGGAGCGGGGTCAGGTGCTGTGCAAGCCGGGTTCGGTGAATCCGCACACGCATTTTGAAGCGGAGGTTTACGTTCTGTCGAAAGACGAAGGTGGCCGCCACACGCCGTTTTTCAACAACTACCGTCCGCAGTTTTATTTTCGGACGACGGACGTGACGGGCGCGGTGGAGCTGCCGGACGGTGTTGAGATGGTGATGCCGGGCGACAACGTGAAAGTGACGGTGAAGCTGATCAACCCGATCGCGATGGAAGATGGATTGCGCTTTGCGATCCGCGAAGGTGGCCGCACGGTCGGCGCCGGCGTGGTCGCGAAGATCATTGAATAGGACAGCGGCGCTGCGACTCGGCGGCGCGGCGGCATGTCGTGAACGGGTCAGATACAGGCCAGTAGCTCAATTGGCAGAGCGGCGGTCTCCAAAACCGCAGGTTGGGGGTTCGATTCCCTCCTGGCCTGCCATTCGTGGCGGGATTAACTGAACAGAAGGATGCGAGACCAGGACGTAAGATTCGACCGATCTGAATGGCACTGCAACGACGCGACTCCGGGCCCATGCCGGGCCGCCGCGAAGTGCAGGTGCGCGGGCATTCAGCGTTTCCTTAGTCAGTGAATATGAATACAAAAGCAGCAGTCGAACAGAACTCCTGGGATACCGTAAAACTCGGCAGCGCGCTGCTCGTGCTGATCGGCAGCCTGGTGGCGTTTTACTACTACGCCGACGCTTCGAAGTTGCTGCGCGTGGTTGGCATGCTGGTCGCGGTAGGCGTGGCCGCCGCTATCGCGCTGCAGACCGACAAGGGCCGCCAGGTATCGAACTTTGTCCGCGATGCACAGGTCGAAGTGCGCAAAGTGGTGTGGCCGACGCGCCAGGAAACGGTGCAGACCACTATGTTCGTCATGATCGTGGTGATTATTTTCGGAGTATTGCTGTGGTTGCTGGATCTGCTGCTGAGCAGCGTGGTGCAGACATTGATAGGACGCGGAGCCTGATTGTGGGTATGAACTGGTATGTGGTGCACGCTTACTCGGGGTTTGAGAACCAGGTAAAACGTTCGCTCGAGGATCGTATCGCGCGCAACAGCATGGAAGACAAGTTCGGCCAGATCCTGGTTCCGACCGAAGAAGTCGTCGAAATGAAGGACGGTCAGAAACGCAAAAGCGATCGCAAATTTTTCCCCGGTTACGTTCTCGTCGAGATGGAAATGGGCGACGATTCCTGGCACCTGGTGAAAGACTGTCCGAAAGTGATGGGTTTCATTGGCGGCAGCAGTGATCGGCCGGCGCCGATTTCCAGCAAAGAAGCGCAGACCATCCTCGATCGCATTCAGGAAGGCGCCGAGAAACCGCGGCCCAAGGTTCTGTTCGAAGTCGGCGAACTCGTGCGCGTCATCGACGGACCCTTTACCGATTTCAACGGCACGGTGGAAGAAGTCAATTACGAAAAAAGCCGGCTGCGCGTTGCCGTCTCCATTTTCGGACGCTCGACTCCGGTCGAACTCGAATTCGGGCAGGTCAGTAAAGACTAGCTCGTTGATGGCCCGCTCTAGCAGGCTGCTAGTGCGGGCCGCTCTTTGGTAAACACGGGGAGCCGCAAGGCGCTTGCACCCGGGGAGAATTTCAAGTGGCAAAGAAGATTGATGCGTACATCAAGCTCCAGGTCGCCGCCGGCCAGGCTAACCCCAGCCCGCCGGTCGGCCCGGCGCTCGGTCAGCGCGGCGTCAACATCATGGACTTCTGCAAGGCGTTCAACGCCCAGACCCAGGGCCTCGAGCCGGGACTTCCGATCCCGGTCGTGATCACGGTTTTCAGTGACAAAAGTTTCACCTTTATTACCAAGACGCCGCCGGCCTCGGTCCTGCTGCGTAAGGCAGCCGGTGTGCCCAAGGGCAGCGGCACGCCGAACACCAGCAAGGTCGGCAGCGTGACCCGCGCCCAGCTCGAAGAGATCGCGCAGACCAAACAACCCGATCTGACCGCGGCCAGTCTCGACGCGGCGGTCCGTTCGATCGCCGGCACCGCCCGCAGTATGGGCCTTGAAGTGGAGGGCGTCTGACATGGCCAAAACCAGGAAAACGTCTGCGCGCCATCCGTGAGAAGATCGGCGACCGGCATACGCCGCGTCCGCTCACTGACGTGATCGAGCTGTTGAAATCCTGCGCCTCGGCGAAATTCGACGAGTCGATCGACATGGCGGTGAATCTGGGCGTCGACCCGCGCAAATCGGACCAGGTGGTGCGGGGCTCGACCGTCCTGCCGCACGGCACCGGCAAGTCGGTACGCGTCGCGCTGTTTGCCGACGGTGCGGATGCCGACGCCGGGCGCGAAGCCGGCGCCGACGTGGTCGGTCTCGACGATCTCGCCGAAGAGGTCAAGAAGGGCAAGCTCGATTTCGACATCGCGATTGCTACTCCGGCTTCCATGCGCGTTGTCGGACAGCTCGGTCAGGTCCTCGGTCCGCGCGGTCTGATGCCGAATCCCAAGGTCGGGACGGTAACCACCGATGTCGCGACCGCGGTGCGCAATGCCAAGGCCGGGCAGGTGCAGTTTCGAACCGATAAAGCCGGGATTATTCATTGCCCGATCGGCAAGGCCTCGTTCGCATCCGATGCGTTGCGCGCCAACCTCGAAGCGATCCTCGTTGACCTGCGCAAGGCCAAACCGAGTTCGTCGAAAGGGATCTACCTCCAGTCAATTACGTTGTCGACGACGATGGGACCGGGTATCGCGGTCGACAAATCGTCGTTAGAGGCAGTTTGAACACTGCCTCAATGGTGCTTTTTACAGAGAAGAACTTTGGGTTGCCGGCGTCAGCCGGTAACCGTCAAAGACCGCGGGTCCGCATAAACAGATGCGGATAATCGGCTTCGGCCCGCGCAGACGGTGTTCCTCGAAGGGCGGATTTACGTCCGGTCAGGGTGCCGTAAAACTTGGAGCTCCATTGCGGAGCGACAGCAATTGGTGCGATCCGAACCCTGGGTTCGGATCTGACCGGGAGAAATGACCATATGAGTCTGACATACGAGCAAAAGCAGGCGGTCGTTTCAGAAGTAAATGAAGTTGCAGCAAATGCCCAGACGGCAGTGGCTGCCGAGTATATTGGCCTGAGCGTGGCGCAGATGACCGCGTTGCGAGCGAAAGCTCGCGAGTCCGGCGTCTACCTGCGTGTGGTCAAGAATACTCTCGCGAAACGTGCCGTGGACGGTACGAGTTTCGAGTGTCTGAAAGAGTCGCTTTCAGGACCGCTGCTGTTGGTGTTTTCGGGTGAAGACCCGGGCGCCGGCGCACGCGTAGTCCGTGATTTTGCCAAGACCAACGACAAACTCGTGACCCGCGCCATCGCGTTTGCCGGCGAATTAAGGCCGGCCAGCGACCTCAACGTGTTGGCCAGTATGCCGACACTCGACGAAGCTCGCGCGAAACTTCTTTCAGTTCTGATGGCACCGCAGACCAAACTGGTCCGCACACTGGCGGAACCGGCCGGACAATTCGTCCGCGTCCTGGCCGCCTATCGTGACAAGCAACAATCCGCCTGATCGCGCTACGCGTTCGGGACACTACAGGAGAAAACTAAAATGGCAGTTTCTAAAGAAGAACTGGTCGAAACACTAAGCAACATGACCATCCTCGAGGTTACCGATCTGGTTTCCGAACTCGAGGAAAAATGGGGCGTGTCCGCTGCGGCAGCAGTCGCGGCCGTGGCTGTCGGCGGCGGTGACGCCGGTGCGGCGGCCGAGGAGGCGAAAGACGAGTTCGACGTCGTGATGTCGAGTTTCGGCGAAAACAAGGTCAGCGTCATCAAGGCGGTCCGCGGTATCACCGGCCTGGGTTTGAAAGAAGCCAAGGATATGGTCGAAGCGGTGCCCTCAACGATCAAGGAAGCGGCGCCCAAAGCCGAAGCCGAAGAGATCAAAAAGCAGCTCGAAGAAGCTGGTGCAACGGTCGAGCTCAAGTAACCGGGCGTTTGAGTATTTTCCGAAAATGCCTCGAGCGGGCGCGCCGACAGTTCCCTCGCGGAGCTGTCGTGCGTGCCCGTTCGCGGTTGCCGGAAGCGCGCCCGCATGGCGTTGAACTGCAGCGCACAGCACTCGTAATCGGTCTAACAGGACGGTAGTACCATGGCCTATACATACACCGAGAAAAAACGCATTCGCAAAGACTTCAGCAAAACACCTCCGATCCTGGAAGTGCCGTACCTGCTGGAGACCCAGATCGAGTCCTACAAGCGATTTTTGCAGGAAGACCGTGCGGTCGGGGATCGCAATGATTACGGACTGCACGCGGCGTTTCGTTCGGTGTTTCCGATCGAGAGCTATTCCGGCAATGCCGTGCTCGAATATGTCAGCTATCGTCTCGGTGCGCCGGTCTTCGACGTCAAGGAATGCCAGGTCCGTGGCCTGACCTACGCGGCATCGCTGCGCGTGACCGTGCGCCTGGTTATCTACGATAAGGAATCCGGCGCCGAAAAAGCCATCAAGGACGTGCGTGAGCAGGAAGTGTACATGGGCGAATTGCCGCTCATGACGACCAACGGCACGTTCGTCATCAACGGCACCGAGCGCGTTATCGTTTCGCAATTGCACCGGTCGCCGGGCGTGTTTTTCGACCACGACCGCGGCAAAACCCACTCCTCGGGCAAGCTGCTGTTCTCGGCCCGTGTGATCCCTTATCGCGGTTCGTGGCTGGATTTCGAGTTCGACCCGAAAGACCACGTTTACGTGCGTATTGATCGTCGGCGTAAATTGCCGGCCACGGTGTTGCTGCGTGCGTTGGGATTTTCGACCGAGCAGATGCTCGAGATCTTTTTCGAGCGCGATACCTTCGTACTCGATGGCGAACAGGTGCGCGTACACCTGATACCCGAACGCCTGCGCGGTGAAACGCTGGAATTCGACCTCGTCGACGCCAAGGGCAACGTGCTGGTCGAGGCGGAGCGGCGCATCACGGCGCGCCACACGCGTGAAATCCAGGAACTCGGGATCACGGAAATCACCGTGCCGCATTCGTTCCTGATCGGCAAGAAGGTCGCGCGCGATATTCCCGGCAAGGACGACGGCGAACTGCTCGCCCCGGCCAACGAAGAAATCACCGAGGAACTGCTCGAGAAGCTGCTCGAGCAGGGCGTTACTGAACTCGAGACCATTTTCGCCAACGATCTCGACCATGGCGCCTACATTTCCGAGACCCTGCGTGTCGATCCCACCACCACGCCGCTCGAGGCGCAGGTCGAGATCTACCGCATGATGCGTCCCGGCGAACCGCCGACCAAGGACGCCGCCGAGAACCTGTTCCGCAACCTGTTCTTCACCGAAGACCGCTACGACCTGTCCGGCGTCGGACGTATGAAATTCAACCGTCGCGTCGGCCGCAACGAAGTCGTCGGCAGCGGCGTGCTCGATGAGAACGACATCATCGACGTTCTGAAAGTGCTAATCGACATCCGTAACGGCAATGGCACCGTCGACGACATCGATCACCTTGGCAACCGGCGCGTACGCAGCGTCGGCGAAATGGCGGAAAACCAGTTCCGGGTCGGGCTGGTCCGCGTCGAGCGCGCGGTCAAGGAGCGTTTGAGCCTGGCCGAGTCGGAAGGCTATATGCCGCAGGAACTGATCAATGCCAAGCCGGTGTCGGCGGTGATCAAGGAGTTCTTCGGTTCGAGCCAGCTCTCGCAGTTCATGGACCAGAACAATCCGCTGTCGGAGGTCACCCACAAGCGCCGCGTTTCCGCGCTCGGGCCGGGCGGCCTTACCCGTGAGCGCGCCGGTTTCGAAGTTCGCGATGTGCACCCGACGCACTACGGGCGCGTGTGCCCTATCGAGACGCCTGAAGGACCGAATATCGGTCTTATCAACTCGCTGGCGGTTTATGCACGCACCAATGAATACGGTTTCCTCGAGACGCCCTATCGTAAGGTCGAAGACAGCAAGGTCACGGACAAGATCGAATACCTGTCTGCTATCGAGGAAGGCCAGTATGTGATCGCCCAGGCCAACGCCGTGCTGAACGAAAAAGGTGTGCTGACCGGCAGCCTGGTGTCGTCCCGCTATCAGAACGAGTTCATGCTCGCGTCGCCGGAACGGATCCAGTACATGGACGTGTCGCCCCGCCAGATCGTGTCCGTGGCGGCAGCGTTGATCCCGTTCCTCGAGCACGATGACGCCAACCGTGCGCTCATGGGTTCGAACATGCAGCGCCAGGCGGTGCCGACCTTGCGCGCTGACAAGCCGCTGGTAGGAACCGGTATCGAACGCACCGTGGCCCAGGATTCCGGCGTCACGGTCGTCGCGCGCCGCGGCGGCGAAGTTTATGCCGTTGACGCCAGCCGGATCGTAGTGCGGGTTAATGACGAAGAAACCAGTGCGGGTGAGCCGGGTGTGGACATCTACAACCTGACCAAATACACCCGTTCCAACCAGAATACCTGCATCAACCAGAAGCCGCTGGTCAAGCTCGGCGACCGCATTGCAAGAGGCGACGTGCTCGGCGACGGACCGTCGACCGACCTCGGCGAACTTGCACTGGGACAGAACATGCTGGTCGCGTTCATGCCCTGGAACGGCTACAACTTCGAGGATTCGATCCTCATCTCCGAACGTGTGGTGCAGGAAGATCGCTTCACCTCGATCCACATCGAGGAACTGACCTGCGTTGCCCGTGATACCAAGCTCGGGCCAGAAGAAATCTCGGCCGATATCCCCAACGTCAGTGAAGGCGCGCTGTCCAAGCTCGACGAATCCGGGATCGTTTACATCGGCGCCGAAGTACACCCCGGTGACATTCTCGTTGGCAAGGTCACGCCGAAGGGCGAAACCCAGCTGACCCCGGAAGAAAAGTTGCTGCGTGCGATTTTCGGTGAAAAGGCGTCCGACGTAAAAGATACCTCGCTGCGCGTGCCGTCAGGCATGAGCGGCACGGTCATCGACGTGCAGGTTTTCACCCGTGACGGCATCGAAAAGGATGCCCGTGCGCGGGAAATCGAGAACGCCGAGATTGCGCGGGTCAAAAAAGATCTCGACGACCAGCTGCAGATCCTGGAAGAGGACATTTTCCAGCGCGTCGAGCGCATCGTAACCGGCAAGAACGCCGAGAAAGGTCCGGGCCAGATGAAAGGCGGGGCCAAAATTACCAAGCAGATGCTCGCCGAAGTCGATCGACTGAAGTGGTTTGATATCCGTCTCAAGAACGACACGGCTACCGAACAGCTCGAACAGCTTGCCGCGCAGATCGAAAAACATCGCGAAGATTTCCAGGCCCAGTTCGAAGAGAAGAAAGCCAAGCTGACGACCGGTGACGATCTGGCGCCTGGCGTGCTCAAAATGGCCAAGGTCTATCTGGCGGTGAAGCGGCGTATGCAGCCGGGTGACAAAATGGCCGGCCGCCACGGCAACAAGGGCGTGGTGTCGATGATCGTTCCGATCGAAGACATGCCGCATATGGAAGATGGCCGCCCCGTCGACGTGGTTCTGAACCCGCTTGGTGTGCCGTCGCGTATGAATGTCGGCCAGGTCCTGGAGGCGCACCTCGGCTGGGCCGCGCAGGGACTCGGGCAGCGCATCGGCGATATGCTGGAGCGGGCCGCGAACGTCAATGAACTGCGTGAATTTCTCGGCAAGATATACAACACCAGCGGCCATCACGAAGACATCGACTCGCTCACGGACGACGAGATCCCGGCCCTGTGTGAAAACCTCAAGGGTGGCGTGCCGATGGCGACGCCGGTCTTCGACGGCGCCAAGGAGCAGGAAATCAAGGCCATGCTGGAGCTGGCCGGCCTGCCGGTGTCAGGCCAGACGACGCTCTACGACGGTCGTACCGGCGATGCCTTCGACCGACCGGTTACCGTCGGCTACATGTATATCCTGAAACTGAACCATCTCGTTGACGACAAGATGCATGCGCGTTCGACCGGGCCGTATTCCCTGGTCACGCAGCAGCCCCTCGGCGGTAAAGCCCAGTTCGGTGGCCAGCGTTTCGGTGAAATGGAGGTCTGGGCACTGGAAGCCTATGGCGCGTCCTACACGTTGCAGGAAATGCTGACCGTCAAGTCTGACGACGTGAACGGCCGGACCAAGATGTATAAGAACATCGTCGACGGCGATCACCGGATGGAAGCCGGGATGCCCGAATCGTTCAACGTATTGCTCAAGGAACTGCGATCTCTCGGTATCGATATCGAACTCGAGCACGAATAAGACTGCATACGAACATTTGGCGCGAACCCAAGCGTTAAGGAGAATTAATTGTGAAAGACCTACTCGATCTACTTAAGAGTCAGGGCCAGGTAGAAGACTTCGATGCCATCAGCATCGGCCTCGCTTCGCCGGAAAAAATCCGTTCGTGGTCGTATGGAGAAGTCAAAAAGCCGGAGACGATCAACTACCGCACTTTCAAACCAGAGCGCGACGGCCTGTTCTGCGCCAAGATTTTCGGCCCGATCAAGGATTACGAATGCCTGTGCGGCAAGTACAAACGCCTCAAGCATCGTGGTGTGGTGTGCGAGAAATGCGGCGTCGAGGTGACTCTCGCCAAGGTCCGGCGCGAGCGCATGGGCCACATCGATCTGGCCAGCCCGGTCGCCCACATCTGGTATTTGAAATCCCTGCCGTCGCGCATGGGTCTGCTGCTCGATCAGACGCTGCGCGAGATCGAACGCATTCTCTATTTCGAAGCCTACGTGGTTATCGATCCGGGCATGACCGACCTCGAGCGCGGCCAGCTGCTGTCCGAGGAATCCTACCTCGATGCGATCGAGCAGTACGGCGACGATTTTGATGCGCGCATGGGCGCCGAGGCGATCTACGAACTTCTGAAATCGGTTGACCTCAACGAAGAAGTCAACGCGATCCGCGAAGATCTGCCGAAAACCAATTCCGAAACCAAGATCAAGAAGCTGACCAAACGCCTCAAACTGATGGAGGCCTTCCTGCATTCGGGCAATCGTCCGGAATGGATGGTCATGCGCGTGCTGCCGGTTCTGCCGCCGGAACTGCGGCCGCTGGTGCCGCTCGACGGCGGTCGGTTCGCGACCTCCGATCTGAATGATCTCTACCGACGCGTTATCAACCGCAACAACCGCCTCAAGCGGCTGCTCGACCTGAACGCGCCGGACATCATCGTGCGCAACGAAAAGCGCATGCTGCAGGAGTCGGTCGACGCGCTGCTCGACAACGGACGCCGTGGGCGCGCCATCACCGGCACCAACAAGCTGCCGCTGAAGTCGCTCGCCGACATGATCAAGGGCAAGCAGGGCCGTTTCCGCCAGAACCTTCTCGGCAAGCGCGTCGATTACTCCGGTCGTTCGGTGATCGTGGTTGGCCCGACGCTCAAGCTGCACCAGTGCGGGCTGCCGAAAAAGATGGCGCTCGAGCTGTTCAAGCCGTTCATTTTCAGCAAGCTCGAGCGACGCGGCATGGCGACCACCATCAAGGCCGCCAAGAAGCTGGTCGAGCGCGAAGGGCCGGAGGTGTGGGATATCCTCGAAGAGGTCATCCGCGAACACCCGGTCATGCTCAACCGTGCGCCGACCCTGCATCGCCTCGGCATCCAGGCGTTCGAGCCGGTACTCATCGAAGGTAAGGCGATCCAGCTCCACCCGCTGGTGTGTACCGCCTTCAACGCCGACTTCGACGGCGACCAGATGGCGGTCCACGTGCCGCTCTCGATCGAGGCGCAGCTCGAGGCGCGCAGCCTGATGATGTCGACGAACAACATCCTGTCGCCGGCGAACGGCGATCCGATCATCGTTCCGACCCAGGATGTCGTACTCGGACTGTATTACATGACGCGCGACTCGGTGAATGCCAAGGGCGCCGGCATGGTGTTCTGCGATATCGCCGAAGTTCACCGCGCCTTCGAGACCGGTGCCGCGTCGTTGCATGCGAACTGCAAGGTGCGCATGGACCTGACCGACTTCGACGAACAGGGAGAGATCCTCGAACGCACCGAAATCGTCGACACCACGGTCGGACGTGCGTTGCTGTCGGCGCTGCTGCCACGCGGGCTGTCGTTCTCGCTGATCAACCAGGTATTGAACAAACGTTCGATATCGCGGCTGTTCGATACCTGCTACCGCGTCGTGGGCCTGAAGGACACGGTCATTTTCGCCGATCGCCTGATGTACACCGGGTTCCAGCATGCGACCCGGTCCGGGGTCTCGATTGGCGTCGACGATATGGTGGTGCCGGAAGAGAAAGCACGCATCATCGAACACGCGCAGGGTACGGTTAAGGAAATCGAAGAGCAGTACGCTTCCGGTCTCGTTACCACCGGCGAGCGCTACAACAAGGTTGTCGATATCTGGTCGCACACCAACGACCAGGTCGCGAAAGCCATGATGGACAAGCTCGGCTCGGAAATAGTGACCGCGCCGAACGGTGAGCAGGTGCGCCAGGCCTCGTTCAATTCAATTTACATGATGGCCGACTCCGGTGCGCGTGGCTCGGCGGCGCAGATCCGCCAGCTCGCCGGCATGCGTGGCCTGATGGCCAAGCCTGACGGTTCGATCATCGAAACGCCGATCACGGCGAATTTCCGCGAAGGCCTCAACGTCCTGCAGTACTTCATCTCCACCCACGGCGCGCGCAAGGGTCTGGCCGATACCGCCCTGAAGACCGCGAACTCCGGCTACCTGACCCGTCGTCTGGTCGACGTCGCTCAGGATCTGGTGGTCACTGAATACGATTGCGGGACCACCGAAGGCCTGGTCATGACCCCGATTATCGAAGGCGGCGATGTCATCGAAGCGCTCGGGGATCGTATCCTCGGCCGCGTCGTCGCGCTCGATGTGCTGAAACCCGGTGAAGACCAGATTGTGGTCGCCCCGGCCGGCACCCTGATTGACGAGAAGTGGGTGCAGGAGCTCGACGAGCAGGGCATCGACGAAGTCACCGTGCGCTCGGCAATCACCTGCCAGATCCGCTACGGCGTCTGCGCCGCCTGCTATGGTCGCGACCTTGCGCGCGGGCACAGCGTCAACGTCGGCGAGGCGGTCGGTGTGATCGCGGCGCAGTCGATTGGCGAGCCGGGCACCCAGCTGACCATGCGCACCTTCCACATCGGTGGTGCAGCCTCGCGCGCGGCCGCGATCAACAGCATCGAGGTCAACGCCGCGGGTACCATCAAGCTTGTCAATCTCAAGGTCCTGGCCCATGAGGACGGTTCCTTCGTTTCCGTTTCGCGTTCCGGCGAGCTTATTGTCAACGACGAAATCGGTCGTGACCGCGAACGTTACAAGGTCCCGTACGGGGCTGTGCTGACGGTTGCCGACGGCGCCGAAGTCAAGGCCGGGCAGTCGGTCGCGAACTGGGACCCGCACACCCATCCGATCATCACCGAAGTGCAGGGCACCGCGGTTTTCCAGGACATGCAGGACGGCGTGACCGTCGCCCGTCAAATCGACGAGATCACCGGGCTGTCGTCTACCGTGGTCATGGATCTCAAGCAGCGCAGCTCCTCGGCGAAGGACCTGCGCCCGATGCTGAAACTGGTCGACGCCAAGGGCAAGGAACTCAAGATCCCGGGCACCGATATCCCGGCCCACTATTTCCTGCCGCCCAATGCGATTGTGACCATTACTGACCGCCAGGATGTCAGCGTCGGTGATGTGCTGGCGCGTATTCCGCAGGAGTCGCTGAAAACCCGCGATATCACCGGCGGTCTGCCGCGGGTGGCGGATCTGTTCGAGGCGCGGCGCCCGAAAGAACCGGCGATCCTCGCCGAGGCTTCCGGCACGGTCTCCTTCGGCAAGGACACCAAGGGCAAGCAGCGCCTGGTGATCACCGACTCCGAGGGCGAGCAGACCGAAAGCCTGATCCCGAAATGGCGTCACGTTACGGTGTTCGATGGCGAGCACGTGGAAATGGGCGAAGTGGTGTGCGATGGCGCGCCCGATTCGCACGATATCCTGCGCCTCAAGGGCGCCCACGAGCTGACCCGCTACATTGTCAATGAGGTCCAGGAGGTCTACCGCCTGCAGGGTGTCAAAATCAACGACAAACACATCGAGGTGATCGTGCGCCAGATGCTGCGCAAGGTCGAGATCATCGATGCCGGCGAGACCCGCTTCCTCAAGGGTGAGCAGATCGAGCGTGAACGCCTGATGGATGAAAACGACCGCGTGCGCGCCGAGGGCAAGCAGGAAGCGACCGCCCAGCAGCTGCTGCTCGGTATTACCAAAGCGTCGCTGGCGACGGAATCGTTTATTTCCGCGGCCTCGTTCCAGGAGACGACCCGAGTCCTGACCGAAGCGTCGGTAACCGGAAAACACGACGAACTGCGCGGGCTCAAGGAAAACGTCATCGTCGGCCGCCTGATACCCGCGGGTACCGGCTACGCCTACCATGCCGACCGCAAGCGTCGCCCGGCGAGCGGCGCTGACGCCGCGGCGATCCTGGCGGCGGACCTGGACGCGGAGCTGATGGCGGAATTGAGGCAGGCGGACAGCGCCGGCGACGGTACCGAGGCAAATACCAAGAGTGCCTGAGGGCCGTTGACAGGCCGGAGCTAAGCTCCTTATAATTCCGCTGCTACGACAGGCCGGAGTGATCCAGCCTGTCGTTTTTTTGCGCTGTCGTTTTCGACTTCGTCTCCGAACTACCGTCCTGCGGCTCACGCTGCCGGCACGGTCGTTCCCAAAGACCACACGATAAACCGCGCAAATCGCTGTTTAACAACCGGGTATAACCAACAAACGCTGCAAAAGACGTTATGGCGACAATTAATCAATTAGTGCGTAAGGGGCGGAAGCGCCAGCGCAAAAAGAGTAACGTACCGGCCCTCGAAGCCTGTCCTCAGAAGCGCGGCGTATGTACCCGTGTTTACACGACAACTCCGAAAAAGCCGAACTCGGCGCTACGCAAAGTGGCGCGCGTACGGCTGACCAACGGTCAGGAAGTAACCACTTATATCGGCGGTGAAGGCCACAACCTGCAGGAACACTCCGTGATCCTGATCCGTGGCGGCCGTGTCAAGGATCTTCCCGGTGTCCGTTACCACACCGTGCGCGGCACCCTCGACACCTCGGGTGTCGGCGAGCGTCGCCAGGGACGTTCGAAGTACGGCGCCAAGCGTCCGAAAGCTTAAGACCTCTGATTTGTTAAGGCTGTACCCATGTCAAGACGCCACGTAGCTGCTAAACGCGAGATCCTGCCGGACCCGAAATACGGCGATCGCACGCTGACCAAATTCATCAATATGGTGATGTCGCGCGGTAAAAAAGCCGTCGCCGAAAAGATCGTCTACGGCGCGCTCAGCGAAGTCGAGCAGCGCGGTCGCGGCACTGCCATCGAAGTGTTCAAACAGGCCCTCGAAAACGTCGAGCCCAAGGTCGAGGTCAAATCCCGTCGTGTCGGCGGCGCTACCTATCAGGTTCCGGTCGAAGTCCGCCAGAGTCGCCGTGCCGCACTGGCCATGCGCTGGCTGGTCGACGCGGCGCGCAAGCGCAACGAAAAATCGATGGGGCAGCGTCTCGCCAACGAAATGCTGGAAGCGTTCGAGAACCGCGGCTCGGCGGTCAAGAAGCGTGAAGACACCCATAAGATGGCCGAAGCCAACCGCGCGTTTTCGCATTACCGCTGGTAGTTTGAGTACGTTCAGGAACCACTACCGTGCCACGCATTACGCCCATCGAGCGCTATCGCAATATCGGCATCATGGCCCATATTGACGCGGGTAAGACCACCACGACCGAGCGCATCCTTTACTACACCGGTGTATCGCACAAGATCGGTGAGGTACACGATGGCGCCGCCGTGATGGACTGGATGGAGCAGGAGCAGGAGCGGGGCATCACGATTACCTCCGCGGCGACGACTTGTTTCTGGGCCGGCATGGCGCAGCAGTTCCCCCAGCACCGCATCAATATCATCGATACCCCCGGGCACGTCGACTTCACCATTGAAGTGGAGCGTTCCCTGCGTGTCCTGGACGGCGCGGTGGCGGTATTCTGCGCGGTCGGCGGTGTCGAACCGCAGTCCGAAACAGTGTGGCGCCAGGCCAATAAATACCACGTCCCGCGCCTCGCCTTCGTCAACAAGATGGATCGTGCCGGCGCCGACTTCCTGCGCGTAGTCGCTCAGATCAAGACCCGCCTCGGCGGCAACCCGGTCCCCGTGCAATTTCCGATTGGTGCGGAGGAGCATTTCGAAGGCGTTGTCGATCTGATCAAGATGAAGGCTATTTTCTGGGACGAGGCAGCGCTCGGTACCAGTTTCGAAGAGCGGGAAATTCCGGCGACATGTACGAGCAGTGTGCAGCGCTGCGAGAAAACCTGGTCGAGTGCGCGGCCGAATCGTGTGAGGCGCTGACTGAAAAATATCTCAACGAAGCCGAACTCAGCATCGAGGAGATCAAGTCCGGACTGCGTCGGCGTACGCTGAACAATGAGATCGTACCGGTACTGTGTGGATCGGCGTTCAAGAACAAGGGCGTCCAGGCTTTGCTCGACGCGGTCGTGGAATACATGCCGGCGCCAATCGAGGTCAAGGCGATCAACGGCCTGCTCGAAGATGGCGAAACGGAAGACTTCCGGCAGGCCTCCGATGAGGAGCCGTTCGCGGCCCTCGCCTTTAAGATCGCCACCGACCCCTTCGTCGGTACGCTGTCGTTTTTCCGGGTCTATTCCGGCGTCGTTAAAACCGGCGACAGCGTCTATAACCCGGTCAAGGACAAGAAAGAGCGCTTCGGGCGCATCCTGCAGATGCACGCCAACAGCCGCGAAGAACTCAAGGAAGTACGCGCCGGTGATATCGCCGCGGCGGTCGGGCTCAAAGATGTCACTACCGGTGACACGCTGTGCGATCCGAACCACGTCATTACGCTCGAGCGTATGGAATTCCCCGATCCGGTGATCGCCGTCGCGGTCGAACCGAAGACCCAGAGCGATCAGGAAAAAATGGGCGTGGCTTTGCAAAAGCTCGCCGCCGAAGACCCGTCTTTCCGCGTTTCCACCGACGAAGAATCCGGCCAGACCATCATCGCCGGCATGGGTGAACTGCACCTGGAAATCATCGTCGACCGCATGAAGCGTGAGTTCAAGGTCGAGGCCAATGTCGGCAAGCCGCAGGTCGCCTATCGTGAAACCATCACCCGCACGAATCCCAAGGCGGAGGGCAAGTTTGTTCGCCAGACTGGCGGTCGCGGCCAATACGGACATGTGATCCTGAAGCTCGAACCGGCCGAACGCGGTGCGGGTTTTTCATTTCTCAACGAAATCATCGGCGGCGCGATCCCGAAGGAATTCATTCCCGCGGTCCAGAAAGGCGTGCAGGAAGCCCTGGCCAACGGCGTCCTCGCCGGTTACCCGGTGGTCGACGTCAAGGTCACCTTGTACGACGGTTCCTATCACGATGTCGATTCCAGCGAAGTAGCCTTCAAAGTCGCCGGTTCGATGGCATTTCGTGAAGGGGTGCGCGACGCCAAACCGGCATTGCTCGAGCCGGTCATGCACGTCGAGGGTGTCACACCTGACGATTACATGGGTACCGTCAACGGCGATCTGAACCGCCGCCGCGGGGTATTGCTGGGCAGCGAAGAATCGCCCAGTGGCGCAATTATTCGCGCCGATGTACCGCTTGCGGAAATGTTCGGCTACGCGACGGACCTGCGGTCGGCCACGCAGGGCCGGGCGACGTACTCGATGGAATTCTCACGTTATGTGGCTGCGCCCAATAACGTCGCTGAAACATCATCAAAGAAATAAAGCAGTTAACCGGCGCTAGAAAAGTCAAGTAAGAGAGGTTGAGTCATGTCCAAGGAGAAATTTCAAAGAACCAAGCCGCACGTGAACGTAGGCACGATCGGCCACGTAGATCACGGTAAGACGACGCTGACGGCGGCGCTGACGACGGTATCGGCGGCGAAGTTTGGTGGTGAAACGAAAGCTTACGACCAGATTGACAACGCGCCGGAAGAACGCGAGCGCGGTATCACGATTGCGACGGCGCACGTCGAGTACGAGAGCGCGAAGCGTCATTACGCGCACGTAGATTGCCCGGGACACGCGGATTACGTGAAGAACATGATCACGGGTGCGGCGCAGATGGACGGCGCGATTCTGGTTTGCAGCGCGGCGGACGGCCCGATGCCGCAGACGCGTGAACACATTCTGCTGGCGCGCCAGGTGGGTGTGCCGAAGATCGTGGTGTACCTGAACAAGGCGGACATGGTCGACGACGCGGAGCTGATGGAACTGGTGGAGATGGAAGTGCGGGAGTTGCTGGATCTGTACCAGTTTCCCGGCGACGACACACCGGTGATCATCGGCAGCGCGCTGAAAGCGGTGGAAGGCGACGAGAGCGAGATTGGGATGCCGTCGATCGAGCGTCTGGTTACGGCGATGGACGAGTTCATCCCGATCCCGGAGCGTCCGGTTGATCTGCCGTTTCTGCTGCCGATCGAGGATGTGTTTTCGATATCGGGCCGCGGCACGGTGGTGACGGGCGCAATCACGCAAGGGATAATCCACACGGGCGACAAGGTCCAAATTGTGGGTATCAAGGAAAAGACGCAAGACACGACGGTGACGGGTGTTGAGATGTTCCGCAAGCTGCTTGATCAGGGTCAGGCTGGTGACAACGTTGGTGTGCTGCTGCGCGGCACGAAGCGCGAGGACGTGGAGCGGGGTCAGGTGCTGTGCGAAGCCGGGTTCGGTCAATCCGCACACGCATTTCGAGGCGGAAGTGTACGTATTGTCGAAAGAAGAGGGTGGTCGCCACACGCCGTTTTTCAACAACTACCGGCCGCAGTTTTACTTCCGGACGACGGACGTGACGGGCGCGGTGCGAGCTGCCGGAAGGCGTTGAGATGGTGATGCCGGGCGACAACGTGAAGGTGACGGTGACGCTGATCAACCCGATCGCGATGGAAGATGGATTGCGCTTTGCGATCCGCGAAGGTGGCCGCACGGTTGGCGCCGGCGTGGTCGCGAAGATCATTGAATAGTTCGGCCTCGTAAACAACACGATACGCGCAAAACAAGATGAACCAGCAAGTAATCAGAATCCGGTTAAAAGCTTTCGACCATCGCCTGATCGATCAGTCGACCAAGGAGATCGTCGAAACGGCTAAGCGGACTGGCGCTCAGATCAAGGGTCCGATCCCGTTGCCAACGAAGAAGGAACGCTTCACGGTCCTGATCTCACCGCACGTCAACAAGGATGCGCGGGATCAATACGAAATCCGCACGCACAAGCGTCTTCTCGACATCGTCAACCCGACGGATAAAACCGTAGACGCGTTGATGAAGCTCGACCTCGCGGCCGGCGTCGACGTGCAGATTAAGTTGAATTAGGCGGGTTGGAGAGCACGCATGAGCCTTGGTTTAATCGGTGTAAAACGCGGCATGACGCGCGTATTTACGGAAGAGGGCGCATCGATCCCGGTAACGGTGGTCGAGGTGCAGCCTAACCGCGTCACGCGCGTCAAAACCACCGAGAGCGACGGTTATCGCGCGGTGCAGGTCACCCTGGGCGAAAAGCC
Organism: uncultured Gammaproteobacteria bacterium; assembly: GCA_942490995.1. Taxonomy (GTDB): domain Bacteria; phylum Pseudomonadota; class Gammaproteobacteria; genus UBA981. The sequence goes on from CALOBG010000006.1 coordinate 32,607, forward strand.
GCAGAACCGTGTCAGCCAGCCGTTGGCCGGCGAATACAAGAAGGCCGGGGTAGTGGCGGGCGACGGCCTGTGGGAATTCCGCCTCGACGAGTCCGAAGGCGAGGACCTCGCGACCGGCGCCGAGATCAAGGTCGAACTGTTTGCGCCAGGGCAGCGCGTTGACGTTACAGGTACGACTATCGGTAAAGGTTTCGCCGGGGTGGTTAAACGGCACCATTTTCGCACCCAGGACGCGACCCACGGCAACTCGCTGTCACATCGTGTACCGGGTTCTATCGGCCAGTGCCAGACCCCGGGGCGTGTTTTCAAAGGCAAAAAAATGGCCGGACACATGGGTGACAAACGTCGCACCGTGCAGGGTCTGGAAATCGTCCGCGTCGACACGGAACGTAACCTGCTGCTGGTCAAGGGCGCGGTGCCCGGCGCCAAGGGCGGTGACGTCATGATCCGACCGGCGGTCAAAGCCTGAAGCTGATAGTGAATACCATGGAATTGCAATTGCATACGATAGGCCCGGCGAGCGATGCCGGTCAGGTGGCGTTGTCGGACGAAGTCTTTGGACTCGACTACAACGAACCCCTCATCCACCAGGTGGTGACCGCCTACCTGGCCGGTGCCCGCGACGGTACCAAGGCGCAGAAAACCCGCGCCCAGGTTCGCGGCGGCGGCGCCAAGCCGTGGCGACAGAAAGGTACCGGGCGCGCACGCGCCGGTACCAGCCGCAGCCCGATCTGGCGTGGCGGCGGCCGCGCATTCGCGGCGCGCCCGCGCAATTACGAACAAAAGGTCAACCGCAAGATGTATCGCGGCGCGCTGCGCTCGATACTTTCAGAACTGGTCCGCCAGGAACGTCTGATCGTGGTCGACGATTTTCTTATCGAACAGCCAAAAACGAAACTCGTGATCGCGGCACTCAACAAACTCGGGGTCAGCGATGTGCTGCTGGTGTGCAATGAGCTGAGCGAAACCCTGTTTCGCGCCGCGCGTAATGTGCCCTGTGTGGGCATGGTCGAGGTCGGCGCAATCGACCCGGTGCTGCTGGTCTCCTATGACCATGTCGTCATCACGCGCCAGGCACTGACCGATCTGGAGGCGATGCTCAAATGAACCAGGAACGCCTGTTGCAGGTTTTAGTGGAGCCGAAACTGTCGGAGAAAGGCGCCCGCGTCGCGGAAATGCATCGCCAGTACATGTTTCGAGTACTCGAAGACGCCACCAAGCCCGAAATCAAGGCTGCCGTCGAACAGCTTTTCAAAGTTGAGGTTGCCGGCGTCAATACCTCGATCGTGCGGTCGAGATCGCGCCGCTTCCGCAACCAGCCCGGCGTGCGCAATGGTTGGAAGAAAGCCTTCGTGACGCTGAAAGAAGGCTTTGAGATTGATTTTCTCGGCGGCGCCTAGTCCGGAGTAAGGTCTGATGCCATTAAAGAAAGCAAAACCCACTTCGCCCGGTCGCCGCGGCGTAGTGACGGTGTCGACGCCGGGTCTGCACAAAGGTGAACCGCACCGCCCGCTGCTCGAACAGCAATCGCGCAATTCCGGGCGCAATAACCAGGGCCGTATCACCGTGCGCCATCGTGGCGGTGGTCACAAGCAGCGTTACCGCCTGATCGATTTCAAGCGCAACAAGGACGGTATCAAAGCCACTGTCGAGCGTCTCGAATACGATCCGAACCGCACTTCGCATATTGCCTTGTTGCTGTACGCGGACGGCGAACGCCGTTACATCATCGCGCCCAAGGGCGTAGCCGCCGGCGCGGTGCTGCGTTCAGGCCCCGATGCGCCGATCCAGGCCGGAAACTGCATGCCGCTGCGCAACATCCCCGTCGGCACGCTGATCCACTGCGTCGAACTCAAACCCGGCAAGGGTGCGCAGATGGCGCGCAGCGCCGGCGCCAGCGTTCAGTTCGTGGCGCGCGAGGGCGGCTACGCGACCCTGCGCCTGCGTTCCGGTGAAATGCGCAAGGTGCCGATCGAATGTCGCGCCACCATCGGTGAAGTAGGCAATCACGAGCACGCGCTGCGCTCGCTCGGCAAGGCCGGCGCGCAGCGCTGGCGTGGCGTACGGCCGACCGTGCGCGGCGTCGCGATGAACCCGGTCGACCATCCGCATGGTGGCGGCGAAGGCCGCACGTCCGGTGGCCGGCATCCGGTCAGCCCGTGGGGGCAGCCGACCAAGGGTCACAAGACCCGTCAAAACAAACGCACGAATGACTTGATCGTTCGTCGCCGCAACAAGCGCTAGGGGCGGAGGAAGCTATGCCGCGTTCAATCAGGAAAGGCCCGTTCATCGATCACCATCTGGTGAAGAAGGTCGACGAAGCGAGAGCCAAAAATGACAAGCGACCGATCAAAACCTGGTCACGCCGGTCCATGGTCCTGCCCGACATGGTGGGCCTGACGATCGCGGTCCACAACGGTCGTCAGCACATGCCGGTGTATGTCAACGAAAACATGGTCGGGCACAAGCTCGGTGAGTTCGCGCCGACCCGTACCTACCGCGGACACACCGCGGACAAGAAATCCAAGTAAGCGACGCCGAGGAACAGAGCGATGGCGACCGTAGCGAAACTCCGGAATGCGAAGATTGCCGCCCAGAAGATGCGTCTGGTTGCCGACCAGGTACGCGGACTCGGGGTTGAAGAGGCTATCAACGTGCTTACTTTCAGCGACAAGAAAGCGGCACACCTGATCAGGAAGGTCCTGGAATCGGCCATTGCGAACGCCGAGCACAATGACGGCGCAGACGTGGACGACCTGAAAATCAGCCATATCTCGGTCGACGAAGCGGCGACCATGAAGCGCTGGCGCGCTCGCGCCCGCGGCCGGGCGGCGAAAATTCTAAAACGCACCAGTCATGTGACGGTCGCGGTCGAAGAAGTGGGGCAGTAAGACAATGGGTCAGAAAGTTCATCCGTACGGTATCCGTCTGGGCATTGTCAAAGACTGGACGTCGACCTGGTATGCAGATACCAAGGGCTATGCCAACTATCTCAACAATGACCTTGCGGTACGGGAATTCCTGCGCAAGAAGCTCGCGCACGCCTCGGTCAGCCGCATTCAGATCGAACGCCCGGCGAACAACGCCCGTTTGATCATCCATACCGCGCGCCCCGGCATCGTGATCGGAAAGAAGGGCGAAGATATTGAATCGCTGCGTCGCGAAGTCACGCGACTGATGGGCGTACCCGCGCACATCACGGTCGAAGAGATCCGCAAGCCCGAGCTCGACGCTTATCTGGTTGCCGAATCCGTCGCCCAGCAGCTCGAGCGCCGCATCATGTTCCGTCGCGCCATGAAGCGTGCGGTTTCGAATTCGATGCGCCTCGGTGCACTGGGCATCAAAATCAACGTCGCCGGACGCCTTAACGGTGCGGAAATCGCGCGCTCGGAGTGGTACCGCGAAGGTCGCGTGCCGTTGCATACGCTGCGCGCCGATATCGATTACGGCTTCGCGGTCGCCAATACGACTTATGGCGTCATCGGCGTCAAGGTCTGGATATTCAAGGGCGAAATCGTGCAAAAAATCGAAGAGCCTGTACAGGAGGAAGCTGAAACCACGACCGCGGCCTAAGCGGGCCGGTCGCGCAGGTTTTCAGGAGCGTTATCCATCATGCTGCAACCAAAAAATACCAAATTCCGCAAACAGCAGAAGGGCCGTAACCGCGGCCTGGCCCAGCGCGGCAACCGCGTCAGCTTTGGCGAATACGCCTTACGCGCGACGTCCGGCGGCCGCGTAACCGCGCGCCAGATTGAAGCTGCTCGACGCGCCATCACCCGCCACGTGAAACGCGGCGGCAAGGTCTGGATCCGCATATTCCCCGACAAACCGGTGTCGAAGAAGCCGCTCGAGGTTCGCCAGGGTAAAGGTAAAGGCAACGTCGAATACTGGGTCGCCCAGGTCAAGCCCGGCACCGTGCTGTACGAGATGGAAGGCGTTACGGAAGAGCTGGCCCGCGAAGCGATGCGACTGGCGAGCGCCAAACTGCCGGTGCGGACGGCTTTTGCAATACGGACGGTACTGTGATGAAAGCGAGCGAAATGCGTGGCAAAACTGACGAGGAAGTCCAGCAACTGCTGCTGGAGCTACGTCGCAAGCAGTTCAATATGCGCATGCAGACCGGCTCGGGTCAGCCGGCGCGGGCCAGCGAAGTTCGCGAGGCCCGTAAGGATATCGCGCGCATCAAAACCATTATTCAGGAGCGCCGACAAGGCGACGCGGCATGAGCGAAGAAACCAAAACAGCGCGTACCCTGGTAGGCCAGGTAGTCAGCAACCGTATGGATAAAACGATTGCGGTCATGATCGAACGTCGCGTCGAACATCCGCTGTACCGGAAGTACGTACGTAAATCGACCCGACTACTGGCGCACGACGAAAATAACGAGTGCAGCGAGGGCGATACGGTCGCCATCGAAGAGTGCCGCCCGATTTCGAAGAACAAGAGCTGGCGTCTGCAGCGCGTTCTCGAGCGCGCGACCCAGGTCTGATACGAATTCGAACTTAGAGTCTTCGGAGTTAACCATGATTCAGATGCAAAGCATGTTAGATGCGGCCGACAACAGCGGCGCCAGGCGCCTGATGTGCATCAAAGTTCTGGGCGGGTCCAAGCGCCGTTACGCCGGTATCGGCGACGTGATCAAGGTCACGATCAAAGAGGCGATCCCGCGCGGTAAGGTTAAGAAGGGCGAAGTTTTCAACGCTGTCGTGGTCCGCACCCGTAAAGGTGTGAGGCGTCCGGATGGTTCGCTGATCCGCTTCGATGGCAATGCGGCGGTGCTGCTCGATAAACAGCTCAACCCGGTCGGCACGCGAATTTTCGGGCCCGTTACCCGCGAGCTGCGTGGTGACAAGTTCATGCGCATCGTGTCGCTGGCCCCGGAAGTGTTGTAAGTCGCCGGTTTGCAGAGAGTATAGAGATGAACAAGATCAAAAAGGGTGACGATGTGTACGTCGTTGCCGGACGCGACCGGGGCAAGCGCGGCGTCGTGATGCGCGTTTTCGATGACCAGCGTGTCATCGTCGAAGGCGTAAACCTGGTTAAGCGGCACACCAAATCGAATCCGCAGGCGAATACGCCCGGCGGTATCGTGGAGAAGGAAGCGCCGCTGCAGGTTTCGAATATTGCTTTATTCAATCCCGTCACGCAGAAGCCCGACCGGGTCGGTTTCAAGGTGCTGGAAGACGGGCGCAAAGTTCGCTGTTTCAAGTCGAACGGCGAAGTCGTGGACGCCTAGTGCGAGGAACTGACTAATGGCGAGGTTGGAAAAATATTATCGCGACACGATCGTGAACGAGCTACGCGAGAAGTTCGGTTATGCGAGCGTCATGCAGGTTCCCAGGATCACGAAGATCACCCTGAATATGGGGCTGGGGGAAGCAGTCGGCGACAAGAAGATCGTTGAGCACGCGGTCAGGGATTTGACCCTAATAGCCGGTCAACAGCCGATCGTGACACTGGCGCGCAAGTCCATCGCCGGCTTCAAGATTCGAGCCGGCTGGCCGATCGGGGCGAAGGTGACTCTGCGTCGCGACCGTATGTACGAGTTTTTCGATCGTCTGATCAACGTCGCGATCCCGCGCATTCGGGATTTCCGGGGCTTGAGCCCGCGCGCATTTGACGGTCGCGGAAACTACAGCATGGGCGTGCGTGAGCAGATTATTTTCCCCGAGATCGACTACGACAAGATCGATGTCCTGCGCGGACTGGATATCTGTATTACGACGACCGCGAAAAGCGACGACGAAGGTCGGGCATTGCTCGACGCGTTTCGCTTTCCGCTGCGGACATAGGGACTGAGCATGGCCAAGAAAGCAATGATTAATCGCGAGGTCAAACGCGCGAAACTGTCGAAAAAGTATGCCGCCAGGCGCGCCGAACTCAAGACGATCATAAAAGACGAGGAGCGTTCGTACGACGAACGCGAGGACGCGCGCATGCGCCTGCAGAAGCTGCCGCGCGACTCGAGTTCGGTGCGGATGCGCAACCGTTGCCGCCTGACGGGCAGGCCGCACGGCTTCTATCGCAAGTTCGGCCTGGCCCGCAACGAGCTTCGTCGCCACGCCATGCAGGGCGATATTCCCGGACTAGTGAAGGCAAGTTGGTAAAAGGACGGATCGCGATATGAGCATGCAAGACCCCATCGGCGACATGTTGACGCGGCTGCGCAACGGCCAGGCCCGTGCCAAGCGTGAAGTAGCCATGCCAGCGTCGGGGAAAAAGGCCGCGATTGCCGAAGTCCTCAAAAACGAAGGCTATATCGTCGGCTATCGGGTTGACGGTGAAGGCGCGCAAAAACAGCTCAAGGTCGAGCTGAAGTATTACCAGGGCAAACCGGTTATTGAGCGCATCAAACGCATCAGCCGTCCGGGCCTGCGGGTGTACCGCACGAACGACGAACTGCCGACCATCGTGGGTGGGCTTGGGGTCGCGATAATTTCGACGTCCAAGGGCCTGATGAGTGACCGCCAGGCGCGTGCCCAGGGCATCGGTGGCGAAGTCCTGTGCTCGGTTTATTGAGGTTAGAAAACGATGTCCCGTGTAGGTAAAGTCCCGGTCGAAGTGCCGAAAGGCGTGGAAATCAAGATTTCCGGCCAGCGTGTCAGTGTGAAGGGCTCGAAAGGGAGCATGGAGCACGACGTGCACGAGCTGGTTGCGGTCGAGATGAACGATGCCGAACTGACGGTCAAGGCCGTGAACGACTCGCAGCAGGCCAACGCGCTGTCGGGAACTTCTCGTGCGGTTATCCAGAACATGGTGACCGGCGTGGCGGAAGGATTCGAGCGCAAGCTCGAGATCGTCGGCGTCGGCTACCGCGCGCAGATGCAGGGCGGCAAGTTGAATCTGTCGCTGGGTTTTTCGCATCCGGTGAATTTCGAGATCCCGGAAGGCATCACGATCGAAACGCCGACGCAGACGGAAATCGTGGTCCGCGGGATAGACAAGCAGCAGGTTGGCCAGGTGGCGGCGAACATACGCGCCTACCGCAAGCCTGAACCATATAAAGGTAAGGGAGTTCGCTACAGCGGCGAACAGATCGTCAAGAAAGAAGCGAAAAAGGCCTGAGTACGGCAATGGACAAGAAAACTTCGCGACAGCGCAGAGCGCGCAAGACGCGCTCGAACATCAAGCAGCAGCGTGTCATGCGGCTGTGCATCAACCGCACGCCGCAGCATATCTACGCACAGATCATCACTGCCGATGGCGGCGCCGTACTGGCCTGTGCATCGACGGTCGAGAAGCAGTTTCGGGCGAGCGGCAGTCATGGCGGAAATATCGCCGCCGCCGCGGTGGTCGGCAAACTGGTCGCCGAGCGCGCGGTTGCGGCCGGCGTCACCGACGTTGCCTTCGACCGTTCCGGATTCAAATACCACGGGCGCGTCAAAGCCCTTGCCGATGCTGCCCGTGAGGGCGGCCTGAAGTTCTAGGAGTTCTGCGGACTATGAGCGCGAATACACACATGCCGGAGAACAACGAGGGCTTCCTCGAAAAGCTGATCACGGTAAATCGGGTTGCCAAGGTTGTGAAGGGCGGACGTATTTTCGGATTTTCGGCACTGACCGTGGTCGGCGATGGCGCGGGCCGGGTCGGCTTCGGACGCGGTAAGGCGCGCGAGGTCCCGGTTGCGATCCAGAAGGCGATGGAGAACGCGCGCAAGAATATGAGCTCGATCGCGTTGAACGGTTCAACCCTGCAATACCCGATCGTCGGTGAACACGGTGCCGCCAAGGTTTACATGCAGCCTGCGTCCGACGGTACCGGCATCATTGCCGGCGGTCCGATGCGCGCGGTGTTCGAAGTTCTCGGTGTTCATAACGTACTGGCGAAGTGCATCGGCACCACGAATCCCGTCAACGTGGTGCGCGCCACCATCAACGGCCTGACCTCGATGTCGTCGCCGGAAGATATGGCGGACAAGCGCGGCCTGAGCGTCGAAGAGATTCGAGGATAACTACGGTGGCGAACAAGAAACTGAATGTGACCCTGTGCCGAAGCCTGAACAAGCGCCTCAAGGCGCACCAGGACTGCGCCCGAGGATTGGGTCTGCGGCGCATCTGGCAGACAGTGGAAGTGATCGATACCTCTGAGAACAGGGGCATGATCAACAAAATCGGATACATGCTGAAGGTTCAGGAGCTCTAACCATGCGGCTGAATAACATCAAGCCCGGCGCGGGCGCCAGGAAAGCCGGCAAACGGGTCGGACGCGGGATCGGGTCCGGTCTGGGTAAGACCGGCGGCCGTGGTCACAAAGGCCAGAAATCGCGTGCCGGTGGCTATCACAAGGTCGGTTTTGAAGGCGGCCAGATGCCCTTGCAAAGGCGTCTGCCGAAATACGGCTTCCGCTCGCGGGTCGGTCTGCATACTGACGAGATCAGGCTGCACGAACTGAACAAACTCGATGTCGAGGTGATTGATCTGCTGGCGCTGCACAGCGCCGGACTGGTGCGCGGTGACGTCAAACGCGTGAAGATTATCGTGTCCGGTGCCATCGAAAAGGCCGTTCACGTCAAGGGCCTTGGTGTTACCAAGGGCGCGCGCCAGTTGATCGAGGCAGCCGGAGGCCGGGTGGAAGACTAGTCGTGGCGACCGCAGCAAACAAAATTCCGGGAGGCATTGCCGGACTCGGCAAACTCACCGAGCTCCGTCAGCGCATATTCTTCCTGCTCGGCGCGCTGCTGGTGTTCCGGATCTGCACGCACATTCCGGTGCCGGGCATCAATCCGGTGGCGCTGAACGCATTGTTCGACCAGCAGCGCGGCTCGATTCTGGATATGTTCAACATGTTTTCGGGCGGCGCCCTGGAGCGATTTTCGGTGGTCGCGCTCGGCATCATGCCGTACATCTCGGCGTCCATCATCATGCAGCTGCTGTCCGTTGTGCATCCGAAACTCGAGCAGCTCAAGAAGGAAGGCGAGGCCGGGCGCCGTAAAATCAACCAGTACACGCGCTATTTCACCGTCGTACTCAGCCTGTTTCAGGCCACCGGGGTGGCGATCATGCTCGAGCAGCAGACCGCCGCCGGTATGCAGCTCGTGATCGATCCCGGCATGTCCTTCAAGGTCACCTGCGTAGCGACCCTGGTCACCGGTACCCTGTTCCTGATGTGGCTTGGTGAGCAGGTCACGGAACGCGGCATCGGCAACGGTATCTCGATGATTATTTTCGCCGGCATCGTCGCCGGGCTGCCGGCCGCGATTGCCGGTACGCTGGAACTGGCCCGCACCGGCGAGCTGTCGATCATCCTGGTTCTGCTGCTGCTGGTGCTGGCCATCGCGGTGACCGGCTTCGTGGTTTTCGTGGAGCGCGCCCAGCGGCGGATCACGGTGAACTATGCCAAGCAGCAGCGCGGCGGACAGATGTACGGCGGCCAGTCGACCAACCTGCCGCTGAAGCTGAACATGGCCGGCGTCATTCCGCCGATTTTCGCCTCCAGCATCATCCTCTTTCCGGCCACCATCGCGGGCTGGTTCGGTAACGCCGAAGGTATGGGCTGGCTGCGCGATCTGAGTACCACGCTGTCACCCGGGCAGCCGCTGTACGTGATGTTTTACGCCACCGCGATCATCTTTTTCTGCTTTTTTTACACCGCGCTGGTTTTCAACCCGAAAGAGATGGCCGACAATCTAAAAAAGTCAGGCGCGTTCATCCCCGGCATCCGTCCCGGCGACCAGACCGCGCGCTACATCGACGGCGTAATGACCCGCCTGACCGTGGCCGGAGCAATCTATATCACGGCCGTGTGCCTGCTGCCGGAATTTCTCATCCTGCAGCTCAACGTGCCGTTCTATTTCGGCGGTACTTCGCTGCTGATCATCGTTGTCGTGGTTATGGATTTCATGTCGCAGGTGCAGGCGCATCTGATGTCACATCAATACGAAGGCTTGATGAAGAAAGCCAATTTGAAAGGATATGGTCGGCGCTAGCGCTAAGCCATAGGAGTTCAAGAAATGAAAGTACAGGCATCTGTGAAGCGCCTCTGCCGTAACTGCAGGGTGATTCGACGCAAAGGTGTAGTTCGTATTATTTGCAAAGACCCGCGCCACAAGCAGCGCCAGGGTTAAGCGGCGAACACGGATACTAGAGAGGAAAGCTTATGGCTCGCGTTGCCGGCGTTAACATTCCCGATCGTAAACATACGGTCATTGCCTTGACGGCCATCTACGGTATTGGGCGTACGCGCTCATTGGCGATCTGCGCGGCGACCGGTATTCCCGGTAGCGCAATGGTGAAGGACCTGACCGAAGGTCAGCTCGACGAACTGCGCAACGAAGTCGCCAAGTTTCAGGTCGAAGGTGACCTGCGCCGCGAGGTCAGCATGAACATCAAACGATTGATGGATCTCGGCTGCTACCGCGGCATCCGGCACCGACGCGGGCTGCCGGTGCGGGGACAGCGCACACAAACCAACGCCCGGACGCGCAAAGGTCCGCGCCGTCTGGTCAAACGTTAAGCCTGGGATTCGATTATGGCAACTGCAACCGAACGAACGAAGAAGAAAAAAACGAAGACGACCGTTATCGACGGTGTCGCGCATATTCATGCTTCGTTTAACAACACCATCATCACGGTTACCGATCGCCAGGGGAATACCCTGGCCTGGGCAACGGCCGGCGGCAGCGGCTTTCGCGGTTCGAGAAAAAGCACGCCGTTCGCGGCGCAGGTCGCGGCGGAAAAACTTGCCAGCGTCCGCGACGATTACGGTATGCAGAATCTTGACGTGTTCGTTAAGGGCCCTGGTCCGGGGCGCGAGTCGGCGGTACGTTCGCTGAACGCCGCCGGCTTCAAAATCACCAATATCACCGACGTGACGCCGATCCCGCACAACGGGTGCCGGCCACCGAAGAAGCGAAGGGTATAAGAACATGGCTCGCTATATAGGCCCGAAATGCAAACTCAGCCGCCGCCAGGGTATGGACCTTGGTCTCAAGAGCCGGGCGCGGCCGATTGAATCGAAGTGCCAGATGGAGAAGCCACCTGGCCAGCATGGTGACGCCCGCGGGCGTCGGCTCTCGGACTATGCGCTGCAGCTCCGCGAAAAGCAGAAGCTGCGCATTATTTACGGCGTACTCGAACGGCAGTTTCGCAACTACTACAAGCAGGCCGCGCGGCTCAAAGGCGCGACCGGCGAAAACCTGCTGCAGTTGCTCGAACGACGCCTCGACAACGTGGTCTATCGCATGGGCTTTGGCGCAACCCGCGCCGAAGCGCGTCAGCTGATCGGCCATAAGGCGATCACTGTTAACGGTCAGAGCGTGAATATTCCGTCCTACCAGGTGGCCCCTGACGATGTGGTTGCGGTGCGCGAGAAGTCGCGCAAGCAGGTACGTATCCAGGATTCCCTGGCCATCGCCGAACAACTTGGCTTTCCCGAGTGGGTTGAGGTCGATTCGAAGAAAATGGAGGGCCGCCTGAAAGCCGTACCCGACCGCGCCGATCTGCCGGCCGACATCAACGAATCGCTCGTTGTCGAGTTGTATTCCAAGTAATCCTGTCTATAGGAGACTCCATGATGGCGTCAGCCTTGAATGAGTTATTGAAGCCTAAAATCGTTGAAGTTCAGGCGGTCAATCAACGTACAGCGAAAATAACTATCGAACCGCTGAACCGCGGTTTCGGACATACGCTCGGCAACGCATTGCGGCGGGTGCTCCTGTCCTCGATGACGGGCAGTGCGATCACGGAAATCGAGATCGAGAACGTGCTGCACGAGTACACCACGATCGAGGGCGTACAGGAGGATGTGACCGATATCCTGCTTAACCTCAAGGGTCTGGCGATCAATATGCATGCTCGCGACGACGCCAACCTGACCATCAACAAGCAGGGACCAGGCGAAGTGACGGCGCGGGATATCGTGCTCGACCATGACGTCGAGATCGTCGACCCGGATTACCACATTGCCCACCTGAGCGATAACGGCGAGCTCAACATGACCCTGCGGGTTGCGCGAGGCCGCGGCTACCAACCGTCGACCGCGCGGGAAAATCCCGAGGAGACGGAACACGCAATCGGACGCTTGAAGCTCGATGCCTCGTTCAGCCCGATCCGCCGCTGTGCCTACGAAGTGCAGAGTGCGCGTGTCGAACAGCAGACCGACCTGGACAAGCTGATCCTGACGATCGAAACCAACGGTACGATCGATCCGGAACACGCGGTCAAGGAAGCGGCAGGCATACTCCGCAGCCAGCTTGCGGTGTTTGTCGATATCAGCGCAGACGACGCCCAGGAGTCGTCGGCTGCCGACGCGATCGAGATCGACCCGATCCTGCTGCGTTCGATCGACGATCTGGAGTTGACGGTTCGTTCCGCCAACTGTCTGAAAGCCGAAAGCATTTATTACATCGGCGACCTGATCCAGCGGACCGAGGTCGAATTGCTGAAAACGCCAAATCTCGGCAAGAAGTCGCTTACCGAGATCAAGGACGTACTCGCCGCCCGCGGCCTGTCGCTAGGTATGCGCCTGGAAAACTGGCCACCGACGGGGCTTTACGATAACGAACGAGCGACGCTCTAAAAAAAACCACGATCAAGGCGAACTCTCATGAGGCACCTCAACAGCGGCCGACAGCTTAACCGCAACAGCTCGCACAGAAAGGCGATGTTCCGGAATATGGCGGCGTCGCTCATTCATCACGAAATCATACGTACGACTCTGCCCAAGGCGAAGGAGCTGCGGCGCACGGCCGAACCGCTGATCACGCTGGCGAAGACCGACTCGGTGGCGAAACGGCGTCTGGCCTTTTCGCGGCTGCGCGATCGCGACGCGGTGACCAAGCTGTTTAATGAGATCGCACCGCGCTATTCGGCGCGACCGGGCGGGTATATGCGCATTCTCAAGTGCGGCGTTCGACCGGGCGACAAAGCGCCGATGGCGATCGTGGAGCTGGTCGATCGTCCGGCCGATGACGATGCCGAGGTAAGCGACGATTCGTAGGCCATCAATCTAGCCAACGTACGAGTCAAGGCCGGGTTCTCTCCGGCCTTTTTTTTATCCCGATCGGATCCGCTTCGAAGGCGCTGTGATGAGGCGCCCTTGGGATACACTATGGGCATTATGAGCATGCGATTATTCAAGTTGCCGGCCGCTGCGCGCGTAATGCTCGGCCTTTGCGCCGCACTGGTCACACTGGCTGGCTCGGTTATGGTCGACGCGGCGGACAGCGTGCCGTTGCTGAACGACACCTGGCATCTGGTCAAGGATGAGTCGGACGACTTCGAGGACAGTGCGCGGGTGCTGAACGACAAGCTCAATACCGAACGCCGTGAGAATGCCGCCGACAAGTTTGGCCGCCAGGCCAAACCGACCGGCTCCAATCGCTTTCAGAACCAGCTCGACGCGACCGAAGAAATGATCCGTGAAGATATGCGGGCAGTCGACTGGAGCGGCAGCGACGACCAACGCCGCATCCTCGAAGCAAAAACCATCAAACTCTACCAGGGCCGCAAGGTGGTCATACTTTATGACGGCGTGCAGAAGCGGCTGCTGAGCGTCAACCCTGCCGGCCGTGCGTATTCCGTTTCGGGCACCGAGCTGACGACCGATAGTCTGGGACGCTCGCTGACATTTTTTGATGATGGCGCCCTGGTCATCGAAACCACCGTTCAGAACGGCGGCAAACTCATCGAGACTTACCGTCTCGCGGCAACCGAGGCGCGCATGTCACAACAACTTTCCGTGCAGGAACGCCCCGGCGGGCCGATCCTCGAGATGACACGGTTATTCGAGCGCGCGCCCTGAACAACCGCTGATAAGCGTGGCGGCCGTCAGCCCGCTTTGCTGCGTAACGGCGCGCTGTCGCTCCACTCCAGGGGTGCGTTGTTGACGTCCAGTCTGACCTGGGACCAGCTCATTTCGACTTCTTCAGTGCTGCCACCGACACCGAGTTTGAAGTTACCCAGGTCCAGCTCCGCCGCTGGCCGGGCCAGCAATTGGCTTACCGCGCGGGCCGCTTCATAGGGTTCCAGCATACGCGGCTGCCAGCGGCCAAAAACCTTGGGGTTGTCGGCGTATTCTTCGGTCATACCGGTACGAATGAACGGCAGCATCAGACAGCACGCACTGGCCATGTCACTCGAGCGCCCGAGGTTGACCCGCAGAACCTCCGGCAGGCGCAACACCGCCCAGTTGGCGACGACATACCCCGGCACCGCGACACCGGGCTCGACGGACTGCATTGAAGAGATATAGACGAACTGTACCGGCTGTTTGTGGTACACCGCTTCGCCGGCCCAGAGATGGGTCATGTACACAAAGCCGTCGATCTTGGTATCCATTACGAGTTTCGATTCCTCGAGGTGCTCGAGAAAATCACGGCGAACGCGCGCGCGTCGCTCGGCGCGGCTCTCGCCTTCGATTTCAGGCAGCGCTCGCCCGAAGCGGTAGCCCTGCTCGGTCAGACCTGAATTACAGATCACGATGTCCGGGCCGTTACCGCCCATCTGCTCGATAACGTAGCTGCGCGAGGCCCACAGGTCACGGGTATTGGTCACGTCGGCCTGCATGGCAAAGGCTTTCACACCCCTGGCGCGCATGGCGTCGACCATGTCGAATCCATCGCGATAACTGCTGTGAAAATGGACGCCGACGACTTCTGCGCCATTGGCGGCGGCCGCCAGCGCCAGCGCCTGGCCGATACCACCGTCCTTGCCGGAACCCGTGATCAAGACCCGCTTGCCCTTGAATGCTGCTTCGGAAAATTGAAACTGGTCGAAATTCGCAGTGAAGGCCATCGAAAAACTCCTGAGCTGATGCCCGGGGTGGGCTGGTTATCATGCAAACTAATCTATCGGCGGCGCCTGATCCAGCCCGCCGCACAATGCCCGACTGGCGGGCCTGCTGAAGTCGCGCGTCCTTCTCCCGGCCGGTCTACCGGCGCTGGAGAAGGACGCCGAAGCCCTGCCTCAGGCGAGACCAGCCAGCTTGACGGCCCATATGATCAGGATGATCAGCTGCACCGAAAACAGGGTTGCCCTGATCATGACCATCGGCACGGCCGTCGAGATCATATGGATCACCGACTGCCCGACCCGGCAACCGAGGTAGACCATCGCCAGTCCGTTCGTGACCGCCGTGTTTCCGGTCGCGACCGCGAGTAACAGGATACCCACCGGCAGCGCCAGGTATTCCAGTGAATTGGCATGCGCGCGGGTAATGCGAATGCCGCTGTCATCGAGGTCCCGACCATCCGGCGAAAACGCATTCAGCGCTTTCTCGCCGCTCATTATGGTCTTGACCCGTACCGATACCAGTACGAACGATAAAACCACCGACCACATCACGACCCCGATCAGGGCCATAGCTGTTGTGCTCATTCCTCTTCCTCCTCTCCATTGAGCCCGTCAAGGGTTTGACAGGTCACAGGATATGTTGGCCCGGCACGCAGGTGCGTGTTCGCGCGGCGCGATGTTGTTGCAACACTCGTCGTTCGCGCGAAAAGGGCGATTGTGAATTTACCGATGGCGCGGGCAGGTGCCATGCCGGCGCGGGCGGGGTCTCCGCATGCGCAAGCTGCTCCGGCGCCACGCCGCCCCTCCCCGAGGTTTCGTGGCCTTCGAGGATAGCAGAACTGCGACGAGGCGCGCAGATGCAAGCGTTACAGGCCCTGAACAAGTACGCGAAAACTGTTTACGCGATTCGTGGCGTGCGTCTTACCCGCCCAGGCCCGCTTGCGCTCGAGACCGCCTGACCTGCGACCCGCTCGCCACCGGCGACTGCCTGTCGCACGATTTCGCCCACTCCTTCAGTCGGGAAATAACGCCAGGGTCTCGATTGCGCCGACCAGCGGCTGGTGGAAGCCGGGCGCCGCGCAGATCACCCCGCGGTTGGCCGACAGCCCGATACCGTGGCCGAAATCGAGGGCTTGGCCGCGAATATCGCTGACTACCGCGCCGGCCCGTTCGGCGATGATTTTACCGGCCGCGTGGTCCCAGATCCTTTCAACGTAGTCTGGTCGCGTTGGCAGGCGCAGGTAAGCGTCGGCCTGACCGCGCGCGACCACCGCGTATTTGCACTGGCTGTCGAGCCGGGCCGGGGTCCCCCTGGCGCCCAGATGACGCACGATATGGGTGGTTTCATCGATCCGGGAATGTGCCGCTTCGACCGATTCGCATACTCGCATGGTCGTGACATCGCCGTTGTCAGCCAGCCGCAGCGCCTGCGGTTCGGCGCTGCCGTCGGCGTCCGCCGACCAGCACTCGCTGTCGCGGCTGGCATAGAACAGCGTACCGACCGGGTCCGGATCAGTGAACGGGCGCTGAAAATCTCTCGACAGGTTCGGGCAGCCGAGTACGCCGAGCACGACCGCGCCGTTTTCGATCAGCGCCAGCGATATTGCGTACTGGCCGCCGCGCAGAAAGCCCTTGGTGCCGTCGATCGGATCGAGTGTCCAGTAGCGCGCCGCGCTGGCGTCATGATTGCCGCAATCGATCGCGTCGGCGACCCGCGCCGGGGTCGCGTCGCTCCAGACCTCGCGCGCGGCGTCGGTCACCGCGCCGAGCAGACCGGCGTTGGCGCCGTTACGCAGCGCGCCGGCATCCTCCTCGCCGACGAGTTTCAGCCCGGCGTAAGCATCGGCGAGGCGCATCGCAATCAAAGCCTGCACGGCGTAATCGGCGACCGTTACCGGACTGCGGTCGTCCTTGCTGTGCTGACGTATGGCGTCGAGCCGACCCTGTACGCGGCGTGTTATGCGGCACCCTTCGGCGACCGCAGCGCGGGCGATATCGAGCGCGACGGCCAGTTCCTGATGATTGATCATTGCTCGCCTTTCGACCTCGCTGATCCGGCGGTGGTAGCGCCGGGTGGTATGTTAAAATTTTTGTGACCCAGGACTACTGCTCGGGGCTCTTCAACGGCGACTGGTGTCCAGCCCCCCCCGCTACCCCGTCTGCCGAGGAGAATAGACTGATGGCTGATGACAAGATCTATCCCGTGGCCGCCGATGTCGCGGCGCGTGCGCATATCAATGAGCAGCGTTATCGGGACATGTATGCGCAATCCCTGGCTGATCCGGAAACGTTCTGGGCCGCGCAGGCCAATGAATTCCTCAGTTTCGAACAGACCTGGTCCACGGTCTGCGATTATGATTTCACGCGCGGCGATATCCGTTGGTTTGACGGTGCACGCCTCAACGCCTGCTATAACTGCCTCGATCGCCATCTCGAGCGACGCGGTGAGCAGACCGCCATCATCTGGGAGGGCGACGACCCGGGCGACGACAAACACATCACCTATCGCGAGCTGTTTTCGCAGGTCTGCCGCTTCGCCAATGCGCTGAAAGCGCGCGGGATCGGCAAGGGCGATCGGGTTTCGATCTACATGCCCATGATACCCGAAGCCGCGGTCGCGATGCTCGCCTGCGCACGCATCGGCGCGGTCCATTCGGTTGTATTCGGCGGTTTTTCGCCGGAGGCGCTCAAGGACCGCATCCTCGATTCGCAGTGCAGCGCCGTGATCACGGCCGACGAAG
This sequence comes from uncultured Gammaproteobacteria bacterium, assembly GCA_942490995.1. Lineage (GTDB taxonomy): Bacteria > Pseudomonadota > Gammaproteobacteria > UBA981. The sequence continues at coordinate 50,077 of CALOBG010000006.1, forward strand.
GTTTGCGCGGCGGTCGCGGCGTGCCGCTGAAGGCCAATGCCGACGAGGCGCTGCGCCACTGCCCGGAGGTAAGCTCCGTTTTTGTGGTGCGCCGTACCGGTGCCGAGGTCGCCTGGACCGAAGGCCGCGACATCTGGTTTCACGATTGCGTGGCAGCCGCCAGCGAACAGTGTCCACCCGAGTCGATGGCCGCCGAGGACCCGCTGTTTATCCTTTATACCTCGGGCTCGACCGGCCAGCCCAAGGGTGTCCTGCACACCACCGCCGGCTACCTGTTACACACCGCCATAACGCACAAATACGTGTTCGACTACCACGAGGGTGACGTCTACTGGTGTACGGCCGATGTCGGCTGGGTCACGGGTCACTCTTACATCGTCTATGGTCCGCTGGCCAACGGCGCGATTACGCTGATGTTCGAGGGCGTGCCGACCTATCCCGACGCCGGTCGCATGTGGCAGGTCGTCGACAAACACAAGGTCAATATTTTTTACACCGCCCCGACCGCACTGCGGGCCCTGATGGGGCAAGGCGACGATCATGTAACGCGCAGCTCGAGACAGAGCCTGCGTATCCTCGGCAGCGTCGGCGAACCCATCAACCCCGAAGCCTGGGAGTGGTATCACAAAGTGGTCGGCGACAAGCGCTGTCCGATTGTCGATACCTGGTGGCAGACCGAGACCGGCGGTATTCTGATCTCGCCCTTACCCGGTGCGCGGCCGCTGAAACCCGGCTCCGCGACGCTGCCGTTTTTTGGCGTCGAGCCGGCCCTGGTCGACGAACAGGGTAAGGAGCTGGAGGGCGCGGTATCCGGTTCGCTGGTTATCAAGCGCTCGTGGCCGGGCCAGATGCGTACCGTCTATGGCGATCATGAGCGGTTCCGCGAAACCTACTTCAAGATGTTCCCCGGCAAATACTTCACCGGCGACGGCGCGCGTCGCGACGAAGACGGCTATTACTGGATCACCGGGCGCGTCGACGACGTGATCAACGTTTCCGGCCATCGTATGGGCACCGCCGAGGTCGAAAGCGCGCTGGTGCTGCACGAAGCGGTGTCCGAGGCCGCGGTCGTCGGCTACCCGCACCCGGTCAAAGGGCAGGGCATTTATGCCTATGTCACCCTCATGCACAACGCCACGCCGAGCGACGAACTGCGCCAGCAACTGGTCCAGCATGTGCGCAAGGAGATCGGCCCGATTGCGACCCCCGACGTGATCCAGTGGGCGCCCGGTCTGCCGAAAACGCGGTCCGGGAAAATCATGCGCCGGATCCTGCGCAAGGTCGCCGAAAACGAACTCGAGAATCTCGGTGATACCTCGACCCTGGCCGATCCGGCGGTGGTCGACGACCTCATCGAGCATCGCGCCAATAAATAGGGGTTAGCGCGGTGATGAACCCGGCATGAGGCACGCATGACCAATCCCTGGACCCGGCTGTGGACGGACTGGCTCGGCCGTCTTGCCGACGCCGGCGCGAGTCCGGCGGCCCCGCCCTTGCACGCGATGCTGAGCGGGTATCGCGAATTTGCGGCGGCGATGATGGCCGCATTGAAGGCCGATCAGGACACCAATCCGGCGGCGGCGCTCGCCGCGCACTTCGAACGCCTGCTCGCTTCGTTGCGCGACGATCCGTCCGCGCTCGACGCGGCATCCTGGTTTGGCGTGCCTTTACGCTGGGCCGAGTCGCTGGGCGCCGCACCGCTGTTCAACGAGGCGAGCCGCGCCGGTGACCTGCTCGGACAGTGGACCGAACAATGGCTGGCGCTGCCGCTGCTCGGTCCACAGCGCGAATGGCACGCTGCCCAGCGCGAACTGCAGCGCGCGCTGTTCGAGCAGCGTCGCTGCAACGACCGTATCGGTGGGCATTACCGGGCGGCGTCCGCCAGTGCCCTGGGCAGTTTCGCCGGCTACCTTCGCGCTGACGACGGCGAAACGATCGAGACCCTGAGCGCGCTTTATGATCGTTGGATCGAGCACGCCGAAAGTGCCTACCGCGACACCGTCATGATGACCGAATTCAGTCGTGATTTCGGCGCCCTGGTCGATGCATCGAGCCGTGTGCGTGCGGCTCTCAACGCCGTTCACGAGCGCACGGCGGCAGCCCTGGATCTGCCGGCGCGGCGCGAACTCGATCAGCTCCATCAGCAGCAGCGCGAGCTGCGGCGCGAACTGGCTGCGTTGCGAGCGGAAAACCAGGCGCTCAGCGCCGCGCCCGCGGCAGCCACGAACGTCAGCGAAATAAAGGCGCCGGCGCCACCGCGCAGGCCGCGCCCGCCAACGGCGAAGCCGGGTGCGGCCGCCACCAGGGCGGTGCGGCCCGCGCCTCGCCCGGCGCGTAAAGCCAGCAAACCCGCTCGCAAGAAAGCTGCCGACGAGTTCGACATCGGCCATATCCTCGGCACTCGGGATTAAGCGATCGCTGAACCGCTCATGCACGAGTCAAAGACACCCTGATGGCTCAGATCAACTTCACCGCTGCCGACGCCGGGCGTGAAATCGCGGACCTGGAGCGGCGCCTGGCCACTGCGCTCGGCGCATTGCGCAAGCTGCCGGCGGCGCGGCCGGGCGCGACCCCGCGCGACGCGATCATGCATCTCGATGGCATCACCCTGTACCGCTATCAAGGGCCGCGCGGTGCCGAGCCGCGCCCACCCCTGCTGATCGTCTACGCGCTGGTCAATCGCCCGGAGATGGCCGATTTGCAGGACGGGCGGTCGCTGATAGCCGGGCTTATCGAGCGCGGCTTCGACGTTTATCTGATCGATTGGGGTTATCCCGGCGGCGCCGATCGACTGCTCGGGCTGGATGACTACATCGCGCGCTATCTGGATGCCTGTGTCGAACACCTGTGTCGCCAGCTTGAACGCGAACGCCTGACACTGCTGGGGATCTGCCAGGGCGGGACCTTCAGTGCGTGCTACGCGGCGCTGAAACCCGAGCGCGTCGAGCGCCTGGTGACGACGGTGACCCCGATCGACTTTCACACTGCCGATGACATGCTCAGCCATCTGGTCCGGCACGTCGATATCGACGCTCTGGTCGACAGTCGTGGCAACATCGACGGCGATACCCTCAATGCGTTGTTTCTGTCGCTTAAACCCTACCGGTTGCTGCAGCAGAAATACCTGCGTTTCGTCGAACACCTCGATGACGAGGCGGCGGCGACGATGTTTTTGCGTATGGAGCACTGGATATTCGATTCCCCGGCCTTGACGGCACGGGCTTGTCGCGAGTTCGGACGTGGCATGTACCAGGAGAATCGGCTGGTCAGGGGTGAACTCGAAATAGCCGGCAGAACAGTCGACCTGGGTCGTCTGGACATGCCGGTGCTGAATATCTACGCGCGCGACGATCATCTCGTCCCGCCGGCGTCGTCAACTGCACTGGGCAGGCTGGTGAAGGCCGGAAATTATACCGAGCGCGAGGTCCGCGGCGGCCATATCGGGATCTACGTCAGTACCCGCCAGGCGACTTCGGTGCCGGCGCTGGTCGGTGAGTGGTACGGGCAAGAGTAGGCGAGAGAGGTAAATCCGCAACCCCGCCCGGCATTGCGCCGGGCGGAGTGCGAACGTGCGCGGAAATATCCTGGACGGGGCTGTGGACCCCGGCGATCAGGCCGCTTTGGCAGTCTTGACGGTTGCCTGCCTGGTCAGCGGCGCAAACCCCGGAATTTCAAAATTTGCGTTCGCGGTCAGGGACTTGAGGCCCTGCTCAAACCACGCCTGGTAGGCTTCACGGGCTTCCGACATGATGTCGGCCGAACCGCGCGCGGTGGTGATCAGGGTTTCGTTGAATTCGGCAATCATTTTGGCCTGTTCGCTGACGAATTCCGGATACGCCTTCACCTCGCTGAGCGCGCTCATGTAGCGGGTACCCGCTTCAAACGCGGTGTTAGCCAGCTCCATCTGCTTGCCGGTCAGTTTTTCGAACACGCGGGTATTGATCACTTCGAGCTCTTTGACCGAAGCCAGGGCGGATTTGGTGTAATCCTGCCAGTTTTCCACGACTTTATTGTCCATTTCGTCTCTCCTGGAGTAGCCACCGCGACTGTGCGGGGGCGTTTGGTTTTGTTCAGTGTTTCGATATATTGCGTTGCAGCAATTATTGCAATGCAGCATAGATGCCCGATAGGAGGAAGTCAAGCCCTAAGATAAAAATATTTTTCCGCGCCCACCGCCCTCCAGCCTGCCCGTCCGCGGGCCGCTACAGGGGTGATCGCTGGCGGCGCCGCGGGGCCCTCAGCCTGTGGCAAAACGTAACAACTCATCGTCAACATACGGGCCCGGGTCTGGTACCCTTACGCCTGCTCGAACCGGCGCTGAGCGGGTTCTGCACAATTCACAATGGCGTTGCCGCCGAGTCCTCCTCGCGGACCGGCACGAGCTGCAATTTTCTCTACCCCCGCCGTGCCACGGAACACGGTTTAGCGGGGCTATCCGGAGCACTGATCAGAAATGACAAAAAACGTTGAACTGGCGGCGTGGGTCGACCAGGTACGCGCACTTACCCAACCCGATCAGGTGCACTGGTGCGATGGCAGCGATGCGGAAAATGAGGCGTTGACGCAGCTCATGGTTGCCAGCGGCGACCTTATCAAGCTGAACGAAAAAACCCACCCGAACTGCTATCTGCATCGTTCCGACCCTGACGACGTCGCGCGCGTCGAACACCTGACCTTCGTCTGCACCCGCGACCGTGACGACGCCGGACCAAACAACAACTGGATGGCGCCAGCCGCGGGCCATGAAAAAATGGACGCCCTGTTCAAAGGCTGCATGCGCGGGCGCACGATGTACGTGGTGCCGTACCTCATGGGTCCCTACGGTTCCCCCTATGCGCGCGCCGGCGTCGAGATCACCGACAGCCCGTACGTGGTTCTCAACATGCGCATCATGGCGCGCATCGGCACGCGCGCGCTGCAACATATCGAGGCCGGCAACAGTTTCGTCAAGGGCCTGCACTCTACCGCTGAACTCGATCCCGAGCGCCGTTTCATCATGCACTTCCCGGACGAACTGATGATCAAAAGCATCGGTTCCGGCTACGGCGGCAATGCCCTGCTGGGTAAAAAATGCCACGCTTTGAGGATCGCCAGCTCGCAGGCGCGCAGCGAAGGTTGGCTCGCCGAGCACATGCTGATCCTGGGCCTGGAATCCCCGCATGGAGAAACCCGCTACATCGCCGCGGCATTCCCCTCGGCGTGCGGCAAAACCAACCTCGCCATGCTGGTGCCGCCGAAAGAATTTGCCGGCTGGAAGGTGTGGACCGTAGGCGATGATATCGCCTGGATGCACCTCGGCGACGACGGCCAGTTGTGGGCGATCAATCCCGAGGCCGGATTTTTCGGGGTCGCGCCTGGCACCAGTCTGAAAACCAATCCCAACTGCATGAATACCCTGGGCCGCAACGCCATTTATACCAATGTCGCCGTGACCGACGATATGCAGCCGTGGTGGGAGGGCATCGACGGCGACAAGCCTGCCCACCTGATCGACTGGCAGGGACGTGTGCACGATCCGGAAAAGACCGGTCCGGCGGCGCACCCCAACGCGCGCTTTACGGTCGCGGCCAGCCAGTGTCCGAGTTTTTCCCCGCAGGGCAACGCACCGCAGGGGGTGCCGATCTCGGCAATCGTTTTCGGCGGTCGCCGCTCGACGGTCGCACCGCTGGTGTTCGAGGCCTTCGACTGGGAACACGGTGTCTTTGCCGGTGCCGCGATGGCTTCGGAAACGACTGCCGCCGCAACCGGCAAGGTCGGACAGGTGCGGCGCGACCCGATGGCCATGAAGCCGTTCTGTGGCTACAACTTCGGCGACTATTGGAGTCACTGGCTGAGCTTCGCCGCGAAATCCGACAAGCTGCCGCGCATTTTTCACGTCAACTGGTTCCGCAAGGACCACAACGGCAAGTTCATGTGGCCCGGCTTCGGCGACAATATGCGCGTGCTGGAGTGGATCCTGGCGCGCTGTGAAAACCGCGTCGATGCGGTCAAAACGCCGATTGGCCTGGTCCCCGAAATCGGCGATCTGAATGCGAACGGTCTCGATCTCGATCGCCAGGCGATGCAGTCCCTGCTGTCCATCGACGCCAAGATATGGCGCCGCGAAATCGACGAAATCGAGAGCTATTTCAAGACCCTGGAAGCGCGTGCTCCGCAGGCGCTGCGCGAGCAGGTACAGCGCATCCGCGCGGCGCTGGAACAGCAACTGGCAGCCTGATTATTGCCGCCGTCGGCGCGGTCACGGGCAGGCGACGCTCAGCGCCGCTGAGCCAGGCGGCGGTGGGAGTGGCGTTCGTGGCTGAGCAGGCGCGCTCAGTCGTCCTGATCAGGGGTGTCTTTCTTGACCGGCACGCCAACGCTGGAAAAGAAATTGGCCTGCATTTTTCGCCACAACTCGATGTTCTGTTTGGTCATTTCGCTCAACACCGATGACATCGGGTTGGCCTGCATGGCTTCCTGCATCTGGGCCTGAAAGCGCTGCTGCTGTTCCTGGAATAACTGCAGACTCTGGGTGAGAAAATCCCCGGCCACGCCCTGCACCGAATTGCCGTAGAAGCCGATGATCTGTTCAAGTACGTCGGTGGAGAACAGCGGCTCGCCTTCTTCCTCCTGCTCGATAATGATCTGAAGCAGAATATTGCGGGTGATGTCGTCACCGCTTTTTTTGTCCATCACGCAGAAACTCACACCGTCCAGCACCAGCTTGCGGACGTCGTTCAGGGTGACGTATTTGCTCTCGGCGGTATCGTAAAGGCGGCGGTTCGGATATTTCTTGATGACCCGTTTGCTAGTCTCGTTCATGTCGATTCGTCCCGGTTGCGGAGCGGATTGATTCAGCGCGATACGGCCAGGGCGACACCCTGTCCGCCGCCGATGCACAATGTCGCCAGTCCTTTTTTTGCGTCGCGCCGTCGCATTTCGTGGAGCAGGGTCACGAGTATGCGTGCCCCGGAGGCGCCGATCGGGTGGCCGAGCGCGATGGCGCCGCCATTGACGTTGACCTTGGCCGGATCCCAGCCCAGTTCGCGATTGACACAGATGGCCTGCGCCGCGAAGGCTTCGTTCGCTTCAACCAGATCGAGGTCTGCGACTTCCCAACCGGCCTTGCTCAGGCAGCGCCGCGCCGCCGGGATCGGTCCGGTGCCCATGATGGCCGGATCGACGCCGGCGCTGGCGCCGGCCGCGATCGTCGCCAGCACCGGCAGCCCGAGCGCCTTGGCGCGGGTTGCGGACATGACCAGCACGGCGGCGGCGCCGTCATTGATACCCGAGGCGTTGCCGGCGGTAACGCCGCCGTCCGATTTGAACGCGGCGCGCAGGCCGGCAAGACTTTCGGCGGTGGTTTGCGGGCGCGGGAATTCGTCGCGATCGAACACAACCGGATCGCCCTTGCGCTGCGGGATCTCGATGGCGACGATTTCATCGGCAAAGCGTGCGGCCTGCTGCGCGTCGGCGGTTTTTTTCTGCGTCGCGGCAGCGAACTGGTCCTGGTCGTCGCGACTGATGGCATATTTCTCGGCGATGTTTTCCGCCGTTATGCCCATATGGTAGTCGTTGAACGCATCCCACAGGCCATCGACGATCATGCTGTCGACGAGTTTCCAGTCACCCATTTTCTGGCCGTTTCGCGAGCCGGGCAGGACGTGCGGCGCGAGGCTCATATTTTCCTGGCCACCGGCAATGACAACTTCCGCGTCGCCGCATTGCACGGCTTGGGCGGCCAGATGGACGGCTTTCAGCCCGCTGCCGCAGACCTTGTTGATGGTCAGCGCGGGGGTCGCATGCGCGAGCCCGGCGGCGATGGCGGCCTGGCGGGCCGGGTTCTGGCCGCTGCCGGCGGTCAGCACCTGGCCGAGTATGACTTCGTCGACTGCGCCGGGCTCGAGCCCGGTGTCGGCGAGCAGGGCGCGGATCACCGCGGCGCCGAGCTGATGCGCGGGGGTCGTCGACAGGGCGCCTGCGAAAGCGCCAATCGGGGTGCGCAGCGCGGAAACGATCACGGCTTGTTCCATGGACGGCTCCTGGATGGGGGGCGGGATGTGATCGGCTAATTTAAGTTGCACCGCACCATTATGCAAGTACGACCGCAATGCTGCACCGCATCAAGGGCCGGGCGATAGCCGGCGCGGACCGGCCATGCCGGTTCCGAGACCTAGAAATGGATGGCGCGTTTGGCCACGGCCAGTGCCGCCTCGTGGGTGGATTCGGCCAGGGTCGGATGGGCGTGGACGGTACGCGCGATATCCTCCGCGCTGGCGCCGAATTCCATGGCGATGACCGCTTCGGCGATCAGCTCAGAGGCGTTCGGGCCGATGATATGCACCCCGAGTACGGCGTCGGTTTTGCTGTCGGCGATAAGCTTGACGAAACCTTCGGTCGCGCCCATCGCGCGGGCCCGGCCGCTGGCCAGGAACGGAAAGCTGCCGCTGCGGATATCGCGCCCGGCCGCCTTCAGACTCTGCTCGGTCGCGCCGGCCCAGGCGATCTCCGGCCAGGTGTAGATGACCCAGGGGATCAGCTCGAAGTTAATGTGTGGCGTCTGTCCGGCGATACGTTCGGCGACTGCCACGCCTTCCTCGCTGGCTTTGTGAGCGAGCATCGGCCCGCGCACGCAATCACCGACCGCATAGATATGTGACACCGCCGTGCGGCAGGCATCGTCGACCTCGATGAAGCCGCGTGCATCGGTGCGCACACCGGCGGCGTCGAGGTTGAGCTCGGCGGTGTTCGGCTTGCGTCCGACCGCGACGATGAGTTTGTCGAATTTTAGGGTCTCCTCCTGCTCGCCGCTGGTGCAGCTGACCTCGACCTGCTTACGCTTCGCCGTAGCGCTGGTGACGGTCGCGCCGAGGCGGATGTCCAGGCCCTGGCGGGAGAGGATTTTGTGCGCTTCCTTGGCCACCGCCGTGTCGGCGGCGGGCAGAAACTCGGGCAGGGCTTCCAGCACGACCACTTCCGCGCCGAGGCGCCGCCATACACTGCCGAGTTCGAGGCCGATGACCCCGGCGCCGATAACGCCGAGGCGCTTCGGGACCGCGTCAAACGCAAGCGCGCCGGTGGAATCGACGATCAGGCCGTGGTCGAGCGGCGCCGGCGGGATGGTCGCGGGCACCGAGCCGGTTGCGATAATGATGTGCGTCGCGCCGACCACCGACTCGCTGCCATCTGCGGCGGTAACTTTTATTTCGTTGGCGGATGCAAAGCTGCCGCTGCCCTTGAGCCAGGTGATCTTGTTCTTTTTCAGCAGGCCGGCGATGCCCTGGGTCAGGGTGCTGACGACTTTATCCTTGCGTGCCTGCATGGTGGCGATGTCGAGCTTCGCCTGCGTTTCGATACCGTGGTCCTTTGCGTGCAGGGTGATGAACTCGTAGTGGTGCGAGGAATCGAGCAGGGCCTTGGACGGAATGCAGCCGACATTCAGACAGGTGCCGCCGAGCACGCCGTTGTCGGCCGCGTCTCGCCAGCGTTCCACACAGGCGGTATTGAAACCGAGCTGCGCGGCGCGAATTGCCGCAACATAGCCACCCGGGCCGCCGCCGATAACAACGACATCAAATGTTTTTGCGTTCATGACCTATAGCGCCAGCAGCATGCGCGCCGGGTCTTCCAGCGTGCGACGGATGGTGTCCAGAAACTGCACCGCTTCGCGGCCGTCGATGATGCGGTGGTCATAGGACAGGGCCAGGTACATCATCGGACGGATCACGACTTCACCGTTTTCGGCGACCGGGCGCTCCTGGATCTTGTGCATACCGAGGATCGCGCTTTGCGGCGGATTGATAATCGGCGTCGATACCAGCGAGCCGTATACGCCGCCGTTGCTGATCGTGAACGTGCCGCCGGTCAGCTCGTCGAGCGTGAGTTTGCCATCGCGTGCACGTTCGCCGAATTCACGTATGCGCCGTTCGACTTCCGAGAACGGCATGCGCGCGACATCGCGCAGAATAGGCACAACCAGACCGCGTTCGGAACCGACCGCCACACCGATGTCGAAAAAGCCGTGATAGACGATATCGTCACCATCGACCGCGGCATTTACGACGGGAAACTTCTTCAGCGCTTCCACCGCGGCCTTGACGAAAAACGACATGAACCCGAGGCGCACGCCGTAGCGCTCTTCGAATTCAGTTTTGAAACGGTTGCGCAGATCCATCACCGGCGCCATGTTGACTTCGTTGAAAGTCGTCAGCAGGGCGTTTTCGCGCTGCGCGCTGAGTAGCCGTTCCGCGGTCCTGCGGCGCAGGCGCGTCATCGGCACGCGTTCCTCGATGCGGGTCACCTCGGTCTCCGGGGCGCGCTCGCGGACCGGTGCGGCAACCGCGGTCACGTCGCCTTTGGCGGCGTCCTGGTCTTTCTCCAGGTGGGCGAGGACATCGCCCTTGGTGACTCGACCATCCTTGCCGCTGCCATCGATCGCGGCGGCGTCGAGGCCATGCTCTTCGACGAGCTTGCGCGCTGCCGGACCGAGTTTGTCGCTGCCTGCGGCGCTTGCGGCAGGCGCGTCGGGAGTCGCGGCCGCCGCCGCGGGGCCGGCCTTGTTGGCAGGACTGGCCGCGGCCGGGCTGGCACTGGCGGTGGCGGTGGCGGTGGTATCGATAACAACCAGCACGTCGTCGGTCACCACCACGTCACCGGGCTGTTTCAGGATCTCCTTGATCACACCGGTCTCGGGCGCTGTAATCTCGAGCGTGACCTTATCGGTTTCGAGATCGATCAGGCTTTCACCGCGTTCGACCGCCTCGCCGACCTGTTTGTACCAGTCCAGCAAGGTCGCGTCGGGAACGGATTCGGCCAGCGCCGGAACTTTGACTTCAATTAACACGTCGGTCCTCTCCCAGGAGTAAGGGCGCGCCTGTCTCAGGCGGTTTTTTTCTGTTTCGCCGCGCGCGCCGTGAGTTCGAGCGCGCCGTCGATGACCTGCTGCTGCTGCTCGCGGTGCAGTGAGGCGTAACCGACCGCGGGCGAGGCCGAATAGGGCCGCGCGATGCAGGTCAGGGGTTTATTTTCGTCGAAACAACCGCCGAGATGCCGGGTCGAGAGCAGCATCGACCAGGCGCCCTGGTTGCGTGGCTCTTCCTGCACCCAGACCAGCTCTTCGGCGTTCGCGTATTGCGCGAGCACGGCCTGCATTTCCTCTTTCGGAAACGGGTAGAGCTGTTCCAGCCGGACGATCGCGCAATCGGTGACGTTGTTTTCGCGCCGCGCCTCCAACAGATCGAAATACACTTTACCGCTGCACACCAGGATGCGGCGTACCGCGGTTTTGTCGAGCTCATCGATGTCGTCGAGCACGACCTGAAAAGTACCGCTGGTGAAATCATCGATCGGTGACACTGACAGCTTGTGCCGCAGCAGGCTTTTCGGGCTCATGACGATGAGCGGTTTGCGGTAGGGCCTGATCATCTGCCGGCGCAGCATATGGAACATCTGGGCCGGGGTGGTCGGGTAACAGACCTGCATATTGTCTTCGGCGCACAGTTGCAGGTAGCGCTCGAGGCGGGCCGAGGAATGTTCCGGACCCTGGCCGTCATAACCGTGCGGCAACAACATGACGAGGCCGCAGTAGCGCCCCCATTTCTCTTCGCAGGAGGCGATGAACTGGTCGATCACTACCTGCGCGCCGTTGGCGAAATCACCGAACTGCGCCTCCCAGATCACCAGCGCATTGGGCTCGGCGCTGGCGTAGCCGAACTCGTAACCGAGCACGGCCTCTTCAGACAGCGTTGAATTGATGACCAGAAATGCGGCCTGGTTACTGTCGAGGTTTTGCAGCGGCAGGTAGGTGTCGCCGGTTTTCTGATCATGGCACACGGCATGGCGGTGAAAAAACGTGCCGCGGCCGCTGTCCTGTCCGGAAATCCTGACCGCACATTTCTGCGTCACCAGCGAAGCGTAGGCGAGGGTTTCGGCGAAACCCCAGTCACAGGGTGTTTCCCCCAGCGCCATGTTCTTGCGGTCGGCGAGGATGCGTTTGACCGCGCGGTGCAGGTTGAAACCTTCGGGGACCCGGGTGAAACCATCGGCCAGCCTGGTGACGGTTTCCGGTGCAAGCGCGGTGACCGCTTCGTCGCGCCAGTGGCTGCCGCGAAAAGGTTCGAAGTTGATCAGAAAGCGGTTGTCGATGACGTTGGCATAAGGCCTTGAGACGACAAAATTGTTTTCCAGCGCGTCGACGTATTTCGCCGCCATGGCCTCGGCCTCACCCTCGGTGATGATATTTTCCGAGACCAGCTTCTGGGTATAGATATGTCGCACGCCGGGGTGGTTGCGCACATGCTGATACATGATGGGCTGCGTTGCGGCCGGTTCGTCGGCCTCGCTGTGGCCATGTTTGCGATAGCAAATCATGTCGACCACCACGTCCTTGTTGAATTCGGTGCGAAAGTCGACCGCCATCTGCGCGACGAAAGCGACCGCCTCGGGGTCGTCACCGTTGACGTGGAAAATCGGCGCCTGCACCATTTTCGCCACGTCCGTGCAGTACAGGGTCGAGCGCGAATCGAGCGGATCGGAGGTGGTGAAACCAATCTGGTTGTTGATGATGACGTGCACCGTGCCACCGGTGGAATAACCGCGCGTCTGTGACAGGTTGAACGTCTCCATGATGACACCCTGGCCGGCGAAGGCGGCGTCACCATGGATGAGCAGGGGCAACACTTCGTTGCGGTCGACGTCGGAACGCCGATCCTGGCGGGCGCGCACCGAACCTTCGACGACCGGGTCGATGATCTCGAGGTGCGAAGGGTTGAACGCCAGGGTCAGGTGCAACGAGCCGCCCGGAGTTTCTATATCGGACGAAAAGCCGAGGTGGTATTTGACGTCTCCGGAGCGCACTTCGATCGGACCGGTGCCTTCGAACTCCTCGAACAGTTTCGACGGGTGCTTGCCAAGGATGTTGACCAGCACGTTGAGGCGGCCGCGGTGAGCCATGCCCACCACGCATTCCTTGATGCCGTGACGTCCGGCGTCTTCGACGATCTGGTCGAGCAGGGCGATTGCACTTTCACCGCCTTCGAGGGAGAAGCGTTTCTGGCCCACGTACTTGGTGTGCAGAAACTCCTCCAGGGCGCCGGCCGCGATCACGCGCCCGAGCAGGAACTTGCGTTTCTCGGTATCGAACGAAGGCTTGGCGAGGGTCAGTTCGAGGCGCTGCTGGATCCAGCGCTTCTGACTGGTCTCGACGATGTGCATATACTCGGCGCCGATCGTACCGCAGTAAGTCGTGCGTACGATGTCGAGGATATCGCGTAGGGTGGCCTGCTGCGGGCCCTGCAGCGAACCGGTGTTGAAGACCCGATCGAGGTCGGCGTCGGACAGCCCGTGAAACTCGGGGCTGAGCTCCGCGACCTCGGGGCGATCGTACTGGTTGAGCGGGTCGAGATTGGCCTGGCGGTGGCCGCGAAAGCGGTAGGCATTGATCAGCTGCAGCACGGAAACCTGCTTCTGGGCATCGGCCGGGTCGCCGTGGGAGATCACCTGTGCCGGTCCGCCGACGCTGGCCGCGCTGCCGATTTCGAGCATGCGCGCCCGTACCTCGGCGTGGCCGGTGTCGCGGCGCTCCTCGCTCATGCCGTCCTGCAGGCCGTCGAAATAGGAGCGCCACTCGGCTGAAACGCTGCCGGGGTCAGTCAGATAAGACTCGTAGAGCGCCTCCAGAAAGGGTGCGTTGCCGCTGAACAAACATGATGGACGTTGCATCGCCTACTACCTGCGTGATCACTGGGTATAAGAACTGTCGTGGTACCTGCCGCCGGCGCCATTTTTCATAGCGGCGTCGGAACGCGGGATCTTTGATCAAACCTCGGTCAAAGTCATTAATTAATCAGGCATTCCAGCCATTCTCAGCAGCCCGAAACAGGGCCGGCCGAGGTATGAGCGTTGCGGCCCGCGGCAGCCTCGCCTTGCCGGACAAACGACCGCGCGGGTATCCTTGCTCACCGTCCAGCGCGCGCGGCAGGCGTCGGCCGCCGCTCGTGACCGCGGCAGTGACGCGCCCCGGATCGAAAAACTGTCCAGCGCCGGACGCGTCGCGCACGCCCGGCGTCGAACCATAACACGACCATAGATAAGGACTTGAATAAGGTATGAAAGCCCCCGCCAGAGTGACAATTACCGGCGCCGCCGGCCAGATCTCCTATTCGCTGTTATTTCGCATTGCTGCCGGGCAGATGTTGGGTCCCGATCAGCCGGTGATATTACAGCTACTTGAAATCACCCCGGCCATGAAAGCGCTCGAAGGCGTGGTCATGGAGCTCGACGACTGTGCATTTCCCCTGCTGGCGGGTATTGAAACCTCCGACGACGCCAATGTTGCCTTCAAGGACGCAAATTATGCTCTGCTGGTCGGCGCGCGTCCGCGCGGTCCGGGCATGGAACGCAGTGACCTGCTGGCCGCCAACGGCGGCATCTTCAAGGTCCAGGGCAAGGCCCTCAACGACAACGCGGCGCGCGACATCAAGGTGGTGGTGGTGGGTAACCCCGCTAATACCAACGCCTGGACGTGTATGAACTACGCCCCGGATATCGCGCCGGGACAGTTCACCGCCATGACCCGACTCGACCATAACCGGGCCAAAGCGCAGCTTGCGGCGAAGACCGGCGCGGCGGTGTCCGAGATTCGACGCGTAACCATCTGGGGTAACCATTCCACCACCCAGTACCCCGATCTCAGCCAGGCCACGGTAGCCGGCAAAGCCGCGCTCGAACTGGTCGACCAGGCCTGGTACGAAAAAGACTACATCCCGCGGGTGGCCAAACGTGGCGCCGAGATCATCGATGCACGCGGCGCTTCGAGCGCAGCCTCGGCCGCCAATGCGGCACTCGAGCACATGCGCGACTGGGTGCTCGGTACACCAGACGGCGACTGGACCAGTATGGGTCTGCCGAGCGACAGTAGTTATGGAATCGAGGCCGGGCTCATGTATTCCTTTCCGGTGGTGTGTAAGGGTGGCAACTATGCCATCGTTGCCGATCTGCCGGTCAGCGATTTCAGCCGCGCGCGCATGGACGCGACGGCAAAAGAATTGCAGGAGGAACAGGCGGCCATCAAGCAGGCGCTCGCCTGATCGGCTGACCGCGATATACGTACGCGTAGAAAGGCGCCTCGTGGCGCCTTTTTACTGTCGCCACCCGCAGTTGAACTGGGCTGGAGCAACTGGGAGAATCGCTGCAGGTATCGACAGCCATCGCGCGCATGATCGACAAACACGGATTCAGAGCCAACGTCGGCATCATCCTGCTCAACGAGTCTGGCCAGGTGTTCTGCGCGCGCCGAACCGGCATGTCGGCCTGGCAGTTTCCGCAGGGCGGCATCCAACCCAACGAGTCGCCGGAAAAGGCGATGTACCGCGAGTTGAAAGAGGAGATCGGCCTCGAGCGCCGGCACGTCGAACTGCTCGGTTCGACCAAACGCTGGTTACGCTATCGACTGCCGAAACGTTATATCCGCTATCGCCAGCAACCGCTGTGCATCGGGCAGAAACAAATCTGGTTTTTGTTGCGACTGGCGGCGAACGAATCCAACCTGCGTCTGGATTTATCCGACCAGCAGGAATTCGACGCCTGGCGGTGGGTCGAATACTGGGAGCCGCTCGGCTTCGTCGTCGCCTTCAAACGCAATGTCTATGAGCGCGCGCTGCATGAGTTCGCCCAGTTCGCCGATGAGCTGTGCGGCATCACCGCACGCAGCGACGAACTCGGCCCTCTTTAAACAAGCCTGTTAATAGAGGGACACGAAAGCGCCGGTGGCGCGCGACCCGCACGCCACGATAAAGCGCAACAAGCCCTGGGGCCCTAGTTGCTTTTCCTGATCGCGAGCTCCGGCAGCAGCTTGCGCGCTGCCCGGTCGCGCACGTTATGGGTGAAGCGGGTGGCGAAATAATCCGGATAGCCCCACGCGATGATGGTTTCGCCGAGACCGTCGAGGTGGCCCTGGCAGGCGCCCATGGCCATGTCGGCGATGCGACGTATGTCTTCGTCCGCATCGATATGCTCCAGCGCCTCGCCATACACACAGCTGTTGTATTCGTTGGCCGTGCGCATCATGGCGACGCGTTGTTCGGGGCTCATGTCGCCGGGCGAGCGGGTGCCATCGGCAGCGTCGTCAGCGGCCGACAGCGCGGAAGACATCAGCAGCGCTGTCAGCAATACGGTGGTTCTGCCCATTCAGGGGTCCTCTGTGGTGAATTGCGCGCGCTCCACGACCCAGTCCTGCGGGCGGCCGTCGACACGCGTGCAACCGAGTTTGATGGCCTGTTCGCCGGCACCCGCGATCCCTACCGAAAGCCCTTGCGGGCGACCGACAAAAGTTCGTTGCAGGCGGTACTTGATGGCCTGATCGGTGTTTCGATTGTGCAGGATGCGCAGCTTGCCGCCGTCGCTCAGGTTCTGGCAGCGACCGTCTCCGATCGATTCGAATTCCAGGTAGCCGGCGGCGTCGGCCGGCTTGAGGTCGAGCGCCGCGGCGGACGGCAGCGCCAACACGGCGAGCAGGACCAACGGAATTGACGCTTTGCGGGGGGCCGGCATGCGCGCAGTGTACGGCCGGGGTTCCTTACGGTGCAAACCTGGCGTACTGCTATCGGGCAGCTATTTGCTTGATTTTGAGGCGAATTCCGGTTACCCACAGATACTGTGGATAACTTTGTGTGTGAATGGCCGTGAGCGCGGATTTCTGCCGCCCGAGGTGCGGATTCCGTTAGATTGCTCAAAATTTGAGCAATTGCATTAATGATCAATAAATCAGCATGTTAGCGGCGGCAGGTGGACAAATACCGGCTTTCCCCGCGGTATTCCCGGGGCGGCGTAACAATTCGGAAACAATGTGCATAAAGCCCTCACACAGGGCTTGAATTCGGGCCGAAAATCTGTGCCAAACGGGGCTAGATCGCAAAACCGCCGAGTTTGGTATCGAGGTATTCCTCGATGCCCTCACGACCACCCTCGCGCCCGAGGCCGCTGTCCTTGATGCCGCCGAAGGGCGCCGCCGCGGCGGTCGGGTTGATGTCGTTGACGCCGACGATGCCGAAGCGCAGGGCTTCAAAGGCGCGCATCGCGGTCGACAGGTTCTGGGTATAGATATAGGCGGCAAGCCCGTAGACCGTATCGTTGGCCATGGCGATGACGTCGTCGTCGTCATCGTAGGCAATAATCGCCGCCACCGGGCCGAAGGTTTCCTCGCGATAAATCAGCATTTCGGGGGTCACCCCGCTGAGCACGGTCGGTGCATAGAACGTGCCGCGTTCGAGCCCGTCGAACGCCAGGCGGGTGCCGCCGCAGCCGAGCACGGCGCCCCTGTCCACGGCGTCGCGGACCTGGGCGTCGACCTTGTCTACCGCGCGCGCGTTAATCAAGGGGCCGACCCCGACGCCATCGCTGAGGCCATTGCCGACGCTCAGGCGCTCAACGCGGCGCGTGAGTTCGCCGACGAACGGCGCCAGCGCCTCGCGGTGGACATAGATCCGATTCGGACTGATACAGGCCTGCCCCGCGTTGAGGAACTTGACCGCGGCGGCGCCCTTGGCGGCGTGGATCGGATCGGCGTCCTTGAACACAATAAACGGCGCATGACCGCCGAGTTCCAGGGAAATGCGTTTCATGTGTTCGCCGGCTCCGGCAGCGAGCAATCTGCCGACCGCGGTCGAGCCGGTAAAGGTGATTTTGCGCACCCGCGGATCCTCGACGAACACGCGGCCGACGGGCGCCGGATTAAACGCCGTGACCAGGTTGATCACACCCTTGGGTACGCCGGCATCGCTCAGCAGTTCAAACACCGCACGCGCGATCAATGGCGTCGCTTCGGCCGGTTTCAGCACCACCGTGCAGCCGGCGGCCAGCGCCGGCGCCAGCTTGCGCGTCAGCATCGACACCGGGTAATTCCATGGCGTGATGGCGGCGACCACGCCGACCGGCTGGCGCAATACAAAAAAGCGCTGGTCGGCGCGCGGCGCCGGCAGTATATCGCCGTAGACGCGTTTCGCCTGTTCGGCGAACCACAGCAGAAAGTCGGCCGCGTACTGGGTTTCGATACGAGCGGCGCGCAGCGGCTTGCCTTGTTCGGTGGTGAGCAGGCGAGCCAGCGCTTCGCTGCGCTCGACCATCAGGGCATAGGCGCGATGCAGGATCGCAGCACGCTCGAACGCGGTCGTTGCGGACCACGCCGGGAACGCCGCGTGGGCGGCGTCGATGGCGGCGCGCGCCTCGGCCGCACCGCCGTCGGCCGCGTCGCCGATTTTCTCGCCGGTGGCAGGGTTATAAACATCGAAGCGCGGGCCGTGATCCAGCCATTGACCGTTGATAAACATGTGGGTGTGCGTCGCGTAATGAGTTCGACGCAATTATGCCTCGGGACGCGCGCCGAGTGACGGACCGGTGCTAAGCGGGCATACCGCGCAGCGCCTGGACGGCGGTCTGGCGCACCTTTTCGATGTACCGGGGTTCGACACTGACCGCCTTGATGCCGCTGGCGATGAGTTTTGCCGTGCACGCCGCGTTGCTCGCCACCACGCCGCAGACCGACAGTTGCTTGCCTGCTTTGGCAGCGCCGCGCGCGAGGTCGCCTAGCAGTGTCCACAGGGTGGGTTCATTGAGGCAGTCCTGAAAAGCGGCGCCACCAAGTTCGCGATCGAGCGCGAACAGGTACTGGGTCAGGTCAGAGCTGCCGACCAGGCCGAAATCCGCCAGCTCGAACAAGGCCTCGGCCTGCAGACAGGCGGCCGGGACCTCGAGCATTACACCGTGCTCGATAGTGCCGTGGTCGAGTTCCGCAATCGTGTCGGTGAACAACTGTCGGAGTTCACGAAACTGCCCGACACTCGTGATCATGGGGTAGACGATCCTGAGCGGCCCGTGGCGTGCGGCCCGCGCCAGAGCGCGGGCCTGCACACGCACGATGTCCGGACGTTCAAGCAGCAGGCGTGCGCCGCGCAGCCCGAGGGCGGGATTGCCTGCGGCCGGCAGTTCGAGCTCGGGCACAGACTTGTCGTAGCCCAGGTCGAACAAGCGCACCTGCAGCGGCCGGCCGGCCGCGGCGCGCACTACGCGCGTGTAGAGATCGGCCTGGGCGTTTTCATCGAGCATACGCCCGTGGGCAAGCAGCTCCATTTCGGTACGGTACAGTCCGATGCCGTCGGCGCCGGCGGCGGCGACATCGTCAACCCGGCTGGCGCGATCGAGATCAGCCATTACCGCAAACGCGGTCAACGGCGTCGAGATGCGAATATGTGGACGCGGTGTGCGCAGGCTTTGCGCATATTCCTGTAGCGTATTCGAGGACGGATCGAGCACCACCAGCCCGGTGCCGCCGTCGACCAGCACGGCGCCGCAGGCGGCAGCCGCGTTCGCGGCGTCGGTAATGCCCGACACCGCCGGGATGCCAAGCGCGCGTGCAATCAGGGCACCGTGACTGCGCGCGCTGCCACTGGCCACGACCAGGCCGACGGTATGCACGTCGAGGCGTGCGGTCAGGTGTGCGTCGAGGGTGCCGCCGACCAGGATATGCGGGTTGCCGAGCGCGCAGCGATCGAGCTTGCAGCCGGTGGCGTCACGGCAGTGGCGGGTGATCGGTTGTTCGCTGAGCACGCCGAGCAACTGGTTCTTGAGCGCGGCGAAATCCGCCGTCCGGGCACTGAGATAATCATCGGCGATGGCGCCGAATGCGGCGCAGTAGTCGTCAAAAACGGCATCGATCGCCGCCGCCGCGGGACTGGCGTCGTCGGTGACGCGCGCCAGCACCGCGGACTCCAGTGTTTCGTCAGCCAGGATCAGGCCGTGGGCGGTAAAAATGTCGCGCGCCTCGCTGTCGCCGCGTTCGGCTGCGGCGGCGGCGAGTTCGGCGATGTCGCGACGTACGTCGAGCAGCGCGGTGCGCACGCGCTGTTGTTCGAAGCGTACTTCGATCGGGCTGGGATTGGTTGTCGAAATCGTCGGTACACTGACGAAGCATGGTCGCCCACAGGCTATGCCCGGGGCGACGCCGTCACCGTGCAGGCGCCGCTCGGGACGCCCGGACAGTGCGGGCTTGAGCGAGGAAACTATCGGCGGGGTCGCCATAGTCGTCACCTCCGCGCGTGTACCGCTGGCGACCATCTTTGACACAAGCGCCCTTCCCGCATTTGATCCTGATCAAGTATGTCCGACCGTAACTCCGGCCCAATGGCGCATCCCTCCGTAGCCGACCGCTAAACCGATGAGCAGCTCTGTAAAAGGTTCCGGTGTTGTCACCGCGCTCGTCGGCGGCGCCCTGTTCAGCAAGGGATTTCGCCCGTTTTTCCTCGCCGCTGCCGTGTTTGCCCCGCTTGCGATGGCGGTGTGGGCACTGGTCTATGCGGGCCGGCTCGAGTTCGAGTTCGTACGGCTGTCGGCCTCCCAGTGGCACGCCCACGAAATGCTTTTTGGCTACGCCATCGCGGTGGTGGCCGGATTCCTGCTCACTGCGGTTAGCAACTGGACCGGCAGCGAAACCGCGCGTGGTGTTCATCTGCTGCTGTTGGTGTTGTTGTGGAGTGGGGCACGGGTCTGCCTGTTGTTTGGTGAACGCTGGATCGGCGCCGCCTGCGCATTCGACATGGCCTTTGCGCTGGCCCTGGCGGCCGCCGTGGGTCTGCCCCTGCTGCGCGCCCGGCAGTGGCGTCAGGCCGGCGTGCTGGCCAAGCTGGCCTTACTCGGCATTGCCAATGCCGCCTTCTACCTGGGCGCTTTCGGTATTCTCGACACCGCGGTGACCTGGAGTCTGTACGGCGGTTTGTTTCTGCTCGTCAGCCTGGTGTTGACCATCGGTGCGCGGGTCCTGCCTGGCTTCATCGAGCGCGGCATCGCGCATCCCATCACAATCGTCACGCCGCGCTGGATGACGCCTCTGAACCTGGTGCTGTTCGTGAGCTTTTTTGTGGTCGAGGTTTTTATCGGTAACAACAAGCTCGCCGGCGGTCTGGCCGTGGCCCTGTTTGCCGTCAACAGCGCGCGCCTGATTGTGTGGCATACCCCCGGGTTGTGGCACAAACCGCTGTTATGGGGGCTGTACCTCGCTTTCGTTCTGATCGACCTGGGTTTCGCCTTGTTCGCACTCGGCGCATTCGGGCTGGTCAACAAGCTGCTCGCCGTTCACACGTTCGCAATCGGCGGTATCGCTCTGGCCACCCTGTCGATGATGGCGCGGGTTGCGCTCGGGCATAGCGGGCGTGACGTGCTCAAGCCGCCACCCGCGGTCGCCCTGGTGCTCGCCCTGATGGTGGCTGCGGTAGTGGCGCGGATTGTCTGGCCGTTGTTCAGCGTCGAGCATTACGCGCTGTCGGTACAGACTTCGCAGGCGCTGTGGATCGCCGCCTTCGTGGTTTTCGCGTACGTGTACACGCCGATCCTCGTTGCGCCACGCGTCGACGGCCGTCCTGGCTGAGACCGACGCTCAGTGGTCGAGGATCTTGCGCAGCGCGGCAACGTCCTTCAGAACGATATGGGCGCCTTCCGAATCGACCAGGCCATCCTGGCGCAAGCGTGCCAGGATGCGCGAAAACGTTTCCGGCTGGATCGACAGGCGTGAGGCGATGACCAGCTTCGGGATCACGAGCTGGATATCGCTGGCATGGGCAATATCGTCGGGTAGCTGCTGCAGCAGGTAAGCGACCAGTCTGTAGGTCGCGTTGTGCAGGGTGATCTCGTCGATTTGAATGACGAGTTCGTGGAGCCGCCGGCTCATGCTCGCCATGATGCGGAAGCAGGTGTCGGTGGACTCGCGCAATACCTCACGCACCGCCGGGATCGCGAATCCGATCAACGAGCAGGATTCGATGGCGCGGGCGTTGACCGGGTAACCGCGCGCATTGTCGGCGAACATCAGCGCTTCACCAAAGGTTTCACCGCGGTTGATCACGGCGATGACTTTCTCGACCCCGCTCGGGCTCGAGCGCGAAAGCTGCATGCAGCCGCCGTCGACATAGTAAAAATTGCTCAGCGGCTCGCCGAAATGGAACAGGAACTCGCCGCCGTCGAGTCTGGTTCTGCTGGCCGCCTGGGTGAGCCGGGCAAGCAGCGCTTCCTCGGCGTTGGCGAACAGGAAGATCGCGCGGATTTCGTCCGCGGTGACGGGGGTGTTCGACATACAGGCGACCAGTCGCGATTGACACAGATCAAGGTAAGCGATTTTGCTGTCGGGCGAAATAGCTCGGCAAGCGTCGGATTCAAGCCCTGAGGGCACGCAAAACTGAACGTCGAAATCGAGCTGCTGGTCGGCCGCCCCTGCGAATCGTGCGAGCAGGCGCGGGTGTTATGGACGGAAATTGCGGCCGAGTTCGACCTCAGCCTGCGTGTCCGCGAGCTGGATCACGCGCGCCCTGAATCACCCGCGGTCAAGGCCCTGCCGCTGCTGAGCGTGAATGGCCGGGCGCTGGTCGTCGGGGTTCCGACCGCCGAACAAGCGCGCCGTTTGCTGCGCGACGCCTTACAGCGCGCACTCGAATAACAACAGGTTCACCGGGACGATGGAAACGCTGTGGTTCACGCTTACCGCGATCGCCCTGTACGGCGTGTCGGACTGGCTGGTGCAGCGCGCCGAGGCTGCTGCCGGACGGCGTTTCGAGTACCGCAGTGCATACTTTTTTATTGTCCTGTTGACCCTCGCGGTGACCAGTTTCGCCGGCTTGCGCCACCTGCTTGGCTGAGTTGCGCCGGACTGCTTGACCCAAATCAAGGCGCCGAAACTTTCCCCCTGCTGCAATCCACGCACCTGTTGCGTCAATTCGGGAGGGAACCATGGCCGAGCATAACGACGAAACCTCAGGCGCCGAAGACGAGCGCGTCCCGGCCATGCAGCGGGTTCTCGATAACCCGTTCCTGTTGCTGTTTCTTGGGGTCACCATGCCGACCGTTTTCTACATTATCTGGGGTGTGATGGAGATCGTTCAGATCCCGATCGCGCCGTAACGAGCCCGGAGACTGCTCATGGCACTCTATCCCCCGTCGCAGAAGATCTGGTGGCGCGAACCGATCGCAAAAACCGAGATCGTGTGGATCGTCATCGCCTTCACCTGGGGCCTGGTGATGTTTTTTATGATGATCTACTGGCATTCCGCGGGTGATCAGAATCTCTCCAACGAGGCCTACCGCACTACGCCGCAGGCGTTCTACAAACACGCCAGCGATATGGTCGAGCAATACCAGGTGCGCGAGGAGAACGGCTATCCCGTCGTCAGGCCGCCGCCGGGCAGCGATGTTTACCTGGTCGCGCGGCTGTGGAACTGGTGGCCGATACTCGAACTCGAGAAAGACCAGTCCTACCGTCTGCATATTTCCGCGATGGACTGGCAGCACGGCTTTTCGCTGCAGCCGGTCAATATCAATCTTCAAATCCACCCGGGCTACGACATGGTGATCACCGTACAGCCGGACCAGGTTGGTGAATACGGCGTGGTGTGCAACGAGTTCTGCGGGATCGGCCACCACACCATGATCGGCAAGCTGTATGTCGTCGAGTAGAAGGGGAGAGACATGAGCACGCTCAGCGATACCTTGTTCCGTACCTGTCCGACCACGGGTCTCAAAATTCATCGCTCCGCGGAAGCCCTGATCAAGGCCAACGCGGTCGTGGCGGTGGTTTTTCTCGCCGTCGGCGGGCTGTTCGGGCTGACCGTTGCCTTGACCCGCTGGCCGGCAGTGCACCTGCTGCCGGCCAACTGGTTTTACCTTGCGCTGACTGCGCACGGACTCGACGTGCTGTTGGTGTGGGTGATTTTTTTCGAGATTGCGATCCTCTATTTCGCCTCCGCGGTGGTACTCAATTCGCGGTTGGCGATGCCGCGCGTGGCGTGGACTGCGTTCGCGCTGATGTTGATCGGTGCCGTGGTCACAAATGTAGCCGTGCTGCAGGGCGGTTCTAGCGTGATGTTCACGTCCTACGTACCCATGCGCGCCGATCCCAATTTCTACCTGGGGCTGATCCTGTTCGCGGTCGGCGCGCTGATCGCCTGTGCGATCTTTTTCGGCACGCTGGTGATCGCCCGTGAGGAGCGAACCTACGACGGATCGATCCCGCTGGTCACGTTCGGCGCCCTGACGGCGGCGATCATCGCGGTATTCACGCTCGCGTCGGGGGCGATCATCCTGATCCCGACCTGGCTGTGGTCCATGGGCCTGATCAGCACCATCGATCCGCTGATGTACAAGACGGTGTGGTGGGCGATGGGGCATTCGTCCCAGCAGATCAATGTCTCCGCTCACGTAGCGGTGTGGTATGCGATTGCGGCTATCGTGCTCGGCGCCAAGCCGATTTCGGAAAAAGTCAGCCGCATGGCGTTCTTCATGTACATCCTGTTCCTGCAGCTGGCCAGCGCCCATCACCTGCTCGTGGAGCCGGGGATCAGCTCCGAGTGGAAAATTTTCAACACCAGCTACGCGATGTACCTCGCCGTCCTCGGCAGCATGATCCACGGCATGACGGTGCCGGGCTCGATCGAGGCCGCACAGCGCGCCAAAGGCTACACAAATGGTCTGTTCGAATGGCTGCGCAAAGCGCCGTGGGGCAATCCGGCTTTTGCCGGCATGTTCCTGTCGCTGCTCATGTTCGGGTTCCTGGGCGGTATATCCGGGGTGGTGCTCGGCACCGAGCAGATCAACCTGATCATGCACAACACGCTGTACGTACCAGGGCATTTCCACGCCACGGTCGTCGCCGGCACAACCCTGGCGTTCATGGCGGTAACGTATCTGCTGGTGCCGATGATTTTCCGACGCGAGCTGGTGCTGAAGAAGCTGGCCATGATCCAGCCTTATCTGTTCAGTATCGGCGTCGCCGGTATCTCGGTATTCATGATGGGCGCCGGCACCCTCGGGGTGGCGCGACGGCATTGGGATATCACCTTCGCCGACGCGGCAATGAGTTTCGAATATCCACCGGCGGCGTTCCTGATGATGGCCCTGAACGGGATCTCGGCGGTGCTGGCGTCGCTCGGCGGCATTATCTACATCGTCGTCGTGGTCGGTTCAATCCTGTTCGGCAAGCGCATCGTCGACAGCGGTGAACCAGCCGCCGCGCCAGCCAGCGCCGTCGGGCGCTATGGCAGTGCGGGTACTCTCGCCATTCCCGGTACGGTGGTGATGGTAGCCGTGTTTTTCACCGCCTTTGTGCTTTATTACTTCGTCAACTGGAAGTATCTGTCGGAAGTCTGGCCGCTGCGCTGACCGCACGAATCTGATGAGCGATACATTCAAAGTGCTGTACGGCACGTTCAAGATCCGCATCGGCCTCGCCATCATGCTGTGTGCGCTGGCCGGGGTTGCGGTCACGCCGGGCAGCGAGTCCGGCTGGAAAATTGCCCTGTTGGCGTTGGCGGTACTGCTATCGTCGGCCAGCGCGGGCGCCTTCAACCAGCTCGTCGAACGCGATCTCGATGCCCTGATGGCGCGCACCCGTTCCCGACCTTTCGTCACCGGGCGGCTGCGCGCAGGGCCGCTGTGGATGACCGTAATCATACTGATGACGCTGCTGCCGGTGGCCGCGGTGGCGTTCAGTATCAACGCGCTGGCTGCACTGTACGTATTTCTCGGCGCGTTTTTCTACGGCATCGTGTACACGGTGTGGCTCAAGCGCCGGACCTGGTGGAATATCGTTCTCGGCGGCCTTGCCGGCAGCTTCGCCGTGCTTGCCGGCAGTGCCGCGATTGCGCCGGCGCGGGCGCCAGCGCCGGTGATCCTGGCATTGGTGTTGTTTCTGTGGACACCGCCGCACTTCTGGTCGCTGGCGATCGTTTATCGCGACGACTACGCCGCCGCCGGCGTGCCGATGCTGCCGGTGGTGGTCGGTGACAAGCGCGCCGCCGAAGTGATCCTGCTACATACACTGGCGCTGGTCGCACTGTCGGTAGTGCCAGTCTTTTACGGTTGCGGCTGGATTTACCTGGCCGGTGCCCTGCTCGGCGGCGGCCGTTTTCTGGTTACCAGCGTGCGCCTCGTGCAGCGCCCCGGACGCGCCGCCGCGAGCGCCAATTTTTTTGCCTCGTTGATCCAGCTCGGGGTCCTGTTGCTCGCCGCCATCCTCGATGCGATGCTGCTTAGCTAGCGCGTTCCTGGCTTCGCTGTTCTTGCTGCCGGCCGGCGTTGTTCTGGCGCAGCACGACGCGGCGATGAATCCGGGCGCGGCGTTCGATCGTGATGCTGCGCTGGCTGGCAGCCAGGCCGCGATCGGCACGCGCCTCGACGATTTGCAGTTCGAGCGCGGGGACGGTGCACAGTTGTCCCTGCACCAGTTGCGCGGACAGCCGCTGGTCGTGAGTCTCATTTTTACCAGTTGCCAGCATACCTGCCCGATGATCACGCGCAGCCTCGCAGCGGCGGTTGGCGCGGCGCGGACAGCCTTCGGCGCCGGTGCGTTCAAAGTCGCGACCATCGGCTTCGACACCGACAACGACAGCGCCGAGCGTATGGCCGACTACGCCGCACAGTTTGGCATCGATGATCGTGACTGGCTGTTTCTGAGCGGCAGCCGCACGGCCATCGAGCGTCTCACCGCACAGCTCGGCTTTATCTATTTCGCGTCGCCGCGCGGCTTCGATCATCTCGCCCAGGTCAGTGTGATCGACAGCGACATGCAGGTTTACGCGCAGATCTACGGCGACCAGTTCAGCCCGCCGTCGCTGGTCGAACCGCTGCGCCGACTGGCGCTCGGTATTGCGGCGACCCGCGGCGGGCTGGGTGGCCTGTTCGACCGCGTGCGCCTGTTCTGTACGGTGTACGATCCGGCAAGCGGGCGTTACCGCCTGGATTACACGTTGATCATCGCTTTCGTGACCGGGCTGGTGTGTCTGTCCGCTATCGCGGTGTTCGTCGTTCGAGCGTGGCAGGACCACGCCAGGCGGGACGCGCAGGCGTGATCAATCCTTACGTCCGGCTGGAAGCCGCCCTCGACCGCGTGTTCGACCCGCGCGGTAACCCGTTGCGGATGCTCGGCGCCCTGGCCTGGTTTTTTTTCTGGATCGTGGTCGTCAGCGGCATTTATCTGTATATCTTTTTCGATTCCGGGGTCGAGCAGGCTTACGCCTCGGTCGAATACCTGACCCACAGCCAGCGTTACGCTGGCGGCATCATGCGCAGTCTGCACCGCTACGCTTCCGATGCGATGGTGGTGGTGGTCATGGCGCATCTGTTACGCGAGTTCATCCTCGGACGTTTCAGCGGCGCGCGCTGGTTCACCTGGTTCACCGGGGTACCCTTGCTGTGGCTGCTGTTCGCCGCCGGGATCAGCGGTTACTGGGTGGTCTGGGATCGCCTGGCGCAGTTTATCGCCCTGGCGACTACCGAGTGGCTGGATGTGTTGCCGATTTTCGGTGAGGCCATCGCGCGCAATTTTCTCCACAGCGACGCACTCAGCGGGCGCTTTTTTACGCTCATGGTATTTATCCATATCGCGGTGCCTCTGGTGATGCTCGCGGTGATGTGGATCCACATCCAGCGCCTGCAGCAGCCACGCGTTAATCCGCCACCGCGGGTCGCGCTGGGACTGTTGACGGTGCTGCTGGCCGCAGCCGTGGTCAAACCAGCGATGAGTCAGGGTCCGGCCGACCTCGACACCGTTGTTGCCGAGATCGGACTCGACTGGTTCTATCTCGGCGCCTACCCACTGCTCGACCGCTATCCCGGCGAGTTGCTGTGGCTCGGTGCGCTGCTGGTGACGCTGTTACTGCTGCTGGTACCGTGGCTGATACCGCATGCGCGTACCGGGGTGGCGGCGGTCAAACTCGACAACTGCAACGGCTGCGCGCGCTGCAGCGACGACTGCCCCTACGGTGCGATCACAATGGTGCCGCGCAGCGATGGCGCGGCCTTCGCGTTGGAGGCGAGTGTCGCTACCGATCGCTGCGTCGACTGCGGGATTTGTGTCGGCGCTTGTCCCACCGCGACGCCGTTTCGCCGCCGCAGCGTATTCAGGCCCGGCATCGATCTGGAGGAGCGGCCGCTGGAAGCTGTCCGTGACGAAATCCTCGCCGCGAGCGGCACGCACACCAGTTCGCCCACGATCATGACTTTCGTTTGCGCGCACGGGCCCGAGGTCGACAACAAACGCGTCACCGGACCGGTCGTGCAACTGAACTGCGTCGGCATGCTGCCGCCGTCGTTTATCGATTTTGTCCTCGGCCGCGGCCATGCCGACGGTGTTCTGCTCGCCGGTTGCAGTGCCGATGCGTGTTATCACCGCCTTGGTATACGCTGGACCGAAGGACGCCTGGCGCGCACCCGCGATCCGTATCTGCGCCGGCGCGTGCCAATCGAACGCGTGCGCACCTGCTGGGCCGGGCCGAGTGGTGGACAGCGCCTCAGCGCCGAGGCCGAGGCGTTTGCGATTGAACTCAATACTCTGGTCCGTGAGCACAGCCATGCTGAAGTGGATTAGGGCGCCTGTTCAGGTGCTGCTGTACGGCGGCTTTGCCGTCGCGCTGGCGGTGTTTTCCAATCGACCGGTCTATCAGCATATGGACAGCGCCGCGGCGCTTATAAAGTTGAGCTTCAGCCACGCTACGCAGCGCCGTGAACCTTGCCGCACTTTGAGTGCGGATGAGCTCAGCGCCCTGGCCCCGAACATGCGCCGGCCGCTGGATTGCGCACGCGAACGGGTCGACCTGCGGCTCGCGCTGCGCGTTGATGATGAGCTGCTGTACGACGCCGCGCTGCCGCCATCGGGGTTGGCGCGCGACGGCGAGGCGACGGTATATCGCAAGTTCGTGGTCGAGCCTGGCGCGCATACCGTGACGCTGGCAATGCGCGATAGCCCGCGTCAAGACGGTTACGATTACACCGTTAACCACGACGTGGAACTTGCCCCCGGCCAACTGCTGGTCATCGACTTCGACGCCGGCAGCGGCGGCTTTAAATTTCGCTGAGCGGCAACACGATGAGTGAACTGTTAACCTGGAAAGACGACTACGCACTCGGGATCGGGGAAGTCGATCACGAGCATCGCGCCCTGATCGAGTTGATCAATACGCTCCATGCGGCGCTCGGCAAGGGCGCGTCCGGTGACGAGGTGCAGACTTTTCTGGCCGAGATCCACGCCCAGATCGCCGCCCATTTCGCGCTCGAGGAACGCGTCATGCGCGAACTCCGCTATGCGGAATACGTCGCTCACAAGGCCGATCACGAAGCCCTGCTCGACGACATCGTCGATTTGATGGATGCCTGTGACGGCGACGGGCACCTCGATGACGCCGCGCTGTCGGCCCGCCTCGACGGCTGGTTCTCGATCCACTTTCGTAGTTTCGACGCACGCCTGCACGCCGTAACCGGATGAAATTCATTCGCGACTCGCGCGCACCCAGGCGCCGCGCCGGTCGCACCTGCCGGCGTGCAGGACTGTGCATGGGCGTCCTGCTCGCCTGGCATGGCCTGCTCCCGGCTGCCGCGCGCGCCGCGGTGGCCGGACCGATGGAAGAAATCATCGTTGTTGCGAGCAAAGCCGCGCGCCCGCTGCATACCATTCCGGCGCAGGTTACGCGCGTGGACCGCGCGCGCCTGGAGTTTGAACAGACCCAGGAAGTCGCCGATATCGCCCGCTACGAGCCGGCCATAGAGGCCGACTTCAACGCGCCGCGTTTCGGCAGCACCGGGATCTCGATACGCGGCATCGGCGGCAATCGCGTAGCGCTGGAATTCGACGGCGTGCCGTTGCCGCAGCAATACGCAGTCGGCAATTTCGCCGAGAGCGGCCGCCTGGCGGTCGATCCGGCGATCATCGAACGCATCGAAATCCTGCGTGGACCGGCCTCGGCGCTGTACGGTTCAGACGCTATCGGCGGGGTCGTCGCGGTCACCTCGGTCGACGGCGCTGACCTGGTCGGCGCAGGGCGACGCCAGCATCTGGGCGCGCGTGCGGGCTACTTTGGTGGCAATGACGCCTGGCTGGCATCCGCTGTCCATGCCTGGTCCGCGCCGGGTAACAGTACCGTCGCGGCGCTCAGTCGGCGCCGCGGTGACGAGCCCGATAATCGTGCACGCGGGGTGGCGGACGACCGTATCGACTTCGAGCAATGGCAGGCGTTCGGAAAATGGACCCACGAGTTGCCGTTCGATGCCGAGCTGCGCCTGTCACTCGACTATTTCGAGCGCAACACCCTGAGCGACGTGCGCTCACTGCTCGGTTATCAGCGGTTTGCGACGACCACCAGCCTGCGCGGCGACGACCAGCAGCGCCGTGAACGCGAAACGGTAAGCTTGACGTTCGCCGATCGCGCCTGGTTCGACGAACTCGTATTGATGGTTTACCGCCAGAGCAACACCACCACCCAGGACACCGCCGAACGCCGCAGCAGCCGCGGTCGGGCGGTAGCGCTGCAGCGTGACTTCGCCCTGCGCGAACTTGATTACGGCGGTGAGCTACGCTTCACACGCGGCTTCACCACCGCCGCGCTGGAACACCTCGTCGTTGCCGGGGTGGAGTGGGATCACCAGCGCCTGAGCGAATCACGCGATGGCGGCGAGACCGATCTCGGCACCGGCACCCGCGTGCGCGCCATCCTTGGCGAAACGTTCCCGGCCCGGGATCTGCCGAAATCCGTGCTCGACGAAATCGGCATTTACCTGCAGGACGAGATCACGTTTGGTGCATTGAGCGTGGTCGGCGCGTTGCGCTGGGATGACTTCGCGCTCGACGCGCGTACCGATGACATATTCACGGACAGCAATCGCATCACCGATCTCGATACCGATCAAGTAAGCTTCCGCGTCGGCGCGAGCCTGTGGGTGGTGCAAAGCATGCAGCTCTATGCACACTATGCCGAAGGCTTCCGCGCACCGCCGCCCGGCGACGTCAATCTGTTGCTCGATCTGCCGTTGTTCAACTACCGCGCAATCCCCAATCCGGATTTGCGCCCGGAGCAGTCATCGACCTTCGAGGCCGGCTGGCGTTTTCATCGTCTGAGCACGGCGCTGGAGGGCGCGGTCTATTACACCGACTATGACAACTTCATCGAGAGCCGCGCGAATCTCGGCATCGACCCGGCCAGCGGCGCCTTGCTGTTTCAGTCGCGCAACCTCGAACGGGCCCATATCTATGGACTCGAGGTCAGTCTCCGTCAGCAGCTCGATGTGTTGCACGCTGCGCTGAGCGCGTTCCGGTTTGACGCAGGTTTCCACTTCGCGCGCGGCGAAAACGATGTCAGCAATCGGCCGCTCAACGAGGTCAGCCCGCTGAAAGCAAGCTTTGCGCTGCGCTGGGAGGCGCCGAACCGGTCCCTGAGCGCGGCTTTGCGCGTGGTCCATCTCGCGCGCCAGGGTCGAGTGGATTTCAGCGCCATGGAGTTTTTTGTGCCGCCCGCGGCAACCACACTGGATTTCACCGTTCAGTGGCGCCCTCACTCGGGCGTGCAGACCGAGTTTGGCGTATACAACCTCGCTAACCAGCGTTACTGGCGCTACGCCGATGTCCGCCGCTATGCGCTCGACGATCCGCGCGTCGAAATCCTGAGCCGTCCCGGCACCCACGCCCAGCTCACGATCAGCCTTACCTACTGAAATCGGCGGGCCTGATCCCGCCGGCTTGACCGCGGTCAAGGTTAAGCGCTGGTACTGTCACGAGAATCGTTACTTGGATCAAGCTATTCGGGGTGTGGCGATGAGTTCAGGTCAGCGACGTTTCCGTCACGGGTCAAAGGTGCGGCGCCTGGCGTCGGTCTGGCTGGCCGCGGTCAGCGCGTTGGCCATGGCGCAAGGCGACCCACTGGCCGTACATGCGGCCGAAGCGAAGGGTTCGGTCGTCGAGCAGGGCAAGGCCGTTTATGAACGCGTCTGCGTAGCCTGTCACCAGGCCGACGGCTCGGGTATCCCCGGCGCGTTCCCGCCGCTCAAAAACTCCGATTATCTCGCCGCTGATGTCGATCGCGCGGTCGACGCGGTGGTCAATGGCCTGGTCGGCCCGATCATCGTCAACGGCAAGGATTACAACGCCGCGATGCCGCCGATGAGTTATCTCAGCGACAACGAAATCGCTGCGGTCATGACGTATGTCATGACCTGGAACGGCGGCGGCAGTGTGAGCGTGGCGCAGGTTGCCGCGGCGCGCGGCCCCGAGGCCGCGAAGAGCAGTCACCCGGTCGGCAGCGAAACTGAAATGGCCTATGCTGGCGCGCCAAGCGCCATCGCGCCCGGCGCGACGCGGAATATGATCGAATCCGACGGTCCGCCGATGACGGTTGAGGAGTACGAAGCGTCAAAGACGATCTTTTTCGAGCGCTGCGCCGGCTGCCACGGCGTGTTGCGCAAGGGCGCCACCGGCAAGCCGCTGACCACCGATATCACGCGCGAGAAAGGCACCGCGTATCTCAAGAGCCTGATCACCTACGGCTCACCGGCCGGGATGCCGAACTGGGGGACCTCGGGCGACCTCACCGACGCCGAGATCGATGCGCTCGCGCGTTACCTGCAGCATCCGCCGCCGGCGCCGCCGGAATTCGGCCTCGCCGAAATGCGCGCCACCTGGAAAGTGCTGGTGGCGCCGGACAAGCGCCCGAAGCAGCCGCAGCACAAACGCAATACCGACAACTTCTTCGCCGTCACGCTGCGCGACAGCGGTGAGGTCGCGATCATCGATGGCGACACCAAGGAGATCGTTGCCATTCTCAAGACCGGCTACGCAGTGCACATTTCGCGGCCGTCGGCATCCGGGCGTTATGTCTACACCATCGGTCGCGACGCCAGGATCGACATGATCGATCTATGGATGAACCCGCCGGCGCGGGTTGCGGAGATCAAGATCGGACTCGAGGCGCGCTCGGTCGAAACCTCGAAGTACCACGGCTTCGAGGACAAGTATGCGATCGCGGGCGCCTATTGGCCGCCGCAGTACGTGTTCATGGAAGGCGCAACGCTCGAGCCGCTCAAGGTCGTCTCCACCCGCGGCATGACCGTCGACACCCAGGAGTACCATCCGGAACCGCGCGTGGCCGCGATCGTGGCTTCGCATCAGCATCCCGAGTTCATCATCAACGTCAAGGAAACCGGCAAGATCCTGCTCGCCAACTACCAGGATCTCGACAACCTGTCGGTGACCACCATCGATGCCGCGCGGTTCCTGCATGACGGCGGCTGGGATGCATCGAAGCGCTATTTTCTGACCGCCGCCAACCAGTCGAACAAGGTTGCGGTGATCGATTCCAAGGATCGATCCCTCGAGGCGCTGATCGACGTCGAGAAAATCCCGCATCCCGGCCGTGGCGCGAATTTTGTCGACCCCGAGCACGGACCGGTGTGGGTCACGAGTGCGCTCGGCAACGCCAACGTGACCTATATCGCCACCGATCCGGAGCAGCATCCCGACAAAGCCTGGAAGGTGGTGCGCACGCTGCAGGGCCAGGGCGGCGGTTCGCTGTTTGTGAAAACCCATCCCAAGTCGCACAACCTGTGGGTCGATTCGCCGCTCAATCCCGACGAAAAGATCTCACAGAGCATCGCGGTGTACGACATCCGCGCGCCGGAGAAAGGCTTCGAAGTCCTGCCCATCGCGGCCTGGGCCGAACTCGGCGAGGGGCCCAAGCGGGTCGTGCAGCCGGAGTTCAACGCCGACGGCAGCGAAGTGTGGTTCTCGGTGTGGAACGGCAAAGACCAGCGTTCGGCGCTGGTGATCGTCGACGACGCCACGCGCAAACTGAAAGCGGTGATCAAGGACAAGCGCCTGATCACCCCGACCGGCAAGTTCAATATCAAGAACACCGTTCACGACATCTATTGAGGCGGTGAGTATGGGGTCAGGCATGCGCTGCGGCCGGGTCCGGGGCGTGCTCGTCGCGGCTTTGGTGATGTGTGGCGCGGGACCGCTGCCGGCCGACGAACCAGCCGACGCGCTGTGGCAGGCGCTGAGTTCGGGCACGCCGGACTTCCTGCTGCACTGGCGCTACGAACACGTCGACGACGATCTCGCCCCCGGCGGCGTGCCCCTCAAAAACGCCAACGCGTCGACGGTGCGCGCGACACTCGGCTATCGCACCGGCGACTACCATGGCTTCGGCGCCTACCTGCAGTTCGAAGCGATCGGGGCGCTCGGCATCGACGATTACTACGACGGTTCCGGCACCGGCAACGCGCGTTTCGCGACGGTGGTCGACCCCGAAGGTACCGAGATCAACCAGGGTTACGTCTCGTGGCGGCCCGACCCGCGTATCGGGGTCAAGCTCGGGCGCCAGATCCTGACCTATCGCGACGCGCCGTTTCATCGCTACATGGGTACCGTGTTGTGGCGGCAGAACTGGCAGACCCAGGACGCCGCGACGCTGGAATATGCGCCGCGTGACGATCTGACGGTACGCTACGCGTATAGCTGGAACATCAATCGCATCTTTGGCGAGGACGCACCCGAGCCGCTGTCGGATTTCGACAGCGATTCACACCTGGTCAATGTGCAGTACACCGGCATCAGGCACCTCAAGCTCGAGGCTTATGCCTACCTGCTCGATTTCGACAACGCGGCGCGTTTTTCTTCGAATACCTTTGGCCTGCGGGCTAACGGCAGGTACCCGCTCAACGAGCAATGGGGGCTGCTGTACACCGCTGAATACGCCCACCAGGCGGACGCTGCCGGCAACCCGTTTTCCTACGACGAAAACTACGTGCTGCTCGAAGGCGGCCTGAACTGGAAACTCGGTGAAATCGTCAAAGCGCTGACCGTCAAGTTCAGCTATGAGCTGCTCGGCGGCAGCGGCTCATCGTCGAGGGCCTTCGTCACCATCCTCGGCACCAACCACGCGTTTCAGGGTTGGGCCGACCGCTTCCTGGTTACTCCGGATGCCGGCATCGAGGATTACTACGTGACCCTGGTGGCGCCGCTGGCCTGGGACATGACGTTCATCGCCGCTTATCACGACATCAACGCCGATG
Organism: uncultured Gammaproteobacteria bacterium; assembly: GCA_942490995.1. GTDB lineage: Bacteria > Pseudomonadota > Gammaproteobacteria > UBA981. The sequence goes on from CALOBG010000006.1 coordinate 84,916, forward strand.
CCGGCAGTTTTGACTACGGTGAAGAAATCGACCTGATGCTGACCAAAAGCTTCCTGAAACACTACCTGCTGGGTGTGAAAGCGTCGTTCTGGGACGCCGAACCCGGTCCGCGTAACCGCAGCGGCGATCCGTCGGCGGATGTCACCAAGCTATGGGTCTGGGGGCAGGTCTCTTTCTGAGCCCGGCGGTCCTTCAGCGTTTCCCTGGCAGACTGCCAGAAAGCGTCGCGCCGCATCGCCCATGGCCGTCACGCGCGGTCCGACAAACGCACCGAGCTGTTGCTGTTCGATGGCGTAGGGATAATCCGAGCCGGCAAACACCTGGCCGGGCGCAAACTGTTCGCACAGGTGGTCGAGATAAGTGTTGTCGTAGACCAGGCTGTCGTAGAAAAACCTGCGCGCCTGCGTTGCCGGCATTTCGCGGAGCGCGCCGTCGAAGCCGTTGCTCAGACGCCAGCCCTGGCCGAGCCGATGGGCGAGGGCGACGATAGCCCCGCCGCCGTGGCTGAAGCCGAAACGCAGGCGCGGAAAGCGCTCGACGATGCCGGCGCGGATCAGGGTCAGGGCTGCGAGTCCGGTATCGAGCGCAAACGCCGCGTAGGGTACGAGATCGGGAAACGCAGCCAGGCGTTCGACCCCGATCGGGTGCAGGGCGTGGACAAAAATCGCCAGGTCGAGACGTTCGGCTTCGGCGTAGAACGCCTCGAAGCGTTGTTCACCGGGAAACAGGCCGTTGATATTCGAGCCGATCTCGACCCCGGCGAACCCGGCCCGCTTGAGTGCGGCCAGCTCGCCCGCTGCCAGTTCAACATCCTGCAGCGGGACCATGGCCAGGCCGTAGAAGCGGCTCGGCGCACGCGCCATCATGTCCGCGATCACGTGATTGACGTAACGACCGAGTTCCAGGCCCTCGCGCGCCGGAAACCAGTAGGACAGCAGCTCCGGCATGGGCGACAGTACCTGCGCGGCAACGCCATCGCGGTCCATGTCCTCGAGACGCCGCGTCACCGACCAGGAGCGCCGGTCGAGTTCGCGAAACGCCTTGCCGGCGAATTCGATGACGCCCCGTTCGTCGCCGTGCAGACACAGGCACGGCCAGCGCGGATTGGTTTCCGGTGACGGGTTGTCCGGAAAGCGATCCGGTACGACATGGGTATGAACGTCGATCAGCATGGTCGCAGGTCAACCGCGGCGGCGTGCGCGGCGCTCCCTTCACAACATCGTGCTGCCGCCGTTGACGCTGATCACCTGGCCGGTTACGTAGCTCGCCTCGTCGCTGGCCAGGTAGGCGACCATGGACGCGACTTCTTCCATTCGCGCCGGCCGGCCCATGGGGATGACATCGTTGAACTGCATGACCCAGGGATCCTTGTCCGCCATCAGCGCTTCGACCATCGGCGTCGCGACCATGCACGGCGCGACGGTGTTGACGGTGATATTGCGGGTCGCGAATTCACGTGCCAGCCCGGTCGTAAGTCCGTGCATGCCGCCTTTTGCGGCGTTGTAGGCGGCGTGCTCCGGCAGACCGTTGCGGACCGAGTCGGCGCCGAGATTGATGATCCGCCCGCCGCCCTGTTCGAGCATCACCGGCAGAATCGCGTGGCAGCACCACAACACCGTCCACAGGTTACGGTCGATGGTCTGCCGCAGGCTGGCCGCGTCATGTTCCAGGAACGGGCGGATCACCCCGCCGCCGGCGTTATTGACCAGGATATCGATGCGGCCGAAGGCGGCGAGCGTTTCGGCGACCATCGCACGTACCGCGGTTTCGTCGCTGAGATCGGCCGTGACTCCGATGGCATCGCTGCCCAGGGTGGCGGCCGACGGCGCGGTTTCGACGGCCATATCGGCGATACATACCCGCACCCCTTCGGCGGCGAGGCGCTCGGCGATGACCAGGCCGATGCCGCCGGCAGCGCCGGTGACGATTGCGGTTTTACCGGCGAGGCCGTTCACGAAGCATCCAGCGCTTCGAGCGGCCCGCTGGCGCCGAAGCCGGGCTGCGGCACGGCGCCCCAGTAATCGATCGACTCCAGTGCCGCCGGCAGGCGTCGCGGCGGGCGCGGATCGTGCTCCGGAAACTCTTCCATGCCGAAACTGTACTCGAGCGTGATGCCGTCGGGATCGAGAAAGTAAAAAAAGATCGACTCCGATGGCGGATGGCGGCCCGGGCCAAACACGACCGGAACATCGAGTTTTTTCGCGCGGTAGATTGCTTTACCGATATCGTCGATATCCGTGACCATGAAGTTGACGTGGTGCAGGCTGTTGCGCTCGGCATTGCTGAGCCCGAGCGAATGATGCAGCGGGTTCGGAAAGCAACGCATGAAGGTCACCGCGCCGTCAATGCGATCAGAGACGCGGTAATTCAGCGCCTCGATAAAAAATTCTTCGGTCCGCGCGTGTTCGGCGGCGCCGAGGACGACATGTCCAAGGCGCGCAATGCGTGCAACCGTCGGCGTGTAGGCCTGCCCGGCTGCGTTCATGCGGCTGAAGTACTCGAACGTCGCGCCGGTTCGTGGCTCGCTGATGCGGAACGCCTCGTCGAGGCCGAGCGCCGTTGATTCCTCACCCGCAACGGAATGGATTTCGATGCCGAGTCCTCGCAGGTGGTGGCGCAACCGCGCGAGATCGTCGCGACTCGCCATCTCCCAGCCGACCCGACGCAGGCCGGCACGTGACGAGCCGTGCAGCACGACATCGTGGTGGTAGCCGCTGCAGCGATACAGGTGTTCATCGTTCAGCGCCGTACCGGCCGCTTCAAGGCCAAGCATGGCCTGGTAAAACTCATGCGAGCGCGCGTGGTCGGTGACGTTGAGCGCCACGTAGCCGAGTCTGCGGTAGCGAAAATCGAGCGACATGGAATAGCGCCTAAGGAATGATGCTGACCTTGCCCTGATCGCGGATATCGTCCTGATCGAGGAAGGTGGTTTTGCTGAGGATGACAATCGCGCCGTCGCGTTTGCTCAGCACGTAGTTGTGGTGGCCGAAAAACGTATCGGTGGTGCCCATCTTGCTGCGCCAGGTCACGTAGTTGGTGGTCGCCATGAAGCGTTCGTCGCTACCGCCGAGGATGCGCACGTTGCTGACCAGGCGCCGGCAGCGCGAGCGCGGAAACTCGGCGTGCGCGGTACGTTTCTTGAGACGTTTGACCCGTTCGCTGAGGCGGTGGTAATCGTCGGCCACATAGAACAACGTGGTACTCGGATCGGCGTCATCGTCGGCGCCGGCCGGTGGGACGAGGTAGCGCGCGCCATCGGCGAACAGCGCCAGCCACTCGTCGAGCTGCCAGGCGTCGAGTAAGGCCGCTTCGTTAAAAAAGAAATCTTCCAGCTCGGCACGGGTGACCGTCGGCTTTGTCTCCAGCGCCGCGCTCATGACGGCGCCCCCGCCAGGCGCCGATCCCATTCGCGCCAGAACGCGCGCATCTGCGCTTCGTCGTCGACCTGTGGATGGTCACTCAGATAACCCTTGGACATGTCGTTCCAGCCGGCGCCGTCGAGATTGGCGTAGCCGCGCTGACACAACGCCAGCGCCTCGCAGTCATCGGGTGTGGCAAAGCCGCCGGGACCGAGAAACTCGAGGAAGTTATACAGGCGCAGTTCGCGCATGCGCGCGGATTCTTCCACCGGCGCCAGCGACCAGGCGTTGACAGTCTGGCGATCGGGGGCTTCGGGATAAAACGTGCGGATGGTGATCGCCATGATGTCGTTGATAACGAGATTCGGAAAGATCAGCAGATTGCGGTTGGTGGTCGCCATGCGCTCGGCGCGTTCGACGCCGAAGCGCTCAACCAGTCGCGCGCGGGCCGCGTCGACTTCGCGCGCGGCGTCCTCGCCCCAGGCCGGTACCGCCTGCGCGATCGGCCGGCCCCAGGGCGCGGTGTACTGCACCACCGCGTGGCCGTGGCCGAGATCGAAGGCGTCGCCTTTGATCGCGACCTCGACCAGTGAACCCGGTTTGGACTTGACGTAGTCGAAGTAGCTGGCGTGGGTCGGCAGGCCGTGGTAGCCGTCGAAACTGTTTTCGCACAGGAGTTTCCAGTTGGCGGCAAAACCGTATTCCTGGGTACCGCCGACGATCTCCATACCGACCTCGCTCTGGTCGAATACCAGGTCGAGGTACTCGCGCGCCTCGCCAAGGTAGTCGATGAGGTTTTCGCCGTCGGCCTGGAAGTGCACAAAACACAGCCCGCGATAAACCTCGAGCCGGGCGACGCTGACCAGGTTGTGCAGGCCGGCGGCGCGGGTGTCGGCGGAGTAGGCCTCGTCGCCCGGGCGGTTGACGAGTTTGCCTTCGAGGTTGAAGGCCCAGGAATGGTAAAAGCAGCGGAACATCGCGCCGTTGCCCTGCCGCTCTCGACAGACCATCGCGCCGCGGTGCGGGCAGGTGTTGTAGAAGCAGCGCAGGGTGCCGTCCTTGCCGCGCGCGAGCAGCAGTTCCCGACCACCGACCCGCCGGCTCAGGAAATCGCCGGGCGCGGGCAGTTCCGATTCGTGGGCGACGTACAACCACGAGGTATTGAATATCACCTCGCGTTCGCGGGCGAGGATGGCGGGATCGGTAAACGCGCGTCGCGCGACGCGAAACACGCCACGGGAACGGTCGTCTTCGAGGTAGCCCGGGGGCGCCGTATCGGCCGGTACAGTTACCATATTAAAAACCGTTCAGTTGGTTTGTAAGTTGAATTTAACGCGTTATTGCCTTAGTGTAAACAGGGTGAACATAAAGAAAATATCGCGTTGCGCTAAAACACCGACCGGGCAGACTGTTTTTCTGACAGCAGGCAGCGCAATCGGGGAGGGATCCGCGTGACTACCGCCACCCGGCCTCGCAGGTCGCAGAGTGAACGCTCCGCGCGCATGCGAGAGCGTCTCGCGCGCGCTGCCTTTGAGGTGATCCGTGACGCCGGCTACGTCAATTTCCGCACCGCCGCCGTGGCCCGCGCGGCGGGCGTATCGCAGGGCGCCCAGTTGCACCACTTCCCGACCAAAAACAGCCTCGCCGAGGCCGCCATCGACTACGCCTGGGCCGAGGCTACCGCCGGTTCGCTGGCCCGCATCGCCGAATTTGCGCCCGGCGGCGACGTGCTGCGTGCAATCATGGCCGACAGTCAGGCGTTTTTCTTTTCCGACTATTTCCGCGTTGCCCTCGACATTCTCATGGCCGGCGGCAACGATGCCGCGCTGCGCGACGCCCTGGTCGCCAGTACACTCGCCCACCGCCAGCAGGTCGAACGCCTGTGGCTGGAAAAGCTCCTCGAACGCGGATTTACCCTCGGCGATGCCGAAGACGTCCTGGCGCTCGGCATGAGTGTGGTGCGCGGTCTCGCCATTCGCGCCCTGGTCGAGCCCGATCAGGCGCGTTTTCAGCACCTGTGCGAGCGCTGGACCCGGATTGTCGAAGCCGCGAACCTGCCGGGCCTATGATGTGGTAACTAATGATACGCTAGATTACTATAACGGCATCGCGTAAGTCCGCGCCGCCCGCGCGCCGACGGAGTACCGCATCATGAGCGACGTGCAGTTCGACCCGACCCTGCCGGAAGTACAGCAGGACCCGTACGCGTGGTATCGCCGCCTGCGTGACGAGGCGCCGGTATTTCATATCAAGGCCCTCAATGCCTGGGGCCTGTTCCGCTACGACGACTGTAAAAACACCTTTCTGCATCCCGAAGATTATTCGGCCCGGGATTTCATCACCCAGGCGTTCGGCGATCTCGACCCGGTGCCGGAGACGCCGTCGCTGATCGCGATGGACCCGCCCGCACACACCCCGCTGCGCAAGCTCGCCGCACAGGCTTTCACGCCGTCCGTGACGCGCCGCATGGAACCGAAGGTCACCGCGATCGTCAACAAGCTGCTCGACGAAATCATGGCCCGCGGGCGCAGTTTCGATTTTGTTGCCGACTTTGCCGCCTATGTACCGGTCAGCGTGACCGCGGAGTTGATCGGCGTCGATCCGAGTCAGCGCGAAAACTTCAAGGTCTGGACCGCCGATCTGCTCAACGCCGCCAATCGCGCCAGTCTCAGTGCCGACGATGTGCGCCGCATCCGCGCCAGCGTCGCCGAACTGCGCACCTACCTCGAGCGCACCATCGCCGAGCGCCGTGTCGCGCCGCGCGACGATTTTATTTCGACCCTGATCACCGCCGAGGTCGACGGCGACGTGCAGAGCGCCATCCAGGTTCTGAGCACCACCATCCTGACCCACTTCGGCGGTTCGGAAACGCCGTCCCATCTCATCAGCAGTTCGCTGATCGCGATGTTCGACAATCCACAGGTGCACGCCGCGGTGCTCGCCGATCACGCGCTGGCCGGCAAGCTGGTCGACGAGACGCTGCGCTACTGGTCGCCGGTGAACCTGGTTTTCCAGACCGCGACCCGCGACATCGAACTCCACGACACGGTCATTCCGGGCGGCGCCTACGTGCTGTCGTATATCAGTTCCGGCAATCGCGACGAACGTCGTTTCAGCGAACCCGACCGGTTTGATCTCGAGCGCGACCCGCACGGTCATTTGTCTTTCGCCCACGGTCCGCATTACTGCCCGGGGGCGTCGCTGGGCCGGCGCATGGGCGCGATCGCGCTGCAGGCGGTGCTCGAGCGCATGCCCGACATAAAGCGCATCCACCCCACCACCGAATGGCTGCCGTCATTGTGGGTGCGCGGGGCCAGGACGCTGCCGGTAGCGTATTGAGAGTCAAGCGGGTAGTTTCAGCCGCAAATAGCCCGAGCATGTAATCCTGATGTCACAAGCCAAGTCACCAACGATGCTCATCACCGGCGGCACCGTCATCGATGGCCTCGGTAACCCGCCGCTGCGCGCCGACGTGCTGGTCGCGGGCAACCGGATCAGCGCGGTCGGTCCTGCCGAGACCGTGCCCGACGCCGGACTGCAGCGTATCGATGCCAGCGGCCTGACCGTCATGCCGGGACTGATCGACGCACACTGCCATATCAGCTTCGACGAACCGAACTCGAACGACGAACTGTTTTTTCATCGTCGCGAAGGACTCGCCGCGATCATCGCCGCGACCCAGGTACAGAAATTGCTCAACGCCGGGGTGACCGGCTTTCTCGACGCCGATTCGCTGTACGAAATCGGCGTCGATCTGCGCGACGCGATCGAAGCCGGCATCGTGCGCGGTCCGCGTATGTCGACCGGCGGCAACGCGCTGCTGACGTCGGTCGGCGGCACCGCCGGTCGCCTGATCCCCGATCAAGGCCGGCGCGGCTACGGCAAGGTCGTCAACAGCCGCGACGAAATCGTTCAGGAGGTGCGTCGCCAGATCAAGATCGGGGTCGACTGGATCAAGGTCCACGTCACCGGGCTTACCCCGCGCCAGCGGATCAAGGGCGAGGTGCAGGTGTGGAGTTTCGACGAGTTGCGCCTCGTGTGCGATACGGCGCACGAGCTTGGCACCCCGGTCGTCGGCCATTGCCGCGGCGCGTCGAGCACTCGCGATGCGGCGCGCGCCGGGTTCGACATGATCCTGCATGCCACCTACATGGACGAGGCAGCGCTGGCGGCGGTCGTCGAACACGCCGTGCCGATCGTGCCGACGTTCACGTTCCAGGCCAATCTCGCCGATTACGGCGCCGCGATCGGCGCTTCGGAAGAAATTCGCGCCCTGTTTCAGAAAGAGATCAGCGAAAGCGCGGTGATGCTGAAACGCGCTTACGACGCCGGGGTGCCGATGCTGTGCGGCAGCGAAAGCGGGTTTTCGCTGACTCCTTACGGCGACTGGCACTACCGCGAAGTGGAAATATTTGTCCGCGACCTCGGCTTTACGCCGCTCGAAGCGATCAAGGCCGCGACCAGCGCAAACGCCGTGGCTCTCGGCCTTGCCGGCGAGACCGGCGCGATTGCGCCGGGACGACTGGCCGACATTATCGTCGTCGATGGTGACGTGGCCAAGGACGTCACCCTGCTCGGTGAGCGCGAACGGATCCGCCATGTGATCCTCGACGGTGTGGCCCTCGACCTGCCGCCAGCGCCGAGCCGCCGCGATCCGCCCGGCTGGCGGCCGTCGAACTACGGGTCGCGTACCCTGACACGCTCGGTGGTCGACGAGATCCGCCGCGACGGCGCGCCCCACCACGGCCGTTCAGCCGGATGAGCCTGGCCCGCGCGCGCTCGATCGACGTGCATGCGCACGCCGTACTTGAACAGACCCTCGGCGCGGCCGGTGAGTACGGACCCGAGCTGGGCTACGAGGAGCGCCCGCGGTTTCGCGTCGGTAGTTACGAACTGCACGGCGTGCGCTACCGCGGCAGCCCGTTCATGGATATCGATCTGCGCCTCGCCGCGATGGACCGCGCCGGCATCGATTTCCAGGTCCTGTCGCCCAACCCGCTGACCTATTTTCATTTCATCGACGCGAACACGGCGGCAGATTTCTGTCGTGTGCACAACGATGCGTTGGCTGCCGCGATCGCACCCCATCCCGGCCGTCTCGCGGCATTTGCCGCGGTGCCGATGCAGGACATCGACGCCGCCATCGCCGAGACCCGCCGGGCGGTCACCGAACTCGGCATGCTCGGACCCTATATCGGCACCGATTTCGGGCGTCGGCTTAACGATGCAGCGCTCGATCTGTTCTACGCCACGCTGGTCGAACTCGATGTGCCGCTGTTTATCCACCCGGCGCCGGCCGGCATCGACGGTCCTGTCGGCGATACCAATCTCAGGCAGTTCGACCTCGATATCATCATCGGCTTCGCGGCCCAGGAAACCATCGCGGTCGCTACCCTGATTTACGGCGGGGTGCTTGAGCGCCACCCCGATCTCGATGTCTGCATCAGTCACGGTGGCGGCGCGACCGGTTACCTGTTCGGACGCATGGCGAGTGCGGCCAGGAAGCGGCCGTGGGCGAGCGAGGCGCTGCGCCAGGACGGCGCGTTCGAGGCGCTGCTGCAGCGCCTGTGGTTCGACATCCACGTTCACGCCGAGGATTCACTGGACCTGCTCCAGCAGCACGTCAATCCCGCGCACCTGGTGTTCGGTACCAATTTCGCCGGCTGGGATCAGCAGCCGGGCGACCTGCGCGCGGACGCGGCGCCGTATGCCGATAACGCGCGGCGCCTGCTGCGCGCGGCAAGCATTTAGACAATAACAACCCGAGTACACCACCATGTCAGAACTCGACCAACTCAAGGCCCGCATCGATCAGCTCGAATCGCGTCACGCCATTGCCGACCTGGTGACCGCCTACGCCATCGCCTGCGACGAGCACGACATGCCGCGGCTGGTCAATCTGTTTACCGAGGATGGTTGTTTCGATTCGCCCAGCGGCGCGATGGTGGCGAACGGGCGCGCCGCCATCGAGGCGATGTTCATCGAGCTGTTCAAAATCCGCGGGCCGGCCTTTCATTGGACCCACGATCACAGCGTGAGCTTCGACGCCGCCGATCCCGACCGCGCGAGCGGGCTGGTGCTGAGCCACGCCGAAACCTGCCCGGGCCAGGTCGTGAGCCTCGCGGCCATGCGCTACCACGACGACTACCAGCGCGACGCCGGGGTATGGCGCTTCAGGAAACGCATCATCAGTTTTCTGTATTACGTGCCGGTCACCGAGTTTGCCGGTGCGCTGAACGATCGCAATCGGCTGACCATCGCCGGCAAACGCATGCCCGCCGACTACCCCGAGACCCTCGGGCCGTGGCAGGATTTTCACAACAAGTACGTCGCGCCGGGCAACTGAGTGCGAGCGCGTCGATCGAGACGGATCCGGACATGAACAGAACCGAACAAATGCGCGAACTGACCCGCCGCGCGCTGGAACATTTCCGCAACGGGACCACCGACCAGGCGGACGCGACGATGGCGATGCCGGTCGATGCCTACCTCGACCCGCAGCGCTACGCGCGCGAAGTGGAGCGGATTTTCAAACATTATCCGCAGGCGCTGGCGCTGTCGATCGAAATACCGCAGCCGGGCGACTACCGCGCCGCGCAGGTGCTCGACGTGCCGGTCCTGCTGGTGCGCGGCAAGGACGGCCGCGCGCGCGCGTTTCTGAATGCCTGCCGCCACCGCGGTGCGCGGGTGTGTAACCCCGGCACTGGCAACGCGCGCGTGTTTACCTGTCCGTATCACGCCTGGGCTTATGGTACGGATGGCAGACTCGTGAGTCGTTATGCCGCGGAGACCTTTGGCGACGTTGACCACGACAAGCTCGGACTGACCGAGCTGTACTGCGTCGAACGCGCCGGCCTGGTGTTCGTCATGCTCACCCCCGGCGAGCGTTTTGACATCGACACCTGGCTGGGTGATTTCGCTGCCGAACTCGCAACGCTCAAACTCGATAGCTGGAGCATCTATGAAACCCGCGAACTCGACGGGCCGGGCTGGAAAGTCGCGCTCGATGGCTATCTCGAGGCCTACCACCATAATTCGTTGCACGGCAAAACGGTCGGCAAGCTGACCGTCGGCAACCTGCTGGTACTCGACACCTACGGTCCGCACCAGCGCCTGACCTTCGGGCGCAAGTCACTCGGCGAACTTGTTGACGTACCGGACAGCGCATGGGAGGTGGATAAACACATCCGCCTCATCCACAACTGTTTTCCGAACCTGTCGATCTCGGGGATCCTCGGCGATCACTGCCTGGTCAGCCAGGTTTACCCGGGGCCGACGCCGCGCTCGACAACCACCCGCCAGGTCGTGCTGGTCGCCGAACCACCGCACACCGACGCCGCCAGGGCCGCCTCGGAACTGTTTTCGTCGATGGTCCTGCAGGCGGTGCGCGACGAGGATTACGTGGTCGGTCGCACCATTCAGGACGGCCTCGCCTGCGGCGCCAACCGCGAATTTATTTTCGGACGCAACGAACCGGCCGTACAGAATTATCACCGCACCATCGCGCGCCTGATGGACGAGGCGCGGCAGCCGGCCGTCGCGAACACCTGACACCGAATCGAGAGGAGCCGCCGTCATGAGTAACCGCGATGTTTTCGAGCGTCAGCATGAAGCCTTCGATATCGATGACCCGGTTTATGCCGAGCAGTTCGAAGACGTGCTCGAACACCTGGTCAGCCAGTGCCCGGTTGCGCACAGCCAGGTTGGCCCCGGTTTCCACGTTTTCAACAACTACCGCGATGTGCGCCGCTGCGCGCAGGACTGGAAAACCTTCAGCAGCGCTGACGGCTGGATGATGGATCCGCCCGAAGGCAATATTCACATCCTGCCGGAGGATTCCGATCCGCCCTACCACACCGTCTGGCGGCGCGCCCTGAACCCGTTCCTGACCGCCGAGGCGGTGGTCGCGCTGGAACACCACGCCCGCGCGTATGCCGGCGAACTGGTCGAGCGGTTCGCGCCGCGCGGGCAGTGTGAATACGTCGCCGATTTCGCCGCCCAGCTGCCGGGGCTGATCCTGTTCAAACACATCCTGCCGGTGCCGGTCGATGACCTGCCGACCCTGTTCAAGGACATCGATGTTTATTCGTTCGGACCGCTCGACGAGCGCGCGCCGGCGTTTGGCCGGGTTTATGCCTACCTCCAGCAGTTTCTCACCGAGCGCAGCACGCAGCCGCCGAAAAACGATCTAGTCGATGTCATCCTCGCCGGGGTCGAGTGCGACGAGCGAGCGTGTAGCTGGGAAGACAAGGTCCACGTTGCGCTCGACGTCGTGTTTGGCGGCCTCGCCACCACCACCCACGCCATGTCCGGCGCGATTTACGAAATGGCCAAAAGCGCGAGCGTGCGCCAGGCAGTCATGGCCGACGATGCGGCGATGCGCACCGCGGTCGAAGAAACGGTGCGCCTGTATGCACCCGTGGTGATGGTCGGACGCAGTGTCCGCGACGACGTCGAGGTCGGCGGCGTGCAGCTCAAGGCCGGGCAGCGTGTTGCCCTCAACTATGCCGCGGCGTCGCGCGACCCCGCGGTGTGCACGCGGCCGCGCGAGTTCGACGTCACGCGCAAGGAAGTCGTGCACACCGCCTTCGGGGTCGGCCCGCACCGTTGCATCGGCGAACATCTCGCGCGCCTCGAGATCCGGGTCGCGATCGAGGAATTCCTGAAACGGATCCCGACCTTCGAGCTGGTCCCGGGTTGCGAGCCCAGATATGAAAGCGGCCAGCTTCGAACCATGACCGAACTCAAGCTGCGCTGGGACGCGCCGTCCGCGTCACGCAGCTGAGCCAGATGCGAATCCAGGGGAAGTAGACACATGGCACAAGCAATGCGATCAACACCAGGGCCAGCGCCAGGCGCGGTCGAGGAACTCGACGCGCTGGTCATCGGCGCCGGGGTCAGCGGGCTGTATCAACTGCACCGCTTGCGCGAACTCGGCCTCCAGGCGCGCATTTACGAGGCCGGCGGCGGGGTCGGCGGCACCTGGTACTGGAATCGTTATCCGGGCGCGCGTTTCGACTCCGAGTCGTACTCGTATATCTACAGTTTTTCCAAGGAGCTGCTGCAGGAATGGGACTGGACCGAGCACTACTCGGCGCAGCCCGAGAATGAGCGCTACCTCAATTTCGTCGCCGACAAGTTCGATCTCAAACGGAATATCCACTTCAACGCCCGCATCAAGTCGGCCGTCTTCGACAGCGCGACCAACCGCTGGAATGTCGAAACCGAGGACGGCCGGCGGGCGCGCACCCAGTTCCTGATCTCGGCGGTCGGGATCCTGTCGGCGACACACATGCCGGATATTCCGGGTATCGCCGATTTCAAAGGTGAATCGTTCCACACCTCGCGCTGGCCGCACGAGCCGGTCGATCTGAAAGGCAAGCGCGTCGGGGTGATCGGATCCGGCGCCACCGCGGTGCAGCTGATCCCGATGATCGCCAAAGAGGTCGGTCACCTGACGGTTTTTCAACGCACCGCGAATTATTGTTGCCCGCTGCGCAATTCGAAAATCACCGACGAAGAACAGCAGGATCAAGGCCGAGTACGACGAGATCTTCGCGCGCTGCCGGGCGACGTTTGCGAGTTTCATGCAGGATTTCGACCCGCGCCGGACTTTTGACGTACCGCAGAAAGAACGCTACGAGTTCTACGAAAAAATCTGGGCGCAGCCGGGTTTTACGAAATGGTTCGGCTGTTTTCACGACATCATGACCGACGAGGCCGCCAACGAGGACTATGCCGAGTTTGTGCGCTCGAAAATTCGCGCACGTGTCAACGACCCCGAGGTCGCCGAGTTGCTGTGTCCTAAGGATCACCCGTTTGGTTCGAAACGCATTCCGCTCGAAACCAATTACTACGAAACTTTCAACCAGCCGAACGTGCTGCTGGTCGACGTCAAGAACGATCCCATCCGTCAGATCACGCCGACCGGGCTGAAGACGGACACGGCCGAATACGAACTCGATGTGATTATTTACGCCACCGGTTTCGATGCCATTACCGGCGAAGTCACGCGCATGGATATCCGTGGGGAGAACGGGGTGTCGATCAAGGACAAGTGGGCACAAGACGGCCCGAGCACCTACCTGACCCTGCAGACCGCGGGTTTTCCCAATCTGTTTATCGTCAACGGTGCGGTGTTCTGCAATTTTACGCGCTGTGCGGAAGTGGTCGCGGAGTGGGTCGCCGAATGCATCGGCTCGATGCGCGAGAACGGTTACAACCGCATCGAGGCCGACGCGCAGGCCGAAGCGGCCTGGACCGAACACGCCAACAGCCTCACCGAGGGGATGTTGTTCACCAAGACCGACTCGTGGTTCATGGGCACCAATATCAAGGGCAAAAAGCGCACCTTCCTGTTTTACGCCGGCGGCGCGCCGGCTTTTCGCGACAAGATTGCCGAGGTCGCAAACAGCGGTTACGACGGCTTCGTGTTATCGAAATAGCCGTGCCAGCGATCATCACATCAGCGCGCAGGGAAATCTGAAATGACCATTACGTTCGAAGAAATCAAATGGCGTTTCGATGCCGAGCAGTCGAACCCGATCGTGCCCAGAACGGCGGCCGATATGCCGCCGACTTACGAGTCGATTACCCCGGAATGGCTGACTGATGTGGTCGGTGGCAAAGTCGCCGGCGCGAAAGTGCTGTCGCATACCCTCGGCCCCGTCGATGACGGCACCTCCAACCGGCGCCGCATCGCGCTGGTCTGGAATGACGCCGGTAAGCAGGCCGGGCTGGTCAGCAAACTGTTTTGTAAAGGGACCCAGAGCCTCGAAAGCCGCTACATGCTCGGCATGAACGAAGGCGTGCAGGCCGAGGTCAATTTCTACAATGTGCTGTACCCGAAACTCGGCGTGATTGCGCCGCCGCCGCTGTTCGCGCGCTACGATCCGGACACCCTGAATTCGATCGTGGTACTGGAAGACATCGCCGACCAGGTCGACTTCTGCACCATGGACACCGAACTCACTTTTGAGCACTGCCGCAGCCAGATGCGCCTGCTCGCGATCCTGCACAGCAAGTATTACGAAAGCCCGTTGCTCGAAACCGAACTCAGCATGTTTTCGAAATGGGAAACGTTTTTCCGCATCACGGCATTCGACGCCGGTTTTGAAGACTCCTGCATCCACGGTTTTACCCAGGCCGAGTCGGTGATTCCGCCGCGCCTGTTTGCGCGCGAAGCCGAGGTCTGGCCGGCCACGCTGAAGGCCGCCGACCAGCACGAAATTATGCCGCGCGGCATGACCCACAACGACGTGCACCTGAAGAACTGGTTTATTCGACCGGACGGCGAAATGGGTATCAACGACTGGCAGAATTCAGCCCAGGGCAACGGCAGTCGCGACCTGGCCTACGCCATCTCAACCGCGGTGGTGCCGGAGAAGCGCCGCGAGTGGGAGCGCGATCTGCTTAAACATTACATCGAGCAATTTGCCGCCAACGGCGGTCCGAAGCTCGATTTCGAGGTGACCTTCAAGCGTTACCGCCAGCAGCTATTCGCCGCACTCGCGTGGTGGTCCGGCACCCTGGGCCAGCCGCCGGACGCGCCCAAAATGCAGCCGCCGGCGACCTCGCTGGAATTTATCCGCCGCACCTGCGTGGCGATCGACGACCTCGACGCGCTCGACAGTTTTGACTAAACAGGCGTGCGAAAACCTGGTACACGATTTGTGGCGTGCGGGCCGCGCGTCCGGCTAGCGTTCGGCCGTGCATCCATGCACGGTCTCACTGCCCTCGCGCGGCGCTGAGCCATCCATGGCTCGCTTGCGCTCGAGGCCGCCAGACGCGCGGCCCGCGCACGCCACTGGCAACTACCCGCGTAGTCGCGGTCTCAGCCGGCGCTGGCGAGCCGTTTATCGGGCGCTTCGCCCCAGCGATTGAGCCGCAGCAGGTGCCCGGGGGTCGCGTTCGTGCACTGCCCGTCGATAAACGTCACCACCCCATTAACCAGGATCCAGCGATAACCTTCGGCACGCTGGATGCGGCGCCACTCGTTGGCCGGGAAGTCGTGCGCCACTTCGTAGTCGACCTCGGGTACGCGTCTGAGCTTGTCGAAGTCGTAGATAACGATATCGGCCGGCGCGCCTTCGCGCAGGAAACCGCGGTCGAGAAAGCCCGCGGCCTGGGCCGGCAGGTAGCTGAGCCGGTAGTGCGCCTGTTCCAGCGTCAGCTCACCGGTTTCGCGCACCAGCCAGGTGATCATGTCGGTGGTGAACGAACCGCCGGTAAAAAACTTGGTATGCGCGCCGCCGTCAGAAATACCCGGCAGGACGTGCTGGTTGCGCACCAGTTCGCCGACCTTTTTCGGATCGGTGCTGGACAACTCGTTGGTGCGGAACAGGACCTTGAGATCGCCGGCGATGCCGATATCGAGCATGGCCTCGATGTGGTGTTTGTTTTCCGCTTTGGCGATGTCACCGAGCGTACGCCCGATGTAGCGTTCGAGTTCCGGATGGCCGGGGGTCTCCTGCACGATCAATCCCTCGATCGGGCCACCTACCCCGGTGGTGACGAGCACGTCTTCGTCGGCGATCAGGCGTTTGCGCATATCCGCCGTGCTCATCTTGTCGATGCGTTCGGCAATCGTGCCCTGGGTCAGTTCATTCCAGGCCGGGCTGGAGTCGTAAAGGTTCCAGTGTTCCAGGGTGAACTGGTAAGCGGCGCGTACCGTCACAGCTTGGCCGTACACCTGCAGGCCACGCTCGAAGCAACTGTCCAGCCACTTGAGTGCGCCGTGGTGCGCAGTTTCAAAGCCCGGCAGATCCATGGCAATGAGCGCGTTGTACAGCACCGGGCGGCCGGAACGGCGTGCGATTTCCTCGACAAACAGATTGTCTTTCGGGTCGTCCGATTTGAGCGGCTCGCCACCGGTGGCATTCAGAAATTCGATAAAGCCTTCGCCGCGCTCGTCCAGCACGTCGGCGAATGCGAGCAGGGTTTCATCGGGCATGAGATCGGTCGGCATCGGCGTGCCGTCGTAGTCAGCCTGCATGGAGTACTGGCCGAAACGCTGGCAGCTCCAGCCCATCATGCCGGCGTCCATCGCTTCATGGATAAGGCGTTTCATTTCGTTGAGCTGGGTTGCGCTCGGCATGGCGCCGGATTTGGCGGCGTCCAGACCCATGACGTGGACCAGCAGCGGATTGAGCGGTACGTAGCTCAGCAGGTTGACACCTTTCGGCACGCGGTCGAGGTGGTCCATCCATTCCGGCAGCGATTCCCATTCCCAGTCCAGACCCATGCCTTCGACCATGGACTCGTAAGGGATCTGCTCGGTGCGCGTCATCATCTGCAACAGGCGTTCCCGCACTTCGGGCCGCGCCGGGGCGAAACCGAAACCACAATTGCCGATCGCGACCGAGGTTACGCCGTGCCAGCCGGAGATCGTGCAGTACGGATCCCAGTGCACCTGGGCATCGTAGTGGGTGTGCAGATCGACAAAGCCGGGCGCGACGATAAGCCCTTCGGCGTCGATGACCTGCTGCCCTGCGCCGGGGTCGATACGGCCGATCCTGGCGATGCGTCCATCGCGGATGCCGATATCGCCGCGAAAACGCGGCAGGCCGGTACCGTCGATGACGGTGCCGTTCAGAATGACGGTGTCGTAGTGAGCCATAGAATTCCCCTGGTTTGATCGGCGCCCCATCGATTCAGTATGGACCGCCGGCCCCGAATTTTCTCGACTGCCGCTGTCAATGGCGCGTTGGCAGACCCGGTCAGGGCCGCGGGCGGCTACAATGCCGGGTCGACCGCGCGCCTGTGTGCGGCGTCGTGGCCGCGATGGAGCAGGGCGTGATGGCAAAAAATAACGGCAAAACCGTCGATCCGACCGGGCAGCGCGACGACGACTGGGCGATCCGGCTGGGTTTCTACATCCACGACGCCTCGCGGCTGCGCAAACTGGTCTACGACAAGGCGTTTCAACCGGCCGGCGTGACGCGCTCTCAGGCCTGGGTCCTGTCCTACCTGTGGGACAACGACGGCTTGACCCAGTCTGCACTTGCCGAGCGGCTCGACCTCGGCAAGGTCGCCCTCGGTTCGACCATCGACAAGCTGGAAGCAGCGGGGATGGTCGAACGACGCGCCGATAGCGAGGATCGGCGCGCCAAACGCGTGCTGCTCACAACACGTGGGCGCAACACCCTGGAACGCCTGCGCGAACTCGGCGCCGACGCCAACGAAAGCGTGCTCGCCGGGATCAGCGAGCGCGATATCGCGATCACGGCAAAAACCCTCAAACGCATGAAATCAAACCTGCTCGCGACCCTCAACGGCAGCGCCGAAGACTGAGCGGGCAAAAACGGGGACATTGCTGGTTTCTCTGCCGCAGAAACCCGCAATGTCCCCGTTTTCCTCTAGCGATAATGCCGGCCATTACCGCTGTCGGTGCTTGCGAAAAATCAGGAAAGGGCGCGGAATAGCGCGCCATTGGATGGCGGCTGCGAGCGGCGGCTGTCGAGCACGATTGTCGATGGTTTTGACCGCTGCGCATACTCCGCCGATGAGGCGCGCAATGAAAAATTTCGTTACCGCAGTTTTGCTGCTCGGCTGCCTGAGTGCTGCCGAGGCCGGGACCGTGGTTTTCTCCACCGATTTCGACGCGACCGTGCCGGCGGCAATGGCGCCCGGTACCGCTTCTCTCACCGGCGTAGAGGGCTTCGCCGGGCTTGGCGTCGTCGGCAACCAGTTCGGCGGGTCGTTTCTGCGCAGTTCGACCGGCAACGTCGTGACGCTTACGCTGACGGGACTGCCGGCGCACACTTCGCTCGATCTGGGCTTTCTGTTTGCGGCGATCGACTCGCTGGACGGCACGGGTACGTTCCCGCAAGGGGATTTCCTTAACGTCAAACTCGACGGGGTATCGATATTCCGCGAGTCGTTCGCGAACGCACTCCCGAGCCAGATCCAGAGTTACGTACCGCCGCCGGGCGGAGAACTCGCGCGCCACGTCAACCTCGGCTTCAGCGTCGGCGGCTTTTACACCGATAGTGCCTACGACATGTCTCTTGAGCCGGCATTTCAAGGCATCCCTCATGCCGCGGCGAGCGCCGTGTTCACGTTCGTTATCGAGGGGGTCGGGATCCAGGACCTCGCGGACGAATCCTGGGCGATGGATAACCTCCGTGTCAGCGTGAATGCCGTGCCCGTGCCGGCCGTCCTGCCGCTGTTCGCCCTGTTCGCTGCCGGCCTTGGGCTGCGCGTCCGGACGCAACGGGTACATTCCTGATTTTCTAGCAAGACGGGGACATCCTGGACTACCAGCAATCAGCAATGTCCCGGTTTTTGTGTGCTCAGTCTGCGGGCGATTGGGCGGCGGGCCAAATTCGGTTCAGGATAGAGGCTGTCGGCAGCAGCAACGCCTTGTTTTCCTGGCAGTCATCAAGAAACCCCTTTACGAAAGCCAGGTCCCAGTGCGGCGCGACCCGACCCAGTTCGCACAGCGCATTGGAGGCATCATCGACGCGATCCTGCCCGCCCAACGCGACGGCCAAAATCACCCACGCCCATGGGTTGCGTCCGCCGGAGGCGGCCAGCGACTCGCGTGCGACCGGTTCCGCTTCGGCCCACCGCTCCAGAAACATAAACGCGAGCGAGTGATACATCGCGGCCATGTGCGCGCCAGGATCATTCGGGTTGAGTCGATTGAAACGCTCAAAGTGGGCGATCGCAGTCGCAGGCTTACCCGAGAACATCAGCCCGCGACCGTAGTAACAGTGCGCGAGTACGTCACTCGGGTTCATTCTCAGGCTGCGCTGGAGGTACTGCATCGATTCTGCCGGGCGACCCCCGTACTGCAGCGCCACCGCGCGGGCAACCAGGATCCATGGGTCTCGTGCGTCCATAGCCAGCGCGCGATCGGTCAGCCGCAGCGACTCGTCTACGTCCGCCTGGTGATCCTCGCTCAGCCCGAGCGGGAACTTGAACGCGGTCAGGAATCCAAGCACCGCCCATGCATACGGGTACTCCGGATCGCTTTCGAGTGCACGCCGCGCCAGGACGAATGATTCATCGAGCGTCTTGGTCGGATTGAGGAAAAAGATCTCCGAGGCTTGTATCGCCAGCGCCCAGGCATCGAGCTGCTCGGGTGGCCGGCGGCGATAGCGCTGACCCTCGGCCATCTTCAGGTGTGACGCGAGTGCTGTCACCAAGCCCTCGACCATATCGTCGAAGGCCTCGAACGCCTCACCCATGTCGCGATCGACCCGCCCGCCCCAGAGCTCGCGGCGGGTCGCCGCGTCGATCAGGGCTGCCGACACGCGCAACCGCGGCCCGATATGGCGCACACTACCTTCGACCACGTAACGCGCACCAAGCATCCTGCTCAAGTCGCGTACGTCAGGCACTTTGTCGCCCTTGAAGTGCAGCACTGAGTTATAGGCAATGACTGAGAAGCGGCGGTCGCAGGACAGGCCGGTGATTATGTCCACCGTCATGGCGTCGGCCAGGCTCTCTTGCTCGCGCTCGGAGGAGAGGCTCGCGAATGGCAGCACCGCGATGCTCGGGATCCCGCCGACCGGCGCCACGCCCATCTCCTTACGCGCACGCGATCTCTCGACCTCGAGTACACTCGCGTCGACCGCGAGAGCGCGCACCGGGTGAGGGATATTCTTGAATATCTGTGCGCCGAGGTCACGCAAGTCGAGCGCGATGTGGTCGGCGACCGCATCCGCAAGCTCCTGCGACAGGCAGATCCCGCCCGCCTCGGACAGGCCTTCCAGGCGCGAGGCGACGTTGACCGCGTTACCGTAGATCCGCTCGCCCTCGATGCGCACCTCGCCGATGTGGGCCCCGAGACGGAATTTCATGTGCCGATCGTTTGGTAAAGCGGCGTTCTCCGCGGCGACGGCGTCCTGGATCTCGATAGCGCAGCGAAGGGCATGTGTCGCGACGCCGAACTCGGCGAGAAAGTTGTCGCCAGTGAAGTCGACCAGGCGGCCATGGTTCGAGACGATCGCGACGCCGATCGCGTCGCGGTGAGAGGTCAACGTGCGAATCGTCGCCTCCTCGTCGGTTGCCATAAGTCTGCTGTAGCCTTCGACGTCGCCGCTCAGCATGGCCAGGGACTGTCGCTCGCCCGAAATGGTATTCACGGGTACTGAAAAGCCCACGTTAATTCCAAGACTTCAGTTTAGCGTGGCTATAAGCGCTTCGACAGAACCCACTGCTCCATGAACCTGGGTCACGAGGCGCAACCGCCGAGTTATTGTCGAAAATGAATTTCTGCATCTGGCACAGATTGTTCGGACTATCGTCTGACGTTGTCCCTCAGCAGGCCACCGAGCAGCGTCGCTGCTGTCCGAAGCTCGTCCTCGTTGTGGGTGGCGAATCCCAGCCGCACATGCGTACGTTCAAGGTGCGGTTCACAATATGAGCGGGCGTCAGGCGTCAATCTTGCGCCTTTTGCACTCGCGGCTTGACCCAGACTGAAGGAGTCAGCATCGGCATTGAGCCAAATCGTCATGCCGCCACCCGGCTTACAGTAATCGACACGCTGATTGTCCGCCCGGATACGGTCTAACGCTTCACACAGCACATCTCGCCTGCGAGCGTAGATCCTGCGAGTCTTCCTCAAGTGCCGCTGCAACCCGCCTTCTTCCATCCAGCGACCCACCGCTTCCTGAATGATGGTGTTGTTCTGGCGGTTAATCATGCGCCTCAGATCCTGAAGGCCTCGTGATACATAGTCTGGCAACGCCATGAATCCGACCCTTATCGCCGGGAACAACATCTTGGAAAACGACGAGACATACATCACCAAGCCGCACGGGTCGGTAGCCGCCATCGGTTCGAGCGGTTGGCTCGCGTAGTGATATTCGTGATCGTAGTCATCTTCGATAATCGCGAATTGATGCTTTCGCGCCAGCGCATAGATTCGTTTTCTGTTTTCGATTCCCAGCGTTACGGTAGTCGGGTACTGATGAAGCGGCGTGAGATAAAGCAGCTGGATTTTCGTGTCGAATAACTTCCTTTCAAGGTCGTCAGGATCGAGGCCTGCGGGTCCGACGGACACGGCCAGGATTGAAGCGCCGGTTGAGCGAATTGCATCGACCGCCGGGCGAAAACCGATACCCTCGATGCCCGCAGTGGATCCGGGCTTCAGGAAAAGATGAGCCAGCAGGTAGATCCCCTCTACGGAGCCGTTCGTTACAAATATTTCGCGACCCATGATGCCGCGCGCACTACGCAGGTGATCCGAGAGTGCCTGCCGCAGCCTCGTCGTGCCGCACGGATCGCCGTATCCCATCCAGGATTGATCGGTGGTTCGCAGCGAATCGGCGATGCACGATTTGAGTTCGGCGATCGGAAATAATCTGACATCCGGCCTGCCCGTAGAAAGGTCGATCGAGTAATTGGTGTTCTGATCGCTCGCGGACTCGAACTCGCATTCGCGTGCCACGGGCAGGCGGATCCGTCGTGAATCCGTCGCCGCCGAATAGGGCAGTGAAGTGAAGTACTTGTCGGGCAGGTCGCCGGATACGACGTACCCGCTTCGCTCGCGGGACTCGATCCACCCCTGGGCTTTCAGCTCATTCATCGAGGCCATTACGGTGTGCCTATGCACGCCGAAGTCCTCGGCAAGGCGACGGCAGGAGGGGAGCCGTTCCCCGCGAACGATGCGTCCCTGCTCAATTGCGGCCCGAACAGCGCCCGCGATTTGAAGGTAAGCGGGCGGCCCGTCCGGAGACAGTGCGCGATTGAAAGGGGCCATGACTGGTCGAATCGATTACCCTGATTCTGGTCGATCAGTATAGACCAGACTGCGTGTATAAATAGCTGCGAGCCGCGCGTCGTCCAGCCGGTGTAGCGAGCTGCTATTGGTGCCGCGCGACGAGTGAAGACCATTCGACAGTGGAGCGGGAGGGAACCTTTATGGCTGACCGATGGGAATTTCGCAGCGAGACCTACGACAACTGCAACTGCGCGGTGAACTGCGGGTGCCAGTTCAACCTCCCAAGTACACACGGCTACTGCGAGTCCGCGTATGCCGGGCATGTTGTTGAAGGGCATTTCAACGATGTGTCAATCAAAGGTTTGAATTGGGCAGCGCTCTACAAGTGGCCCGGTGAGATCAAGGAAGGCAACGGCAAGTTGCAGATCGTTATAGACGATCGGGCGGACGATGATCAACGTGCCGCACTGGTGACGATCATTTCGGGTAGCGGCTGCGAGCCGTTCAGCAACGCGTTTTCGGTATTCGGACAAATGTGCGCCGATATTCGCCCTCCACGGTATCTGCCAATTCGTTTGCAGGCAGACTTGGGAGCCAGGACGGCGAGCGTTGAGATACCCGGCCTCATGACCAGCGTAGCGCGACCATTGACCGATGAATTCAGCGGCGAGCCATTCCATATTGCGCTCGCCCGCCGTGAAGGCAGTTTCGAATTTACCTACGCGGAAGTGGGAACCGGATCCACGACGGTAACCGGAGACTTCGACATGTCGTTCGAAGACTCGTGGGCCCATTTCTGCGTTCATCACTTCAATCAGGACGGTATCGTCCGCAAGAAGAATCGATTAGGCGCCTGGTTGGGGCTCTGATCGTGTGGACGAGAGCGGTTGAATGCTGTTCCCTCCCCACCGCTTGTCGGCTTGGCCGCAATACCTGAGCGCGACGAATGGAGTCGCTTGACGATGCACTTTCTGCTCGTTACGTTCGAGGCTGGCGGAAACATTCCTTGTGAGATGTCGCTGGCGCGAACTCTGACATCAAACCGGCATGAGGTTACCGTGCTGGGAAACGAGAAACTCCGGGTAAGCGCGGAGGCCGCCGGAGCGACGCTCGTACCCTATTCACAACTTGTCGATTACGACATTACGGTGCCTAGGGACGTCGCGGAACTGGCCGACACACTGGTGAACCGTTTCATGTTCGGCGAATTCGTCGCCCGCGATGTGGTCGCATGCTGCGACCGCCTTGACGTCTCGGTCGTGCTCGTCGACAGCTTGCTCTATGCGGCTCTGGCCGGCGCCGAAAAATCAGGTAAGCCTTCCGTATCACTCTGGCATACGGTAATGAGCGATGCCCGCAATCCATACCATCTCGATGAAAAGCTCAGCAGGCTCAACGGGATCCGCTCGCTGATTGGATTGCCCGCGCTGGCCGCTTTTAATCAGCAGCTTGACTCGGTTTCGCTGAATCTGGCGCTCACAATGGAACGATTCGATGCCTCGGACATAACGTTGCCGGCGAATTTCGCCTACGCCGGTCCGCTGGTCGAATGGGGTACCCCCGATCCGGTCTGGCGCGACGACGAACTGCCCTTGGTGGTCGTCAGCTTTTCGACTATGTATCTCAGCCATCAGGTAGCCGTCATCCAGCGAGTGCTGGACGCGTTGTCAGCGTTGAACGTACGCGTATTGCTGACCCTTGGCGCGGGGCTGCGGGAAGAAGATCTCGAGATCCCGGCCGGGTTCATGTCGAGGCGATTCGTTCCGCACCATGAAGTATTGCCTTACGCCGCGCTGCTCGTAACCCACGCTGGCTATGGCACGGTGGTTGCCGGCACTTTGTCCGGGACACCCATGCTGTGTCTGCCGCTTACGGAAGAGGAAGAAGCGGTGGCGGGTCGCGTTGTGAAGAACCGGTTCGGCGCACGGCTGCCGGCAGACGATACGACCGTGGGTGAACTTAGGGATCAAGTTCTGCAGCTGCTCAACGACCGTGAGATATCCGACCGCGTCTTGTCCTTCGCAGGAACACTCAGTCCTACTCGGGCTAAGGATCAGGCGCTGACTCTACTTGAATCTTTGGCGCCGCTTTGAACGCGTCGGTTCCGGCTCTGGTATTCGATAGTCTTCATAAATTCAGCAATACCTACAACGGTTCGAGTTCACGTCGCACCAAGTTGTTCCACACGCGATCCAGCTGATTACCCTTTAGCCTGAATTCATTGCTTCCCCGGCGCACTCGGGCGTCATAGGCAGTTTTTTACTTGTGCACCGGAAGCGGCGTAGTCAGCGTCGGCGAGTACGGGGACATTGCCGACTACTGGCTGAATGTCCCCGAGTTTTCTTGTTCCTGCGTGATCAGGCAGCCGCGGAGCGCGTTGTTGCATTCGGGAAGCTGCGGGGGGGGGGGGGGGGGGGGGGGGGGGGGGGGGGGGGGGGGGGGGGGGGGGGGGGGGGGGGGGGGGGGGGGGGGGGGCGGGGGGGGGGGGGCGGGGGGGGGGGGGGGGGGGGGGGGGGGGGGGGGGGGGGGGGGGCGGGGCCCGGGGGGGGGGGGCGGGGGGGGGGGGGGGGGGGCGGCGGGCTGGGGGGGGCCCGGGGGCCGGGGGGGCGCGGCGGGGGGGCGGGGGCGGCGCGGCCCCGGCCGGGCGCCGGCGACCGGTAGGGGGGGGGCCGGGGAGGCCGGGAGCCGAAGGGACCCGGACACCCGTCGGCTTCATCCTATATCCCAGGAGCCACCGCGACCAGCGGCTCTTAGCGGGGGGGGGGGGGGGGGGGGGGGGGGGGGGGGGGGGGGGGGGGGGGGGGGGGGGGGGGGGGGGGGGGGGGGGGGGGGGGGGGGGGGGGGGGGGGGGGGGGGGGGGGGGGGGGGGGGGGGGGGGGGGGGGGGGGGGGGGGGGGGGGGGGGGGGGGGGGGGGGGGGGGGGGGGGGGGGGGGGGGGGGGGGGGGGGGGGGGGGGGGGGGGGGGGGGGGGGGGGGGGAGCGCAACCGCCAACTGGGCAGACCCGGTCGAGGCCAGTCGAGGGAGGGGAAGAGAAGAAAGAGGGACCCGGGAAGTGATCAATGGGGGGGGGGGGGGGGGGGGGGATAGCGGCGCTCCTTGGCCCAGCCGCGCAGGACCGGAATACATTCATCGTTGAACAGTTTCATGGAACGCTCGGCGACGTCGAACGGCGTGCCGCCGAAGCGGAATACGCACAGGATGCCGTAGTCACCCATCAGTTCGAAGCGCTCTTCGAAACGGCGCAGGATCTGGTCCGGAGTGCCCCAGATCTGCTGGTCGACATAACCCTTGATGACACCATCCTTGCCGACCTCGCGCATCGCGGTGGCGGCCTCGGCATAGGTATCGTAGCCTTTGCTGGCCTTGAACTGGTCGCCGAGCATTTCGTAGTGATCGAGCACCGAGATCCCGTAGTTGGCGACGTAGCGCTCGGCATGCGCCTTGGCGCGGGCCGCGTCGGTGTCGCAGACCATCATCTCGGTCATCAGCATGGGGCGCGCTTCGCGCTGGTGGTGCTGCCGAAACGAAGCTTTGTAGGCATCGTATTCCTGCCGCATCACTTCGATCGGCTTGTAGTTGAAAGCCATGACCTGGGCGCCGAGTTTAGCGGCCTGTTCGCCGGAATCGGGGCTCATGGCGACCTGGGTGAAGCGCGTGTCCCGCCACGATTTCGAATAAGGCCTCGGGCGCAGCGGCGCACTCGGGGTCTGAAAATATTTGCCGTGGTGTTCCGGCCACACACCGGTTTCCAGTGCCTCGATGATCAGCGGCGCGGCTTCGTCGTAACGTTCGCGTGATTCGTCCATGGAGATGCCGAGCTGATCGAACTCGCGCTTGGCCAGGCCGCGGCCGAGGCCGAGGATGAAGCGCCCGTCGGTGAGTTGATCGAGCATTGCCGCGCGCTCGGCGATGCGCAACGGCTGGGTGTGCCACGGCACGATAACGGCGCCGGTCGCGAGCTTGATACGCTTGGTGCGGGCGGCGAGGTGGGAGAGGTAGACGAAATTGTCCGGACAGAACGAGTAGTCTTCGAAATGATGTTCGACGACCCAGATATGGTCGTAGTCCATGCCGTCGGCGAGGGCGGCAAGTTCGATTTCATCGTGGTAGATCTGATTGTCAGTGACCGTGTCTGCAAAGCCGAAACTCGGCATAAGCTGCGCGATTCCGATTTCCATGGCTGGACCTCCCGTGGGTGCCGAACGTGCCGGCCGGACCTGAAAGCCTGACCGGGAAAATAGTAATATACTGTACTATATGATACCGTACTATATCTCCTGCGCGCCGACAAGCGGCATTCGCAGTCCGCTAGACTGGCGCGCTCGCTCAACCCAACCTGGAGCCCTGAATTGACTGGCAACCGCAATCGTCAGGTTGTCCTGAAGTCCCGCCCGCGCGGGATCCCGCAGGCCGACCATTTCGAAATCGTCGAATCGGCGCCCCCGGAAATCGCCGCCGGCGAGGTTCTGGTGCGCAACATCTACCTGTCGGTCGATCCGGCCATGCGCGGCTGGGTCGCCGATGTCGGCAATTACTCACAGCCGGTAGCGATTGGCGCGGTCATGCGCTCGCTGGCCGTCGGTCGTATCGAGGCTTCGAAGCTCGACGGCTATGCGGTCGGAGACTTCGTCAAGGGCATGTTCGGCTGGCAGGATTACGCCGCGGTTGACGCGGCGCTTATCGAACGCAAGGTCGACCCTCACGAGCTGCCGCTGTCGACGGCGCTCGGGGTGCTCGGCATCAACGGCCTGGCGGCGTATTTCGGCCTCCTCGACGTCGGCCAGCCGTGCGGTGGCGAAACGGTGGTGGTCTCGACCGCGGCCGGCTCGGTCGGCTCGTGCGTCGGCCAGATCGCGAACATCCTCGGCTGCCGCACCGTCGGCATCACCGGCGGCGCGACCAAGCAGCAGCTGTGTGTCGATGAGTTCGGCTACAGCGCGGCCATCGACTACAAAAACGATGATGTGGCCGACGCCCTCGCGGCCGCCTGCCCCGACGGGGTCGATGTCTATTTCGACAACACATCGGGGGCCATCAGCGATGCGGTGTTGCAACGCCTCAACATCGGTGCGCGGGTCGTGATCTGCGGGACCGCCTCGGTGGCGAGCTGGGATCCGCCGCCGAGCGGACCGCGCGTTGAACGCGTAATGCTGACCCGGCGTGCGCGTATGCAGGGCTTCGTTATTTTCGACTATGCCGCGCGTTATCCCGAGGCGCTCGCCGCGCTGACCCCGTGGGTACGCGACGGACGCATCCGCTACCGCGAGGAAATCGCCGACGGCATCGAACAGGCGCCGGGCGCCATCGCCAGCCTTTACCGCGGCGAGAATCTCGGCAAGCGCCTGATCCGGATCGCCGCTGATCCGAATCAATAACGCCAGACGAGGACAGATTTTGAATTCCGCACCACACAGCGCACCGCGCATTGCCGTGATCGGCGCCGGCATGTCCGGCCTGCTGGCCGGGATCAAGCTTGTCGAGGCCGGCTACCAGGACTTTCGTATCTTCGAAAAGAGCGACCGTATCGGTGGCACCTGGCGCGACAATACCTACCCCGGCCTGACCTGCGACGTGCCGTCGCAGCACTACTGTTATTCCTTTGAACTGAATCCTGACTGGAGCCATTTGTTTTCGCCCGGCCCCGAGATCCAGACCTACCTCGAGCGCGTCGCGGACAAGTACGCGCTGGCCAAATACATCACATTGGGCATGGAGCTCGCCGCCGCTGACTGGGACGGACGCCAGTGGCAGCTCGAGTTCAGCAACGGCGCGCGCGAAACTTTCGATGTCGTGATCATGGCCACCGGCGTGCTGCACCACCCGGTGTGGCCGGACATCGCCGGCCGTGAAACGTTTGCCGGCGCGAGTTTCCATACCGCACGCTGGGACCACGACGTCGACCTGTCCGGCCAGCGGGTCGGCATCATCGGCACCGGCTCGACCGCCATCCAGATCGTGCCGGCGATCATCGATCAGGTGCAGCAGCTGTCGTTATTCCAGCGCACGCCGCAGTGGATCCTGCCGATCCCGAACCCGCCCTACAGCGACGACGACAAGGCGCGGTTTCGCGCCGATCCGGAGCGGCTGCGCCAGTCCTACCAGTTTTTTTCCGACCGCATCCGCACCACCATCGCGCGCGCAGTGGTCGGCGACGCCGAACAGATGAAGCCGATTGCGGCGGCCTGTCAGGCCAACCTCGAAGACAACGTCAACGATCCGGCGCTGCGCGCCAAGCTCACCCCGGACTATGCCGTGGCCTGCAAACGATTGATCATGTCGGAGCTGTTCTATCCCGCCATCCAGCGCGACAACGCCGCGCTGGTTACGACCTCGATAGCCAACATCGAAGCCGGTGGGATCCGCACCAGTGACGGCGTGCTGCATGAGCTCGACGTGCTGGTTTACGCGACCGGTTTCGATGCCCATCGTTTCGTGCGTTCGGCGCGTATCACCGGCAGCGACGGCCAGACCGTCGACGACGCCTGGGCCGAGGCGACCTATGCGCATCGCTCAATGACGATCCCGGGTTTCCCGAACCTGTTCATGATGATCGGGCCGAATTCGCCGATCGGCAACTTCTCCCTGATCATGGTTGCCGAAGAACAGATCCGCTACATCATTGATCTCATCGACAACATCCGCGCCGGCCGCTGTGCAACCGTGGCCGCGAAAGCCGAGGCCTGCGCGGCATTCAACGCGGCGGTCAAGGGTGCGATGGGCGACACCGTCTGGGTCAGCGGCTGCCGCAGCTGGTACCTGGATAAAAATGGCCAGCCGATCCTGTGGCCGTGGTCGCTGGAGAAATTTCTCGACGATATGCGCGCGCCGGATCTCGACGAGTACGAACTGAGCGCATAGGAAGCCGGACCTCGCGCCAGGGCGAACGGTGGCGGTGGCGTGGGCGGGTGAGAACGCGTAGATTGCGCGTCCTGTCGTTCAGTACCCGCGCCGCATGCCCTCGCTACTCGTTATCCCGGTCGAAAACCAGGTCCGCGAACTCGATGCCAAGCTGCTGCTGGCCTGTGCCGCGGCCGAGCGTGGCTTTCGCGTGGTGATCGGCTCGCGGCGCTTCATCGATTTCTGGATGCCGTTCCTGCCGCGCGGGATTTTCCTCGCCAAAAGCATGACCCCGGTCGGGCACAAAATGCTGCGACTGATCCACGATCTCGGTCACGACGTGGTCGCCTGGGACGAAGAAACCCTGGTCCGCTACGACGCCGAGGATTACCCCAAGTGGCGCTTCTCACCCGCTGGCTTTGCGGTACTGAACCATATTTTTGCCTGGGGCCCGGACGACGCCGAGTTGTTTGCCTGGGTAGATACGGCGATGAACCTATCCATGCGCAATCGGCGCCTCATGGGCTATCTGGTTTCAGCCCAGGAACGGCGTTGGGGCAACGGTCCCGACTATCCTCTGGCGGGGCAGGGCCCAGTCCTGGCCGTAGCGGGTGCGCCTGGTTAAGTCACAGGCCGTGAACATATCGACTTTCGGTTCGTCGTGGAGACGCGAACAGGCTGTCCGCAACGAGGTGACCCAGAGCGATCTCGCCGGTTGCAGCTCGCATTCGCGCAGGGCACGTGCGACGAAGCCATGGCATTGCCGTTGGTGGGTTGAAGGTGTCCGGACGACGCAGGTTGGCTCGAAACGGAAACTCACAAAACACTGGGAACTCGCTTGCGTCTTCCCAGCGTCTTATGCAGCCAGCTTGAGCAGATCTTCGTTCACTCGATTGCGAATACTCTCTCGCCTGCATTGAGCATTGCCGATACACTTCGGCAATGGCTTGACCTATCATCGAGTCTGCAGTAGTGTGCGGCGTTGCGCACGGCCTTGAAAGCCCGCCCCTACGACTAGCCAGCAGAGAGGTACCCATGCCGAGTGTCATCGTCGTCGACGACCAATCTGTGAGCCGCGTGATCCTCAGCGAACTAGTCCGCTCGATCAGTGACGACATCACGGCTGAGGCCTTCGCCGACCCCGTCGATGCCCTGACCTGGGTCCGCACTCACCCCGTCGATCTCGTCCTGACAGATTTCAAGATGCCGCACATGGACGGTGTCGAGTTCACCCGCTGGATGCGTCAGATGCCGGGCTGTATCGATGTCCCACTGGTGATGATCACCTGTGTCATGGACAGGACGGTGCGTTACCACGCCCTAGAGGCAGGGGCTACAGACTTCCTGACCAAGCCCATCGACCACGTCGAATGCCGCGCTCGCTGCCAAAACCTGCTCAAGTTGCGCCAGCAACAGGTCGTTATCCGCAACCGCGCCGAATGGCTCGAGGGTGAGGTACGCGAGGCCACCAGGGCCGTAGAACTGCGCGAGAAGGAGACCCTGTTCCGCCTCGCACGGGCCGGCGAATACCGCGACGAGGACACCGGCAACCACGTTTTGAGGGTGGCGCGCTTCGCCCGGCTCATCGCAGAGAGCCTCGGCCTCGACCCCGCGTTCACCGAGATCCTGGAGCAGGCGGCTCCCATGCACGACATCGGCAAGATCGGCATCCCGGATCGCATCCTGCTCAACCCCAACCGCCTCAACCGCGACGAGTGGGAGATCATGAAGTCGCACTCGCGCATCGGCTACGAGATCCTCCACGACAGCCCCTCCAAGTACCTGCGCATGGGCGCGACCATCGCCCATGCCCATCACGAGTGCGTCGACGGCTCGGGTTACCCCCATGGCCTGGCTGGAGAGGCGATCCCCATCGAGGCCCGCATCACGACGGTGGCCGACGTCTTCGATGCCCTTACCGCCTGGCGGCCCTACAAGAAGCCCTGGTCCATTGATCAGGCCATCGATTACCTCCAGAACGAGCGTGGTCGCAAGTTCGACCCCACCTGTGTGGATGTATTCCTCGCCAATCGCGGGCAGGCCGCCGAGATTGTACAGTCCCTCGCCGACGTGCCGCCAACAACAGCCCCGCCCGCCAATCAGGACCCTGACGTAAGCCCCGACCTAATCCATGAGCACGTGCGCCATGGCTAGTCCCACGTCTAACGCGCTCACGCCCCCACCAAGGCAATTGCTCGCCAGCAAACGCGCCTTGATCGTCGATGGCGACCAAGGCGAACGCAGACGCCTTATCGAAATCCTCAAAGGGTGGGGGATCGGGTTAGAGGTCACGGCCAATCCGCTGCAGGGACTCGCCCTGCTTTGGGAAGCCACGCAGACCGGACAGCCCATCGACTGGGTCCTGTTCGGACCCCATGGGCACACGGTAGCGGCAGAGCAGTTCGCGTCTCTGGTGCGTTGCGAGCAGCGTCTAACCGCCCTGCCCATGATCCACGTTGGCGAGAGTGCCAGCGCCATACAGGCGACCATGCTGCGCCGCGCCGGCTTTTCCGAGAGCATCCCGGCCCCGCTGGACAAGACCCTGTTGTTCGATGCCCTGCACCGCGCCTTGGGTTACGACACCACGACCGCCGGAGTGGTGCACCTGATGGACCGCCATGCCACCCTCGGCCCCACGACGCCAAAACTCTGCATCTTGTTGGCGGACGCCAGCCCGGACCGGCGACCGATCGTGCGCACCGCGTTGGCCCGCGGCGGCCACCAGATCTTCGAGGTGGACAGCGGCGAGCAGGCCATCGAGGCCATGGCCAAGCACCGATTCGACCTGGTCATCATCTCCCTTGACCTGCCCGACCTCGGTACGGCCTACACCCTGCGGCTATTCCGCTTCGCAGCAACCCGGGAGGACTGGCCAGCCTTTATCGGCCTGGCTCAAAAACCGAGCCCCGCTCAGATCCGCGACTTCGCCACCTTCGGCGTCACCGTGGTCTTGCCCAGGCCGACCCAGCCCCAGGCACTGCTGGCAGCCGTGGCGGACCTCATCCGCGGCAACCGCGCGCAATCCGACGACACCCGATCGATGGTCGGGAGCGCCCTGCGCGCATCCAGTGAGGTGGCCTGCCTCGACGAACGGGCCTTGCAAGCGATCGGGCGTCTGGGGGCGGCCCCCGGCTTCCTGGCGGACATGTTCGAGGGGTTCCTGCGCGAGGTTCAGCTCCTGTTAGAGTCCGTGCGCCAGAGTCTGGGCACCGACCAGGGCTATCCGCGCCTCATCCACTTCGGGCATACGCTGCAGGACAATGCCGGCAGCTTGGGGGCCATCCAGCTCTATCGGCTCGGGCTCATCGCCGCCCAGCTCCCAGAGTCGCTGTTCGAACGTGAGGGGGAGCCACTGCTCGACCGCATCGAGGCCGCCTACCAGAGCACCCGTAGCGCCTTCTGGCAGTACCTGCACGGCCGCGAACTATCACGCTCACCGGGGTGATCTCTGATGACCCAGCCTCCGTCCGTCGGGGCAAGGGAGCGATCCTCGCGCAACTCGCTGCCCAGGGGATTCACCCACCTGGGTCGCCGCAGCAGATCCGCCTTGAGGCCGACGTAGCCCGATTTCTGGGGCGGGAATACCGGCGCCTCGCCGCCAGCCCAAGCGATGCGCCCATCGTGGCCGATCAAGGCCCGATGTGGAGCGAGACCGACGCCCTCATGGCGGACCACTACGACGCCGATCTGCGCCTGTTCGCGGCCTTCCTTGACCAACGCTACATGGCCTACTCAATGGCCTACTACGGAGAAACGCCAGAGGCCATCCGCGCCTCGGACGCCTCGCTGGAGCAGGCACAGCAAGCGAAATTCGCTTTGGTATGCCAACGGGCCGGAATCCAAGGGCACGAGCGTGTTCTGAGCGTTGGCTGCGGCTTCGGACCCCTCGAGACTTATCTTGCGGAGACCTACCCCAATCTGTCGGTAACGTGCGTCACGCCGAGCCGAACCCAGGCCGAATACGTCACCGCCTGCATGAGCGACCCATCCCACCCCCTTGGACGTGCCAGGCTGTGCCTGATTCAACAGGACTTTGCCGCCCTGCCAGTGGAAAATCTTGGCGCAGAGTCCTTCGACTTCATCTTTGTGATAGCGGCATTTGAGCACGTCCACAACCTCCTAGCCGCATTTACCAAGATCGCCGCACTGTTGGACCCCGGTGGCGGCGCGTTCGTGCACGTCATCACCTCGCAGGTACCCATGCCACGCCTTTTCGACCCGGAGCGATCCCTCATCGGCCGCTACTTTCCGGGAGGCAAAGTGTGGCCCTTCGACACCATCGCCCGACATACAGCACCCCCTGGAACTCGAGGCCAGTTGGTTCCTCAATGGGCTGAACTATTGGCGCACCCTCGACGCTTGGCACCAGAGGTTCTGGGAGCATATTCCCAACCTGCACCCAGGGATGCTCGACACCAAGGGTGTCAAACATTGGAATCAATATTTTTCCCTTTGCAAGGCCTGCTTCGCCCCCGAGGATGGGACCCTGTATGGCAACGGGCACTTTCGCGTAAGAAAAACTGGCTAGGTCCAGTATGCGCTAGCGAACCATAGATCGCCGCACCCGACCGACTCGGCCGGCCGACCCGTCATAGCACGCTCCGCAAGGCCAGCACAGCATTTAGCCCACCGAAGCCAAAGGAATTGGACAGGGCGGCGCGTATGACCCGGGGTGTTGCCTTCTGCGGGACATAGTCGAGGTCGCACCCCTCGCCGGGATGTTCGAGGTTGAGGGTAGGCGGGACCACCCCATCACGCATGGCCAAAGCCGTCGCAATAAGCTCCAGTGCCCCGGTAGCACCCAAGGCATGGCCATGCGCAGCCTTGGTTGAGGACACCGCGAGACTGTCGGCGTGGGCGCCAAAGACCTGGCGAATGGCACTGGTCTCGCTGGGATCGTTGGCCCTGGTCCCGGTCCCGTGGGCATTGATGTAATCGATGTCCCCCACCCTAAGACCGGCATCTGCGAGAGCTGCCCGCATGGCCGCCGCGGCCCCGTCTGCCGAGGGATCCGTGATATGGATGGCGTCCGACGACATACCGATACCGGCCAGCTCAGCGTAAGGACTAGCCAGCCGCGGCCCCGCGCATGGGCCTCGGACTCTAGGACCAGGACCCCAGCACCTTCTCCCAGGACCAGGCCGTTGCGGTCCGCGGAGAATGGCCGGCAGGCGTCCGGCGATAGGATACGGAGGGCCTCCCATGCCTTCAGCAACCCGTAGGTAAACGGGGCGTCGGTGCCGCCCGCCAAGGCGACCTCGGCGTAACCGCCACGGATGAGCAGAACCGCTTGCGCCACGGCGTGGGCAGACGAGGCACAGGCACTGGCGACGCTGAAGGCCGGCCCGTGGGTCCCAAGGTCGATGCTGACCTGGCTGGCCGCGGCACTCGGCATCCCTCTTGGTATGGTCAGGGGGTGCACCCGTCCACGCCCCTCACGGTACAGGCGCAAATAGGTCTGCTCCTCCGTTTCCTTCCCACCGCAGCCGGTCCCCAGAACCACTGCGGCCGTACCGATGGCCTCCTGGCTCAGGCCCGCGTCGCCGACCGCCTGACGCGCCGCCAATACCGCGAACTGACTGAATCGGTCGAGCAATGCAATGTGGTCGCCCGAGAACCAATCGTTGGAGTCGTAACCCCATGCACGGGCCGCGACCCCAACCTTGGGTGCTTCCTGCCCTGCGGACCACACTAGGGGCCTCACTCCGCTCTGTCCGGCGATGAGACCCGACCAAAAGGGCCCAATCCCGATGCCTAGGGCGCTCATGCACCCCAGACCCGTGATGAAAACCCTAGCCACTATTCCTTGTCAGCGGTGAGACGATGCAATCCGTCGATGATGTCCTGTACGGTCCGCAGAGACTCGATGTCTGCGTTGGGGATCTCCAGCCGAAGAGACTCTTCCAGCTCGTAGGCGAGGGTGATGGCATCCAAGGAGGTGATGCCCAATCCGATCAACTCGGCCTCCGGGGCAACCATCGCTGGGTCAAGCCCCTTGTGGCGGGCGACGAGGTTGATCACAGTCTGTTCTATGCTTTGCGTCATGATCTTAACGGGTGCCCTTATAATGTCTATGCTAGCCGGTGATGCTGTCCATCCGCTGAGCGAGTGGCGCAAGAGGACGATACAGCGATGCGCGGACTTATAGAAGAGGTCTTCCATGACGAAGCCCGGTTGGGTGGGTACTTGATCGCCCGATTGGGCCGCAGATCGGACAGCGAGCTTGAACAGGCCCTAATCCGGGTCGTCTTTCCGCTGCTGTTCCTCGTATATCTTTCCTTCCTGCCTCCACCGCCCCCTGAAGCGCGCACCCTCTGGGACTTAGGTTACTGGCTTGCCTCAGGTTTCCTGGCGTTTTCCCTCGCCATCGTGGCAGCGATCACGGTTTGGCCACAAGCCTCCACGACTCGCCGCCTTTTGGGCGCGATCGGCGACATCGGTGTATTGTCGGTCGGGCTTGGGACCGTCGGTGAATTGGCAGCACCGTGGTGGTGGGTTTACCTATGGGTGACCTTCGGCAACGGCTTCCGCTACGGCGAGCGCTTCCTGTACGCCTCGACTGTGCTGTCACTCCTTGGGTTTGGAACCGTCGTTTTGATCAACCCATTCTGGGTCAGTCACCTGGGACTGACCGCTGGTTTGCTGATTTCGCTGGTGGTCTTGCCGGGCTATGCCGCCGTCCTCCTGCGTCGGCTAAACGCGGAGACCGAGCGGGCCGAGGCCGCCAACCGGGCCAAAAGCAACTTCCTGGCCAACATGAGCCACGAGATCCGCACGCCCCTCAACGGCGTGATCGGCCTGACCGGGGCCCTCCTGGACACGGGCCTCGACGAGAACCAGCGCGAATACTGCGAGATGGCGCGGTCCAGCGCCGACGCCCTGCTCCAGGTCATCAACGACGTGCTCGACTTCTCCAAGATCGAGGCCGGCAAGCTCGAGCTCGAAGAGGTGCCCTTCGACCTCCGGGCGCCCCTCGTCGACGAGGTCGGCGACTGATCGCCTGGCGCCCGGCGCGAGGCCTGGGCCTGCGCCTGTTGAGCCAGATCGCGCCGACGTGCCCGCCCGCCCTGGTCGGCGACCCGGGCCGCCTGCGCCAGGTCCTGATCAACCTGCTGGGCAACGCCGTCAAGTTCACCGAGGCGGGGGAGGAAGGCCGAGCGCGTCCTGATCCGCTTCCAGGTCCTGGACACCGGCATCGGCATCCCCGTCGAGGCCCAGGCCAACGTCTTCGACAAGTTCACCCAGGCGGATGAGAGCGTCACCCGGCGCTTCGGCGGCAGCGGGCTTGGCACCACCATCGCCAAGAACCTGGTCGAATTGATGGGCGGTCGCATCGGCTTCGACAGCACGCCAGGCGTCGGGACCAACTTTTGGTTCGACCTGGAGTTCGCACGCCAGGCCGGGGCCGATGCGGCTGCGCAGCCCCAAGGCCTGGCCGGCTGCCGGGTACTGCGCCTCTCGCCCCCGCGCAGCACCGCCGGAGAGATCGCCCAATGCCTGCAAGGCTGGGGAATCGACAACGACGCGGTCGATAGCCTGGGCGAGGCCCGCCGCCGCCTGCTGACCAGGCGCGAAAGCGTCGTCCCCTACGAGGTGCTGCTCCTCGACCGCGCCCCGCTGGACCGCGAGACCCGCGACTTCCTCGCCGCCTGCGAGGACCACCCGGGACTCGGCCGGCTGACCCTCATCGTGGTGCCCGCCGAGGCTGACCAACTCCACGCCCGTGGCATGCTGCCAAGCCACGCCCACGTCCTGTCCGAGCCGCTGGACAAGGCGCACCTGTTCAACGCGCTGCACGCCTCCCAGCACCGCCCCCAGGGCGGCACAGTGGTGAGCTTCGCCGAGCATCTGGAACGACGCGCCACCCCAGCCACCGCCGGGCTGAATGTCCTGGTCGCGGAGGACAATCCCACCAATCGCCTGGTCATGGAGCACCTGCTGGAACGGGTCGGGATTGGCTGCCGTCTTGTGGAGGACGGTGAGCAGGCCCTGGAGGCCCTGGAGGTCGAACGCTTCGACCTAGCCATCCTGGACATGCACATGCCCCACCTCAGCGGCATCGAGGCCTTCGAGCTCTATCGTTTTGCCCACGCAGGAGAGTCCAACCAGGTCCCCTTTATTCTGCTCACGGCCAATGCCACCGTGGAGGCGCGCTCCCAGGCCGAGGCGGCGGGGATCGAGTACTTCCTGACCAAGCCCATCTCGTCTGCGGACCTGCTCAAGACCATTGAGGAGGCAACCCGCTCCAGGCAGTCGCCGCCCACGGCGTCCATCCCCAAGCCCAGCGACGCCGATCAGGTCGATTCGGAGCAACTCGCCGACCTCTTCGCGATGTTGCCCGACAAGGACTTCAGCGAGCGCCTCATCCTTGGCTTCGAGGCCGACGGGCACCAGCTCCTACGCCGAATGAGCGAAGCGGTGGACGCACAGGACTGGAGCGCCCTGCGCGACCTCGGCCACGCCCTCAAGGGCAGCGCCGCCAACCTGGGGCTGGTCGCGCTGCGCGAGCAGGCGGCGTGGTTTCAGGACAGCGGCGACATCGACCTACGCGCGTCCGCCCGTCGGCGCATCACCGACCTGGGGCAGAGCTTCGAGACCGCCACCGGAATCCTGCGCCGAGAGGTGGCACGTCACCTCGATGACCGTACCGGCAGCGAGGCCCACTGAGACCGGACGAGCCACCTTGCCCAGCGGTTTTCTCCGATAATGGGAGATACTTACCCACTACCCGACCAAGCTGGAAGAGGCTCTCATGTCCCACTGTCGTCGCCTTAGCGTTATTGCCGCAGCCCTGGCGCCTGCACTGGCCCTGGCCTGGCCCCCTTTCGATGCCTATGGTCCAAGCGCCGAGGCCATGCCTCCGATGGACCCCATCCAACGACCAGACCCCTATGGGCCGATGGGCACCAGGGACGCGATGGATCCCAGGAACCGGTTCACCCGAACCAGCGGCCTGCGCATCCAACAGAGCGCCACCGATGACGCCTATCTGCTGGATATCCAGCTCTCCGGCGTCATGCCGGAGCAGATCAAGGTCGAGGCCCGCGGCCCCTGGCTGCGCATCACCCGGGACAACAGGGCCCAGGCCAGCCAGGAGGAGACCCTCAGCGATGGTCGCGGTTGGCGACGCAGCTTCAGCTATTCCAGCGCCACGGCCAGCCGCACCCTGCGGGTGCCCCAGGACGGCGACACCAACGCCCTCCAACGCCAGGACACGCCCGACGCCGTCCATATCGCCATCCCGCGCACCAACCCTCTCACCGGACCACGCTGATCCGCCCCTGACCACTCACTGGAGCACCCCATGACCGAGACCTTCGCCACCGCCCAGGACGCGGAAGACGCCTTCTACGACGCCATCGAGGAGGGTAACGCCGAGCGTATGGCCAGCGTCTGGGGCGATGCCCCGGACATCGCCTGCCTGCTTCCGATGCAGCCCCTGTTCCACGGCGACGATGCCCGCGACCTCTGGGCGCCCCTGTTTGCACAGGGCGGGACCCTCGACCTCCAGGTCCGGCATATTCGCTGGATCGAGCTCGGCGACCTGGCCATTCACTATGTCACCGAGTGGATCAAGCCACCGACCGGCCAGCGAGCCCCGCCGCCCCTCTATGCCACCAATATCTTCCGTAAGGGCCCCGCGGGCTGGAACCTGCTGCTGCACCAATGCTCACCCACGCCACCACCACCTGGGGCCATGGGTGGACAGACCCCGGCCTGAGACCAGGCCCTTGCCGGGACAGACTGCCGCGGGCGCTTCTCATCCACCATGCGCGTGAAGCTCCACACCCTTGGTTGCCGGCTCAACGAGGCGGAGCTGGAGGCCTGGGCACGGGAACTGCGTGCCCAGGGCCACAGCCTGTGCCCGGAGGGGGAGAACGCCGACCTGGTCGTGGTCAACACCTGCGCCGTCACCCAGGAGGCGGTACGCAAGTCCGGGCAACTCCTGCGCCGCAGCCGCCGCGACAACCCCGGAGCCCGCCTGGTGGTCAGCGGCTGCGCTGTCTCCCTGCCGACCCCGAACCCGGCCTTGAGCGCCGGGGCTGACTTGGTGGTGAGCAACGCGGACAAGGACGATCTGGTGGGGATGACTTCAAAACGGCTGGGCATCGGCCGGGTGTCCGGTGTGCCGGTTGCATTCGACGGCGAGACCCTCTTTGCCCGCTCCCGCCAACGTGCCTTCGTCAAGGTCCAGGATGGCTGCCGGCATCGCTGCGCCTACTGTGTCATCACCCTGGCCCGGGGCGCAGAACGCAGCCGCCCGATCATCGAGGTAGTGGCAGAGGTCGCTGCCCTGACCGCGGCCGGGGTGGCCGAGGTGGTCCTCGCCGGCGTGCACCTGGGGGGCTATGGCAGCGATCGTCCAGGACAGGACCTGATGGGCCTGATCCGGGCCCTGCTCGCCGAGACAGGGGTTTCGCGCCTGCGCCTGGGCTCCCTGGAGCCCTGGGACCTGCCGAACGGCTTCTGGGAGCTGTTTGCGGACCCACGGCTCATGCCCCACCTGCACCTGCCGATCCAGAGCGGCTCGGACAGTCTGCTAAGGCAAATGACCAGGCGTGGTCGGGCCCGGGAGTTCGCAGCCCTGGCCGCCGCCGGGCGCGCGCAGGTCCCGGACCTGAATCTGACCACAGACGTGATCGCCGGCTTCCCCGGGGAGACCGAAGACCAATGGCAGGAGACCCTGAAGCTGGTGGCAGAGATCGGCTTCGGCGACATCCACGTCTTCCCCTTCTCGCCCAGGCCTGGCACCAGGGCCGCCGCACTGCCGGGGCAGATAACGCCCGAAGTTCGCCAGGCGCGGGCCCGGGAGCTGCGAGCCCTGGCAATGCGGATGCGTCGTCGGGCCCTGGAATCCCTACTGGGGCGACGGGTAGATGTGTTGATCGAGGGACAGGAGAGCGGCGGCACCGCCCAGGGCGAGCGATTGGGCTATACGCCAAGCTATCTGCCGGT
Organism: uncultured Gammaproteobacteria bacterium; assembly: GCA_942490995.1. Lineage (GTDB taxonomy): Bacteria > Pseudomonadota > Gammaproteobacteria > UBA981. The sequence continues at coordinate 124,742 of CALOBG010000006.1, forward strand.
GCGCCTACAAAGCGTCTCTGACATCGAGAATCGGCGGCGACGTATCCGCCCGGTCCAGCTGACCGCGCTCACGCCGGACGGCGAGGCGTTGGTCGGCATGGACGCTGCACACTAAGAAGTTTTCAGTATGAGATTGTTGATATACCCACCGCACGTAACCGTTCAGATCCCTCTCCCCCGAGGGGGAGATGGCTGGGGTGAGGGGGATCCAACACGAGGTCTGGCGATCCCCCTCACCTCCACCCCTCTCCCCAAGGCCGAGGTGGCTTGAATGCTTCCCGTTGCATATGGGATTCCCGTTTTTCGCTGGCGGTTTCGCGAATATCAACAACTTCTTACTGCCAACTGAAAACTGAAAACTGAAAACTTCTTCGGCTACATACCAGCCAAGGCCTGCGTCCCACCGATCGGGCCATGGTCCGCGACCTCGGCCGCGGGCGCCGCCTCGACCTTGATCGGGGCGGCCGGCTCAGGCGGATCATCCGGGCTAGGCTCCGCCTCTGGGCTCCGGCTCGGGATCGGGCGGCAGCTTGACGGTCATGGGGGGATCCCCGTCCAGGGCCGCGAGGGCCTCGGGGTCGCGGCCATAGATGTCGCTGCGGAAGCGTACCTGTCCGTCGCCCAAGCCCTCCGCCGTCCAGTAGGCGAGGATGACCTCCAGGGGTTCCTTGAGCCGGACGGAGCGAGTCTTGCCCTTATCCACCACCTGCTGGAGCTTGGCCTGGTCCCAGCGCTCGGGCTGGCGCAACACGAGCTCGGCCAGTTCGAAGGGCTTGTCCACCCGCACGCAGCCGGAGCTGGTCATGCGCACCGGTCGGTTGAACAGGTGGCGGCTCGGGGTATCGTGGAGATAGACCGAGAAGCGGTTGGGGAACATGAACTTGATCCGACCCAGGGCGGCCTTTTTGCCGCCGCCATCCTGACGCAGGGTATAGGGGAAGGCCCGGGCGGGCAGATTCCAGTTGACCGCCGAGAGGGGCACGTTCCGCCCGTTGCGGTCGATGGCCTTGAGCCCCTTCTTGGCGACATAGCCCGGGTTGACCCGCGCCTTGGGCAGGATGTCATCCTTGAGGATGGTCGGCGGCACCGTCCAGGTCGGGTTTAGCTCCAGGTACTCCAGACGGTCCCGGAAGGTGGGGGTCTGGCGGTCTTCCCGACCCACCTGGGCCTTGGTGGACCAGGCGACCTCGCCCCCCTGCATCAGGTTGACCTGGAAGACGACCACGTCCACCAGCAGGTAATCCTCCGGAAGATCCCGATAGACCCAGCGCATGCGCTCCAGATTGACGCGGATCTGGTCCACCCGCTGCGCCGCCGAGACGTTCAGCTCGGCCAGGGTATTGGGTCCTACAACGCCGTCCGCCGCGAGTCCGTGTGACCTTTGGAAGGTCTTGACCGCCTCGTGCAGGGCGCGGTCGAAGACCTTGGGGTCCGCAGACCCGGCGAACCCGTACTCGCCGGAGGCACGCAACCGGTCGCGCAGCGCTACGACCCGCTGATCGCGGGAACCCAAGGCCAGCTTGCCACCCTCTGGAACCGCCTTCCAGCTGCCGTTCGCGGCCACCTTGCGATAGTGGGCCAGGCCCTCCTTGAGTCGGGTATAGAAGACAGGTTCGCGCACCAAGTGGGCCAAGTGGTCGCCCAAGTCTCGCGCAGCTAGGGCCCCGTCAAGCTGGCTCACCAGGACCTCCAAGGTCGCCGGGTCCGCGCCGTTGCGTTTGCGGTCGATCGCCACCGGATCGACCTTGCCGAACAGGCGATGGTGGAGGTACCGCAGCAGGCTGTCGGTGAGCAACAGCTCGGCGTCGTCCCGCGCCGAGCCGGTCAAATCGGTGATCGCCTTGCCGCCGAGCACCGAGGTCACGACCTGGCCCTGGAAGTCCCCCGGGGTTAGGCCATCCTCGGGGCTCAGCTCGATCGCCCTTTGCAGGGCCTTCACCTGACCTTGGCGCTGCCAGGCAGGGCGGTCGTCACGCCCGCGGTAAAAGGCGTCGAGGACGGCCACCGAGGCCAACCCATGGCCGGCGACCTTGGGTTTCGCCTGGCCAACAAGGGCGTCCAGGCGTGTACGCAGGGTGCCGGAACGCGCCTGCTCTATTGGCGCAGGAGCATGGGCAGGGACGGACTCCTGTGGCCCCATCGCCCGGGCAGGCGACGGCTGCTGCGGCGCCATCGCTTGGGCGGGACTGGCATGCGGCTGCTCGGCAGCGGCGGGGCGCACCAGGCCATCGGCCAGGGCACAGGCCAGGACCAGGGAAAGGGTCAGGGCGCTCCAGCGGGGCAGGAACATTGGGCGGAATCCTCTACGACTTGGGGTATGCATCCAGCATGGAAGCTTGCCAGTCAGGGTCAGGGGGCAGCCGGCGCAAAGTGCCGCCGAAACCCAAGGCATGGCCAAGCTCGGAAAGGGGCCTGCGCAGGACCGGCAGGAGCTATGACGCGGTGCAGATTCTACCGCCTTTGAGGACCATGTCACCGTACCACGAGTCGCGCCTCGGGGGGTGCGAGCTGATTCAAGCCTCGGATGGCCTGAATCAGCATCTCCCTGAGGCAAAAGCCCGGGTCGGGCGATCAACACTCCCCGACCAACTGGACCCGCCCCTCTTCGTCCACCGACTCCATGCGCACGGTGAAGCCCCATAGGCGGCGCAGGTGCTTGAGCATCTCCGGCACACTCTCCCCGAGGGGACGGCGATTGTATCGGTAGTGGCGGAGTGTCAGGGAGCGGTCGCCGCGCCGATCCACGTTGAAGACCTGGATGTTGGGTTCGCGGCTGCCAAGGTTGTATTGGTCCGCCAGGGCCTGGCGCAGGGACCTGTAGCCGGCCTCATCATGGATGGCGGTGATCTCCAGGCTATCCTCGCGGTCATCGTCCTGGAGGCCGAAGAGCCGAAACTCCCGCATCAGGGTCGGAGACAGATACTGGGCGATGAAGCTCTCGTCCTTGTAGTTGCGCATGGCGAAGTCCAGGACCTTGTGCCAATCCTGCCCGGCAAAGTCCGGGAACCAGTGGCGATCCTCGTCCGTGGGCGCCTCGCAGATGCGGTGGATGTCACGCATCATCGCGAACCCGAGGGCATAGGGGTTGATGCCGCTGTAATAGGGGGCGTCGAAGGGCGGCTGGAAGACCACGCCAGTGTGGGACTGGAGAAACTCCATCATGAAGCCATCGGTCACCATGCCCGCGTCGTAGATGTCGTTGAGCAGGGTGTAATGCCAGAAGGTCGCCCAGCCCTCGTTCATGACCTGGGTCTGGCGCTGGGGATAGAAGTACTGGCTGAGCCGCCGCACGATGCGCACCACCTCGCGCTGCCAGGGCTCCAGCAGGGGGGCGTGCTTCTCCAAAAAATAGAGGATGTTCTCCTGGGGCTCCTCGGGGAACCGCGACGCGCTGCGCTCCGCCTCCACGTCGTCGGCCTTGGGCAGGGTCCGCCACAGGTCGTTGATCTGGCCCTGGAGATAGGCCTCACGCTCCTGCTGACGGCGCTGTTCCTCGGCCATGGACAGGGGAGCGGGACGCTTGTAGCGATCGACCCCGTGATTCATCAGGGCGTGGCAGGAGTCGAGCAGCAACTCGACCTCTTCTTCGCCGTAGCGCTCCTCGCACTCTGCGATGTAGCGGCGGGCGAAGACCAGGTAGTCGATGATGGCATCGGCGCTGGTCCAGGTGCGGAACAGGTAGTTGCCCTTGAAGAAGCTGTTGTGCCCATAGCAGGCATGGGCAATCACCAGGGCCTGCATGGGCAGGGTGTTCTCTTCCATGAGATAGGCGATGCAGGGGTCGGAGTTGATGACGATCTCATAGGCCAGGCCCATCTGACCGCGGCGATAGGTCTGCTCCGTGGACACGAACTGCTTGCCGAAGGACCAGTGCTGATAGCCGATGGGCAGTCCGATGGACGAGTAGGCGTCGATCATCTGCTCGGAGGAGATGACCTCGATCTGGTTGGCGTAGGTATCGAGCCCATGGACGTTGTGGGCGATCTGGGCGATCTCCCGGTCGAAGCGTTCGAGCAGCGGGAACGTCCACTCGGAGGAGTCGGAGATGAGTCGGCTGGTCATGCACTCTGCCTCTTGAACAACTCGCGGAAGACAGGGTAGATGCCGTCGGGGCCGTCGATCTGCTGCATGGCGAAGTGCGGGTGGGCCGTGCGCACCTCCTCGTAGGCATACCACAGGCTCTGATGCTGACGGGGGATGATCTCGACATAGGCGAAATAGCGCATCAGGGGCATCAGGCTCTCGGTGAGGATCTCCCGGCAAACGGCAGAGTCCGAGTCCCAGTTGTCGCCATCCGAGGCCTGGGCGGCGTAGATATTCCAGCTACCGCCACCGTAACGGGCCCGCACCACCTCATCGGCGAGGTTCAGGGCACTGGAGACCACGGTCCCGCCGGTCTCGCGCGAGTAGAAGAACTCCTGCTCGTCCACCTCCTGGGCGATGGTGTGGTGGCGGATGAAGACCAGCTCCACCTTCTTGTAATTGCGCTGGAGGAACATGTACAGGAGGATGAAGAAGCGCTTGGCCAGGTTCTTGCGCACCTGATCCATGGAGCCGGACACGTCCATGATGCACAACATCACCGCCTTGCTGGTGGGCTCCGGGCGCTTGGTAAAGGCCTGATAACGCAGGTCGAAGGTGTCGATAAAGGGCAGGGCCGCAATGCGCGTCTTGAGCCGGTCGATCTCCTCGCGCAGGGCCAGGATGCGGGGGTCGTCCTCCCCTGCCCCGCCCGCCAGGAGCACCTCGACCTCGTCCTCCAGCTCGCGGATGCGCCCGCGGTGGGGTGCCCCCAGGGCAGTGCGCCTGGCAACCGCCCCCTTGAGGGAGCGCACCACGTCGATGTTGGACGGATTGCCGTCGGCGCTGTAGCCGGCGCGCACGTTCTTGAACTCGGTGGTCCCCAACAACTGGTTGCGCACCAGACGCGGCAGCTCCAGGTCCTCGAACAGCAGGTCCAGGTATTCGTCGCGGGACAGGTTGAAGACGAAGTCGTCCTCGCCCTGCCCGCCCTTGCCGGCCTTACCCTGCCCAGAACCGCCACCCTCGCCCCCTTCGGGGCGCTCTACCCGGTCGCCGGACAGGAAGTCCTGATTGCCCGGGTGCACCATGTCCCGGGTCCCGCCCGGACCGTGATGAAAGGTCGGCTCGGAGATGTCCCGGGATGGGATGCCCACCTGCTCGCCACTGTCGATATCGGTAATGCTGCGCCGATTGACGGAATCGGCCACGGCCCGCTTGAGCTGCGACTTGTAGCGACGCAAGAACCGCGCGCGGTTGACCGCGCTCTTGTTCTTGCCGTTGACCCGACGGTCGATGATGTTGGACATAGGCTATTGCGCCTTGCGTACCCGCAGGTACCACTCGGAGAGCAGGCGTACCTGCTTGGCCGTGTAGCCCTTGTCCACCATGCGGTCGACGAATTGGTCGTGCTTCTTCTGATCCTCCGCCGAGGCCTTGGTATTGAAGGAGATCACCGGCAACAGCTCTTCAGTGTTGGAGAACATCTTCTTCTCGATCACCACCCGCAGCTTCTCGTAACTGGTCCAGCGCGGATTGGCCCCGGCGTTGTTGGCCCGGGCGCGCAACACGAAGTTCACGATCTCGTTGCGGAAGTCCTTGGGGTTGGAGATCCCCGCGGGCTTCTCGATCTTCTCCAACTCCGCGTTGAGCGAGCCCCGCTCCATCATCTCGCCGGTATCCGGATCGCGATACTCGCTGTCCTGGATCCAGTAGTCCGCATAGGTCACGTAGCGGTCGAAGATGTTCTGGCCGTACTCCGAATAGGACTCCAGATAGGCGGTCTGCAACTCCTTGCCGATGAACTCGGCATAGCGCGGGGCCAGATACTGCTTGAGAAAGGCCAGATAGCGGTCCTGCACCTCGGCCGGGAGCTGCTCGCGTGCGATCTGGCGCTCCAGCACATAGAGCAGGTGCACCGGATTGGCGGCCACCTCGACGTGGTCGAAGTTGAACACCTGGGAGAGGATCTTGAAGGCGAAACGGGTGGAGATCCCGCTCATGCCCTCGTCCACACCGGCGTAGTCCCGATACTCCTGGATGGACTTCGCCTTGGGGTCGGTGTCCTTGAGGTTCTCGCCGTCGTAGACGCGCATCTTGGAGAAGATGTTGGAGTTCTCCGGCTCCTTCAGGCGGGTCAGGACCGAGAACTGGGCCATCATCTTGAGCGTCCCCGGGGCGCAGGGGGCCTCGGACAGCGAACTGCTGCGCAGCAGCTTCTCGTAGATATGGGTCTCCTCGCTCACCCGCAGGCAATAGGGGACCTTGACGATATAGACCCGGTCGAGGAAGGCCTCGTTGTTCTTGTTGTTGCGGAAGGTCTGCCACTCGGATTCGTTGGAGTGGGCGAGGATAATGCCCTGGAAGGGCAGCGCCGAGAGCCCCTCGGTACCGTTGTAATTGCCCTCCTGGGTCGCGGTCAGCAGCGGGTGCAGGACCTTGATAGGTGCCTTGAACATCTCGACGAACTCCATCAGCCCCTGGTTGGCCCGGCACAGGGCCCCGGAGAAGCTGTAGGCGTCCGCATCGTGCTGGGCGAAGCGTTCGAGCTGGCGGATGTCGACCTTGCCCACCAGGGAGGAGATGTCCTGGTTGTTCTCGTCCCCTGGCTCGGTCTTGGCGATGGCCACCTGCTCCAGGATCGACGGGTGGAGCTTAACCACCCGGAACTTGGTGATGTCGCCGTTGAACTCCTGCAGGCGCTTGACCGCCCAGGGCGACATAGTGGTGCGCAGGAAGCGCCGCGGGATGCCGTAGTCCTCCTCCAGGATGGGACCATCCTCCTCCGCAGAGAAGAGCCCGAGTGGCGACTCGAAGACCGGTGACCCCTCGATGGCGTAGAAGGGGACCACCTGCATCAGTTCCTTGAGCTTCTCGGCCAGGGACGACTTGCCCCCGCCTACAGGCCCCAACAGGTAGAGGATCTGCTTCTTCTCCTCCAGACCCTGGGCTGCATGGGTCAGGTAGGAGACCAGGTGCTCGATGGCCTCTTCCATGCCGTAGAACTCGGCGAAGGCCGGGTAACGCCGCAGCATCTTGTTCTGGAAGATCCGGCTCAGGTGCGGATCGTTGCGGGTATCCACCACCTCCGGCTCGCCGATGGCCTGCAGCAGCCGCTCGGCCGGTCCGGCGTAGGCACCGGGATCGGACTTACACAGGTCCAGATACTCGTCCAGGCGCAGCACTTCCTCACGCGATGTCTCGTAGCGGGCCTGGTAACGGGCGAAGATCGACATACGACACCTCTGTTCATGCATGCTCAGTCCTGGTCCCTGTCGGCGGGTGGACGACGGGCCAGCGCTAAGGGATAGATGGTGACCGCCTCGCCGCGGTCAAGGCAACCTTGCTCTATGAGCTGTTACGCAACAATCGGACCAGTCCAGCAAGAGCGGCTGAATGCGGCAATCCGTCGCAATCCGTGGGCCACTGGCCGACATCGGGTCCGCTCACCACCCCGACGCGAGGGCAGATAAGGCCAGTTTAGAACGTTGGGAAGGGGGGTGGTTCACTACGCGCACCAGATTGGAGCGGCGGGGGCCGCCTACCATCTCACAGCCGCACCATGACCTGGCAGGCCTGCCGGACTCGGGCCTGTCTTGGTACGGAACGACGGATGCTGGTCGGCGCTAGAATAGACCATCCCCTGCCCCACCCGAGGTCGCCCCATGATCGAGATCCGTGTCCAGAGCGAGCCCTTCGACCCTGCCACCGAGCAGGAGTCCCTCTGGCATGGCCACCCCCAGGTCGGCGCGCTGGTCAGCTTTCTGGGGCTCATGCGCGACCTCAACGAGGGCGAGCAGGTGGCCCAGATGACCCTGGAACACTACCCCGGGATGACGGAAAAAGCCCTGCAAGCCATCGCCGAGGAGGCGGCGGGACGCTGGTCCCTGGACGGCATTCGCATCCTGCATCGCGTTGGCACCCTGAGCCCCCAGGACCCCATCGTCCTGGTGGCAGTCACCAGTGCCCACCGAGGGGAGGCCTTTCGCGCCTGCGAGTTCCTGATCGATTACCTCAAGACCCGCGCCCCTTTCTGGAAGAAGGAGACCACCGAGTCCGGTGATCGCTGGGTCGAGGCCCGCCATACCGATACCGCCTCGGCGGAGCGCTGGGCTGCACGAGACTAGTACCGTCACGCGCAAGTCCTCCCAACAACGGTAGAGTGAATAAGCGAAGCGCATCCACCGAAGACACTCCGGTGGATTCGGCGCGGATGGGCCCTGCATCAGACACCGCGCCGTGTCTCCCCAACGAATCGAATGCCTACAGATCGAAGGTCGCCCAAACCGGGCAGTGGTCCGAGGGCTTGTCCAGGGCACGGATGTCGTAGTCGATGCCCGCCTCCACCAGACGCTCCCGCATCGGGGCCGTGACCAACAGCAGGTCGATACGCAGGCCGCGCCTGGGCTCCCGGTCGAACCCCTTGCTGCGGTAGTCGAACCAGGAGAAGCGGTCATTCACATCCGGGTGCAGCACCCGGTAGGCATCGTGCAGGCCCCAATCGGTCAAGGTCTGTAGCCAGGCGCGCTCCTCAGGCAAGAAGCTGGTCTTACCCTCCCGCAGCCAACGCTTGGCGTTGTCCGCACCGATGCCGATGTCCAGGTCCAGGGGTGCGATGTTCATGTCCCCCACCAGGGCCAGGTTCTGGTCGGGCGAGAAGTTGTCCCTCAGCCAGGCGGTCAGCTCCGCGTAGAAGCGCTCCTTAGCGGGGAACTTGACCGGGTGGTTGCGCGCCTCACCCTGGGGGAAGTAGCCGTTGATCACCGTCACCTCGCCACCCCCCGGGAGCGCACCGCGCCCGGTGATGAGACGACGCTGGGCATCCGGCGCATCGCCCGGCAGACCCGCGGACCACCTCCAAGGGTGCCAGGCGACTGAGCAGGGCCACCCCATAGTGCCCCTTCTGGCCATAGAACTCGGGGACGAAATCGAGGGACTCCACCGACTCTCGGGGGAACTCCGGGTCTGCGACCTTGCACTCCTGAATGCCCAGGATGTCTGGATCATGGCGCTGCTTCAGCGCCTCCAGTTGGTGCGGCCGAGCACGGATACCGTTGATGTTGAAGGAGACGATTTTAAGCAAGGGGAGAGACTCCTCGGGCGAGTGGGCCGACAGCAGCGCAGCAAGCGCCGCGAAGGGGGCGAGAATGGCGTATCAGCTCGCCAGGGGCAACCGCGGGAGTGCAGCCATCGACCAGAGATGCTGGTTAACATTCTGTTTACAGGCCATTTCCTCATTCGCTTCTACGATAACCCCTCCTCGCCGCCAACAGCCCACTTTCTCGCATCGCGATACCGCCAACGACCTGGTGGAAAGGTCCGGAAACGACCCAAAGCCGACATCGGACCTTTGAAACTCAATAGCAGCAGTCCGACGGACAGCGGACGTTCGCCGCAGCCCCGGCGCCTACGGCGCCTGGCTGCTACCGCCCATGGGCGCGGTGCCAAGCATCCGCTCCCCAGTAAGCTACCTGTGGGCGATGTTGCGCCCGCGCCTGTTCGAGTTCCTGCCGCCTACCCCGACTTCGACTGGTCGAACTCGGAACAAATCCGGTTTGCTGACCGGCCATGGTCGTGTCGGCGAAGGCCGGCACGACAGGTGGACTGGCAGCGGTGCCGACGTCGCATCGGGGGTGATCGACGGCGGAGGTCACCCGCCAGATCGATTCGTGCGAGGCCCACCAGGCCGGTCGTCCCTTTCCCGCGACTCCTCAGCGTTGCCGCCCGACGACCTCGGCCGTGACCGGTGCGGCCTGATTTCCCCAAGTACTGCGCACATAGGTCGCGACTGCCGCGATCTCCGCGTCGCTGAGGCCCTGTTGGGTTCCGATTGGGGGCATGACGGCGTTGAAGACCTTGTCGCCGACGGTAATCTCGCCGCTGCGTCCGTGAATGATGGTGTGGACGACAAAGCTGCCATCGCCTTCGACGACGCGTGGGTTGCCCGCCAGCGGTGGAAACACGCCCGGCACGCCCTTGCCGTCGGCCTGGTGGCAGTTCACGCAGGTGGCCTTGCCCTCGAACAGCGTCTTGCCGTCTTGCCCGGCGGCTGCGACCACCGGACGCACCCAGTCCTGCATGCGAATGTCTGGCAAGGGACCTCTGAGCGCCAGGAGAAAGGCTTCGAGGTCCTGTTTCTCCTCACTGCTGAGGCGCAACGGCTTGATCCGGGGGTCCTGGTTGCGCGCAGTGTCGCCGCCGCGATCGTAGTGGTCGATTACCTCTTTCAGGGTTCGATAACGTCCGTCGTGCGTGTAAGGAGGGGTGTCCGCCAAGTTGCGCAGGGTTGGCGTCTTGAACCGCCCCCAGTCACCCTGGTCGTGGGTGATCAGATAACGGCCGGGGTCGTTGGTAATGGTTTCCCAGTCCTCATTTTTCGTCCGTTTGGCGTCGAACTTGAGGACCTTCTGGTGGACTTCGTCGGCCAGGAGCGGGTTGTCCTTGAGGCCGATGTTGTAGAACCCCGAGTCGGTGAAGTTTGGCCCGTTGTGGCAGGCGATGCAGTTGCCCTTACCCTTGAACAAGGCCATACCGCGGACCGCCGCCGCGTCCATTGCGGCCGCATCGCCCTCAACGTAGCGGTCGAAGGGGCTCGGGCCGGTGACGATGAAGTGGCGCTGAAACACAGCCAGCGCCTTGCCGTAGTCGTCGGGGTTGGGCTCGCTTCCATAGGCCTCCTGGAACATCCGCACCATCTCCGGATCGGCCTTGAGCGTCGCCATGAGCTTGTCGATGTCCTGGCCCTTGTGGAGCGGGTTCTTGGTGGAGCCGATAGCCTGCTTTTCCAGCGGAAAGGCGCGCCCGTCCCAGATCAGGGCCTTGTTGTAGCCGACGTTGATGAGGGTCGGGGAGTTGCGGCGCTCGACCTGGCCGGGGTTGGCCGGCGAAAGCGGTGTCTGCACCGTCCAGCCCTGGTGCGGCAGATGGCAGGTCGCGCAGTTCATGGTGCCGCTGGCAGAGATGCGATTGTCGAAGAAGAGCGCCCGGCCCAAGGCCAGGCGTGCCTCGGTCGGCGGATTGTCGGGGTTGGCCTCCACGGGGGGCAGGGGCCCGATGTCGGGCGCCTGCGTCTGCGTATCGGATGCGGATACGCCCCAAACAGCAAGGGCGGCGGCGAGCACGATTGCCCGGGGGCTTCGGTTCGGTCCGGTCATGACGTTCCTCTCTTCGTTCCGTTTGGCCCCCTTGCTCCTGAAAGAAGCGGGGGCAAGGTTGCTGGGATTCGGATGGGGTCGCAGGCAGACAGCGGACCTGGCCCGAGGGCGAACACGGCCACTCCGTGATGCAAACACCTTGACGGGGGAGCCTATTCCGGCCTGCCGCTTAACTCCCTGAGCACCGCTCGCTGATCCGGGAATAGACGGGCGCGCTCGGCTGTTTACGAGTGAACGATAGCAGCCCGCGCACTACGATGCCTCAGATATCTCCACCCCTCCAGCGCTCCGCCCTTCCTCCCCGCGACGGCTTGGCCGCCTACCGATCCCGCCCTATGCCATGGGGGCCGGTGAGGTGAGCGCCGACCCTGCGGACTGGCGCCGGTGGCGGTTCCCGACGCATGCGTGCGGTGACCCGGTGAGTCAGGGGAAACTGGGCGGGGCCCGGCGCATCGAGCTGGGAGGGAACGCGCCTGTCTTCCGCGCCGGGTCCGCCCGCACGAGCAATGTGCTCTTGCTTTCGGGCGGCGTGCGGGTGCAGGTGATCGGCGAGGGCGGCGCGCAAGGCGGTGCCCTCCCAGGTGCTGCCTGGTCAGTGGTGCGCGCTGACGACCCGCTGCATTCTCCGGGCGATGCCTCTTCGGCCGAGAGGGGATAAGGTGAGAGAGCTAGGGGGCCGGGCTCAAATACTCGATCCGGCTGCTGCTTGATGGCCGTTAGCCGCTGCGAACAGAGCCACGCCAAGGGAAAGTTGCTGGCCGACTGCTTTCTCTCAGCCGCGTTCGAGGTCCGGACCAGCCGGGTGTGTGGACCACTGGCGGCACACGACC
>CALOBG010000007.1:0-17443 GCA_942490995.1 uncultured Gammaproteobacteria bacterium
GCTCGGGCTCGAAGGCGGCGAACGCGTTCTTGACGCCTGCGCCGCGCCCGGCGGCAAAACCACCCACATCCTCGAGCACCTGGCCGGCCGCGGCGAACTGGTGGCGCTCGATCATGATGCGCAGCGACTCGCGGACGTGGAACACAATCTCGCACGCCTCGGGCTGACCTGCGAGCTGCTGCACGCCGACGCCGGCGCGACCGAGCAATGGTGGAATGGGCGCAGGTTTCAGCGCATCCTGCTCGATGCGCCGTGCAGCGCCACCGGCGTCATTCGACGCCACCCGGATATCCGTTTTCACCGCCGCCCGACGGATATCGCCGGGCTTTGCGCCATCCAACTCGGCCTGCTCGAAAAACTGTGGCCGCTGCTCGACGTCGGCGGTACGCTGCTGTATGCGACCTGCAGCGTGCTGGCGGCCGAGAATGACGAGCTTATTGAACGTGTACTGGCGATGAACAGCACAGTCGAAACGATCACCGTGGATGTAGCGTGGGGCCGGGCAACGCGTCACGGTCGCCAGATCCTGCCGGGCGAGAACGACATGGATGGCTTCTATTACGCGATTTTGCGCAAAACGGGTGGCGGCGCGTGAGCCGCTCGCGGCGGGTGCGCGCATCGTGTCGACGACTACTCGTGCTCGGCGTACTGCTGTTCGGCAGCGCCGCCGCGAAAGCCAGCGATGTCACCATCGAGCAGGCACATACCGAGATCAACAACGGCATCGTGACCCTTGACGCCGATGCGTACCTGGAATTCAGCGACGATGCCATCGAGGCCCTGAACAGCGGTATCCCCCTGACGTTCGAACTCGACGTGCGTATTTCCAGTCCGCGGAAATTTCTTTGGGATCCGGAAGTGTTCGCCACTCAGCGACGATACTCGATTGAACGGCACGCCCTGAGCGATCAGTTCATACTCACCGACCTGATCACCGACGAGCGACGGGCGCATAGCTCACTGGCGCAGGCCATTGAAGATCTCGGTCGGCTGCGCAAAGTGCCCATCGTCGAGCAGGATGCGCTTCCTGACCATATCGCGCGCGGTTTCCGCATTCGCATGCGGCTCGACATCGAGTCTCTGCCGGCGCCGATGATCCCGCTCGCTTACATCACCCCGAGCTGGCATATGTCCAGCGGCTGGCACCGATGGCAAGTCGAACCCTGAAGCGTCGCGCCTCGGCACTGGCCGCCGTCGGCCTGCTCAGCCTGTCGCTGCTGGGTTCGCTGATCCTGATGAGCGGCGCGATCCAGAACTCGGCGCGATTCGGCGTGCTGTATTCGATCCTGCTGATCACAAACAGCATCGGCCTGATGGCGTTCGTGATCCTCATCGGCATCAACGTACGCCGTCTCGTGCGGCAGCTCCGCGCGCGGGAGGCCGGCGCCCGTCTGACCTTACGTATGCTGGTGATGTTCGTTTTGCTCGCGGTCGTGCCGGTGACCGTGCTGTACGGCTTCTCGCTGGATTTTCTTCGCCGTGGGGTCGACAGCTGGTTCGATCTGCGCATCGGCGATGCACTTTCGTCATCACTGGAACTGGGCCGCGAAGCACTCGACCTGCGCATGCGTCAGCTACTCGCGCAGACCGAAGCCATGGCCGAAGAACTCGCCGAGGGAACGCCGGCCCGCACCACCCTGAACCTCGATGCCCTGCGCAACCCGAACAGCATCATCGTCGCGTCGGCCTGGGTCCCCAGCGCCTCGCAGCTCGATGATCTGCGCAACCGCAGCGGCGCGCAGGAGCTGACCCTGCTCAGCGGCGCCGGCGAACTGATCGCGTCGAGCAGCCGCATCAGCGATCTTGTTCCGCACCTGCCGCCCGAATCCGTGATGATCCAGGTGCGCCAGGGTCGCAGTTACATTCGTCTTGATCCACTCCGTGATCGCGATCTGTCGGTCCGTGTCGCGGTGGCCGTCAACCTTGCGCAGGGACGCCACGTGCTGCACGCGCTGTATCCGTTTTCGACCCGTATCAACGAACTCGCCGCGAGTGTCGAATCGGCCTACGCGAAATACAACGAACTCTCCTACCTGCGCGACAAGCTCAAGCTGAGCTTCGCCATGACGCTGACCCTGGTGCTGCTATTCAGCATCGTTACCGCGGTGTGGGCAGCGTTCTATTCGGCGCGCAAGCTGGCCGCACCGATCCGTGACCTGGCCGAGGGCACGGCGGCGGTCGCAGCCGGTGATTACACCATGAGCCTGCCGGTCGAAAGCCGCGATGAAATCGGCTTTCTGGTGCACTCGTTCAACGATATGACACGCCGCATCGGCCGTGCGCGCCAGGAAGTCGAGACCCAGCGCGAATATCTCGACAGCGTACTGCGGCAACTATCGTCCGGGGTTGTCGCGCTGTCATCCGACGCCACCATCACGACCATCAACGAATCGGCGTCGAAGCTGCTGGAACTCGACGGCGACGCCGAAGCGGGGGTCTCATTTCTGCAGGTCTGCGCCAGCCACGACCACCTGGCGCCGCTGCACGACGCCCTGGCGCCGTTGATTTCCGAACGTCTGCAACTGTGGCAGGAACAGGTCACGATCCTGGCTTCCGATGGGCGCCGCGAGTTGATGTGCCGGGGCACCGCGCTCAACGTCATCGAAGACGCCGACGCGGGCTACGTCATCGTGTTCGAGAACATCACCGCCATCATCCAGGGTCAGCGTGACGCGGCGTGGTCGGAAGTCGCTCGCCGGCTGGCGCATGAAATCAAGAATCCGCTGACGCCGATCCAGCTCGCCGCCGAGCGCCTGCGCCTGAAGTACATGAAAAAGCTCGACAAGACCGACGGTGAAACCCTCGAACGACTGACCAATACCATCACCCAGCAGGTCGAGACCATGAAAGCGATGGTCAATACGTTCTCGGATTACGCCAAGTCCCCGACCATAATCAAGGACGCCGTCGACGTTAACCACTTGATAAGCGGCGTCGTCGAGCTGTTTCTGGCCGCCCACCCCGGGGCCCGAATCGAGACCGATTACGCCGCCGAACTGCCGCGCGTGGCGGCCGACCAGTCGCGCCTGCGCCAGGTCTTCAACAACCTGATAAAGAACGCGCTCGAGGCATCGCCTGAAAAGTCAATTGCGCATATCATTGTGCGCACGGCAAAAGTTACCTACGCGATGTCCGATCACGTCGAAATTCGCATTGAGGATCACGGCAGCGGTATTCCGACCGATCTGCTCGCCAACATATTCGAACCCTATGTGACCAACAAAACGCGCGGGACCGGACTCGGGCTGGCGATCGTCAAGAAAATCATCGAAGAGCACAATGGCGTCGTCACCTTGCGTAACAGACAAAGCGGCGGCGCGGTCGCCATCATCCGCCTGCCGATCGGAACCGAGCTCGCGAACGCCAGGCCTGAGCGAACCAAGGACACTGTATGACTAGCGCTCACATACTGGTAGTCGACGATGAACCGGATATCAGGGGTCTGCTCAAGGAGATCCTCGAAGACGAGGGATTTGATGTAACCATCGCCGAGAACGCCAGGCAGGCGCGCGAGTGTCGCCGCCAGCGCCGCCCGGATCTTGTGCTGCTGGATATCTGGATGCCCGACACCGATGGCATCACCTTGCTCAAGGAATGGTCCGAAGGCAGCGGCCTCGATGCCCCGGTGATCATGATGTCCGGACACGGCACGGTCGAGACCGCTGTCGAAGCGACCCGACTCGGGGCTTACGATTTCATCGAAAAGCCGCTCTCTATCGCCAAGATCCTGGTCACCGTCCAGCGCGCACTTGAAAACGCTACGCTGGTCAGTGAAAACATCGGTCTCAAGCGCCGCCGCCAGGGACCGGTCGACCCGATTGGCTCGAGCAACGCCATGGAAAAGCTGCGCAGCAATGCGCGCCGCATCGCCGATCACAAAACCAGCGTGTTCCTGAGTGGCGAATCCGGCACCGGCAAGGAGGTCATCGCCCGCTATATCCACCTCAACAGCCGCCGCACCGGTAACCGCTTCGTGAACGTCAATATCGCCGGCCTCGCGCGCGAGAATCCGGACGCTGAACTGTTTGGCATCGAGGACGACGGCAAAGTCAGCTTTGGCTCCCTGGAACGCGCCAACGGTGGCACGCTGTTTCTGAAGGACATCGCCGACATGGACCTCAATACCCAGGCGCGGTTGCTCAATGCGCTGGAGAACCAGGCGTTCCTGCGCGTTGGCGGCCGCGAACTGGTGGCCGTCGATATCCGCATTATCGCCAGCACCCGCAAGGAGCTGATCGAACTGGTCCGCGCCGGCGAGTTTCGCGAAGATCTGTTTTACCACCTCAACGTGCTGCCGCTGGTGGTGCCGCCCCTGCGCGAGCGACGTGAAGATATCGACGAGCTGATCGACTTCTTTCTCGATTCGTTCACCACCGAGGGCGGCCTGCCGCGACGCACGTTCCCGCCAGTGGTGCGTAATCGACTCAAGGACTATGACTGGCCCGGCAATATTCGCGAGCTGGAAAACTTCGTCCAGCGTCTGCTTATCCTCGGTTCCGGCGAAAGCGTCGAGGTTTCGGAGATCAACATGATGCTCGGACTACGCCCGGAAGCGCACCCCAACCCGCTGTTTCCCGGTTTCGACCTGCCCTTGCGCGAAGCCCGCGAACAATTCGAGAAAGCCTATCTCGAACACCAGCTCAAGGCTTTCAACGGCAGTGTCAGCCGCGTGTCCGAGCGGGTCGGCATCGAACGCACGCACCTGTACCGCAAACTGCGCAGCCTCGGCATCGATCCCAAGCAGATTAAAGAAGCCAGCAAAGAATGAAAATCATCATTCTTGGCGCCGGCCAGGTTGGTTCCTCGGTCGCTTCGAACCTGTGCAGCGAAGCGAACGACATCACTATCGTCGACCGTAACCCGGTATTCCTGCAGCAACTGCAGGACCGCTTCGATTTACGTACCGTGGTAGGCCACGCCTCGCATCCGCAGGTCCTCGGGCGCGCCGGCGCCCAGGACGCCGACATGATCATCGCGGTGACCAACAGTGACGAAACCAACATGATCGCCTGTCAGGTCGCCTACACGCTATTTCACACGCCGACAAAAATCGCCCGTGTGCGCGAGATCCAATACCAGATCCATCAGGAGCTGTTCGCGCAGGAGGCGCTGCCGGTCGACGTGCTGATCAACCCGGAGCAGGAAGTCACCGATCACATCAAGCGTCTGATCGAGTTTCCCGGCGCCTTGCAGGTCCTCGATTTCGCTGACGGCAAGGTCCAGCTGGTCGCCGCGCGCGCTTTCTACGGCGGGCCGCTGGTCGGCCACCGCCTGCGCGAGCTGCCCGATCAGCTACCCGGGATCGAGACCCGCGTGACGGCCATCTTCAGGCGCCACGAAGTGATCATTCCGGGCGGCGACACGGTTATCGAGGCCGGCGATGATGTGTTTTTCATCGCCGCGCCGAAACACATCCGTTCGGTTATGAGCGAGTTTCGCAAGCTCGACGGACCCAACCGTCGCGTGGTCATCGCCGGCGGCGGCAATATCGGCAAGCGTCTCGCCATGGCGCTGGAGAAATCCTGCAACATCAAGATTATCGAAAACGATCCGGCGCGTGCAAAAGCGATCGCCGAAGATCTGCGCCACGCCTATGTCCTGCTCGGCGACGCCGCCGATGAAGATCTGCTGCGCGAAGAGAATATCGAGAACACCGACGTGTTCTGCGCACTGACCAATGCCGATGAAGCCAACATCATTTCTTCGATGCTGGCAAAGCGACTCGGCGCAAAAACGGTCATGGCCCTGATCAACCGCGCCGCCTACGTCGACCTCGTTCAGCGCGACATTATCGACATTGCGATTTCGCCGCAGCAGGCCACCATCGGCAGCCTGCTTGCGCATGTGCGCCGTGGCGACGTGGTGAAAGTCCATTCCTTACGGCGCGGCGCGGCCGAGGCGATCGAGGCGATCGCGCACGGCGACCGCAACTCGAGCCAGGTGGTCGGCCGCAGTATCGACGAGATCAAGCTGCCCGCGGGCGCCACGATCGGCGCCATCGTCCGCGGCAAAGACGTCATCATGGTCCATCATGACACCGTCATCGAGGCGGAGGACCACGTCATACTGGTGGTGACCGACAAACGCCGGGTCAGCGACGTGGAGCGCTTGTTCCAGGTCAACGTTACCTTCATCTAACCCGACTGTTCGGCCGATGCGTCTGCGAGTCATCCAGAAGATCCTCGGCCTGTTGCTGGCCGTATTCAGCCTCGCCCTGCTGCCGCCACTGCTGATATCGCTGATCACGGGTGACGGCGCCTTCGCGGCCTTCGCCATCGCCATTGGCGTGACGCTGGCCGCCGGGCTTGGCCTGTGGCTGCCGATGCGTCGCCAGCAGGGCGATCTGAAGCTGCGCGACGGGTTCCTGGTCGTCGTCCTGTTCTGGCTGGTGCTTGGTCTGACCGGCGCCGTGCCGTTTCTGATCGCAGACAATCCGCACATGCCACCGGCCGACGCGATATTCGAATCGATGTCGGGCCTGACCACCACCGGCGCGACCGTGATCGTCGGCATCGATCATCTGCCGCCGTCAATCCTGTTCTACCGGCAGCTGCTGCAGTGGTTGGGCGGTATGGGCATCATCGTCCTGGCGGTGGCTATTCTGCCGATGCTGGGCGTCGGTGGCATGCAGCTTTATCGCGCCGAAACTCCGGGTCCGATGAAAGATTCCAAGCTCACTCCGCGCATCACCGAAACCGCGAAAACGCTCTGGTACATCTACGTCAGCCTGACCTGCGTGTGCGCGCTCGGATATTTCCTCGGCGGCATGAACCTGTTCGACGCCATCGGTCACAGCTTCGCCACCGTGGCGATCGGCGGCTTTTCGACCCACGATGCCAGCATCGGATACTTTGACAGCCCGGCGATAGAAATGGTCGCGGTGGTGTTCATGTTCCTTGCCGGGATCAATTTTTCCCTGCACTTCCTCGCTTTGCGTTACCGCAACCTGAAGCCGTATTTCTATGACTCGGAATTTCGTACCTATGCCGTCCTGCTGATCGCGGTGTTTGTTACCTGCACCGTGGTGCTGACTCTGCAAAGCACCCACCACAGTTTCGTTTCGGCGCTGCGTGACAGCCTCTTCCATACCGTCTCGGTCGGCACCACGACCGGCTTCACTACCGCCAGCTTTCAGACCTGGCCGATTTTTCTGCCCCTGATCCTGCTGTTCCTGAGTTTCGTTGGCGGCTGCGCGGGCTCAACCGGCGGCGGCATGAAGGTGATCCGCTGCCTGTTGCTCTACAAGCAGGGCATGCGCGAGATCAAGCGCCTCATCCACCCCAACGCCATCCTCACCATCCGCATGGGCGACCGCGCCGTGGGTGATCGCGTGGTGGACGCGGTGTGGGGATTCTTTGCGACCTATGTCGCGGTGTTCGTCTTTCTCCTGTTGGGCCTGATGGCAACCGGCCTCGACCAGGTCACGGCGTTCTCGGCGGTGGCCGCGTGCCTGAACAATCTCGGCCCCGGACTCGGCGCCGTCAGTGCCCACTATGGCGACATCTCCGACACCGCCAAGTACCTGTTGTGCCTGGCAATGGTGCTCGGACGTCTGGAGATTTTCACCCTGCTGGTATTGTTCACGCCGTCCTTCTGGCGCTCATGATCGAACGACTCGAGCAGATGCTGGCGGCGGGCGAGGACAACGCGATGTTGCGTTTCACCCTCGGCAATGCTTATCTCAACAAGGATGCCGCGGTCGCGGCGGATCATCTTCAGCGCGCCGTCGAACTCGATCCGGAATATTCCGCGGCCTACAAGCTGCTCGGTCGCGCACTGAGTGCGTGCAAAAACTTCGCCGCCGCGGAACAGGCGCTGCGGCTTGGTATCGGCGTCGCTGAAAAGCGCGGCGACATCCAGGCGGTGAAAGAAATGCGGGTGTTTCTCAAACGCGCGCAAAAGGCCCAGGGCAAAGACCCCGATCAGGCCTGATTGAGCCGCACCGCACCGCTCAGTGCGTCGATCGAGGCAAATCCATGACGTTGCATATAGGCGCCGATGCCGGCGTTGACGCGCGGACACAGCAGCGGATCGTAGAACAATGCGGTGCCGATACCGACGGCGCTGGCGCCGGCGAGCAGGAACTCGATGGCATCGTCGCTGCTGACGATGCCGCCCTGGCCGATGATCGCAACGCCGTGACGACGCGCGACCTGGTCGACCTGGAAAACCTTGAACAGCGCCTGCGGTTTGATCGCCGGCCCGGACAGCCCACCCTGGTTGTTGCCGATCACCGGGCGGCGGGTGTCGATGTCGATGGCCATCCCCATCAGGGTGTTGATCACGGCCAGGCCGTTGGTGCCGGCCTCGATGCAGCGGCGGGCGTTTTCGGCGATATCGGTCTGGTTGGGTGACAGCTTGGTGATCAGGGGCTTGCTGGTCGCCGCACGACACGCGGCGACGACCCGCGCCGACATGTCGGGATCGTTGCCGAACGCCACCCCACCGGCTTTCACATTGGGACAGGAAATGTTGATTTCGATGGCGTCGATGGGCGAATCGTCAAAGATCCGGGTCACCGCTGCGTACTCTTCGACGGTCGAGCCGGAGACATTCGCAATGAAACGGGTTTCGGAGAAATCGAGTAGCGGCAGGATGTCGTCGACTACCGCGCGCGCGCCGGGATTCTGCAGTCCGATCGCATTCAGCATACCGGCCGGGGTTTCGAAAACCCGGTGCGGGCGATTGCCGAGGCGCGGCTCCAGGGTCGTGCCCTTGAGGCAGATCGCGCCGACGTCGGCGTTCGAAAAACCCTCGACACGGGTGTATTCCTCGCCAAACCCGACACAGCCGGATAACAGTACCAGTGGCGAGCGCAGGCGCAGGCCACACAAATCAACCTCGAGCGCCACGTCGGCGGCAGGCGTGTCGCCGTTGCGCGCGCTTACCATGACCGCGGCGCCGCAGTCGCGCGCAGGCGCCGTGAACGGGGTCCGGCCGGCGTCGGCTCGTTGTTCAGGATCACCATATATTCTGTTATCGCTGATTTCTGCATCGTTTTTCTGTTCACCGCGAGCGGCGAGCCGCGTGCGGTAGAGGGCCGACTGAGATGTTCGACGTGGTGCTGTTTGAACCGGAAATACCGCCGAATACCGGCAACATTATACGCCTGTGCGCGAACACCGGGGCGCGCCTGCACCTGGTCGAACCGCTCGGTTTCGAGCTCGAAGACCGCGCCTTGCGTCGCGCCGGCCTCGACTACCACGAATACACCGCGGTGCGCGTTCACCCTTCGCTGACGGCATGCCTGCAAGCACTCGCCAGCCGCGAGGTGTACGCGTTTTCAACCCGCGGCAAGCGCGCCTTCAACAGTGTCCGCTTCAACGCCGACGCGGTGCTCCTGTTCGGTTCTGAAACCGCCGGCCTGCCGGCGAGGGTGCTCGACTCGATCGCGCCGGAGCGATGTGTGCGCCTGCCCATGGTGGCGGCCAGTCGCAGTCTCAACCTTGCCAACGCGGTCGCGATCGCGGTTTTCGAAGCCTGGCGTCAGCACGATTATGCCGGCGCGGTTCACAGCGCGGTGGATACCGACGCCGCGACCACGCGCCGGAAATAATCTTCCTGACCGCTGCTGCCGAACTCGGCCGTGACCTCCAGATCGAATACCGAATAGTCGTCCGCGCCCTCGGTCACTTCGGTTTCCACGCAGGTGCAGGTGACCGAAAAGTTACCGCTGCCGGGCCCGGCCAGCGCAAACGTCACCGGCGTCGCGAAACAGGCCGGCGCGGCCGGATTTTCGAGTACTCGGTGGACGCTCCATTCGACGCCACTGAGCGCGGCGAAATGGGCGCGGGTGGCGATCATCGAGAACGGTGAGGTGGTGCGCTGAACGTTGCCGATACTGACCATGAAAGCCGCGACCAGCGCAATCACGACAATCAGAAATATCGCCGTGATGATGGAGAAACCATGTTCGGTTCGCGCGCTCATGGAATGTTCGGCACGTGCGCCTGCTGATACAGATTAATGCGTTCGCCGGGCGCTTCGCCGTCGGCCAGCGTCAGGCGTACGGCGAGCAACGCGGTGCGCGATGCATTGCCGGGGTCGTAGCGGAACTCGCAGGCAACGACATCGCGTGCCAGTACCCGCCCGGTGGTGGCTGGCGGCATCGCGGCGGTCGGTTGCACGGCGGCGATCGCGTAGCCAGCGTATCGGGTCAGGGTCGCGGCGCCAAGGTCGCAGATAAAACTTACCGGCGTATCGACAATATGGAAACGCTGGTTCGGCGAGGGCAAAGGGAAGGCGCCGCTGTCGTTGACGAACTCCAGCCGCGCATTGGCAACGTCGACAACGTCGATGCCAGCGACGTTATCTCCGCAGTAGGCGTTCGTGCGCCCGCTGACCAGGGCCGTGCAGTCAGCCGGCTGACCAGTGTTGTAGACGACCAGGCAGTCGATGGCGGTGCCCGCCATGCAGGCCGCGGTCGAAGCCGCGCCACCGCCGCAGCTCGGTGATGTCGCGGCGCAGATCTGACCAAAATTCTTCAGCGCGCCGAGCACGTCAAAGGCGGTATCGGCGACGGTGAAGTCGAGAATATCCGAGGCCATGCCGGGGTCGATGCGGGCCCGATAGCGACCACCGCTGCGGGTGCGCAGGAACTCCAGCGCCACGCCCCCGCTGACGCGGACGCTGTTGGGCAGAGCGAGGCGCGTTTCGCGTACCACCCGGCTGATTGCGGTATCACCGACGTCGACCAGCGCTGCGCGCCGGGCGGTGTCCACGAAACCCTGGATGGGCTGCGCGACATTGCGCGCAACAAAGGCCGCGATGATGGCGCTGATCGCCATCACCACGATCATCTCGATGAGGGTGAAGCCGGCGACATGGCAACGCCCATTCATTGCGAATTGGTCCGGTAAGCGGACAGGGTGACGGCGTTCTCCAGCGCCGCATGGGTGACGGTGACGTCGATACGGACAACGGCGCCGGCGTTGGCCGACAACGGCGGCGCACCGAGACTGAAACCGCTGTCGTCGACCGTGACGCTGACGTTGTAGCCGCCCAGCCCGGGCAGGGCATTGCCGTTGCGATCGAACGCACCGGCATCGCTGTACCCGTCGTAATCGCAGATGTCGTCGTACAGATCACGGCTCGCTTCGAGCAAGGCCCCGCTGCCGCCACAGGCGCTGGCGCAGGCGCTGGCCACGCATTGTGTGCGGCAGGTCTGTCCGGGCAGCAGAAAGTCGGGATCGCAGAAATCGGCCAGCGTCACTTCCTCGAGATAAGCCTCGGCGACGGCGGCGGCCTGCTGTTCGATCATGGGGTCGGCGGAATGGCCGACGACGCCAGAAATCACCAGCATCAGCCCCAGCGTCGCGATGGACACGATGACGATCGACGCGATCAGCTCGATCAGGGTTGTGCCGCTTTGTCGCAGCATTAACCTCGGACTACGCAAGCTGCACTGGTTTTCCGTGGCGTGCGGGTCACGCGTCTGGCTGGCGTTCGACCGTGCATTCGTGCACGGTCTCACTGCCCTCGCGCTGCGCTGTACCCTCCCTGGCCCGCTTGCGCTCGAGGCCGCCTGACGCGTGACCCACACGCCACTGGCGGTTTCGGCTTGTACGATTCCGGGCACTGCTTCAGTTCTCCGTCACGAGGCCGGTTTCCGGGGTCACCTGCAGGCGGCGTCCATCGATATCGACACGCAGACTGGCCGGATTGGTGATTAACGCGCCGCTGCTGTCGTGGGGCCGGCCGATGCGGTCGAAGTAGAACATCAGATCGTTACCCACATCGACCCCGCTCGGCGCCGTCGCCAGGTAATCGCCGCCACCGCCGGGCCGTGCCACCGGTGTGCTGGTCGCCGTCACGACCGTGCAGTCGGCGCCGCCGGTCCAGCGTGACACGGTTACGGTCTCGGCGCTGTCGACGAAGCTGACGCGGATACTGCAGCCGGAGGCGACCGCAAGCTTGTGCGCATAACGGGTCGCGGCCAGCGCTTCTTCGAAAAACCCGCGCGAAGCGAACACATCGACGTCGGCAAAGCGCGACAGCGCAACCACCGCCAGCACGCCGACGATCACCATGACCGAGATCATCTCGATCAGCGTATAGGCGCGCTGCTGCCGACGAAGTGCGCTCATGGTTTTCGTTTCAGCTCCATCCGCATGCTCGCGATCGTCTGATCCAGCTCAAGGACACCGGCCTCATCATGCAAGAGCAGGCGCAATTCGCGCAACAGCGCGAGGTATTCGAGCGCCTGCTCGCGCCGTCGTACACGCTGTCGCAGGCCGGCCTCCATCAGCGCCAGCGCAGCGTTATGCTGGCCGCGCTCGCGCAGGTAACGCGCATGATCCATGCGCACCGGGAAATAGCGCGGATCGCGGGCCAGTGCGATGCGCAGCTGGCGCTCGAGCAGGGTGTCCAGGTCCGGCGCAGCGGCCAGCGCGCGACGTACCAACAGGTAGTCGCCATGGGCGACGGCCGCGGAATAGCGGTTGAGGCGGGCGGCCGCCTGCAGATGCGCGGCGGCGGCGGCGAGCAGCTCACGCCGCCGCGCCGACGTGACGGCGGCCTCGGCACCGGCCAGGTAAACCTGCGCGCGCGCAACCTCGGTCTGGTCATCGGGGTACCAGTGTGCGGCGCGCTCGAACGCGCGGGCGGCCGGCTCGAGCCGGCCGGCAGCAAAGGCTGCGACACCGCGGGCGTAATGGTTCGCCATCATCTGCGCCGGCAGCAGGACTGTAACCGGCGCCGCTACCAGCACGGCTGGCAGGGCATAAAAAAATGCCGGACGCAGACGTTCGTTGACCCTGAACCTGAAGCGTAAGTCCGTTGCGGTAGTCGCACGCGCGTAGCGGGCGAGCACATAGCCGATCAGGATCAGGGTCGCCGGTACATAGAAGTTGTAGCTGACAAGACTGTGCGCGGCGACGGCGACGATACCCCAGAACAGGGCCTCGTTTTCGATGCGATGTGCAGCATCGAGACGCGTAGCGGCGCGTGCCCGCGCGCGCAGACGGTACAGCGCGACGCACAGCGCAACGACCAGCAGCAGTCCCGGAACACCGAGTTCGATGCCGACCTGAAGCAGGTCGTTGTGCGCGTAAAAGCGGTCGGAACGATCGTCGTCGTACGCGAAGGGCGGGTAGACGAGGCGGAAACTGCCGGGCCCGAAACCATGCCACGGTACGCTCTGGAGCAAGGTGGCGCTGGCGCGCCAGATCAGCAGGCGCTGGCTCAGCGAGCCACCGCGGGCCGGCCCCGCCCGCTCTCCCTCGCGCACGTCGGCGAGCAGCTCCTCGAAAGATGCGCCGGGCGTAAACACCGGTGCCGCCGCGCCCAGCGATCGCGCAGCGTCGACGGCAGCCCCGCCGAGACCGAGATTGGCGACCAGGAACGCCCACAAGGCGAGCGCCAGCGCGGTTTTTCCGATCCCCTCACGCGCCGCCCCTGACAGTGACAGGTAGAACCCCGCATAGGCGACGATCAGCGCCAGCAACGCGCCGCGGCTGGTAGTGACAAAAGCCGCCAGCAGCGGAATGAATACCGCCAGCGACCAGGCCACGGTGGCCGCCTTGACGCGCGGCGCGTCCGCGCAGGCACGCGCGAGGCGCGGCAGGATGACGAATACCGCCAGCAGCAGCCACGCGCTGAGCGAGTTGCGCTGCACGAACGTGGCGCTGACGGCGGTCGACCACGCGCCCAGCCAGGCGCATATCGCGCCGGCACCGAGGACTACCGCCAGGCCGGCGACGCCGGTCTGCAAACGCTGCCAGCGAGCCTCCTCGGCCACTGCACCGCCGGCCGCGACAAAGGCCAGGATCAAAACCAGTTGCTGGAATACCGCCAGGGCTGACAACAAGGGCGCCGCCGCCAGGGCCGCGGCTACCGCCAGCCACAGGCCGAACGCCGCCAGCACCGCGTGCAGCAGCGGCGGGGCGTAAGTGAGCCCGGCGCGGTAGGCCCGCGCCAGCGTGAAGACGGCAAGCAGGGCCAGCGCGATGTTGAGTACCGCCAGCGACCACAGCGTGAAGCCCTGCAACAACACGCCGGCGGCCAACACCGCCAGCAATAACGAGATTAACAATATCCGCGCCCGACCTCTGCCACCAGCCGCGCCGGGCGGTGGCGGGCGCTGCCCACGTCGGCTACGAGCAGTCGGAAGTGATCACGTTGATGGTCGGCGGGGTGGTCGCGGCGCTGTATTCGACCTCGCAGCTCGCCGGCGCGTTGGCGCCGATCGGCGAAAACACGCCTTCATCCGCGGCGTCTTCGGTATAACCGTTGCCGGCCGGATCCTGCTGCAGGGCGTCGGAGATACCGTCGTCGGTCGGGTAGCCGTCGGCGTTGAGGTTCACCGTCACTCCTTCCATGGTGATACTGGTGCCGCTGGCGCCGGTCGCCAGCCACACCGCGTGGGCCAGCGCGCTGGCGCTGCGTATGGCGCCGGCCAGTCCTTCCACCGAGGCGCGCCGCGCTTGGACTTCGAGGTTGGTGAACCGCGGCAGGGCGAAGGCCGACAGGATACCCAGTATGACGATCACCGAAATCAGTTCGATCAGGGTGAAACCCGCTTGCTGCTTGTATTTCATTACGCTCATCTCCAGTTTCCGGCCCGGGGCTCAGACCCGCGGACCTGTACTCACTATAGGCGCCGCCACTAAAGTGACAGCAATCGAGGGCGGGTACCCTCGGTCAACAAATGCAATTTCCGTGATCACTGCGATCGACCTCACATTATCGTGCCACGCCGCGCGCTGGCTGCCGCACCAGGCGCGCGCCGATCAGACGCCCAGCGCCCTCGGCGCCAGCCTGCTTATCGGCAAAACTCGGCTGCACCTGAAAAGTAACCGTTGCCGGCGTGCCGCTGGCGCCGGGGAAATCGTCGCCGGTCAGGGTGCGGTAGAGGAGTTTGCGCTCGGTGCTCACGTACACCCAGCCGCCCGCACGCACTCGCTGCCAGTCGATACTGCGTACGCGGCGCGCGACGATTAACTCCTCGCCGACGACCTGGCGCATGACCTCGTCCAGCGCCGCGAAGCGACCACCGGCGTCGGCGGTCATGAACTGCAGGCGCAGGCCGAGCAGGCGCGCCTGCATGTCCTGCACCCGCGTGGTCACTATGGCCTCTTCGGCAGCGACCTCGATAGCGCGCATACGTTGCATGAATACCGCCACCAGCGCCGCGATCACGACCGCCGCCAGGGCCAGCTCGGCGCGACTCAGATTGCGTTTCAGTGCGGTGCTCGAAATGGCCATTCATCTGTTTACCATGCGCACGCCCATGACGCGGCTATTTACGCAACTTGACGCTGGCCAGATCCCACATCGGCAGGAACACGCCGAGCGCCAGGATCAGGACCAGGGCCGCCATCACGATGATCAGGATCGGTTCGATAGCCTGGGCCAGGTTCTTGATGTCGTAGTCGACTTCGCGTTCGTAGAAGCCGGCGACTTCGGACAGCAGGTCGTCGATCGCGCCGGACTCTTCACCGACCGACAGCATCTGCAGCACCAGCGGCGAAAACATGGCGGTCTGCGCGGCGCTGCGGGTCAGGCTGTCACCGCGCTCGACGCCGACCCGCATTTCGACGATCCGCGAGCCGATGTATTCGTTATCGACCGCGCGCGCGACCACGCCCAGCGCCTGGGTCAGCGGCACGCCGGCGGCCAGCGACATCGAGAACGAGCGCGCGAAGCGGCCCAGCGTCGCGCGATACAGAATGCTGCCGATAATCGGCATGCGCAGCTTGTAGCGATCCCACACGAACCGACCGTTCGGTGTCCTCACCCAGGCCCGCGCGGCGAACACCGCGGCAACGATCAGCACCACAATCAACAGCCAGTACTCGACAAAAAAATTCGAGGTCCCGATCAAGGTGCGCGTGGCCCACGGCAGTTCCACCCCGGCGCGCTCGAAAACGCGGGCAAACTGCGGGATGACAACAACGTTGATGATCATGATCGCCAGACCGATGGCGAGCACCACGAATACCGGGTAGCGCAGCGCGCTTTTGATGCGCGCCCGCGTATCGCGCTCCAACTCGAGGTAATCGGACAGCCGCAGCAGGGCCTCGTCGAGACGACCGGTGTTTTCGCCGATGCGCACGGTATTGATGAACAACGACGAAAAAATTTCCGGGCGTCGGCTGAGTGCGGTCGAGAAGTCGCGGCCGCTTTCGAGATCTCGCTGAATATCGCCGAGCGCCTCGACCAGGACCGGATTGCGACTCGACCGCGCCAGCCCGGACATGGCCTGGTTGATCGGTACGCCGGCGCGCATCAGGGTATACATCTGCCGCGAAAACAGGATCAGATCCTCGAGGTCCGGCGACTTGCGGGTGAGCAGCGCACGCAGTCCCGCGAGCGCGTCTTGGCCGCCGCCGGCGGCCGCGTGTTCGGCAATATCGACCGGGGTAATACCGCTGGCCAGCAACTGGCTCGCGACCGCATCGCTACTGCTGGCCTCGAGCACGCCTTCGACCACCCCGCCGCCGCCGTCCCGTCCGCGATATTTGAAGTTTGCCATCGGCGCTGCCCCTACGAGTTTGCCGGCTCGACAGCGATGCTGTCGTCTTCGGGCTCGCTCAGGGTGACGATGTCGGCGGAAATGCGCACCACCTCTTCGACGCTGGTGATGTGCTTGCGCGCATAAGCCAGGGCAATGCGGTCGAGCGGCACGAAGCCTTTGCTTGCGCGCGCCAGGGTCGTGAACTCGCCACTGTCTTCGCGGGCCAGGGCCTGCGCCAACTGGTCATTGATCTCGAGCAACTCGTACACGCCGATGCGACCCTGATAGCCGGTGTTGGCGCAGTGATGGCAGCCACTGCCGTGACGAAATTCGTAACTCAGCGCGGCTTCACCGGCATTGGCCAGCAGCCAGGCGCGCTCCTGGGCGCTCGGCTGATGGACTTCGATACAGCTCTGGCAGATGCGCCGCACCAGGCGCTGCGCCAGCACCGCGTGCAGCGACGAGGCGAGCAGGAATCCCGGCGCGCCCATATCAAGCAGGCGGCTGACCGAACTGATGGCGTCGTTGGTATGCAGCGTGGACAACACCAGGTGGCCGGTCATGGCCGCGCGCAGACCGATTTCGACGGTCTCCTCGTCGCGCATTTCGCCGACCAGGATCACGTCGGGATCGTGGCGCAGCGTCGAGCGCAGCACGCGGGCGAAGGTCAGGCCGATGTCGGCGTGCACCTGTACCTGGTTGACGCGCGGCAGGCGGTATTCGACCGGGTCTTCGACGGTGATGATCTTGGTTTCCGGCAGGTTGCGTTCGCGCAGCGCGCCGTACAGGGTGGTGGTTTTACCGCTGCCGGTCGGCCCGGTGACAATCACCATCCCGTGCGGGCGCCGTACGATGCCGCGAAAGCGCTCGAGCAGGTTCTTCGGCATCCCCAGCGTGGCCAGGTCGCGCACGCCCTCGGTCTGGTCCAGCAAGCGCATCACCACCGCCTCGCCGTATTGCACCGGCATGGTCGAGATCCGGACGTCG
>CALOBG010000008.1:0-9766 GCA_942490995.1 uncultured Gammaproteobacteria bacterium
TGGCGCGAACTCGAACTGGGCTGGAACGGACCGGTTGCGCGCGGGCAGACCCTGAACATCCGTTACCTGTCACCGCTCACCAACCGGGCGCTCAAAGTGGCCCGCGTCGCGTTCCTGCTCGCCTTGCTGCTGATTGTTGCCGGGCACTGGCGGCGGCGTGTCACCCCAGCGCCGCGCGGCACGATGGTGAGTGCGGTGTTAGTCGGTCTTGCCGTGCTGTCGCCACCACCCGCGGCGCGGGCGGCGGCGTTTCCCGATCCGACGCTGCTCACCGAACTGCAGCAACGTCTCATCGCCGACCCCGAGTGCGCACCGCATTGCGCCGAAATCCCGCGCATGACACTGACCGTCGCGGCCGAAACCCTGAGCGTGCGACTGGAAGTGCACGCCGCCACGGCGAGCGCGATCCCGCTGCCGGGAAATCGCGCGAGCTGGGTGCCTGACACGGTGCTCCTCAATGCCGCTCCGGCACTGGCCCTGGCGCGCGATTCAGCCGGCACGATGTGGTTGCCGATCGCTGCGGGCGTACACCAGGTCGTACTGCGCGGCCGCCTGCCCGATCGACGCCGCGTACAGATTGCGCTGCCGCTGCGCCCACAGCAGACCAGCGCCGAAATCGACCCGGCCTGGCGCCTCGACGGGTTGCGCGAGCGTGGTCAGGTTGAAGCCCAGCTTCAGCTCACTCGCCGCGCGGAGGACGCCGCCAGCACACCGCAGGCGCGCTTCGACAAAACCCAACTGCCACCGTTCGTGCGGATTGAACGCACCATCGACCTGGGTCTCGACTGGACCGTCACCACGCGTGTTTTCCGGGTCGTTGCTGGCGACAACGCGGTGGTGCTCGCGGTGCCACTGCTGAAGGGCGAATCGGTGGTCACCCCGGGGTTCGAAATCGCCGACGGCGCGGTCAAGGTCAACCTGCCGAGCCAGCGCGCGGCGCTGTCGTGGCAGTCGGTGCTGCCGCCGAGCACCGCCATCGAACTAAACGCCGCGCCCGGCAGCGCGTGGTCGGAAACCTGGCGCCTGCGCAGCGGACCGATCTGGCATGTCGAACTGTCCGGGTTGGCGCCGGTTCAGCATCGTGGCGAGGATCGCCGCTGGCTGCCCGAATGGCGGCCGTGGCCCGGCGAGAGCGTCCATATCGCGATCAGCCGGCCCCCTGCCGTCGACGGCCAGACGTTGACCATCGATTCCAGCACGCTCAGCGTGCAACCGGGCAAACGGGCCACGGAAACCACGCTAGAAGTGCGGATGCGCAGTTCCAAAGGCGGGCAATACAGCGTCGCGATCCCGCCGCGCGCGGCGCTGCAGGAGATCCGACTCAACGGTCGCGCGCTGACGGTGCGCGCCGAGCAGGGTCGGCTCAACATTCCGATTGCCCCCGGTGCACAGGACCTGTGGGTCGGCTGGCGCGAGGATACCGGCGTCACTAACAGCTTGCGCACCCCGAGCGTCGATCTGGGCGCGCCGAGTATCAATCATCACATCCGCCTCATACTCGGCGACGATCGCTGGACGCTGTTTGCGTTCGGCCCGCAACTGGGGCCGGCGGTCCTGTTCTGGAGCCTGCTGGCCGGCCTGCTGGTGGTGGCGGTGGCGCTGTCGCGATTGCCACTGACGCCGCTCAGGCTGCATGAATGGCTGTTACTCGCCATCGGACTGAGCCAGCTACCGCTGCCGATGGCCGCGATCGTGGTGTTATGGCTGCTGGCGCTGGGAGCGCGGCAGCGCCACGGCGCCCAGCTCACGCATTACCGCTTCAACCTCATGCAGATCGCCCTGACCGCGCTGAGTATCGCGGCCCTCGCGATCCTGGTCGAAGCTATCCGCCACGGGCTGCTCGGCCATCCCGACATGCACGTCGCCGGCAACGGCTCGAGCGCCCACAACCTGCTCTGGTATGCCGACCGGGTCGCCGCGCAGCCACCGACCGCACTTGCTGTCAGCGTCCCGATCCTGGTCTACCGCGTGCTGATGCTGGGCTGGGCGTTGTGGCTGGCGCTGGCCGTGGTGCGCTGGCTGCGCTGGGGCTGGTCGTGTTTCGCGCACGACGGTCTGTGGCAGGCGTGGCGCCGCTCAGCGGCCACAACCGTGACCTGAACCGCGGCGCCGTGAGCGCGGTTCAAGCTTGCCGCGCCGGCGTCGATATCCTCATCAGAGCACACTCGGCCTGCGGAACGGATCCGCGCGGCCTCACACCCAGCCTTCGGAGGCCAGCCCATGAGCGAACAAACCTACCGCCTAGTAACCCGCAGCGATTTCGATGGCCTGGTATGCGCGGTGCTGCTGAAAGAAATCGGCATCATCGACGACATCAAGTTCGTTCACCCCAAGGACATGCAGGACGGCAAAGTCGCCATTACCGGCAACGACATTACCACCAACCTGCCCTACGTGGCCGCAGCCCACCTGGCCTTTGACCATCATCTGAGCGAGACCGTCCGCAACAGCGGGCAGGCGACCAACCACATCATCGACGCCGACGCTCCGTCGGCCGCGCGCGTGGTTTACGACTACTACGGTGGCGCGGCGCGCTTTCCCGGCGCCTGGAGCGACATGATGTCGGCGGTCGACAAGAGTGACTCGGCACGCTTCAACATCGACGAGATCCTCGAGCCCACCGGCTGGGTATTGCTGAATTTCCTGATGGACGCGCGAACCGGCCTCGGCCGCTTCCACAACTTCCGCATTTCCAACTACCAGCTCATGCTCGAGCTGATCGACAAATGCAAAACCATGAGCATCGAGGAAATCATCGCCCTGCCCGACGTCCAGGAACGCGTCGAGCTGTACTTTGAACACGAAGACAAGGCCAAGAAACAGATCCGGCGCTGCGCCACCGTGCACGGTGACCTGCTGGTTCTCGACCTGCGCGAAGAAGAAACGATTTATGCGGTCAACCGCTTCATGATCTACGCGATGTTTCCCGATACCAATATCTCGATCCATGTCCTGTGGGGTCTGAAACGCCAGAACACCGTGTTTGCCATTGGCAAATCGGTATTGAACCGTAGTTCAGAGATCAACATCGGTGAGCTGTGCCTGGCCTACGGCGGCGGTGGCCACCTCAACGCCGGCACCTGCCAGGTCGCGAACGAAGTCGCCAACGACAAGCTCGACGAGATCACGATCCGTATCGCCGATCCCGACGGCCATTTTCTGCTCGCAGGCGCGCATACAGGAGGCACCGACCACGTACATTAGCAGGCTGGTGAAAAACTACTGCGGAGGCCGTGCGCGGCGTTGCGCGCTCGCCTGCGGTCCTCATTTACATCAGTAAACTCCGGTCCTCATCTCGCCCGCGCCTTGCGCCCGACCTTCCTCGCTACGTTTTTCACCAGCCTGCTGCAGGGCTGGTGAAAAACTACTGCGCCGGGCGTAGGCCGAACACGCAGGGAATCATTGCCGGCCGGCGCGGTCCTACCAGGGGCCCATGAGCCCGCACGCCGACACGCTTCGTTTTCGCCGCGCCATCGCGTACAGCCTCGGCTTCGTGATTGTGCTGTGGCTGATCAAGCTTGGCGAAGTACTGAGCGGCATCGAGCTGCACACCCTCGGCGTCTATCCACGCGATCCCGATCAACTTTACGGCGTTGTACTCGCACCGCTGATCCACGGCTCGTTTTCTCATCTGCTGACGAACACGCCGGCGCTGCTGGTACTGGGCACGGCAACGATCTACGGCTACCCGCGCGCGGCGCGCGTCATGCTGCCGCTGATCTACCTCGGCAGTGGCATCGGCGTGTGGTTCTACGCGCGCTCGTCCTTCCATTTCGGCGCCAGCGGACTGACGTTCGGCCTGATGTTTTTTGTTTTTGTAATCGGCGCGCTGCGCTGGGACCCGCGTGCCAGTGCCCTGTCGATGCTGGTGTTTTTTCTTTATGGAGGCATGATCTGGGGCATCTTCCCGACCCGACCGGAGATTTCGTTCGAGTATCACTTCTTCGGCGCCGCACTCGGCGTGGCCGGCGCGATCGTGTTGCGCAAACTCGACCCCGCACCGGTACGCAAACGCTACAGTTGGGAACTCGAAGGGGAAACCGACGACGATCCCGATTGGCTGGTCGAAGGCGAGCCCGGCGTTACGCCACCAGGTAAACCGCGCGAATAATTCGGGCGCGCGCTCAGTCGCCGAATACGCGGCGCAGGTGAGCCTCGCTCGGCGGCGCGGTAAACCACGACACCAGCACCACACAGGCAATCGACAGCAACGCGCCGATGGTGCCGCAGGAGAACGCGTTGAAAGTCTGATCGGCGAGCCAGCCGCCGGCAGTTTCAAACGGACCGCCGGCGAACCATGCAGCCTGAACCACGCCCGATTTCAGCACGATGAACGACGCGCCACCGACCGCGAAACCGGCCAGCGCACCGGCCTTGGTCGCTCCCCGCCACAGGATGCCGGCGAAGATCGGTCCGCAGATCGCGGCCACCATCCCGCCAACCCCCGCCGCAATCAGCAGGGCGACGTTCATCGATTGCGATTCCCACGCCAGCCAGATCGATCCGGCCACCACCACGACCGACGCGACCCGGCTGATCAGCAGCGAAATGCGGTCGACCCGGGCGTCGTCGGGGCGCACTTTCAATCGGGGTGCAATCGAGCGGCGATAGATGTCGTTAGCGAAGATCTGCGACGTCGACACCACCAGGCCGTCGGCGGTCGACATGATGGCGGCGAGCACGCCGGCGCCGATCAGGGCCGCCAGCCAGGCCGGCAGGAGCGCGATGAACAGTGCCGGGATGGCGTCGTTGGCACTCGCCCCATCGACCATCAGCGCATCGCCCAGCACCACACGCGCGAGAATGCCACCGAACGCTATCGTCGGCAGCAACATGCCGAAGGCGAAGGAGTAAACGATGAAACGATTCTGGTCGCGATCGTCTTTCAACGCCCACAGCTTGTTGCCGATATGGGGCAGCAGACCGAGCGGTGCATGCATCATAAAAAACGCAAAGACATCCCACCATGAATCCAGGATGGGATGGGTGGGATGAAACATCATGGTCAGGGCCGGATCCTGCGCTTCGAGCGCAGTCACGATGTCGCCTTCAACCCCGTAACCGACTAAAAACATCACCATGATGGCGAGCGCGAGCAGCAGCATCAGGCCGCCCTGCACACCATCGGTCAGAATATCGGCGTGCGCGCCGCCGATCACGATGTACACCATGATGATCACGGCGGTGACGATCAGCGCCGGCAGCACATCGATGCCCATCATCTGGTTGAACATCACCGCCCCGGCCAGGAGCTGGCCGGCGAGGTAAAACATCAGCAGCATCGAAAATAATGCCACGCAGATCCGCAACGCTTCGGAATCGAAGCGGTCGCCGAGGTACTCCGGCATCGAGCGCGTGCCGAAGCTGGCGCCGGCACGGCGGATCCCTTTCAGGCAGATGATCAGCCCCACGTAAACGCCGAGGGGATACACGAAGGCGTACCACAGCGAGGAGAAGCCGGTCTGGTAGGCGAGTGCCGGAATGCCGATGAAGGTGCCGCCGCTGGCCGTGGTTGCGGTCAGCGCAAAGGCCAGGAACAGCGGCCCGTAGCTGCTGCGCGCGGTGGCGAAATCGTCGCTGGAATGGACTCGACGCATGCCCAGATAGCCGAACACCATCATTACGCCGATGTACACGATCAGGAAAAACCAGCCCCACAGGCGCAGACTCGGATCGACGTCGGTCATAAACGCGGCTCGATAAAAAAACGAACGCGAACTATAGCGGCCCGGCCGGGCAGCACAAGGCGCAGCCGCGGTGGCCGGCGTGCCGCGTTGCAACATCAAAGACCACTGCGCGATGCCCGGTTGGCACCCGCGCAACGGCGGCCCCTATACTTGAGCCAACGGCTGCGTGTTGACGCGCACCGACCCGGCAATCATCGAGGCGTACTATGGCAACTGCGAGCAACCTGGCTACCGAAACCGACGTCGACACCAGCGGCGCGATCGATTGTGACGGGCACGTGCTCGAACCGCTCGCGGCGTTGTCCGGTTATCTCGAAGACCAATACAAACCCCGCGCCATCGAATTGCACACCGGCGACGACGGCCTCGAATACCTGGTCTGGGACCAGCGCCGCTCAAAATTGTGTTTTCCCGGATTTGCCGGCGTGCTCGGCGCCATGGGCAACCCGGATATCGTGCCTGCGCCGGAACGCACCTACGCGCGGGGTTGTCCGCCGGCGTCGTATGACGCCGCCGCGCGCGTCGCGCGCCTCGACGGCGAAGGACTGGCTAAAGCGATCCTGTACCCGACCCTCGGCCTGCTGTGGGAAGCGGAAATCGAAGACCCGCTGCTCGCCGATGCCTTCTGCCGTGCCTATAACCGCTGGATTGTCGACCTGTGTTCGGACGCGCCGGATCGACTGTATCCAATCGCACACATTTCACTTGCGGACGTCGACCTGGCGGTGACCGAACTCGAACGCGCTGTGCGCTCTGGTGCAATCGGCGCGATGGTGCTGCCATTCACCTGGACGCGCAAAGCACACGGCCACCCCTACTACGATCGGTTCTGGGCCAAGGCCGAGGAACTCGGGGTGCCGGTCGGCCTGCATCCCTCCTTCGAGCCGACGCAGTTTTCCCAGCACCAGCGCTTCGATGAACTGCGTCAATCCGAACCGATCGATTTCAGTTTCTATTTCGACGTACTGGTGGTGCAATCCATGCAGCAGGCGTTCGTCTCGCTGTTCAACTACGGCGTGTTCGAAAAGTTTCCACGCCTGAAAGTCGTTGTGCTGGAATCTCAGGCCGGCTGGATTGGCTACCTGCTCGACCGCATGGACGCCGTGTGGGAGGGACCGCTGAAAGCCACCACTCAACTCAAGCAACCACCGAGTACCTACTTCGCGCGGCAGTGCTGGATCTCAGCCGATCCCGATGAACGCGCCCTTGCGCACATCATCGAGCATGTCGGCGCGGACAAGTTTTTCTGGGCCAGCGATTTTCCGCACCCCGATCACACCGATGATTACATCAATGCCCTGAAAGGCCTGCTGGCGCCGTTGTCGCCGCCAACGCGCCGCAAGGTGTTAAGTGACAACGTGACCGCGGTCTACAAGCTCGACTGACGACCCCGCCACACCAGCGGCATGAGCGCCGCGCCGAACAGCCACAGTGCGCCCGGCAACGGAATGGGCGTGGTTTCCAGCAGCAGGGCGGGTGGCAGGGTGAGCGGCGCGTAGCCGGGCGGGGCCACATCGAGCCACGGATCGGTGAGGCCGAACAGCTCTTCAGCGACGGCGCCACCGGTGATCGAAGTCAGCTTGCCGCCGAGCACGACGGTGCCGCCGAGGTTCGCATTCAGATAGGCGATGCCCGCCGGGCCCAACGGTATCGCAATCGGATCGTCGGCATCGCCGGCGCCCCGCGTATAACTGCCGAGGCTGATCCCGAAATCGTCATAGACCGCGGTCAGCGCTTCGAACAGGCCGCCGGGCATGGCCGCGATACCGCCGATGGCCGCCGGGTCGATGTCGAATAACGGTGGCGCCGGCACCATGGGCGGCATTTTCAGCATGGCCAACTCGGCTGCCATGATTGGGGTCTCCGACAGGATAAAAGTTTCCGTAGCGTCGGGCGAGGTGTAGCCGCCGGCCGGGAAACCGAGTTCGACGATCGCCGAGGTGATGGGATCCACCACGGCGCCGAGATCAAACACGAAATAATTGCGTTTCTCCTGGTAAATCAACGGTACGGTCGGTTTCAGCCCGCCACCGTCGTAATGCAACTCCCAGCCTACCGAGTAGTTGTAGGTCGCCATCTCCACCAGCAGGCCGTCAAAATTCGATGCGCCGCCTTCCGCGGTCAGAAAGCCGGCATTGATCGCACTGAGTTCCAGCGACGCGGCCCCGACAGCGGCGCTGTGCAGCAGCGCACCCATGAACATTGCCCTGATTGTCCGCATACCCGCGCTCCCCTGCCCATTTCATTGTTCAAACCCTAGCAACGCCTGCCGCACTTACCCACCCATCGCGGCAATCGTTACCAATCGTTAACAATGTTGCGTTCCAGTCCGTGTTCACGTGCGGGGTTCACGGTATTTAACATTCTGCCAGGGAGTGATTTGGTAGCATCGTCAACGCATTAGAAGAACACCAATGTGCGCGGGCGAATATCGGCCCAGTCGTGCGACAACCTTAAGAGACACACGCTGATGAATCGCTACACCCGCCGCGCTGCGCCGCTTGCGCTCGCCCTGCTTGCCACTACCGCCGCCAGTGCGGCAAACATCGACTCGAACTGGATCGCCGCGGACGGCGACTGGGACGACGCCGCGAACTGGAGTTCACCGGCTTTCCCGAATAACGACGTTATCGATCAATACAGCGCGTTTATCGAAAACGGCTTCGACGTCACCTACGACGCGCTCGGCGCCATCGTGATCGACAGCCTGACCGTCGGCGCCGGCAACAGCCTGAGATTCGACGGCACCGGCAGCTCACTGCTGGTGAATAACCTGTCGACCGTGGCTGGCATCATCAAGGCGACCAACGGCGCGGTTGTCGATCTCGGTGGCGGCACTCTGAACGACGCCGGACTCGAAGCCACGAAGTCCATCGGCGGCCAGGACGGCGCCTCCCTGACCAGCACCGCGACGAGCTTCGCCGGCTCGCTGGCCGGCAATGCCGGGCGTACATTGCGCGCCGACGGCACCGGCACCCTCCTCGATCTCGGCGCGCTGACCAGCTTCACAAGACCGACCAGCCAGTTCGCGACCCTCAACATCACCGCACGCGACGGCGGTACGGTCGACTTGTCGGCCCTGACCAGCTTTACCCCGGGCGGCGGGTCGACCCAGAACAACCTGATCGTTAGCGCCGACAACGGCGTTGTTAACCTGGCCGGCGTGCAACACATCGCCGACCGCGTGACCTATGCCGCCACCGACGGCGGTACCATCATCGGCACCCTGCTCACCGCGCTCGATGCGGCGCTGACCAAAGGCGGCGGTAGTACCCTCGATTTCTCCGCGTTGACCGACGTGACCGGCAGCGTGATCACCGCCATCGACGGCGGCGTCGTCACCCTCGGCGCCGGCACGGTCATCGACGACACCAGCCTGATCGCAAGGAAATCGATCGGCGGCAATGACAATGCCCAGCTCACCGCACTGGCGACGTCCTGGGCCGGATCGACAGCGGGCAATACCAGCCGCGAACTCAAGGCCGACGGCACCGGCACGATGCTCGACCTGAGCACCCTGACCAGCTTCACCCGGCCGACCAGCCAGTTCGCGGCGATTGATATCCGGGCCCGTGACGGTGGCAGTATCGATCTCTCGGCCTTGACCAGCTTCACCGCCGGCCCCGGATCGGTGCAGAGCAACCTCGTCGTCACCGCCGACAACGGCACCGTCGACCTTTCCGGCATGCAGCACATTGCCGACCGGGTCACCTACGCGGCGGTCAACGGCGGCACCGTCGTCGGCGCATTGATTACCGCGCTCGACGCCGCGCTGACCAAGGGCGGCGACGGCAGCGTGCTTGATTTCTCGAGCCTCACCGACGTCACCGGCAGCGTGATCACCGCCATCGACGGCGGTGTCGTCACGCTTGGCGCCGGCACGGTCATCGACGACACCAGCCTGATCGCAAGAAAATCGATCGGCGGTAGTGATAATGCCCAGCTCACGGCGCAGGCGACGGCCTGGGCCGGATCGACAGCGGGCAATACCAGCCGCGAACTCAAGGCCGACGGCACCGGTACGATGCTCGACCTGAGCACCCTGACCGGCTTCACGCGGCTAGACCAGCCAGTTCGCA
>CALOBG010000009.1:0-7322 GCA_942490995.1 uncultured Gammaproteobacteria bacterium
GGGCGACGGTCTCCTCGTCGCTCATGGCCATGCGACTGAACGTGATCCGAATATCCTTCGCCGCGGCCAGGTAATCGCCGCTCGCATCCGGACCTTCCGGGTTGACGTAGATCAGCCCCATGTGGGTGGCGCCGAATGGCGCCTCGAGATCGCGATCACCGACGAAGCGTTTGTCGACGCCCAACCACTCGATCTCGCTGCCCCAGTTCACATCCTCGTCCGGCTCCCACACGTCTGCTCGCCCGCCGCCGAAGCCGAAGGTCCTGAAGCCCATCGTCTCCAGCGCAACGTTGCCGGCCAGCAGGATCAAATCGGCCCACGAAATCCTGCGGCCATATTTCTGCTTGATCGGCCACAGCAGGCGGCGGGACTTGTCGATGTTGACGTTGTCCGGCCAGCTGTTGAGCGGAGCGAAGCGCTGCTGGCCGCGGCCGCCACCACCCCGGCCATCGGTTACGCGGTAAGTGCCGGCGGCGTGCCAGGCCATGCGGATGAATTGCGGCCCGTAGTGTCCGAAATCCGCCGGCCACCACGGTTGCGAATCGGTCATCAGTTTGACCAGGTCTTTTTTCAGCGCCTTGTAGTTGAGGCTCTTGAATTCCTTCGCGTAGTCGAAGCTTTCGCCCATCGGATCGGATTTGGAGGAATGCTGGTGCAGCAGCTCAAGCCGCAGCCGGTTGGGCCACCAGTCGCGATTGGTCCTGCCGACGCCCGCCGTGTGGTTGAACGGGCAACCGCCCGAAGCTTTGTCGTTCGCTTTGCTATTCATGGGTCTCTCCTGTCGTGGCGCCCTCGATACTGACGCACCTGATAATCTCACAGTTCATAGCGCTTTCGATGCTAACCATGCCGAGGAGCGCTATCGTGATGTCAGTCACCTGATGCCAAAAAATGTTCTGTCCCGTGTGTATCGATGGGGTCAGACTCGATTGGAAGTAGTTGACCGAAACTGCTCGGATTTCGATCGAGTCTGACCCCATTGAAATTCGCCGATTGGTATGATGGCTGCGAGCACTTGAGAAAACAGTCTCCTTCACCCCCGTGGCCTATGGAGGACTCATGATCGTCATCGATGATTTCGTTTCGGATCGCGCGTTATTGCAGCGCGTTGCGGCGGATGCCACGTTTTTCGCCAGCAACGGCACGTACATGTGGTGGGACGGCTGGTGGCGCGGTTCCGCAAACACGCTGAAGCGCGAATTGATTGAATATATCTGGCGCGAGCACTGCCCTTGTGATGCGGTGACCGCGGCCGGCTTCGAGTACTGGACGGGGCGCTACGCCGGCGACGACCAGCATCCATCGACGCTCGACCTGCACGTCGAGCAAGGATGAGTATCTGGTGGGACACGCAGGGTAAGGTCGTCCCACCACTGGTAGGGTCGGTGTTCTACCCGGTCGAGATGGACATCGACGGCGGTTACCTCGAGATCTTCAGTCGTGGCGAAAACATCGAGCCGGAGCGACTCGAGGCCAAATTCAACCGCCTCGTGATCTTCGATGCCGGT
This sequence comes from uncultured Gammaproteobacteria bacterium, assembly GCA_942490995.1. Classification (GTDB taxonomy): domain Bacteria; phylum Pseudomonadota; class Gammaproteobacteria; genus UBA981. Next base: position 1,509 of record CALOBG010000009.1, read on the forward strand.
GCTCATCATCACCGCGTGACGCAGGTTAACCGCGGCACGCGCAGCGCGCTTGCAATCAATCTGTGGGCGGAACCGCCATCAGGCCTGGCGCACGGCGCGATCGTGCCGGAATAACCCGGGGCGGCGTCGGCGGGTTGAGGGCGCGGCGGGTAATCGAGAACTGCCCGCCAGGGTCCGTATCCGTTCGGTAAACAGGCCTCAGCGACGGTCAGTGCCGGCAACCAGCGCAACGTGCGGCGCTGCATCACCGGGCAGGGTCCCGTCGAGTCGCGGATCGGTGGTTATCTCCACGGCCGTGGCGTACACCTCGAAGCCCCGGCTTCGATAGAACGGAATAACCCGCGGATGATCGTGGGTGCAGGTATGCAGCCACAGTCGCGAGGCGCCGCGGCAACGCGCGCGCTCAATGGCGTGAGCGAGCAGGTACGCGCCGTGGCCGGTGCCGAGCTGCTCGGCGACGACGCCGACGTAGGCAAGCTCGATCTCTATGCCGGCACGGCAGTCGAGCTCGAGCAGTCCGATATCCGTTCCCGACATCGAAGTGAGCGTGTAGATCTCGACGTCAGGGTCGCCGAGCAGCCGTTCGAGAGCGGGGTCGGAAAGCCGCAGGCGCCCGTACCACAGCCAGTCGGTGCCGATTTTTCGAAACAAGGCGCGATATTCGGCGCAGTCCCAGTGCGCTCGGCGCACCAGGTGGACATCGTCACGCGCCGGCCGTGCAGCCGGCGGCACCGGGAAGTGTCGCATTTCCAGGTAGGAGACGACGCAGGCGAGTTCGCCGGGTCGTAGATGTCGGAGCTGGTGCAAGGGGAGGGCGCCGCGCGAGTGTGTCAGTCGATGAACGTATTGAGCACGTAACGTGTCCCTCTCGTCACCGCTTTCGCGCCATGGCGATGCGTCAGCCGCGATGGATGGAGCGAAGCATAGCCGACCGGCACGTTACGGTGGTGAAAGCGATTTCTCTCGAAGAATGTGCCACCGCCATCGAACTCCCGCCCTTCCTCGTTCAGGGTCACCACCAGCGCCATCGTCGCGACGTCGTGATGAAACCCCAGAAAAGGTTGTTCGGACGGCTGATAGCGCGCCACGAAAGCCCACTGGTAGAACTCGATTTTGTATTTCCACACGTGCCACACGAGCGGCGCAATGTAGTCCTCCAACATCTTCAGGTAGCCTGCGTTGACGCTGTCCTCGCCGGTCGCAGGGTGCGGCATGGACGCCAGGCGGACATCGGTGGTCGGATAGCGGTCGTTGCTGTTCGGCCCTTCGCCGAAACCGAGGAAGTGATCGAAATGCTCCGCCTCCTCAACGAGTTTCGCGCAGAATTCCGCCTGCAGGAACGGAAACACGAACACGTCCGGTACCGGCTCGTCCAGCACGAAGTTCCATTCTCCGTGTTTGCTGGCGTAGGCCATGTCCGGATGCAATGCGGCCGCGACCCAGGCGTCGGCATCGTCGGCCAGCGCGAACAGGTCCAGATGGCGTGGCGCGTAGCCACGCTCATACTCGTATTTCCTCAGCGCGGGCACATAGTCCAACAGATCGCCGTAGTCATCCGGGTTGAATCCGCCTTCCTCACGCCATCCCATGTGGTGCCCCTCAATGCCTGCCGCGTCGCGGCGTCGGTGCCGTTGCGGTCAATGCCAACATCATTCTATGCAATCAACGCTTCGGGATCCTGCCGCCTTTTCGAGATTGTTCCTGCCGGCCATGGTCCCGGCTTGCATAAGTGCTAACCGCTTCACACAACCCGGTAACGGCAGACACGCGGAACCTGTTGCGCGCCGCCTGCATCGGGTCTCTAATTCGCGCCATGGGCGACCGCCGCATCGTGCAGCGGGCCGTGCATCATGCCGCCACGTCGTCGCTGCCTGCGTCGGCACCGAGACACCGCCACTCATCAATGTCGTAGTGACAGGAGTACGCTGCCATGCGTGGATCGGTTTGCGTGTTGTTGTGTTTGAGTCTCGGTGGGGCAGGCGGGTCGGCGGTCGGGGCGGAAATACAGGCCTATGCCGGCACTGTCGCCGGCGCCGCTTTCGGTGGTGGCGGGTTTGCATGCGCGACCAGCGGTCCGACTATCGGTAACGGCTGGTTCGCCGGCATTGCATTGCCGACCGAAGGTTTCGCCGGCTGCAACCTTGCCGGCGGCATTGAGAATAAAACCGCGGCAGCGGGTTCGCTGAGCGCCTCGCAATCCGTCGTCGGCCCGACCGCGCCCGGTCAATTTATCGGCAGCGCCGATGCGCTTGCCAGTTTCGGTACCCTCGGCGTCGCGGCAACGGGCAGTAAAGAAGGTCCGACTTCGAGTTTCACCTACGGCAGCGCGGCGGCGTTTGCGCGTTTCCAGGACGAGCTGACCATTACCAGCCCCGGCGTTGCCAACGGCACGCTCGGCGCGATTAATTTCTCCTTCCTGCTCGACGGTACGATGACCAATTCGCATGTTGCGCCGTACACGCAGCAGGCCGACGCGCGGCTCGGTGTACGCGTCAACGGATTGTTCATCTGGGATGCGTTCCGCGCCACGATGATCAACGACACCATCCCTTACGTGCGCGGCGGCAGCGTCGGGCTGCCGGGCGGTTTTACGCTCGGCCTGGGTAGCGTGTCCGGTTCCGCCGAAATCACTACGACTGCTTTTTTCGGCTTTGTCTGGGGTACGCCTTTTACCCTTGAGGTCGCGCTCATGAACAGCCTCAACCCGTGTTGTTATGGTGCTACCCAGACGGTCGATTTCCTGAACAGCGCGCGCCTGTCCGGGATCCAGGTTTACACGGCGTCGGGCGCAGTGCCCGATTTCAATGTTGCGTCCGGTTCCGGGACCGCCTACAGCGCTGCCGGGATCGGGCCGGTACCGCTGCCTGCGGCAGTGTGGCTGACAGCCAGTGGTTTCGTCGCCCTGGGCGGCTGGCAACGTCGAATCCAGAACAGGGCGCGATGACCGGGGGGCGACGCGATGGCGTGTATCGACCCTGGAAACACCGGCCCGGGAACAATGACATCGATCGCATTTGTCATAACTTTCACAGCGAACGGTGATTGAATGGCAGAATCGAGCCTTCGCCCTGCGCTCCCACCTCACGAACGGCACTGCCACGAGACCCCATGATCGAACTCGCTCCGCTCGAAGCCCGTGTCATCGGCGCCCTGATCGAAAAAGAGATCACCACCCCGGACCAGTACCCGCTGTCGCTGAACGCGCTGGTACTCGCTTGTAACCAGAAATCGAGCCGCGACCCGGTCTTAAGTCTGACGCCGGCCGAGGTGCAGAGCACCATCGACGCCCTGTCCAAGCGTCACCTGGTCAGCGATCGTGGCGGTTATGGCGGACGCGTAGCGAAATATAAACACCGCTTCTGCAACCTGGATTTTGGCGGACTGCAACTCGATGCCCAGGAACTCGCGGTGATCTGCGTGATGCTGTTGCGCGGCCCGCAAAGCGCCGGGGATCTGCGTACCCGCACCCAGCGGCTGTGCACCTTCGCCGACGCGCAGGCAGTCGAAGACACGCTTGAAACCCTGATCTCGCGCGAGGACGGTCCCTTTGTTGCACGCCTGCCGCGCGCGCCGGGCGCGCGCGATCCGCGCTACGCGCATCTGTTCAGTGGCGCCATCGAATCGGCGCCGGCCGCGGCAGCGGTCGCCGCGCCACGCACATCGCTCGAGACGCGCCTGGCCACCCTCGAAACGGCGGTCGATGCCCTGCGCGCCGAGATCGAAAGCCTCAAGGCAGCGCTGGGAGAGGACTGACGGCGGGTCAGCAGAGACGGCGTCGTGTGCGATTAGTCGCGGCAAGCCGCGCACAAACCGTCACCTCAGCGTGGAACGGCGGCCCGCGCCTGCAGCCACAAGGTCGGGCAACGGTCACCCATTTCGTAGTCCGGTACCTCGCAGGCGCGTTCGATAAAACCCGGGTCCAGTGCGGTGCGCAGTTCGGCGAGCGTCGGAAAGCTGAACCGATCCGTGACCCCGCGGAACGCTTCGATCGTCTGCACTGTCGCGCTCGGCCAGGCGAGACGCGCGCATGTTCGGGTTGCCGTGCCACGCTCTGCGTCCCACGCCTGCCATACCGCATCGCGCGCGATACCCGTTTCGAAGCTACCCTGCAGGGCCATGGCCAGGCGGAACTTGAAAATATTGAAATTGCCGATGCGTCCGTCGCACAAGGCGGCAAATACCGCGCCCGCGGTCTCCTCGATATCCGGCCGCACAAACGCGCGCATCACCATATGCCCGCCGCGGCGTTGCAGGCCGCGCAGTAAGTCGAGCAGGGGCGCATAAGCGGATGCCTCGGGCAGCATGTTGAGGGCGCCGTCGGCGGCGATCACATCCCAGGTTTGAGCGCGTAACGGCGGCCGCAACCAGTCACCGACGATCGCGCACCGCGTTTCGTCGTCACCCGGCCAGATCCCGGCCACCATCGACCACGAGCGATCGAGGGCGAGCAGTTGGGTGCCGCGCGGCCAGCGCATGGTGGCGATCTCGACAGTGACGCCAAGCATCAGCGCATTGAGCGCGCGGTTGTTATTGGCGGCATGGCAACGGGCGACGTACCGCTCCATCACGCGGGTGTCGTACGGTGTCGGCCGCAGCGGTTGCCCGACGTGCTGCCACAGGCCCGCGTGTTTGCGCCAAAGCGTGGCGGCGTCAGCCATGATGGATATCGATGGAGTCAGACTCGATTGAAAGTAGGTGACCGACACTGCTCAGGTTTCGATCGAGTCTGACCCCATTGGGGACGGTATTCAATCCTGCCCCGAGACCCGCTGCAGGACCGCCTGCCCGTGCTGCACTGCATGGGTCGCAGCGGCCTCGCTCAAGACCAGGCAATAGTGCTCGCTGGCGCGCATTTCGCGGCATAGCTGCGCCGCCTGCATACGCTGCAACCCGGTTACCGCGACCCGGAATGCCAGCGTCCCGACCCAGCGCGGAATAAACAGTGGACCGGCGTCGGCCGACAGGCCCGGATGCGCGCTCAGGAATTCGCCGGCCGTTGCCTCGGCCTGTTCGAGTTCGGTTTCAAAACCGATCTCGAGACTCCACCCCCGCACGCGGTAGCGGTCGCGGCGGCCACGCGAGGCGCGCTCGGGGTGGATGCAGATCTCGGCGAGGAAATCGCCATTGGCGGGTAACCCGGCGCCCTGTCCGGCCAGTCCCGCGAGACTGTCCAGGCCGACGCCCGCGAAGTCCTGCGTGGCGCCCGCGTAGCCTTTATCGAAAGTCTGTTTCATCAGTCGATCGCGTGCGCCACGGGTGGCTTCGCCGAGCACCACCCCGATCAGCTGACCGCCGGCGCGTGTTGCGGAGGCCACGAGGTTATAGCCCGCGTGGCAGGTGAAGCCGGTCTTGAGGCCGTCGGCGCCCGGGTAGGCGGTGACAAAATTGTTATGCGTCGCTACGTGGCGGCCCTGGAGATCGAATCCGCGCTTGGAAAAGTAGCGGTACTCGGCAGGGAAATCGCGGCGCAGGGCGCGCGCGAGCACGGCCATGTCCCGCGCGGTAGTGATCTGCGCCGAGTCCGGTAGTCCGGTGGCATTACGAAACTGTGTGCGCGTCATGCCGAGGCGCTGCGCGGTACGGTTCATGCGTGCAACGAAATCGGCCTCGCTGCCCGCCACGGCTTCCGCCGCGACGACCGCGGCGTCGTTCGCGGAATAGACGATCACGGCGAGCAGCACCTGTTCGATGGTGAGGGTCTGCCCGGCGCGTAATCGCAGCTTGCGCGGTAGCTGTCCGGCGGCGCTCGAACTTACCGTGACGCGTGTTGCGAACGTCAATCCGCCGCGTTTGACCGCCTCGAGCAGCACGTAG
>CALOBG010000010.1:0-13150 GCA_942490995.1 uncultured Gammaproteobacteria bacterium
ACGATCGAAGCCTACCTCGAGCTTGGCATCGACCAGGTCATCCTCGGGACCGTGGCCAAGGAGATCCGGCTCTGGTTGCTGAGGCTTGTCGTAAAGTTTCCCGGTCCTTTTGTTCGTGGGTATCGACGCCAAGGATGGTCTGGTTGCAGTTCGCGGCTGGGATGATGTGACGTTTTACCCCGGAGATGGCCCGCGAGATGGAGGGCTTCGAGGAGTCGATGCGATCATCTACACCGATATCGCCAGAGACGGCATGATGCAGGGGCCGAATATCGAAGCGACCAAAGCGTTGGCCGAATCGATCAATATTCCGGTGATTGCTTCCGGTGGCCTGTCGACCCTCGATGACATCCACTTGCTGATGGCCATTGAATCCTCAGGCGTTACTAGTGTCGTTTTTACCGGCGAACCAATCTATTCCGGCGCAATCGATTTGCGCGAGGCCGTTAAGCTCACCAAAAAGGCGGCTAAAGAGCCAATGGCTAAAGGAGGGGCCAAGGGGGGTTGGTATTTCGCGCCGCCAGCCTCTTGCCCTGGCCCTTGGCCGATTTCAGGTTTTGAACATGCTCGCAAAACGCATTATTCCTGTCTCGACGTCAAAGATGGTCGGGTTGTCAAAGGGGTCCAGTTCTTAACTGCGTGCGGTGATCCGGTTGAGGCAGCTGAGGCCTATGATGCCCAGGGCGCTGATGAGCTGACCTTTCTTGACATCACTGCATCGGACCGTCGCGGAATTATTCTCGATGTCGTGCGCAGAACTACCGAACGTGTCTTTATACCTTTAACCGTCGGGGGCGGGCCCTCCAGAGCAGACTTATTGGCGGAGAGAGAGGGATTCGAACCCTCGATACGTTTTACCGTATACACACTTTCCAGGCGTGCGCCTTAAACCACTCGGCCACCTCTCCGATATTCGCCGGGCGCTGGAGAACACATCCGCTGCCCATCAACGACGGGCGGGATTGTACCGGATACGAGGTAAAAATGGTCCCGCCCGGGCGGTTCCGGGCTGTGCTTGGTGGCCTGGCTCAGGCGGCCGAGCGATAACGTGACAGGTTCTGCAGGATTTCGACTTCGCCTTCGCTGAGTTCGCAGATGCGTGTGACTTCCTTCATATCCTGGCCGCTGGCGAGCAGTTTCATCGCGTGCTCGATGGCAACCTGGCCGTCATCGCGGTTGTACGACAACTGGTCGAGCTGCTTCTGCAGGGTGCGATCGGTGCGTTCGACGTCACCGATGCGGTCGCCGATGTTGCGCGAGCACGACAGCAGCGCGCTGAGATCGCTTTCCAGGAGTTCTATCCGGCGCGCCTGTTCGAGTACCCGCAGGTTCAGGCGATGGGCGCGGCGGCGGGCGCGGACGCCACTTAAAAACAATCCCAGGCAGGCGCAGACAACAAAAATCAGGGTCGGGTCGAGTTCTGTCATGGCATTCACGCGTAGGTATCGATGTTGGAGTCTGGCGTGTCGTCGACGGTGTCGGACGGGGCCTCGTCGCGGCGCTGCCGCGGGTCTTTTTTCGGTGGTTCGTCGCGCTGTTCGATTTTGCGCGGCGGGGCCGGTGGCGCCGTTGCAGGCACGGGCTTGATTTCCATGTCAGGTCTCCCGCATAAAACTGCTCGGAGTGTCCGCGGGTGCAGCCAACAGCAGGTTCAGATCGAGCAGCTGCAGGGTTTCGCCGCGGCGGTGATGGAGCGCACGCAGAAACGGCGGGCCGGTCAGGGCACCGAGACATGGCGGGGCCTGCATCGCGGCGCTGGGAATATCCACAACCTCGACCACGTCGTCGACGGCGAGTCCGATGATGGTTGGTCCGTGCTCGGTGATGATGATCCGCGACGCCAGTTCAGCGCGCGGTAGCCCGAGCCGGGCATTCACGCTGACCACGGTCACGATGCTGTCGCGCCACTGGATTACGCCGAGCACGGCTTCGGCGGCGCCCGGCACCGGTACGACAGGCGACATGGGCAGGATTTCCCGCACCTGCATGACGTCGATGGCGAAACTTTCGCCGGCCAGGCGGAAAACGACCCAGCGGCTGTCGCTAACTTGTTCGGCTATTGCACTCATCAGCCGTTCCTAGCAGCCTGTCGGACTTAGGAACAATCGGCTGCGCCGATGGGAGAGCGGTGCAAATATCCGCGATTTCTCGTTACATAGAACCACTATGCGCCTCAAAATCGCGAACATTTGCCCTCGCCCTCCCACCTTGCTCGCCTCGATTGCCTAAGTCCGACAGGCTGCTAGCTGAGACCGGTGTCAAAAACCGGTCACTACTTGCCACGCTCAGTGGGATCTATGCATACGCCGTGCCAGAAATGGGAAAGGATGGATGCGCGGAGTCAGTCACTGACAACAGCATGCAGGTGAGCGCACAGCAGCGCGCGGTCAAAAATCAGGCTCGGCGGATCGGTCAGGGTGCCGACGATCCAGGATTCCGAAGCTGCTGGTGCGCAGCGGTTGACCGCCCCGGCGGGCACGACGATGGTGCCCTCCGACTTGCACGGTCCGATGCCAAAGCGCGTGCCGGCGAAGTGCAGGTAACTCAGATGCGTGTCGTCGATAGCCGCCACGCGGCGATAACGCGCCGGCACGGCGAATGCGGCATCTAGGTACTCGCAGTCGGTCTCACGGATATGGGTAACGGCAGCCACATCGCTGCTCGGCACCGCGAAGCGCAGGCGCCCGATCTTGAACAGCAGGTAACGCAGCTGCGGCAACTGCATGTGTCGAACGCGCTCGTGCCCGCCCTCGGTCTCGCGCGGCTGGGCCAGGTGCTCGGCAATATAGTTCTGCAAGCTGTTCATTTCGATCGTGTTCCTCAGCCCACTGCCAGTGCGGCATTGTTGGATTGCACCTGCAGCGTATCGAGCAGGCGTTCGTAGGCGCGGCTGGCGCGAGCCTCGGGCTGCCATACCGTCAGCGGCACACGCAGTCTGCTCGCCTCACGTAACTGGGTATCGACCGGGATGTACTGATCCCACAGGTTGATATCCTCGCGGCAACGCAAAGTGAGAAGGCTGTCACGCGAGGCCCGAGTGCGCCGATCGAACAGCGTCGGTACAACCAGCGATGGCAAGGTGCGACCGGTCGAGTTGCCGAGCAGGGTCAGCGTGCGCAGCAGTGCGTCGAGCGAACGCAGCGCCATTTCTTCGGTCTGGATCGGCACGATCAGAAAGCGTGCTACCGCGAGGGCGTTGATGACCAGCATCCCCAGCGTCGGCGGGCAATCGATCAAACAGTAATCAAAATGACGTTCGAGTGCCGGCAGGGCGTCGGCCAGAACCCGTCCCATGCCCTGCAGTGAACCGCAGCGCCGCTCCAGCGATACCAACGCGCTCGCGGCCGGCATGATCGAAAGCTCATCGAAGGCCGTCGCGCGCACCAGGTCTTCGACCACGCAGCTACACTTCTCCGCCACGCTGGCAAACAGCTCGTGCACGCCGGCGTTCTCGTTGTCCGGATCGAAGCCGAAATAGCTCGAACACGAGCCGCCGGGATCGAGATCGACAATCAATACCCGCAAGCCGCGCGCACTGAGCGCGCCGGCGAGGCTGACGACGGTGGTGGTTTTTCCGACCCCGCCTTTCTGGGTCATCACGGTCCAGACCTTCATGGCGTCAGCGATTCCGGCCCGGGTAACTCGGTGACCCGCGTCAGCGTACGCGACGGCAGCTGTTCGGGCATCGCTGCGCGTGCAGCCATACTGACCGCGGCCGGGGTCACGCGATCGTGACGTGCCAGGGCAACGACCACGCGTCGATTGCGCTCGCGGCCGGCGGCGCTGGCGTTGCTGACCAGGGGATGCTCAGCGCCGAACCCGGCGGCCGAAACGCGTCCGCTATCGACCCCACCGGTCGCCAGCGCATCGGCAATACTCGCCGCGAAGGCAGCCGACCGTTCCAGGTTCGAAGCGTAGGGACCAACCCCCAGCGGTACATTGTCGGTAAAACCCTCGACCCGGACCTGCACGTCGACAGCACGCGCGAGTTCGGCGATCTGCGCAACCGCGGCGGCGGCGGCCGGGGTCAGTTCCATCGAATCGGCGTGAAACGTGAACGTGCTGCCGAGCTCGATCTCGGTCCAGTCATTGCTGTTGCGAACCCGCACGCCCTGTTCGGCGATCGGCGCGGATAACAGTGTCGCGAGTACTTCTCCGAGTTCTGCAGGATCGAGGCTGCCCGGATCGGCGAGGGTATCGATCTCCAGCGCATCGCTGCCATCGAGTTCGGCCGGCGTCGCCTGGCTTTGCTGTTGCGCGCGTTCGAGCAAGCGCTGTTCGACAGCGGCTGCGACTTCGGGATTCTGGAACACGTTCAACATGGTTTGCGACAGGACCCGGAATTTGCCGTCATTGACCGAGGATATCGAGTACATGACCACAAAGAACGCGAACATGAGGGTGATGAAATCGGCGTACGAGACGATCCAGCGCGCGCCGTCACTCGCATCTTCGCCATCAAACTCGTTGAGCAGTTCAGTCTGAAAATGACGGCTGCGCACGGCGTTCTAGCTCACCAGGCCCTGCAGGCGCGCTTCGATCACATGCGGGTTCTCGCCTGCCGCGATCGCGACGATACCGATTGCGATCAGTTCCTGCAGCCTCGACTGTTCGCGGATGATGGCCTTCAATTTGTTCGCCGCCGGAATAAACACCAGGTTGGCGAGCCCGACGCCGTAAACCGTGGCCACGAAAGCGACCGCAATGCCTTCACCGAGGCGCGCCGGATCGGCAAGGTTGTTCATGACCTGGATCAGGCCCATCACCGCACCGAGTATGCCCAGCGTCGGGGCGTAACCGCCGATACTGTCGATAACGCGCGCGGCGCTTAGATCGCGTCGTTCGCGCGCGATGCATTCGAGCTCCAGGGTTTCGCGGATGGTGAGCGGTTCGTTGCCGTCAATGACGAGCTGCAGCCCCTTGCGCGCAAATTTGTCCGCCACCGATTCGACCATGTTTTCCAGGCCGAGCAGACCTTCGCGGCGCGCCACCAGGTTCCAGCGCAGAATATCTTTCATCATGCCTTCCGGTCGCGTCAGCGGCGGGCGCACGACCCAGCCGAGCATCGCGACCCCACGCATGAACACCGGCCACGGCGATTGCAGCATGGTCGCGCCGACACTGCCGCCAACCACGATCAGAATGGCCGGGCCATTGACCAGCGAACTCAACTGTCCGCCTTCGAGATGCTGGCCGAACAGCACCGCGCAGGCGGCGACGGCGATGCCGGCCACGCTCAGCAGATCGATGCGGATCACGCCGGCCACCGCGGGTGCGGAATTCGAAACCGTGACAAGAGGTCGGGCTGCTCAGACATGGTTCGACACCAGCCCCGGCCGTGACGGGGCAGTCTCGAGCAAGCCGCCGAGGTCGAGCACCAGCGCCAACTGACCGTCATCGCACAGCGCCGCACCGGCGTATCCCGGCAGCCCGTCCAGCATCGCGCCCAGTGGCTTGACGGTAACGAGATGCGGGCCCTCAACAGCGTCGACCGCCAGGCCGATCTCGCTGCCGTTCAGGTTCGCGACTACCAGTTCGCCGTCCGTATCGCTCGTTCGGCCCGCGATCCCGAGCGCTGTCTCGAGGTCGAACAGTGCGACGAACCGTTTCCCCACCGGCAGCATCCGGCATTTGCCAATCTGGCGCACACGGTCGTCCGCGCCGGGATGGATCTCGCCGACGCTCTCCGCGGCCAGCGCAAAGCGCTGCCCGGCCACGCTGAGCAGGTAGACCGGCCGCGGCGCCTGCGCGAGCGGCAGGTGCACCGTGATCGTGGTGCTGGCGCCAGGGATCGATTCGATCTCGAGCGTACCGCCGAGTTCGATAATCCGTCCGCGCACAGCCGCAAGACCCGGACCGCGATTGCCATCGGCGCTGGTTACCGTGGAGAAACCGGGCACGAACAACACGCCGAGGCGTTCATCCGCACCCAGGCGTGCCGCCTGTTCCGGTTCGAGCAGACCGGCGTCCGTCGCAGCGCGGCACAATTGGTCGACGTCCAGCCCGCGCCCGTCGTCCTGCACCGTCAGCTCGAGCCGACCATTGCCGACCCGAGCGCCGATTTCGATGTGGCCACAGGCGGGTTTGCCTGCCGCCGCGCGTGCCGCCGGCGCCTCGATGCCATGTTCGATAGCGTTCACCAGCACTTGCTCGAGCGGCGCGAGCAGCCCTTCAAGGACGATTTTATCGAGCACGATGTCACCACCGCCAAGACGCAGGGCGACGGCTTTACCGTGGTCGTGGGCGAGGCGATCGGCGAGCGCGGGAAAGCGTCCGTAGAGTTCGGCCAGCGGTTGCGTGCGCGCAGCCGCAACGCAGGCGTGGAGTTCGCTGGTAACCCTGCCAAGGCGAGCCAGCGGCGCGGTGGCCAGGGGTATTTCAGCGCTCGCGCCGGCCAGCTCTCGACCGATAGTAGCGAGTTCGCTGAGCGCCGCGCTGATCGCGACCAGGGTCGCGGTGTCGACGCGGACACTGTCGGGCAACGGGCCGATGGCGGCGCCGCGCGAGGGATCGGTGCGCGAGTTGTGCGCGGACGGGTGCGGCTGAGCCGGGTCGACCGACTCGGCCTCACCGGCGTCGTCATCGACGGCCTGCCGCGGTGGCGCCGCAACCGGTTCCTGCTCGACCGCCTCGGGCGTTGCCATTGCCGCAGCCAGCATGTCAGTGACCACGCGTTTCATCAACGCGTCATCGTCGAACGCATCGGCGAGACGATCGTGATCCGGTGCGTCGGGCGCCAGCGACTGACTGTCAGTCAAATCGAGCAGTTCGCTGATCTCGAAATCGCCGCGCGCCGCCGCTGAAACGTCGCCGTGGGCGAGCAGTCGGGCCAGCAGTTCATCCGGCGCCGGACGCATCGCGCGTCCGGCAGCGAGCGCGCGAAACATCGCGCGCAGTTGTTCGAGAACCTCACTCATCACGCCAAAAAGCTGTTGATCGAGGCGCAGCGCACCGCTGCCCAACAGGACCACGATGGCCGCGGCTTTGTCGCTCAATGCCAGCAGCGGCACGGCATCAATCAGACTCGCACCGCTTCTGATGGTGTGGAACGAACGCAGCATCGCGTAGGCCAGCGCCGCGTCATCGGGATTACGGCGCAGCGCGAGCAGTTGCGCATCGAGCCGCTCAACGATCGCACCGGCGTCGACCAGGAAATCGCGCAAAATCTCGTCGTTGATCTCCATGCCTGCTTCCTCGTTGGCAAACGCACGCCCACGGCCGGCCGGCGCATCACATTGGCGATACGCGCAGCGCTGGCGCAGACGCACCCGGTTCAGGAAAGCTAGCGGCCAAAGGGGCAAAAAGCTGAGCGCGATATGCACGCTCGCGGAAGCTGGAAACTGTTCGCAGACAGGCGCGAAAGATGGCCGGAAAACGGCCCGATGCTTGCAGTACGGTCAGGCCGGTTGGCTGTGGCGCTCCAGCACTTCGGCGACCTTGCTGCCTAATACCTGGCGGGTGAACGGCTTGACAATATAGGCGGTTACACCGAGTTCGGCCGCGGCCATGATTTGCTCGCGGCGCGCCTCGGCGGTAACGATCAGCACCGGCAGATCGCACAGCGCCGGGTCGGCGCGCAGCGTGCGGATCAGTTCAATGCCGGTCATCACCGGCATGTTCAGGTCCGTGATCAGGAAATCGACGGCGCCGCTGCGCAGGATCGGCAGTGCAGTACTGCCGTCATCGGCCAGCTCGATATCCCGGAAGCCGAGTTCGCGCAACTGGCTGTTGATCAGTTGCCGCATGGCGGCGAAATCATCGACGACCAGGATCTTTGTGCGCGCATTCATGGTCATCGCTCGGTGGCATTGCCAGGCAAGCCCGGCGCGGCCTCACAATAATTCGGTCCAGTCCGACATCCGCGATTTCAGCCGGATCAAAGCCTGCGAATGGATCTGACACACGCGTGACTCGCTGACCCCGAGCACTTCTCCGGTTTCGCGCAGGTTGAGCTCTTCTTTGTAATACAGGGACATGACCAGGCGTTCACGTTCGGGCAGGCCGGCGATCGCTTCGGCCAGTGCTTCTTTGAACAGTTCTTTCTCGACATTCTCCAGCGGTTCGGGAATGCGTTCGGTCAGGCTTTCGGTCATGCCCTCCTCGCCGGCCGGCAGATCCTCGAAGCTGAACACGCGGTAGCCGCTGGCGTCCTGCAGGGTACTGTAGTACTCGTTGAGGGAGACGCCAATTTCCTCGGCGATTTCCGCATCGCGCGCGTCGCGCGAATAGCGCGCTTCGATGTCGGCCACCGCCTTGGTGATCGCGCGCACCTTGCGATGCAGCGACCGTGGCGCCCAATCGCCTTTGCGGATCTCGTCGAGCATCGCGCCTCGAATACGGATCCCGGCGTAGGTCTCGAAACTGGCGCCCTGCGAGGCATCGTAATTTCGTGACGCTTCGAGCAAGCCGATCATGCCCGACTGGATGAGGTCATCGACCTGTACCGTCGGTGGCAGACGCGTCATCAGGTGATAAGCGATACGCTTCACCAGTGACGCGTGCTGCTCGACCAGTTCGTCCTGGCTCTGACCGCTGATCGACGACGCTGCAGTTTTTTTGTAAGCCGCGATGTTTTTCATAATTGCGCAACCCTCCCAATTGACTCCGAGCGAGCCATGCGTTCGACAAAAAATTCAATCCGACCGCTGGCACTTCGGGGTACAGGCCACTTATCGGCGGTGTGAGCTAACTTCTTGAATGCCTGCCCGGTTTTGCTGTCGGGCGCGCAATCGAGCAGGCAACGTCGCCGGCGCGCCACTGCGGACATTCCGTTATAAAAGGGAATTTGTCCGGCAAAATCGAGGCTTACATCGAGATAGCGATCTGTTACTTCAAGTAGACGCGCGTACAGCCGCAAGCCGGTTTCCGGCTCCTGGGCCATGTTCACCAGTACTCGAAAGCGGTTACGCCCGGTCGTCTGGTTGAGAACCTTGATGGTCGCGTAGGCGTCCGTCAGCGAGGCCGGGTCGTCGGTGACGACGACCAGGATCTCCTGCGCGGCGGCGCAGAAATCGAGCGTGTTGGCGGCAATCCCGGCCGCGGTGTCGACGATCATGAAGTCCATCGCCTGTTCGAGCTGGCCAAACGCATTGATCAATCCGGCGCGTTCGAATTCACTCAAATCGGACATCTTCTGGATACCCGAGGCGGCCGGCACGATATGGATACCGCCCGGTCCGTCGATAATGATGTCGTCGAGGTCGCACTCGCCGTTGATGACGTGTGTCAGGGTGCGCGGCGGATTGAGCCCGAGCAGCACGTCGACGTTGGCGAGGCCGAGATCGGCGTCGAGCAACACGGTTTCGTGGCCGAGTTCGCTGAGCGCTACCGCCAGGTTGATCGAGACCGTGGTTTTACCCACCCCGCCCTTACCGCTCGTGACCGAGATCACGCGCGTGTTCGGCCGTGCCTGTCGCGCCGTATCCATCCGCGCGCTCATGCACCGAACGCCTGTTCGATAGCCGCGGCATCGGCGGCCTGGGGCATGCCCCGGGCGAGTTCCACGCCACGTTCAACCAGTTCTCGCGCATCGACCGTTTCAAGATCGTCGGGGACGCGCTGACCAGCGCTGCAATAAGCCAGCGGCAGGCCGGATTCGATGATCGAGGATAACGATGGACCAAGCGTTGCCGCCTCGTCGAGCTTGGTCAGGATACAGGCGTCGAGACCCACTTCCGCACCGCGGCGCAGCGCCCGGCTCGACGCCAGGTAGTCGGTCGTCGCCGCCAGTACGTGATAGGTCTGCGGCGGCGCGCGCAGCGCGCCAAGGCCATTGACGAGTTCGGCGTAACGCGCATCATCGGCGCTGTGTCCGGGGGTATCGATCAGCACCAGGCGACGCGACTCGAGTCCGTCGAGCAGCGTCGCCAGCTCGGTACAATCGCGCGGCGTATACACCACCGATCCGATCAGACGACCGAATGCTTTCATCTGCTGGTGGGCGCCGAGCCGGCGATCGTCCATCGACACGATGGCTACCGATTCGGGGCCGTGGGCGAGCGCGAAGCGCGCCGCCAGTTTTGAGATCAGGGTGCTTTTGCCGACCCCGGTCGAGCCGAGCAAGGCAACCCTGCCGCCGGCGCCGAGGATCGGGTCCGCGACCACGTGCAGGCGTACCACCAGCATCGCCAGTACACGGTGCCAGCCGGCCTCGTAATCCAGCTCGTCGGGGACCTCGGCAACCAGCTCGCGAGCCAGGCCAGCGGCGATCCCGATGCTCGACAAGGCACGCATCAGGCGCGCGCGCAGCGGATGACGGCCGCCGAAATCCGACCACGCCAGACCCGACAACTGCGATTCGAGCAGGCTCTTCAAACTCTTCAGCTCATCGCGCATCTGCGACACCGTGCCGGCGTCGGTCCACAGGTATTCTTCCGTTGTCGTAGCGGCGCGCGCGGGTGCGGTAGTGGCCGCAGCCGGCCGCGCCGCGGCGGTTGCCGGCGCAGGCGTGGCGGCCTGGCGCTCCGCACTGCTGCGCCTGGCGGTACGCTCGCTCAGACGTTGCGCTTCCTGCTCGCTGAGTTCATCGGCCGTGACCAGCTCGATGCCACCGTCGACCTTGCGATTCGACAGAATGAGGACATCGGAGCCCTGCTCCTGTTTGATCATGTCGAGCGCTGAACGCATGTTCGCGGCGACGTAGCGTTTGACCTTCATCGCCCTTGTCCTTTTTCGATGTGAGTGTTCATAAAGCTGTCGTGTGTACCGATAGTTGACGCCATGCGCTTGACGCTAGGCCGACGCGGACTCCTTGAGGGCCGGGTCACCGACGGTCGCGACGATGCGGATCTGGGTGTCACTGGGGACCTCGTTGAAGCCGATCACGTTCAGCCCTTTGATCGCCGGGCGCGCAAAGCGGGCCAGGAATTGCCGCAGCCCGTCGGCAACCAGCAATACGGTCGGCTGGCTGGCCGATTCGCGTTCGGCGTGTGCGTTGCGCAGTGAGATCAGCAGCCGGTTGGCAAGGTTCGGTTCGATGGTCATGGGCGATCCATTGGCGGTGTCCAATGACTGTTGCAAGATCCGTTCCAGTGCGAAGTCGAGCGTGATCACCGGCAGCTCGGCATCGGCGCCGTTGATCTGCTGCATGATCAGGCGACCGAGCGCGGTACGTACGAACCCGGTCAGGACTTGCGGATCCTGCGTGTGCGCGCTGTGTTCGGCGACGACTTCCAGGACGGTACGGATATCGCGCACCGGGATCTGTTCGGCGAGCAGGTTCTGCAGGATCTTCACTACCACCGCCAGCGGCACCACCTTCGGCACCAGTTCCTCGACCAGTCGCGGGTTGGTTTTGGCCAGGCCATCGAGCAGTTTCTGCGCCTGTTCGTGGCCGAGCAGGTCTTCGGCATGGTCCTGCACGATCTGCGACAGGTGGGTCGCGATCACGGTGCTCGCATCAACCACGGTATAGCCGAGTGACTGCGCCTGCTCGCGCTGGTCCTCGCCGATCCATACCGCCTCGAGATCGAACACCGGATCGCGCGTCACGGTGCCCTGCAGCTGGCCGTAAACCTGGCCCGGATTGATCGCGAGTTCCTTGTCGGCGTGCACCTGCGAGCGGCCGATGACCGCGCCGTTGAGGGTCAACTGGTAGTTGCTCGGTTCGAGATCGAGATTGTCACGGATATGCACGGCGGGGATCAGGAAACCGAGTTCCTGCGAAAGCTTTTTGCGTACGCCGCGCAGTCGGTCGAGCAGCTGGCCGTTCTGATTGCGGTCTACCAGCGGGATCAGGCGGTAGCCGACTTCGAGGCCGATGGCGTCGGTCGGCAGGACATCGTCCCAGCTCAGCTCGGTGTTTTCCGGCGGCGGTGGTGGTGGTGGCGGCGCTGCGCGTTCGGCATCGGCGCGTTGCCGCAGATTCTCGCGCTGCATCCACGCCGCGCCGAGGGCAACGCTCGCCATAAGCAGAAAGGCGACGTTCGGCATACCCGGGATCACACCCATGATGGTCAGCACGCCGCCGGTGACGGCCAGCGTCCTGGGGTTATCGAACAATTGCGAAACGACTTCTTCGCCGACGTCGCTCGCGGTTGATACGCGCGTCATCATCAGCGCGGCCGCGGTCGCCAGCAGCAGTGAGGGGATCTGCGCGACCAGGCCGTCGCCGATGGTCAGCAAGGTGAATACACGCATCGCCTCGCCGATCGGCATACCGTGCTGGACGGTCCCGATCACCAGGCCACCGATGATATTGATAACCAGGATCAGGATGCCGGCGATGGCATCGCCGCGCACGAACTTGCTGGCGCCGTCCATCGAACCGTAGAAATCGGTCTCGCCGGCGATCTCGCGGCGCCGCGCCTTGGCTTCTTCCTGACCGATGATGCCGGCGTTCAGATCGGCATCAATCGCCATCTGTTTGCCGGGCATGGCGTCGAGGGTAAAACGCGCACTGACTTCGGAGATGCGGCCCGCACCCTTGGTTACGACCACGAAATTGATGATCACCAGGATCGCGAAAACCACGAAGCCGACCGCGTAATTGCCGCCCACCACGAAATCGCCGAACGCCTGGATAACCTGGCCGGCGGCGTCGGTACCGGTATGGCCGTCGAGCAACACGACGCGTGTCGAGGCCACGTTGAGGCTCAGACGAAACAATGTCGTGAGCAGCAGCAGGGTCGGGAAAACCGCAAAATCAAGCGGCCGCTTACTGTAGATGGCGGCCATCAGGACGACCAGCGCCAGGGTGATATTGAACGTAAACAGGATATCGAGCAGAAACGGCGGCAGCGGGATAACCATCATCGCCAGCATGGCGAGCAGCAGCAGGGGTGCGCCCAGGCCCCAGCCCTGAATGTTGTTCAAAAAATCGAAAGTCGCGTTTCGACCGGCGATACTGCTTGCCATGCGCGTGTTCCTCAGAAGCTCATTTCAGGCGGGATCGGCAGATCCACCGGCCTGGTGACGCCATCCACGCCGTCGCGGAGCTGAAAGACGTAGGCGAGTACCCGCGCCACGGCGACGTACAGGCCGGCCGGCACTTCGCGATTGATTTTGGTGGTGTGGTAAATCGCGCGCGCGAGCGGCGGTGCGGAAATGATCAGAACGTTGTTGGCCGCTGCCACGGCGCGAATATTGGCCGCGATCTCCTCGACCCCCTTGGCCACCACCAGCGGTGCGCTCATGGTTTCGGGATCGAACC
>CALOBG010000011.1:0-4338 GCA_942490995.1 uncultured Gammaproteobacteria bacterium
CGAAGCTTTGCAACGCGGAAGCGGCCTACCGGTTGGCCGCACGATGCGCGGCCATGACTTGTTCAGAGGTTCCTTAACTGGAGGACCCGCAGGCGCGCGGGGCGCTGGTCGCGGCAGGTTGATGCGGCAGATCGGCCCTGAGCGGCTATTCCTGCGGCATCTCACTACCACCCGGCTTGCTCGCCACGATGGTTTTGACGACGTCAAGATAAACGTAGTTGACCTCGGCTATTTCGAACCCGGCCGCGATCACGTTATCGACGGTCGGTCTGTTCAGGTCGGGCCCGAACAGGCGGGTAAGCGGCGTCATTACGTCCATGAACAACCGGAAGGGCTGGAAGCGGCTCGCCGTGTGCTCGAACATCCGTAGCCTGCCGCCAGGCTTGAGGACCCGTCTGATCTCGCGCAGTCCGGCGACGGGATCGGGTACCGAGCAGAACGTGCACGACGTAAAGACCTGGTCAAAGTGGTCGTCTGCAAATGTCAGCGCCTGCACATCCATCACGTGCGCGTCGATGTCACCGTCATAAGCGGCAATGCGCGTTTGCGCCTGCTCCAGCATTTTCGGGCTGATGTCGATGGCGACGATGGTCTGCTGCGGCGGGAAAAACTGGATGTCGAGCCCCGTGCCGACGGCAAGAAACAACACCCGCCCTTGCATGGCACTGAACAGCTTGCGCTTGGTCGCACCCCAGCGCCGCTCCGGGCCGTAGGCATTCATGAAATCGAAGGTCTGCGCAGCGCGGTCCCACTTGGCCTGGGTTTTAGTGTTCACGATCGCCCTCCCGCCGCATGCGCTGTGAACCGCGAATGAGATAGTCCGCGTAGCGGCAGAACGCGAGCGCGATAAGCCCGGCCAGCGCCCCCGCCCGTAACGCCTCGCCGATGCCAATTGGCATCATCGCACTGGCCATGCCGACGAACATGGCCGCCAGCATGCCACCGAGCATGGTCGGCACCATCACCTCCATGGCGCCGAACCAGCGGATCAGAAACGGGCTGAGCACCATCGCCAGGACCATGCCGAGCGGCATGCAGACCAGCATCGCGATCAGCATATTCCACGCCGGGCTCACGAGCAGGCAGCACAGCAGACCCGCAGCCGCACCGACGACGACGTTCGACACGACGTCGCCGAAAAGAAAATAAAGCCGATCGTTCATCGTTACGCTCTGCGCCAGGGGCGGATATTGGACCGCAGGGATGGCGGCGTGACAAGCGGCAGACGGGCGTCGCTGTATCGTAACTACAGGCAGCGTAAGGGTTTAGTCCGCTGATTTATTTCTCAAATCAGGTGCGCTACCGTACGATTTGCACTGTCGCCTGCCGACATCGCGCGGGCGCAACCCGCAGACCCGATCAGCCACCCTGATCCTGGAGATCCCGACATGGCTAAATTCGACACCCTGATCCGAAACGGCACTATTGTCGACGGTACCCGTGCGCCGCGCTTTCGCGGCGATATCGGCATTAACAACGGCGTGGTCACCGCACTGTCGAGATCCGCGCTCGATCCGACCGCGGCCGATACCGTCATCGACGCCGATGGCCTGGTTGTTGCACCGGGCTTCGTTGATCTGCACACCCACTACGACGCCCAGATCCAATGGGATCCGTACTGCACCCTGTCCGGCTGGCATGGTGTGACGTCACTGGTACTCGGTAACTGCGGGTTCGGGTTCGCGCCGGTCGCGCCGGAGAATCGTGAGCGCGCCATGCTTTCGATGTCGCGCGTCGAAGCGATCCCTTACGAATCGATGAAGCAGGGCATGTTGTGGGACTGGATCACGTTTCCCGAGTGGCTCGACACCCTGTCGCGCATTCCGAAAGGCGTGAACGTGATCTCCTACGTACCGATCGGCCCGGTCATGATCTGGGTGATGGGTATGGAGGCGGCGAAGAACCGCGAACCCACGGCCGACGAACTGCAAGCGATGTGTCAATTGATCGAAGTGGGGATGGATGCGGGTGCCTGCGGCTGGTCGGTGCAGAAACTGGGTGATGGCTTTACATCGGTGCAGCGCGACTACGACGGCACGCCGATGGTCACCGACATGATGAGTAACGAAACCTGCCTCGCCTTTGCCGAAGTTTTGCGTAGGCGCGGCGAAGGGCATATCCAGATCACGCAGGCCCGCGAAGACATCTACGAAGACCTGGCGTTTGTCGAAAAGCTGGCGGAAGTATCCGGCGGGCCGGTCTTGTTCAACGTGGTATCCGCGAACAACTATCACCCGCGGCAAAGCCGCCGCCTGATCGACTGGGCGGAAAAGGCCCAGGCCAAAGGCAACCGAGTGTTTCTTCAGGCGGTCAGTGTCGGCAACGATCTGACTTATACCTTCGAGGATTTTAATCTCCTCGACGGCCAGGACGACTGGCGCGAGGTGACCCTGGGGACGGTCGAAGAACGTAAACAGAAAATGCAGGATCCCGCGCGTCGCGCCGGACTGCGCAACGATTACGACCACGGCCGCATGCCGGTTGTCACCGGACCGGTGCGCGAGTTCATTATTAAGGAGACCATCAAGCCGGCAAACAAAAAGTGGCAGGGCATGACCCTCGCCCAGCTCGGCGAGGCCCAGGGTCGCCACCCTATCGATGCGCTGCTCGATCTGGTCATCGACGAAAACCTGCAGACGGTTATTTTCACGCCCGCGTTCAATGATGATCCCGATCTCAATCGGGAAATTTTTGAGTCCGAGATCACGGTGCCGGGCGTGTCCGACGGCGGCGCGCATACCAAGTTCGTCACCATCGGTCGCTATACCACGGAGTTTATTGCCGACTTCGTGCGCGACAAGGCCGTGCTGAGCCTCGAAGAGGCCCATTACCGGCTGTCGTGCCTGCCCGCGCGGATGTCGGGGTTCATCGATCGCGGCGTAATCGCCGAAGGTCGCCCGGCCGATATCGTGATCTACGATTTCGATGCACTGCAGTCCACCCCGTCCGAAATCGCCCACGATTTCCCCGGCGATGAATGGCGCCGGGTGCAGAAGGCGATTGGCTACCGCTACATCATGGTCAACGGCGAGGTGACGTTCCGCGACGGCAATTGCACCGGCGCGACGCCAGGCAAACTGCTGCGCCACGGTCACGCCTGATCAGGACCAGGCTGCGTACCAGGCCTGACGTAGAACCCGCTACGGACCGCCTATGAACGACGACGAAATCTGCCGCCTGTCGGCAACGGCACTCAGCGAATATGTGCGCAGCGGGGCGCTCGCGCCGAGTACAGTTACCGAAGCGGTACTCGCTCGACTCGAGCGACTCAATCCGCGCCTGAACGCGTTTTGTACCCCGACCCCGGAACTCGCCCGCAGCCAGGCGCAAGCGCTCGAAGCGGCGCTGGCGAGCGGTCAGCGTCCGGGCCCGCTCGCCGGCGTGCCGATCGGGATCAAGGACCTGGTCTGCACGCGCGGCGTGCGTACCGTGTCGGGTTCGCCGGCTTACGTCGACTTCGTGCCGGACGAAGACGACATCGTGGTCGCGCGGCTGAAACAGGCCGGTGCCATCATCATCGGCAAAACCAGCGTGCCGGAATTCGGCTTCAGTGGTGTTGGCGACAACCCGGTGTTCCCCACCGCACGTAATCCCTGGGATCTGGCACGTACGCCGGGCGGTTCGAGTTCCGGATCTGGCGCCGCGGTTGCCGCCGGTATCGGCCCGCTCGCGATTGCCAGCGACGGCGGCGGTTCGATCCGCGTGCCGGCCGCGCACTGCGGGCTGGTCGGCATCAAACCCTCGATGGGCCGGGTGCCGTTGTATCCGGGCTGTCGCGATCCGCGCTACCCGGGCGTGTCGAGCTGGGAATCGTTGGAACACATCGGCCCGCTGGCGCGTTCGGTAGAAGATGCGGCATTGATGCTGTCGGTGATCGGCAGTGGCCCTGACGCGCGTGATCGGCATTCCCTCCCGGGTCCCGAGTTCGACTGGCTGGGCTGCCTGCACAACCCCGATCTGCGCGACCTGCGCGTGGCCTACAGCGCCGATCTGGGTTATGCCGTTGTCGATCCCGAGGTGCGGCGTATTGTCGACCGGGCCGCGGCGGTATTCGCGCAGGAACTCGGTTGTCACGTCGAAGCGGTCAATCCGGGTTTCGACGATTCGATCGACGCATTCTGGGCGCTGGTCGCCGGTGACTGTGACCTCGCCGGCATGCGCGCGCTGGTCGAACGTTACGGCGATCGGATGAGCCCGCACCTGGTCGAGTTTCTGGCCGTGGAGTGGCGCGCGGAAGACCTCACCACCGCACGCATGACGCGCCAGAAAGTCGCTAATACCATGGCGCATTTCATGCAGGACTACGATCTGCTGCTGACCCTGACCCTCGCCGTGCCG
>CALOBG010000012.1:0-16739 GCA_942490995.1 uncultured Gammaproteobacteria bacterium
CCGAGGGCCGCACGAACCTGGCGTAATCGTGGGTCCCGCGTGGCACCAGGCCAAGCACGTATTCCGCCGCAACGATGCCCAGCGCATAAGCCAGCGGGCTGCGGTTCAAGGTTGATACAACCAGGTGTCCGCCCGGTTTGAGCAGCGCTGCGCAATCGGCGAGCAGGGCGTCGGCATCGGGAACGTGCTCGATCAATTCCATGCAGGTGACGACTGCAAAACTTGCCGCGGCCTGGCTGGCGAGTTCGGCGGAAAGCTGCACACGGTAGTCGATCAGGAGCTCGTGTTCGGCGGCATGCCGACGCGCGACGTCGATCAGTTCCGCACTCGCATCGATGGCAGTAACGCGCGCGCCGGCGCGGCGGAGCGCTTCGCTCAACAGGCCACCGCCGCAGCCGATATCGGCCAACGCCAGGCCGTCCAGCGCGGTGGTGTCGGCGATATAGCGCAGCCGACATGGATTGATGTCATGCAGGGTACGACCGGGACCGTCTTCGTCCCACCAGGCGTCGGCCAGGGCCGCGAACCTGGCCCGTTCGTGTTCGTCGAGATTCAGCATATCCCCGCTCGGGCGGAGCCCGGGATCAGTTGTCGATCGCGCGGACGACGCGAAAGCCGGTATGGATATCGGCGGTTTCGGCGGGCAGCACCTGGCGGGCGCCGCTGCGCAGTTCGCCGGCATGATCGGCGTATGACCCGCCACGTACCACGCGCCGCGGGTCGCCGGTGCCCAGCCGCGCGCTGCCATCGAGCGGGGCGCCGGCATAGCTATCGGCCCAGTTGTCCTGCGCCCATTCGCGCACGTTGCCGAGCATGTGATAAAGACGAAACTCGTTGCGGTTGATCGAGCGATCGTTGGCCTTCAGCGGTTGATCGAGCGGGTTCGTGAAGCTGTAGTGAGCGTGGGTTGGCAACAGCTCGTCGCCGAACGGAAATGTCGTGGTGGTACCGGCGCGGGCCGCGTATTCCCATTCTGCTTCGCTCGGCAAGCGATAAGCGAAGCCGGTAATGTCGCTAAGCCACACGGTATAGGCGTGCGCCAGGTTCCAGCTGACGTTGACCGCCGGCAACTCGTCGTCGCTCCACGGCTGGGTCGGACAGGTGCTGCCGGTGGCGGCACAGTAACGTTTGAGTTCGGCGGCGCTGATCTCAAACAGGCCGAGTGCCAGCGGATAATCGATGCTCACCTTACGGCGCGGTAATTCGTGGTCTTCGCGACCGCCCATTTCAAACGTACCCGGATTGAGCACCACGAGGACCGGGCCTTTTTCACCCGAGGCGAGTACGTCGATACAGTACGGCCGCCGCGTTCGGGCGAGCTCGGCTTTACAGTTCGTTTTGGTGCCGGTACTTGCGGCCCCGGCCGACGGTCCGACAGCTTCGTTGGCTGCGGGCGGCGCAGGGGCGGCCGGCTGGGCCGAAGCTTCCGGCGCCGGTTTTGTCGCGACCGGTGCAGGTGCCGGAGGAGCGGGCGCCGGCGTCGGTTCAGGCGCCGGCTCTGGTGTGATTGCAACCGGCACCGGCACCGGCGGCGCGGCAACCGGGGTAGCGGGCGCATCGACCGTTGCCTCAGCTGCGGTCGCCTGATCTGAGACGACCGGCGGCTCAGCCACGGGTTCGGCAGCATTATCGACCGGGTCGACGGTGTTGTCGGCGGTGCC
The DNA here is from genome assembly GCA_942490995.1 of uncultured Gammaproteobacteria bacterium. GTDB lineage: Bacteria > Pseudomonadota > Gammaproteobacteria > UBA981. The sequence goes on from CALOBG010000012.1 coordinate 1,662, forward strand.
GGCTGTGGCGACGTCCGCTTCGAGTGGTGGCGCTGCGGGCACTGCCGGCGCGGCAGTCTCGTCCTGCGCGCCGCGTGTCTCGGCTAACGCCAGCCAGTCGCCGCGTGCACGAGTGAGGCGTTGGTCGTCGAGTTCGAGGCGGTCGCCGAGGTCGAGCAGCCGGCTCTGCGCGGCGAACGCCTGGTCGGTGTCGCCGAGTTCGAGCAGCGCCGACTCGGTCGCGTATTGTCTGAACAGGGCGGACGAAAAATCGCGCATCGCATCGGAGTCGCGTAACCTGGCGCGTGTGTCGAGGTCCAGATCGCGCCACGCTGTTTCCAGCGCGGTTATGCTGTCGCCATTCCACACGTTGCTGGCAAGGAAGGACTCGAGCAGGTTCGGTTCCGTCGCTACTTCCGGCGCCGCCACCTCCGCAGGTGTGCCGGGTGCAGGCGCCTGGCCGGAATCGCGCAGGCCGAACCAGGCGGCGCCCGCGGCCAGCGCGGCGATAACGACCACCGCCGTCAGCAGGCGGCCGCGGCCGGACGCTGACGACGCGCCCAGGACCGGCAGGATCTCCTGGGTGGTATCACCGTCGTCGTCGTCATACGGGAAGACCGTTGGTGTGGCCGGCTCCGGCGGCTGGAACTTGAGCAGCGGCTCAGTACCGCTCGAGATCCCCTCGAGAAGCTGGCGGCGCTTGAGGCGATAGGTGTCGCGGTCGAGATCGCCGGCAGCGTAATCCCTGGACAAGCCTCTGAGTGTCTGTCCGCTCATCTTAATTCCGCATTACGCCTGGGCACGGGTCGCGTCATACATGGCGTATCAGCCCGCCCCGAGTTCGAGCAGCACGCGGAAGCCGGTGGCACCATCGGGTGAACCATCGTGCGGCTTTTCAAGCGCGATCTCGCATTTGCTGAAGGTGTCTTCGTAGGCGCCGCCGCGCGCACTGACGCCGCCGCCCGTTGTCACCCATTCCTGTACGTTGCCGACGTAGTTATACAGCCCCCAACCGTTGGCCTTGCCGGTATTTACGCCCATCGTGCCCTGGCCCTTGAGCAATTGTCCGCCCTGTTCGACGCGACAGTTATAGTCCTTCTTCGGTTGTGCGCCGGCAGCGTTGGCGGCATAGGACCACTCGGCGGCAGTCGGCAGCCTGAAGGTTTGCCCGGTGCGCTCAGACAGCCACTCGACGTAAGCACGGGCCTGGTCGAGGGAAATACCGGTCACCGGCAGGCGTCCTTCGCGATCGCGGATCGGCTGACAGGCGTCACTTAAGGAACAGTAGCGGTTGAAGTCGGATACGGTGATTTCGTATTTGCCGATGGCGAACGGGCCGCTCATGCCTTCACCGGCCGGTACGACGACCATCAGCGGTCCGCGCTGGTTGGCCGAGACGAAATAAAAGCAGGTGCCTTTTTTGCGCTTGCCGTGGCCCGCGAGCTTGGCTTCACAGGGATCGGTAGGCGGCAGCGCGGCGGCGATAATCCGTTTGCCCGGCTCGTCCGGACCGCGTTCGAGTTCACCGAGTTTGGCCACCACCCGGGCGTGCTCTTTCTTGAACGTCGAGCTGTCTGCCCACACGCCGAGCGCCTCTTCCATGGTTTGCAACGCGGACTTGTAGTCGGCGCTGCCGTATTCCTTTTTATAGGTCTCGTAGAGGTTCTTGGCCTTGTTTACCCGCGCGTTGTAGGCGCCCTTGAGACGCACGATGTCAGGGTGGTCATTCTCGGTCTCGGTGGCCTGCTTGAGCAGATCGCGAGCGGTGCCGAGCAAGGCTTTGTCCATCGCCGCGATCACGTCGGCGGCGTAACGCGACGGTGCGCGGGTCAGCGTCACCGGTTCGATCGCGGCGATCACCGGGTTGCCGGCAAAGATCCGCTGGGCCTCCTCGATAAACGGATTGGCGGCGGTGCCGGCGCTTTCTTTGAGGCGTTCAAGGCGCCCGGCGAGTGCCGGCGCCCAGTTCGCCACCGAGTCCTCGAAGCGGCGGATGTCGCCGGACTGAACGTCGGACAGCTTGAGCAATGCGTCGGAGACGTCGAAAGTGCCGCCACGCTTGAAGATGTTGTTGAGGGTCTGGATGTTGCCGTCGATCGCGTATTCGCGTTCGGCGCGTTTGCAATCCGAGCGCTGCTGCTGGAGTTCGGTACAGGCCTTGGCGAAACTCAGGGCAGCGGCAAAATCGCCGGCCGCGGCGCGCGTGGTGGCGAGCTTGTAGTAGGCGCCTGCGAGCAGTCGCGGCGCGTCGCGGGTGACAAACGGATCATCGTCGCCGTCCAGTTCTTCGCGCAACGCGGCGAGGGTTTTCGCGGCGTTGGCCACATCATTGGCGCGCGCCTGGGTCTCAAACGTTTGTTTCATGCCCTCGACGCGCGCCAGGCGGGCCTGTTCCGCCTGTTCGCGTTCGAACGCCTCGGTGGCGGCGCTCAGGGCCAGACGTTCTTCGGCCAGGCCGGGCGCGTTTGGCGCAAAACGTTCGGCGTCAGCGAGCAGGTTTTCGCCTTCGGCGAGGCGTTGCTCGTTACGCATGGCGGTAGCGCGCTCGAGATATATTGCGGCGATGCGCATGCCGTTGTCGGCCAGCCACGGGTCGCCGGGTTCACCCAGGGCGGCAATGGTTTCCATTTTCTGACGCACGCTCGCGCGCCACGAACGGTCCGCGACCGGGTCCTGCAGTAGCTGTTCGATGGTCTGTTTGGAATCGGCGACGAGTTGTTTTTCCTGTTCCAGCAGCGCCTGTTTACGCGCCTGGTGCAAAGGCTCGAGGCGAGCGGCCAGCGCTTCGGCCCGTGGAATATCGATCAAGGCTTCGCGGGCAATCGCGACCGCGTCGTCCCAGTTACCGGCTTCGCCCATGCTGGTCGCGCCGCGGTCCACCGCCGCTGCGAGGCGGCCGCGCGCTTCCTCGAGACGCGGGTCGCCTGGGGCGAGGGCCTGCAGTTCATTGAGTTTCTCAAACGCGGCCTTGTATTCGGCGCGCTCCGTTCCAAGCGCGCTGATGGCGGCGTCGAGGGCCGGGTAGGCGGCGTCGAAACTGGACCTGCGTTCGGCAGCAAGTGCCGCGCGTTGATCGGCCGACAAGGTCTGCTCGGTTTCGATACGGTCGTTTTCGGCGCTCAGCAGTGCGCCAACTTCAGCGCTGGCCTGTTGTGCGCGAGCCGCGTCAAGGGCCTTGCGGGCCGCGCTGTAGTCACCATTGACGCGGTACTTCTGGGCGTCGTGGAGAAAAGCCTTGGCGACCTGGGAACGGGCGTTGCGGGTGCGTTCGCTGCGCGGCGCGGTGCTCGCGAGTTTGTTCAGCGCGCGTACCGCCTCGGGCTCGAGGGCGTCGGCCGCGACCGCGCTGGTGACGGCCGCGCGATCCTCGGCGACCACGCTATCGAAAGCCTCGCCGAGCACGTTGGCGCGGGCATTGAGATCATGTAACCCGAGGCCGCGCAGGAGACCATTGAAGTCGCCGCCCATCAGCGCGCTTTTACCCCAGGCGCGATTTTTTTCCAGGGCGCTGACGTCGGCCGTCGCGGCCGGGGCGATTTCGGCGCGTAATTCGTCGAGCAGTTCGTTGCCCGGATCGGCTGCCGCGAGTTCGGCCACCGCGGCGCCGACACCGGCATAGGCGGCCAGCCCTTCGCCGGACTCGCGCGCCTGCTGGATGGCGGCGATCGCGCGCAGGATGCGCAGGTTGGTCTCGGCGCGATCCCTGGCGCCGGCGATTTTATCGCCGAGGTTTTTGAGATTCGCGCTATCGGGCATGATGCCGACGCCGACCTGGCCGAGCTCATCGGCGTACTCGTAGTCCTCGTTTTCCAGCGCCTGATTGATAGCGGTGGCAAATGCGCCGGGTATACGCCGATCCTTGAGCATCGGATGATTGGGGTCGACCTGGCGCACCACGGCCATGGCGTCAAAGATATCGTCTTCGCCGGCCACTGCCAGCAAACTGCCGTTGGCGAGCGCGAGATTGAATTTGTCGAGCTGCTCGGCGAACAGTCGGTTCTCCGAGTCTTCGATATATTCTTCGAGTTCGGCGAGTTTGCTCGAATCGGCGTAAACGGAGTACTGCTTGGCGTCGGCAAGCGTCGCCCGCGCGCCGCCGAAATTATAGTTGCCGCTGGCCACGTCGATCTGCTGGCGCGCAGTGGTATCGAAATAACTCAGGATCTGTTCTTTCGCTTCGTTGAGGATGCGATCGCGTTTCGCGTCATCGAGATTGTCGGCCGTGATATTGTCCAGCACCTGCTCGATGGACGTCGCGTCGCCGCTCTGAGCGAGCGCAATACGTTCCTTGGTGTCCTGCTCATCAAGATAGTTCTTGGCCGGGAAAAAACCCGCCAGGCAGATCAGCGCAACTGCCGCGGGTACCATAATGAAAGGGTTCTTCCATGCCGAGGTGGCGCCCTCGAACTCTTCGAGAAATTCCGCGGTGCTCTGCGAGCGGTCTTCACGCTTGTAGGCCAGGCCGCGCTCGAGCCCGCGCCATTGCCGCCGCGTGATGGTTTTGATCGGCTCGGGTACGAGACCGTTATCACGCGCCTTGTTGGCCGGGATCTTGTTGAACGGATGTTTGCCGGTCAGCAATTCATAGGCGACGCAGGCAAGCGCGTAGATATCGTCGCGCGTATCGGGCTCTTCGCCCTCGAGCATCTCGACGCTGGCGTAGGCCGGTGTCAGCGCGCCGAGCTTACCCGGATCGAAAATCGTTGTTTCGCCCTCGGCGGCGCCCGGCGCCTTAACCGCGCGCGCGATGCCGAAGTCGAGAACCTTCATGATCCCGTCTTTGGTAATGAAGCAGTTGCCGGGTTTGAAATCGGAATGCACGATGTTGTGATCGTGGGCGTACACCAGCGCATTACCGAGACCCTGCACCATCGGCAGCGCCTCTTCGAACGGCAGACCGCCCTTGGGTTTGACGACCTTCTTGATGTAGTCGTTGAGCGCTTCACCCTCGAGCACTTCCATGACCAGAAAGGCGAGGCCATCTTCGGTCTGGTCGAAATCGTAGACCGTGGCAATATTCGGGTGCGCGAGCTTTTGCTGACGACTGGCCTCGCGCTGCAGCGCGATGAAGGAATCGGGATGCTGTTTGAAGTCTTCGTTGAGTACCTTGAGCGCGACGCGCGGATTGCGGTCCTTGGCGCGGACCTTGATCAGATCGCTGCCCAGGTACACCGAACCCATGCCGCCGACGCCGAGTACCTCGTCGAGCTGAAAGCGTCCGCGCAGGACCGAGCCCGGCCCCAGCCGTGTCGCGCTTAGTCCGGGTTCCGGTTTCGACCAGTCAGTGCCGGTTCCGCCAGTCTGCGAATCGCCGGTCGGCCATGATGACGAGGTCTGCGAGCCGGCGTCGCCGGTGAGGTCGAAATCGATACCGGCGGTTTGTCCGGACATCGGCGTTGCCGCCGCCGTGCCGTCGAGCATCTGCGTGGCATCAGCGCTGGAGCCGCCGCCGGTCAGATCAAAAATTTCAGTGGCGTCGACGTTCTCCTCGCTGGCAAAAACCGTGCGTTCGTCACCACCACCGGCCGCAACCGGCGCTTCGAGATGACCGGCGACGAGCGCTTTCAGGCGGGCATAGGTTTCCGCGTCGATGACATCTTCGGTCACCGCCTGCTTGAGCTGGTCCATGATGCCGACCGCGGCTTGCGGCTTTTTCGACAGCAGCTTGCTGATGTTCCTGGCGACACTGTCGAATTCGATTTCGGCGCGCGAGAGTCGCTCCAGCGTGGTTTTGAAATCAGCCATGCCACCTGCCTCCGGCCGCGCCCGAAGCGGGCTTCCGGGCTACGTCGAGCGGTGCGGCGCAGGCGCTGATCCAGCCTGCGCCAGGGTTGGTGTCTTGGGCCATACAATTCATGCTTTTGTAAACTCGACGACGCAGACAGTGACGTTGTCGACCGCGCCGCGCTCCAGGGTTACGTCGATCAGTTTCTGCGCCACGCTTTCGGTATTTTCACCGCCCAGCATCTGTTCTATTTCCGCATCGGTGACGTGCTTGTCGAGGCCGTCCGAACACAGCAGGTAGCGGTCGCCGTCCTGCAGTTCGAACAGATCCATTTCCAACAACAGGTGGTCGGTCACGCCGACCGCGCGAGTGACCATGTTGCCCGAAGCATGCCCGGCTGCCTCGGCGCGGTCGAGCAGGCCGCGTTCGATGTAGAGTTCGAGCTGGGTGTGGTCGGAAGTCAGTTGCTCGAGCTTGTTGTCGCGCAAGCGGTAGAGGCGGCTGTCGCCGGCCCACATGAACACCGCGTGCTGATCGCCGCCGAGCAGTACGATGACCGTGCTGCCACTCGTCTGGTTCTGTGCCGTCGATAATTCGTGCAGCCGGTTGTTTACACCAAGGATACTGTGTTCGACGAAGTCGACATGTTCGCTGAGATTTTCGCTCGCCTTCACCTTCGCCAGCGAGTTCACGATCATCTGGCTGGCGAGATCGCCAGCCGAATGTCCGCCCATACCATCGGCTACCACCCACAGGCCGTTCTGTCGGCCCGATCGAGCACCGAATCCTCGTTGAGTTTACGCACTCGACCGACATTGGTGATCGCGGTGGAAACCCAGTGGAACGGTTGATCGTTCATGGCACCGGTCTGATCTGTTGAGGTGTCCAAGCCAAACTCATCCGATTGCAGGGGCACAAACGCGCTCCGCCGTTATGGGGCCGGGACCAGTCATGCGTCCGTCTTGAAGTGAACCACTTCCTGGGGGTTCTCCGTAAACGATCTTCCAAGACTGATCATGCCGTCGCCGCTGAGCGGCATTTCCTCGCGGCGCAGAAACGATTCGTTGCACGTTGGTGAAAACGTAAGTTCCGTTGGTACTTTGGTCGATGATGAAGAATTTGCCGCGGCGATGTTCAATGCGCACGTGCTGGCGCGATGCGAGCGTCTCGGCCACCGTGAGGTCAGCGGTCTTACTGCGACCCATCACGATCCGAGTTGCTCTCGTCGTCGAGTATGACGCTGTCGTTCTGATACGTCAGGCGCAGCCGTACGGGTTCGGTTTGCTGCGGAGTGATGACCCCGGTGGACATCCGCGTGACGTCCTCCTGCTGCCACAGCACTTCGAAAATATCCATCGTCTCTTTTTTGCCCTTGACCGGGGCGCGATCAATGAAGCGCGAGCTGGCCTTGAGGATCGGCGGCAGCTGTTCGATCGTGGACTGGGTGGTGATGATCTGTCCGGCCTTGGCCATCGACGCCATGCGCGCGGCGACGTTGACCGCATCGCCGAACACATCACCGGCTTCGAGGATCGCGGGGCCGTAATGCATGCCGACACGGATGCTCAGCGAAATCGGTCCGGCTGCGGTTTGCTCGGTGATGTCGTCTTCGAGCATTTCGTGCATTTCGCAGGCCGCAGTGACCGCGGCCTCGGCTTTCGGGTAGGTACACATGATTTCGTCGCCGATGGTCTTGATCACCGTGCCGCCGTGACGGTCGGTGACATCGGTCAGCAATTGCAGGCAATTGGCGACCTTGGTCCGGGCGGGCGCGTCGCCGAGGACTTCGTACAAGCGGGTGCTACCGCTGATATCGGCAAACAGGATGGTCAGATTCGTCGTTTTTGGGGCCATGCGGGAATCTTGCGGTGACCTGTTGCTGAAGGGTTGCAGGCTCTAACAGGTTGTTGAAAAACTACTGCGGACGCCGTTTGCGGCGTTGCGCACTCACCTGCGGTGCTCATTTATCCGCATAAACTCCGCTCCTCGGTTCGCGCGCGCCTTGTAACCGGCATTCCTCGCTACGTTTTTCAACACCCTGCTTAAGGTCGGGCACGCCGGCGAGCGTGCCTTCATATAATCAGTGTTTGCCGAAGTTTATGGAACAAGTCACTATTCATCAATAACATTCTTCGGATCGTGGCTGTCGCCTCGAGCATGCTCGAGGCGGTTTACGGGTCACCACAACCGGTCCGCACTGCCTGCGCCGGACTAAATGTTGTATCAGTTGACGAGGACAATAACTTGAGACTACTAGCCATCGTCGGCGCCGTTCTGCTTGGCGCCCTGTTGATATTCCTGGGTGCGTTCGGTGCACGCTGGTTTGTGCCACCGACCGGTGACGCCACGCCCGCGGTGGAAATCGCCGCGCCGACGCCGCCGTCGCCGCCCGTGGAGCGAGCGGTCGCGCGCGAGCTGGATCTTGAATCACTGCGCGAGCTGCTGGCCGTGCTGGATGCGGGCAGAAAGAGCCAGATTCTTGATTCTAAAGAAGTATTTGAGAAGTTCGTGATGCAGGAAACGCTCAACCAGGCGGTTCTGGCGGCGGCGTACGCGAATGGCGCGGACAATAATGAATCGATCCGGGTGCTCATGGAGCGGGCCGGGCAGCGGGTGCTGGTCGAGGCCTACCTGAACGAAGTGGTGCGTCTCAACCTCGATCCGAACTTTCCGTCCGAGGCCCAGGTGCGCGAGGCGTTCGATCAGAATCCGGCCGTGTTCCGGGTGCCGGAGCGTATGCATCTGTGGCAGATCTTCATTGCCCTCGATGAACAGGCCGATGCCGACGCGAGCAAGGCGGCGTGGCAGCTTGCCGAGCAGCTGGTCGCCGAACTGAAGGCCGGCAAGGCCAGTTTCGAAGCGCTCGCCAAGCGTCATTCCAAACATCAGGCGAGCCGGGTCAGCGATGGCTATATGGGCCTGATCACGGTCGACGAGCTGCTGCCGCCCATCGCGACGGCGGCGCGCAAGCTCAAACTGGACGGGATCAGCGCGCCGGTCGCCACCGCTACCGGCCTGCACATCATCAAACGCGGTCCGGTGGTCGAGGGTGAACTCCTTGATTTTGAAGAAGTAAAGGCGAATATCCGCGAACGTCTGGTGCGCGAAGCGACGCTCAAGCTACGCCAGGCGGCGATTGAAAAAATCGCCGAAGAATATCCGGTCGCGGCGCCCGCGGAGGATCTTGAAAACTGGCGCCAGGATCTGTTGGGTGGCGGCACTGTCACTCCGGCGCCGGCAAAGGCGCCGAAAAGCGGCTGAGCACCGCTCCGCACCCATTCTAGGATAGCGTCGGAAGTTATTGAATGGTGTTCCAAAATTTGCACCTGACGATTGCTCTTGCCGGGTCGTGGCGGCTATACTGCCGCCACGGTTCGGGCGGGGCGCGGTGTGCGTAGCGCATTGCGGATTTCAGGGATTAAGCGGTCAGTTTCATAGCGCCTATGCAATTCGTCGCACATAGCGAAGGTCATAGCCCGGCCAGCCGCGCGCTGTACCTGATCCGAATCGCGTCCCTGCTCGGCGCTGCACTGTTGACGGCGGGTTCGCCGATAGCGGCCGTGGCGGCGTTCATCGACCAGCCGGACGCGGTGCGCCCGGGTGCCGTGCGACCGGGGGTATCGGCAACCCACACCGTTGCCGAACATTATCAGGCGACGCCGCAGGGCGAGCCGGCGCGTCCGGGCGCAATGCGGCCCGGCACGGCTGACGAGTTCGCCGTGAACCCCGCTTCTTTCGCCGGTGTCGTCGATCTGCCCGATGCCGCGCGACCCGGCGCGATGCGCCCCGGCGAAGACCGCAAGCTGGTGCCAACGCCTCCGCCGGAAAACCTGTACGAAGTACCGCCGGTCGTCGACCGACCGCTGGACATCGATGACGGCGAAAAAATCGCCGTGTCGCGCTTTGTCATGACCGGCGTCACGGACCGTCCGGAATTCGATATCGTTGCCAGCGAAGTGCAGGCCCTGGCCGACGCCCGGCTCGGCGAGCGTGCCGATGGATTCACGGTTGGCCGTTTGCAGGAAGTGGCCGATGAAGTCACCCGCTACTACCGCGAACACGGCCTGATCCTGGCGCAGGCGTTTGTGCCGGTGCAGGCGGTCGAGAACGGCGAAGTCAAGATTCAGGTCATGGAAGGCCTGCTCGGACGCGTCGTCACTGAAGGTAACGAGGTTTACCAGGCCGAGATCCTCGAACTGCCGTTTCGCAAGCTGGTCGGCGAGCCGGTCACCAAGGAAGCGATCGAATCAGCGCTGCTGACGGTATCGGATCTGCCCGGTCAGTCATCGTTCGGTGTATTCCAGCCCGGTATCGAGGTCGGCACCGCCGACATGGTGGTCAAGGTGCAGGAAGAAGATCGCTTCGAACTCGCGGTACGCGCCGACAACCACGGTATCTCGGAGACCGGTCAGAATCGTTACCTTGCGCAGACGAGCTGGAATAATCCGCTCGGACAGGGCGACAAACTGGTCGGCACAGTGCAGCACACGCAGGTCCCGGCGAATACGTTTTTCTATGCCGCGGAATACGAAGTGCCGGTCACCGGTTTTTACGACAGCCAGTTCAGCATCGGCACCAGCCGCAACCAGTTCGATGTCGGCGGTGAATTCTGAACTCGAACATCTACAGCGACATCCGCAACTACAACCTCGCGCTGAGTAACGATTTCATCCGCAGTCGTCTGATGAACCTGAACGTCGGCGTGCGGATGTCGAAGAAACGCAGCCAACCAAGGCCGCGGTCGGCGGGTCAGCATCGACAGCCTCGCAGTCGCGGCTGCTGGAGCTCAATTTCGATTCCGTCGATGCGCGCTTCGGCGGTCTCAACGCGGCCTACCTCGAGTTTTCTCACGGCTTCAACGATTTTCTCGGCGCGATGGGTAAAAATCCGGCCGTCGTGCGCCCATCGCGACAGGGCGGCAATGGCGATTTCGCCGAGGGCAAGTTTGACAAGGTGCTGCTCAGCCTCTCGCGTTTCCAGTCACTGACACCGATCTGGGAAAAGCTCGCTAATCATAATCTGCTGTTTACCTTCGACGTCATGTATTCACCCGACCTGCTGGTGCCGGTCGAGCAGTACTCAGCCGGTGGAGCCAACAACGTGCGGGGATACCGGCCGACCGAAATCCTGTTTGACCGCGCGGTATTCGGATCGGTCGAATGGATCATCAACGCACCGTTCATTTCCGACGTGCCGGCGTTCGGCAATCGCACCTGGGGCGAGTTGATGCAGTTATCGTTTTTTTACGATCACGCCAGCGGCCAGGTCAACAATGCGCTGCCAACCGACACCCGCTCGGAATTGCTGCGTTCAGTCGGATTCGCGTTGTCGTTCAACAACCCGAAAGTGTTTTCAGGAAAAATTACCATTGCGCAGCCGATCAGCCGTCCGTTACCGGAAAACGGCAAGGAACCGCAGTACTGGGTTGACCTGAATTTCTTCTTCTGAGCGGCCGATGGGCAGTCGCGACCATGCGCAAGCAACCCAAACGAGCCAATCCAGGGGCTGAACAGGGCGGGGCCGCACAGCACCACATGAGATCGGGTGTGAAGCAGTTCACGGACACCCGGACGACCGGAGTTAGTATGGCTCAGACACATTTAACAGCTGCTGTACGCAGGCAGCGCCATCCGGCCATGGGAGCGCACGCATGACTATGCGTCATCAATCACGCCGCGAACGCGCGGCAGCCACGCAGTTCACCATGAAACCGCTGGCCCGCTCGGTGCAGTTTGCCTTGCTGCCTGGCGTTATCGCCGGCCTGCTGCCGGTCACGCTGCCCGCCGCGCCGACCGGCGGCCAGGTGCAGACCGGTATTGCCAGCATCGCGCAGACCGTCGACCAGTCAGTCACCACTATCAATCAGCAAAGCCAGCGCGCCGCGATCGACTGGCAGTCGTTCAACGTCGGCAAAAACCAGCTCGTCCAGTTCAATCAACCGGGTGCCAGCGCCTCGACCCTGAACCGCATTTTCGATCAGAACCCGAGCCAGATTTTTGGCCAGGTCAAAGCTAACGGCCAGGTCGTGTTGATGAACCCCAACGGGGTGTTTTTCAAACCGGGCGCGAAAGTCAATGTCGGTAGCCTCGTGGCTGGCGCGATGCGCATCGGTGTCGACGATTTCATGCGCGGCACGTTCACGCTCGAAGCGTTGAAGAATGCCGGCGGTCGCGTCGTCAACGAGGGCACCATCGAAGCCGCCAATGGTGGAGACGTTACCCTGGTCGGCAAGTCGGTAGCCAACCATGGGGTGATCGTTGCCACCGCCGGGCGCGTGAACCTGGTCGCCGGCGAGCAGGTCACCGTCGATTTTGACGGCGACGGCCTGTTGCGCTTCGCGGTCGACAAAGCGGTGCTCGAAAACGCCCAGGCGATCGATGACCAGATCGAAAATACCGGCGACATCGCCGCCGAGGGCGGCGACGTGCTGATCACGGCCAGCGCGCTCGACGGCGTGTTCCGTAATGCGATCAACAATTCCGGCGTGGTCAAGGCCGGCCGTGTCGAGAACCGCGGCGGCAAGGTCATGCTGGTCGGCATGGGACCGGGCGCGTCGGTGCTGAACACCGGACAGGTCAACGCCTCGGCGGCAACCGCGACCGATGCCGGCGGTGTTATCGAAGTGCGCGCGGCGAACATCATCAATGACGGCGCAATCGTGGCCGACGGCGCGGACGGGAACGGCGGCAATGTGGTTGTCGAAAGCTCGGACACCACGCTCAGCAGCGGCCTCATATCGGCCGCCAGTGACGGTGGGCAGGGCGGCCAGATCAAAGTACTCGGCGATCGCGTCGGCCTGGTCGGCAGCGCGGCGGTGGATGCGTCCGGCGGCCAGGGCGGCGGCGAAGTGCTGGTCGGCGGCGCATTCCAGGGCAATGACCCGTACGTGCGCAACGCCACGCAGACCGTGGTCAGCACCCACGCCAGTATCAGCGCCGATGCGGTCGAGGCCGGCGACGGCGGTACGGTGGTGGTGTGGGCCGATGGTCGCACCACATTCAAGGGCAACATCAGCGCCACCGGCGGCAGCAGTGGCGGCGATGGTGGCGACGTTGAAGTCTCCGGCAAGCAGGACCTCGCCTTCAGCGGCGGCGTCGACGCCAGTGCCGTGAACGGACGGAACGGCACCTTGTTGCTCGATCCGGGTACGCTCACGATCGTCCCCACCGACACTGCCACCTCGGACGATCCGGGCAACGGCGGCAACCCCAATGTATTTGACGACGCGCTGCTGGCGGACGCCGAAATCGTCGCCGCTACGTTGATTGGACTGGGCGATATTTCGCTGACCCTGCAGGCTGACGACGATATTATTTTTGCCCCCGGCCTCGGCGCGCTGGCGTTCACGCAGACCGGGGCGTCGACCATCCTGCTGCAGGCCGGCCAGGACGGCAGCGGCGACATCCTCATGAACGGCACCGACCTGACCACGGCCGGTGGTCAGGTGACGTTTCAAACCCCGGGCCTGATCAGCGCCATCGGCGCCATCAACCTGGCCGGCGGCACGTTGACGCTGAACATCGGCACGACCGCGGCGCAGAATGCCGGGGACGTGATCAGCGGCGCGACCGCACTGACCAAACTCGGCGCCGGCACCCTGACCCTGAACCAGGCAAATACCTATTCCGGCGCCACCACCATCACCGACGGTATCATCGAGGCCGGCGCGGCCAACGTGATGATCAACAGCGCGCTGACAATCGCGGCGACGAAGTTTTTCGACATGGCGGGCTTCAGTCAGACCGTCACTAGTGTCTCCGGAGCCGGCGGTGTACGCAACATCCGCCCCGGCAATAATCCGGCTACCCTGACGATCAATGGCGGCGGTGGTGCGACGTTCAGCGGCAATATTTCGCAAGGCACCGGTGATGACCTGTCTGTCGTCAAGACCGGCGCGGGCATACAGACGTTGAGCGGCACCGGTTCGGACTATGTGGGCGACACAAGTGTTCTCGGCGGCACGCTTCGCCTCGGAACTGCTGCGGCCGTGACCTTCCCGACCGACCTACTCGTAAACGGTGCGGGCGCTGTGCTCGACGTGCAATCTTTCAGCCAAACTGTGGCCTCGGTCCTGCTGCAGGGTGGGGGGCTCATCGACCGGCATGCAGGGGTGCTCACGTCCACCGGTGCCTTTGCGTTGCAGAACGGCACGGTCAGCGCGGTGATCGCTGGCAATGTCGGATTAAACAAAACCACTGCCGGAACCGTCACTCTGACGCGCGACAACACCAACCACCGGCGTCACGACGATTACCGGCGGTACGCTCGCGATCAGCGCGGGCGCGGCGCTTGGTACGGTCGGTTCGAACACGGTGATCAATGCCGCCACGGTCCAGGCGACGCTGGAGATGACCGGTAATCCGACCGTTGCCGAACCCATCGTCTTTGCCGACAACAGCAATGGCGCGGTCCTGCTGGAGTCGAGCGGGGCGAGCACGACGACGCTCAGTGGCAGAGGTATCCATGACCAGCGCGGGCACGATAAATGTCGCCACCGGCGGCACTCTGGACGTGACTACCGTCGCTATTTCCGGTGCTGGCGAGGTGTTCAAGAGTGGCGCCGGCATACTCTCGGTGAGCCTCCTCTCGACTGCCACGGGTGATTTGACCATCAACGACGGTACCGTGCGTACCGGGAGTAGCAATGTCCTTGCCCTGCACAACTCCATAAACATCAACAATCCCGGCATTTTGGACATTAACGGGATCGACCAGGCGATTAAGGCACTGTCCGGTGATGGTTTCGTCGTAAGCAACACCAGCAACGCGCAATTTGCCGTTACTGGCGGCGGCACGTTTTCCGGCATCCTCCGTGATGGTACCGGCACGTTGAATCTGCGCGCCTCTTCTTCGGGCACCGTAACTCTGAGCGGCGCGAATACCTACACCGGGTCGACCACCGTCGACGCCATAACACTCATCGCCGGCGCCGCGAATGTCATCGCCGCTTCGAGCGGGCTGACCCTGCAGAACACCGCGACCTTCAATCTCGACGGTAACAACCAGTCGGTGGCCGCATTGATCGGCGGCGCCGCGGACATTGTTACCAACGACACCACTGCCGACAATACCGCAACCTTGACAATTTCAAATGGCAGTGGCGCGACTTTCAGCGGCACTTTGACCGAAGGCGCGGGTGACATCCTGGCGCTGACCAAAGAGTGGCGCCGGCACGCAGACCCTGAGCCTTGCTGCTGGTACCTACGACGGCTTGTTGACCGTGAGTGGCGGCGTACTCGCCCTCACCAATGCGGCCGGTCTCGGCACGGCGACGGCAGGCAGCGGATCAATGCCAGTGCAGCCGCGGCGACGCCAGGATTCTCCATTGCGCTGACAACTTCGGAAGCGATCACCATCATCGACGACACCAACAC
>CALOBG010000013.1:0-41059 GCA_942490995.1 uncultured Gammaproteobacteria bacterium
GGTCAGCCAGCCGGCGCCGACGATGACCAGCTCCACCAGCAGCACGAGGCCGATCAGAAGACCGACCGGCAGGTAGCGCGTGAAGCCCTGGCGCAGCTCGACGAAGGCGATGTCGAGCATCATATCGACGAACAGGAACAGCACCGCGACCGCGCCGACATAGACGATGACAAGCAGCATCGCGATAAACTCCGCGCCGATCAGCAGCATCAGCCCCGCTGCATTGAAAAAAGCGAGGATAAGCCAGAGCACCGAATGCACGGGATTGCGCGACACGATGGTCAGCGCGCCGAAGCAACCGTCACGAAGGTTGCGAAAAGATAGAAGGCGAGGGCCTTCACGATCATCGGACCCCTCCAACCCGATATTCCAGATTCCGCTTGGGCACCTGCGTAGCCCTCTGCGATCCAGGTGTCTCGTGTCACTCTTTCTCCCCGGCGGACGGGGAAGCGACAAGCCGTCGGGCTCGCCTGGCGGGGTGGGGGGGCTTAACGGTAGGGCGCATCGGCGGCAAGGCTCGCGGCTATTGCGCGCTCCCATTTGTCGCCATTGGCCAGCAATTTTTGCTTGTCGTAGAGAAGTTCCTCCCGCGTTTCGGTTGCATATTCGAAATTCGGACCTTCGACGATCGCATCGACGGGGCAGGCTTCCTGGCACAGCCCGCAATAGATGCATTTCGTCATGTCGATATCGTAGCGCGTCGTGCGGCGGCTGCCGTCGTCGCGCGGCTCGGCTTCGATCGTGATCGCAAGCGCCGGGCAGACCGCCTCGCACAGCTTGCAGGCGATGCAGCGCTCTTCGCCGTTCGCATACCGGCGCAGGGCGTGCTCGCCCCGGAACCGCGGCGAGATCGGGTTCTTCTCGTAGGGGTAGTTCAGGGTGACTTTCGGCTTGAAGAAGTACCGCAACGTCAGCGCCATGCCGGAGGTGGTCAGGCGGTTGGCACCGCTGTGCGACAGCCGCAGCAATAGGGTAGACTAACCGCGTTTAATTTCGTCGAGAATCAAATGGCAAACCTCTTGTTCTATCAAAAGCCCGTTCCGCTTAACAAGAACGATCACAAGGAAAAGAAGATCAAGTCCGGTAACCGGAACTTCGCTTTTGCTGCTGATACGAACTCTGTCATCCTGGCAGGTGTGGAATTCAGTGAAGCAGGCAAAGAGTACCCGATCGTTTTTGCCCAGGCGGGTGAGAATGTCATCCCTGTCGCGTTGCTGGGTTTGCGGAACGCCGAAAACCTTTACGTGGATGAAGCAGGCAACTGGGATGCCCGTTATATCCCGGCTTTTGTCAGACGTTATCCGTTCGTGTTGGCAGAAATCGGTGACGCAGGACAGCGAGCCGTATGCATTGATGAGGGATTTGAGGGTTTCAGCGATGACGAGGGTGAGGCCCTGTTCGCTGATGATGAGCCATCTCCGCTGCTGAAGCAGGCCATGGACTTCCTTGAGGAATACCAGAAGCAGTATGTCCGCACCGAGGCGTTTGTGCAGACGACTGAAAGACAACGATCTGTTGATGTCGCTGAATGCCAAGGTTGATATGGTCGACGGCCAGCAGTTCGGACTGTCAGGTCTGCTGGCGGTTGACGAACGTAAACTGCTGCAACTGCCGGACGACAAGGCGCTGGCCCTGTTCCGCGCTGGTGAGTTGACCTGGATCTATTGTCACCTGATGTCTATTGGTTGCATGGGTCGGATGATTGACCGGATAGCCAAGCGTCCCGCTGCGGCTGCAGCTGATGCTGGTGACGCGGCAGAAGAGAAAGCTGAGGCCAAGCCAAGGCGAAGCCCAAGTAGTCACGAGCGAGATCCTTCGGCTTCGCCTCCAGGAAGACATTTCTCGCTGAGATCCTTCGGCTTCGCCTCGGAAGACGTTCCTCGCTTCGAGATCCTTCGGCTTCGCCTCAGGATGACACTAAACCGTCATCCTGAGCGTAGCGAAGGATCGATCTCCTGAACCCCACAAGTCATTACTCGCGCACCTACGTCCTTAGCATCAATCCCCAGACGAAGGTGGCTGATAGCGATTCACGCGAATCAGCATGCCGAATAGCGGATGGTCCAGGTAGTGGAGCTCGTCGCTGCGCATACGGCGAGATTGAACCATGGCATGCTGGCGCGCCGGATAGTACTGGCCGCGCTGGCGATCAGCTTCCACCAGATCTTGATACTCCTCCAGAACCTCGTCCGACAGCGACGAGCTGAACCCGCCACGAAAAGGATCCACCGGCTGCGCCCCTGGGTTCAAACAAGGTGTACCAGAGATCAGTATCCACGTGCAGGAAACGCGACCGGGTCAGGGCGATTGTGCCCTCGAGTTCAAAGACATCATCGTAACGCTGGCCTGCCTGGAACATCACCGGTATGGGCGCGGCATCAATAGGTTGAATCCACGAGGCATGCTCGATGACGCTGAAGCGACCCGGAACGGTTCAGACTGCGAGAGTGATTGCAGTGACGAATCGTCATCGACTCGCTTGAAGGCGACCTGTCCTGGCGCGCTGGGATCGGGCGTAAAGTCAATGATATCCACTGCGACCTGCGGCTCAGCATCCGCCAGGCGCACCTTCTGCGGTCGGGTCAGTTGCGGCGTCTTCAGCAGGTTGCGGGTCGATTGTGCCGGGGCTGAATCGCCACCGGTCAGGCTTTCGGTAGTCGCCGATTGGCCTCTACGGCTTTCCTCGCCGAAGCTTTCAAACTCATGGCTGCCCAGCGACGCGGCTTCCTCTGCCTGGGGTTCGAACGGGTTTCGCTGAACAGCTGTTCCAGCTGTGACAGCGATGAGGGAGCCGGCTCAGCGATAGACACGACATCGTACGGATAGCGATTGTCCGGTTCCTGCCAGCTTTCTTCATCCAGATCGGTGGAGCGGGGTTTGAACAGGATAATGTCAACCTGGTACCAGCCCTCAAAATTCGTCGGCATCTTCCGCGAAAGCAGGTTGCCAGGCTGACAGCAGAGTCACCAGTAGCGCCAGCAGCCGCATCAACAACCGGCTCAACAATAACGCTGTTAAGGTTGTTCTATCAGCTGGCGGTCGCAACGCGCTTTTTCTCCAGTTTGGCCAGAATCTGTTCGACCTTCGTGAAGCGGGCGTCGAACTGCTCCCATCTTATCATCGAACGCAAACTGGTTGGCTGTTGGCAGCCGGTAGCGATGCGGCTCAGACTGAACGAGCGCGACAATGGCGCCCGGGTCCACGGTCGTGTCCTGGTCGAATTCGACCTTGCCGCCGGTTTGCGCCCGCGTCGATCTTCTTGATGCCCAGTCCTTCTGCCATCAGCTTCATGCGGGTGATGCGGAACAGGTCTTGGTCGCGTCTGGCAGCAGGCCAAACCGATCGATCATCTCGACTTGTAATTCGCGCAACTTATCGTCATTGCGGGCGTTCGAGATACGCTTGTACAGCACCAGCCGCATGTGGACATCCGGCAGGTAGTCTTCGGGAATCAGTGCTGGCAGGCGCAGGTTGATTTCCGTACCTTCGCGAAGCGGGCGATCCAGATTCGGCGTCTTGCCATCCCGGATGGCCTTGACCGCCTGATCAAGCATCTCCATAAACAGCGAATAGCCGATGGTCTGCAGGTTGCCGGTCTGGTCATCCCCCGAGCAGTTCGCCTGCGCCGCGGATTTCAAGGTCGTGAGTGGTCAGGATAAAGCCGGATCCCAGGTCTTCCGCACCGGCAATGGCATCCAGTCTTTTTCCGCGTCCTCGTCATAACGCCTTTGGGTGGGGCGTTAGCAGGTAGGCATAGGCCTGGTGATGTGATCGGCCAACGCGACCACGCAGCTGGTGGATCTGCGCCAGTCCGAACTTGTCGGCCCGGTCCATGATAATCGTGTTGGCGTTGGGTATGTCGATGCCCGTTTCGATGATCGTCGTGCACACCAGCACGTTGGCACGCTTGTGATGGAAGTCAGACATCACCTGCTCAAGTTCCCGCTCCCGCATCTGGCCGTGGCCAATCGAAACCCTCGCTTCGGGTACGAGTTCCATAATGTTGCGCCGCGGTTTTCTCGATCGTCTTCGACCTCGTTGTGCAGGTAGTAGACCTGGCCGCCACGCATCAGTTCGCGCTGGATGGCTTCCTCGATGAGGCCACTATTATGCTCTCGTGACGAAGGTCTTGATCGACAGTCGCCGGGCGGGCGGCGTTGCGATAATCGACAGGTCGCGCATGCCCGACATTGCCATATTCAGCGTCCTTGGGATCGGGGTGGCGGTCAGCGTGAGGATATCCACTTCGGCGCGCAGCGACTTGAGCTTCTCTTTGTGCCGGACACCGAAGCGATGCTCCTCGTCGATGATCAGCAGGCCCAGGTTCTTGAACCCACATGCCATCCTGGAGCAGTGCGTGTGTGCCGATCACGATATCCTGCTGTCCCGGCCTTCAACTTCTCGATGACTTCCTGCTGTTCTTTCGTGGTCTTGAAGCGCGAGATTGAATTCGATCGCGATGGGCCAGTCGGCGAATCGGTCCTTGAAGGTGTCGTTGTGCTGCTGTGCCAACAATGTCGTTGGTACCAGCACGGCAACCTGCCGTGCCTGCGACTGCCAGGAACGCCGCGCGCATTGCGACTTCGGTCTTGCCAAAACCCACGTCGCCACAGACCAGCCTGTCCATGGGTTTAGCCGCTGCATGATATCGCTGACAACGGCATTCGATCGCAGCTGTCCTGATCCGCGGTCGCCTCGGGGAATGACCGGCAGAGAATGCGTCGTAGGTCGTCCTGGGCTTCTGCCGGATGGGTCGCCTGGCGCGCCTGCTCGCCTGGCATACATATTCGAGCAGCTCAGCGGCAACATCGTGATCCGCGCTGCAGCCTTGCGGCTCGCGCGTGTCCCATTGGTCACTGCCGAGCCTATGCAGTGGTGCGTCCTCGTCCTCCGCGCCAGTGTAGCGGGAGACCAGGTGCAGCGAGGCCACAGACACGTACAGCAGGTCACCATCGTCGTACTCAAGTGTCAGGAATTCAGCAACGTCGCTATCGATTGTCATGGTGGCTGCAAGCCATGGTAGCACCCAACACCGTGGTCGATGTGGACCATCAGGTGCACTGAGGGTGCAGGTCGGTCAGGCTCGCTCGGGATCTGTTCGGCGGTTATCTCTCGTCACGCTGCGCGCGGCGTCGCTTCTGCAGTACGCGCTGCCCGAAGTTCGCGTTCGGTGATGCTGCCAATGCCGGCCTCGCGCCAGCAGACCCCTGGTCAGTGGGGCGATGGTGACCAGGGGGGGTGTGTCGACTTGCCGGAACTCCTGCCAGTCCTGGCAACGCCTAGGCGAGCAGGCCGCTTCCTGGCCAGCAGTTCGTCGAGCAACCTCGCAGCGGCCGGGGGACTCGGTGACAATCACCGGGCTGGCGGTTGCGGATTCAACCCATCGGTCAGCGCGGCGAGTGGCTCCTTGACGCCCGTCGATGACGGCTGATATCCGGCAGGTCGGCCATAGCCGAACCGCGGTGCCTTCACGGTGATCATCGTAGTGGGAGTCCAGGCGTGCCGGATAGTTTTTCAGCTGACCGAGCAAGTGGTGCCGGTGATTCAGGCGAGATGCTCCCTGGGTGCCAGATCAGGCGCTGGGTCTCCAGTGCGGGCGCTCCGAGTTTCGCATTGTCCGCAAAGCGCTCGTTGCATCTGCAGCCAGACGTCAGCCAGGCGGCTGCGGTGTCGCCGCAGAGCGATCGAGGGCGTGGCGGCGGGCAGGTAGTCCCAGAACAGGGCCGAGTTGTCGAAGAACAGGGGCAGGTAGTGCTCGATACCGCCGGGCGATGCGTCCCTCGGACACTTCCCGGTAAACCTGACTTTCGACCGGGATCGGGGTGAAAGCGGGGTGGTTGAATGATTAATGGCTTCCGTCGGGAAACGCCGGCCGGTAGGCATGGCTCGACCTGCTCTAGGAGCGCGGGCTCGGGGTCCACGTGGAGGGTGTCGATCTCGTCGTCGAACAGGTCGATGCGGTAGGGCACTTTCGAACCCATCGGAAAGATATCCATGATGGCGCCGCGAACCGCGAATTCGCCATGTTCGAAAACCGTTTCAACACTGCGGTAGGCTGCGCCTGCAAGGCGCCGCCGCATCTGGTTAATATCGAATTTCTGCCCGGTTTCGAGAACCGGGCTGCTGCCCAGGATAAGATGCCGGCGGCACCATGCGCTGAATCAGGGTCGTTGCGGGAATCACCTCGCCGAATTCAATGCCGACTGGACCGCGACCCACGAATTCGCGCACCTGCTGATCCCCTACATCGACGGTGACGAAAACTGGATCTCCGAAGGCCTGGCGAGTTATTACCAGAACGTCCTGATGGCCCGCGGCGGCGCCTACAGCGAGGAGCAGGCGTGGCGCAAAATCATGCAGGGTTTTCGTCGCGGCGAGCGCGCCGTACCACACCTGACCCTGCAACAGGCGATGCCGCTCGGCAGCTGGGACGGGATCATGAAAACCTACTGGGGCGGCGCGGCAATATTTCTCATGGCCGACGTTGAACTGCGCCAGGCCAGCGCTAATCGCCATTCACTGGACAGCGTACTGGCCAGGCTGGCAGCCTGCTGTCTGCCGTCCTCCAGCCACTGGTACGGGCGCAGCTTCATGCGCAAACTGGACAGCCTCGCGCCATTTGCACTGTTCGAGCGCTACTACGACCGCTACCGCGATGCGCGCGCCTTTCCAGACTATGCCGCGACCGTCGCTCGCCTCGGCATCCGCCTGGTCGAGGATCGCGCGGTGATCGACCCGCACGCCGAACTGGCCGGCTTGCGGGCCGCGATCATGGCGCAGCCGCCCGCAGCGGAGCCGCTCGACAGTCATTGTGAGCCGGCGGCCTGAGTCGCTGCCGAGGCCTGCTCGGGCGCCGCGATCGGTGCTAACCTTGTGCCACGAACGCAGCAGATACAAAGGGGCAACGTCATGGGCGAAGTCGGCACCACCAAGGTATTCGAAAACGACAAAATCATCGTCTGGGAGTTTGTCCTCGAGCCGGGCGAGGAAACCCCGGTCCATACGCACAAACACGACTACGTGTTCTACGTGCTCGACGGCGCGCCGCTGGCCGTTTCCGACGCGGACGGCAACGATCTCGGCGTGTTCGACGCCACCAGCGGTTCGGTGTTTCCCCTCAATATCGATGGCGACGAACTGGTCTCCGCCGACGATAAGGGCCACCGCGTACCCGCCACCCACAAAGCGCGTAACGCCGGCACCACCCGGTACCGCGAGATCCTGGTCGAATCGAAATAGCTTGCGTCGGCGCGGCGAGTGAGCCATCAGCATGAGCACCTACGTCATTGTTCACGGCGGCTGGCACACGGGTGAGGAATTTGTCGCCACCGCCGCGCCATTGCGCGCCGCCGGCCACGTCGTGCACCTGCCGACCCTGGCCGGTAACCGTCCCGGCGACCCGAAGTCCGTCGGCCTCGAGGATGCCATCTGCTCGCTGCTCGACTACATCGATGAGCACGCGCTGGACGATTTTGTCCTGGTCGGGCACAGCTACGGTGGCATGCTCATCACCGCGGCCGGCGACCGCCGCGCCGAGCGGATCCGGCGCCTGGTGTACTGGAATGCGTTTGTACCGAACCACGGCGAAGCACTGAACGACATGGTGCCGCCACACTACGTCGAGCTGTTCGACAGTCTCGTCGGCGACGATGGCGGCGTGCTCCTGCCCTACCCGATCTGGCGCGAGGCCTTCATCAACGACGCCGATGCCGAGCTTGCGGCGCGCGCCTACCGGCAGCTCAATCCGCACCCGACGAAAACCTTCAGCGATCCGATCAGCCTGTCGCGCAATCCGGCTGAATTCGAGATCCCGAAGTCGTATATCAACGGCACCGAGGATACCGCGCTGCCGCACAGCCTGGGCTGGCATCCGCGCCTGTCAGAAAAACTCGGTCTGTTTCGCCTCGTCCAGATCCCGGGCAGTCACGAACTGTGTTTCAGCGATCCGGCCCGACTCGCTGGGGCAATCGAACTTGCCGGTCGGGATTGATGGCTTACGGTGACGGCGATGCATCGTTCCAGGCCGCCGGTGGCGAGGCCGGTCTGCGCCGCCTGGTCGATGCGTTCTACGACGACATGGGCGAGGCCCCTGAGGCCCGCAACATTCTTGCCATGCATCCAGCGGACCTCGAGATCTCGCGCGACAAGCTGGCGCGCTTTCTGTGCGGCTGGCTGGGCGGACCGCACCGTTACAACGAGAAATACGGCCGCATCAGCATCCCCGGCGCGCATCAGCATCTGCGTATCGGCGAGGCCGAACGCGATGCCTGGCTGCAGTGCATGGCGCGCGCGGTTGCCGCGCAGGACTGGGCCGAAGATTTCAAGGTTTACCTGATGGCGCAACTCGCGGTCCCGGCCGAGGCGGTGCGGCGCGTCAGTCAGCGCGCGCTGGGCGGCGACGATCACGCCTGAACCACCGCCGGCGTGCGCGCTGCTGGCGGCACGGTTATCATCGCGCGCTCGCAGGCAGCCGGTCCCGACCATGAACGATATCGAAGTACCTACCGATCCGCAGGCCCTGGCCGAAGCCGCGTCGCGCTCGATGTACGCGCGCGACCGCGCCTCGCAACATCTCGGCATCGAGCTGCTGGAGTCGCGTCCGGGTTACGCTAGGATGTCGATGCAGGTCGCCGACTGGATGGTGCAGGGCCAGGATGTCTGCCACGGCGGCCTGATGTTCGCCCTCGCCGATACCGCCATGGCCTTTGCCAGCAATTCGCACAACGAAACCCACACGGCTCTGAACGCCAACATCGATTTTCTGCGCCCCGCGCGCGCCGGCGAAACGCTGACCGCGGTGGCGGTTGAAGATAACCGCACGCGGCGTACGGGCATGTACAACGTGAGTATCGTCAACGCTGCCGGCGACGCGGTCTGCCACTTTCGCGGCCGTACCTACGGTATCGGCGGCGCAGTATTGCGCTAGGGCTTGTTATGAACGAATTCCTGGAACATGCACTGGTTCGTTATCCGGTCAGCGCGGTATTAATCGCCGTCGCGCTCGCCCTGCAGTTCGTGCCCCTGTACCAAAAGCGCATCGAGCGGTTGTTGCCGCGCTATCCGGCGCTCAAAATCCTGACCTATCGAGTGTTCCAACTCGTCGCCGGCTTCGGCCTGCTGGCGGTCGGCATCGACATGCTGCGCATGCACTGAATAGGTCTGCGAAAACTTCGTATGGTATTCGCGGCGAGCGGGTCGCGCGTCAGGCTAGCGCCTGACTGCCGCACTATTTCGCACACTTAATTTAGGCTCTGCATGAGACAACGCTTCAGGATTCGTCGACTTCGATACCGTTGAGGCCGAGCGGGTCGTCGCGTTTCGGGCTGTCCGCCGAGCGATCGGGTCTGAGCATGAAGCCGAGCACGGCAATCAGTTTTTCCTCCAGTTCGGCGTCCGCGATGCGCGGCAGCACGACCGGAAAACTGTTCAGCGGCACCAGGGTATCGTCGATCAGCACCAGCGGTACGCGACGTTTGACCTCCATAATGGTTTTGAACACCGAGTAATAACTACCAACCAGCGCGTACTGATCGTCACGGGAGATCTGCTCGAGCTGACTGCGGTGCGATAACGACGAGATGTTTTTGCGCAAGCGGTAGCCGGGATCGGTCTCGCCGACATTGTCGAACCACTTGCCGTAGAAAGGCATGCTGTTTTTCCACGGTACGCCAAGGGCGGGATCGGCAATACCGACGCGGCCGATATGCGGCACGTGCTCGGAACGAAACGTACCCTGGGTGGTGAGTTCGACGTTTTCGCCCAGCGAACGGATGCGGCTGACTCGGTAATCCTCACCGTGGCGGACGACGATCAATGTGTTGCGCAAACCCAGCGGCACCAGGCGTTGAGCAACCGACATGCGACGAGAACCAGCCATTCCCACACTGTAGTGCAGTGCGGCGGCCAGGATGCCCCGGACAATAAAAACTTATGTGTCAGACCGGCTCAGCGCCGGCCCCGACGGCATTCGAAGGCGAAACTGGCGCCGATCCGGCGGTTTTTATCCCGCCGCGGCGAAGGCCGCATCGAGATCGGCAATCAGGTCGGCGGCTTCCTCGAGCCCGATCGAGACCCGGATCAGCCCTTCGCTGACCCCGGAACTGGCGCGCTCTTCGGCCGGCACACTGGAATGGGTGGTCGACGCCGGGTGACACACCAGCGATTCCGTACCGCCGAGACTGACCGCGAGTTTGAACAATCTCAGGCCGTTCAGAATTCGAAACGCGCGCGCCCGGTCGGCCTCGACGACGAATGAGAATGTCGAACCGCTGCCGCTGCACTGACGCGACCAGATCGCGCGCGCGCCGGCGTCGAGATCGTGGGCGGGATGCAGCACCCGGCACGGCAGATAAGGATTGGCGGCCAGCCAGTCCGCCACCGCCTCGGCGCTATCCGCCGCGCGTTGCATGCGCAGGCTGAGCGTCTCCATGGATCGCGCCAGCATCCACGAGGTATGCGGGTCGAGCTGGGTGCCGAGTCCCGAACGCGTCCGCCGGATCCGCGCCAGCAGGTCGCTGCGTCCGGTGATGGCGCCGGCGACCAGATCGCTGTGGCCACCGACGTATTTGGTCAGCGAATAGACGCTGAGATCGATACCATGGCGGCAGGGTTGCTGGAACAGCGGTCCGAGCAGGGTGTTATCGCAGACCGTCACCGGTTGCGGTGTGTCTCCGCCGCGTCGCGATTCCAGCACCGCATTCAGGAGCGCAAAATCGATCACAGCGTTGGTCGGATTGGCCGGCGTTTCGATGTAGATCATGGCCAGCCGGCCGAGTGCTGCTGCGCGGTCCAGCGCGGCCCGACACGACGCTTCGGTCAGCGGCACCGGCAGGTGGACGCGCCGAATACCCCAATTCGCGAGCATGCCGCTGAGCAGGGTCTCGGTACCGCCATATAGCGGGGTCGACTGGACCACCACATCGCCAGGTTCGAGCAGACTCATGAAGGTGGTCGCGATCGCGGCCATACCCGAGGCCGTGACCGCCGCCGCCTGGCCGCCGTCGAGCAAAGCCAGGCGATCCTCGACGATCTCGAGATTGGGATGATTGAAGCGCGAGTAGACCAGCCCGCCGCTTTCACCGGCGGCCGCCTGGCGACGCCCGAAGGCGATATCGAAATGCGCGGCGCTTTCCTCGGCGCTGCGGAACACGAACGTCGAAGTCAGAAATACCGGCGGCTTGACCGCGCCTTCAGACATGAACGGATCGTAGCCGTAAGACATCATCTGGGTGGTCGGGTGCAGCGCGTGCGCGCCGATGTGGGTTTTGCGATACGAATCTGAACTCATGACTGTGTTCCCGCGGTTATCGCCGACCAGCAAGCACGCGAAGCCTGGGGTTCGGCGAGCGTCGCATCATAGCCGATCGCCGCGGCAGCGGCGGGCGAAGGCCTGACCCAGATCAATGCGCGCTGGCCGCGCCACCGCTTGAATAGCGCCTCGCCCCGCCGCCATGAGAGAACTGCGATGAGCCTACCCGTACCCCACCTCAGAACCGCGATGACGCCGTTTCCCTACAGCGTTGATGTCGATGCCGATGTCGAGAGCGCCGCCAGGCTCATGACGCAGCACAATTTCCGTCACCTGCCGGTGACCGAACGCGGCGAGGTCAGCGGCATGCTGACGCTGACCGCGTTGGCGGTAAACGACGCGGACGACGCCGGCCGAGTGCGCGATCATTACGATCCCGAAGCGTATATCGTGGCCGCCGACGAACCGCTGAGAGACGTGCTGATGGTCATGGTCGAGCGCCGCCTCGACGCCGTCATCGTTACCCGCCATGGCAAACTGGCGGGCGTGTTCACCAGCGTCGATGCCTGCCGCGCGCTGGCCGCGCTGATGGGCGCGCTCGAACCCCACCCCGAAGATAACGACGCGGCCTGAGGCGGGAGCACGTAACCAACGCTGCTCCGGACCGTCAGCCGTCACCAGCCGCATCGATAACGCCGAGCCCCTCCAGGGCCAGACCGTAACCGAGCAGATCGAGCATGCGGCGCTTGAGATCCTGGGTCAGCGCGACGCGACTGTAGCGCAAGGTCAGTGGCGGCTGACGCGCCAGTTGCCGAGCCAGCTCACGCGCTCGCGCCATCAGCTCGGTAGCCGGCAGTACTTCGGCGACGATGCCGGCGGCCTGCGCCTCGCGGGCCGACAGGGTTTGTCCGGTGAGGAGAAAATAACGACCGCGATTCGGACCCAGTAACAGCGGCATGACAACGTGCATGCCGTCGCCCGGCACCATGCCGTTGGGAAAATGTGCGGAGTCCTGGAATTCGGCGTGCTCGGCGGCGAGCACGATGTCCGAGAGCAGCGGGATCTCGCAGTGGCGCAGCGCCGGGCCGTTGACCGCGGCAATGATCGGCACCTCGATATCGAGCAGGTTGCCGAGCAGGTGTTTGCCTTCCCAGTAGATGGTGTCCCAGGCCCGCGCACTGGTACCGCCGGGCCGGTAATCCGGATCGGGGCGCGGGCCGGAGAACGCATCGCCGCAGCCGGTCATGATGATCACCCGGTTATCCGGATCACGCCCGATATCGGCGAAGGCGTGGGTAAATTCCCGGTGCGGGGTCAGGCCCCATTGCAGCGGTCCGCCGTCACTGTGGAATGTGAGTTCGAGGATGCCGTCCTCGCGCCGCATGCGAATGGTTTGGTAATGTTCGGCGTAATCTTCGAAACGATGCTTGGGCATGCTGGCTGATCTCCTGGCCGCAGATTTCGCGCTATGCGGCGCCGGTCAGGCGTTCGCCACGATGGTGTCGAGGAACGCCTCGCCGTAACGTTCGAGCTTGGTCTGTCCGACCCCGACGACATCGAGCATCTGCTCTCGAGTGCGCGGTTTCAGGGCCAACATGTCGCGCAGCGTGCGGTCGTGAAAAATGACGTAGGGCGGTACGCCCTGTTCGTCGGCGAAACGTTTGCGTATCGCGCGCAAGCGCTCCCACAGCGCTTCGTCTTCGGGCGCGACCGTGGCCGCCACCGCGCCGCGTTTACGCGAGCGGCGCACCTCGGCAACATCTTCACGCATGCGCAAACCGCCATCGCCGCGCAGGATCGCGCGCGCCTCGGCGGTCAGCTTCAGCGCGCCGTAGCCGGCCACGTCGGCGTAAACCGCGCCGCGGACCATGAGCTGGCGTAATACCAGCCGCCAGTGCTGGACACTGTGTTCGGCGCCGATGCCGTAAGTCGATACTTCGTGATGCTGGTGCTGTCGGATCTTGTCGGTGTCGCTGCCGCGCAGCACTTCAATGACGTGCACCGCGCCGAAGCGCTGGCCGGTGCGGTAAATGCACGACAGCAGCTTTTGCGCGTCCTCGGTGGCATCCCAGGTTACCGGTGGTGACAGGCAGTTATCGCAATTGCCGCACGCGTCAGTGAGGGTTTCGCCGAAGTATTCGAGGAGCGGCTGGCGCCGGCAGGTGGTCGACTCGCACCAGCCGAGCAGAGCATCGAGCTTGTGACGCTCGATGCGTTTATGTTCTTCGTCGGCTTCGGACTGGTCGACCATCTGGCGCAGGCGTACGACGTCTTCGAGTCCGTACACCATCCACGCTTCGGCCGGCTCGCCGTCGCGTCCGGCGCGACCGGTCTCCTGGTAATACGCCTCGACGCTTTTGGGCAGATCGAGGTGGGCGACGAAACGCACGTCCGGCTTGTCGATACCCATACCGAAGGCGATGGTCGCGACCATGACCACGCCGTCGTCGTTGAGAAAGCGACGCTGGTTCTCGCGCCGGGTGGTCGCGCCGAGGCCGGCGTGGTAAGGCAGTGCGTCAAAGCCTTCGCCGACGAGCCAGGTTGCGGTCTGTTCGACCTTGCGGCGCGACATGCAGTAGACGATGCCGGCTTCGCCGCGGTGATTGGTGAGAAACCGCGCCAGCTGGTCGCGCGCCTGGGACCGGCCGAGCACGGTGTAACGGATGTTCGGGCGATCGAATCCGCCGATGAACCACGCCGGATCGTCGAGTTCCAGGCGCTCGGCAATATCGATACGAGTCCGCGCGTCGGCCGTCGCCGTCAATGCAATGCGCGGCACGCCGGGGAAGTGTTCGCGCAGCTGACCGAGAGCGAGGTAATCGGAACGGAAGTCGTGGCCCCATTGCGAGACGCAGTGGGCTTCGTCGATGGCGATGACGCTGATCCCGGCATCGCCCAGCGATTCTCGCGTGCGGGCCTGCACCATGCGCTCGGGCGCCACGTACAACAGGCGCAATCGTCCGGCCCTGAGCTCGGCCAGGATCCTGGCCTGCTCGGCGGCGCCGATCGAAGAATTGAGTGCCGCGGCGGGCACGCCGAGCTGTGCCAGCGCGGCGACCTGGTCCTGCATCAGCGCGATCAGCGGTGATATGACCAGCGCGCAACCGCCGGTGACCAGCGGCGGGATCTGGTAACACAGGGATTTACCGCCACCGGTCGGCATCAGCACCACCGCGTCGCGGCCGCTCAGCACCGCCGCGATCGCGGCCTCCTGCTCGCCGCGGAAAGCGCTGTAGCCGTAGATCCGGCGCAGGACTTCGTCGGCGCGGGGGGTGAGGGTCGAGGCTTGGCTCGCGGTCGGGCTATCCATGGCGAAAGAATTTAACCACAAACCGGCACCGCCCGACCTACTCGGCAAGCGCAGCCTGCAGACGCGCGCGTGCCGCGCCGGCAGCGGGCGCGGTGCGGAAATAATAGCGATCGAGTTCGTCGAGCAGGGCCTGGCCATCGCGTCGGCTGGCGCGCGCGATCGCCGTCTCGGCCTCGGCGATCACGCGCTCGATGGGCACAAAGTCCACCTCGGCACGATCGCGCAGGCGGTCCATGACCACATCGCGATAAACCATGACGTACGCGGTCAGGGTGGACCCGATCCGCACCAGCTTCGGATCGCGGCCGCCGCTCAGCGCCAGCGGCGGCGTATCGCGCAGAAACACCCATTCGATATCGTGGTCCGCCAGCCACGCGCGGTCGGCCTGTTTCTCGTGACCCACGGCACCCCGTTCGCGCAGGGGCTGGCGCGCCAGCGAATAGTGCGTCAGGCCGGTCATTTCGGCCAGATACGGCAGCGCGCTGTAGTACGCGAACATGCACATGCCCCCGGAGAACATCGCCCGCAATGGCGAGTCGCCGAGCAATGCGCCGGCCAGCTCACCTTCGGCACGCCGTCGGGCGAGCACCATGGGCGGATAAAACTCGTGTTCATAGGCGATACCATGGATGCGCTGGCGCGGCTGCTCAAACACCGCCTGCGGCACGCAGGCGCCGAACCAGGCCAGCAGCAACAGCGCCGCGGCGTGGCGTCGCGGCAGCCGCTCGAGCAGCACTTCCAGCGCCAGCAGTAAAAACGGCACCGCCATCAGGGCACGCCGTGCGTACATGAAATCACCGCCGCTATGGGCGACATAGACACTGAAACCCACAAAGGCGGCGGTGAAAATGATCAACGCCCGCTCGCGTTCGGTGCGCCGGTTCACCAGCACCGCGGCGATCAGCAGTACCGCGATCAGCGGCAGCACCCAGTTGCGCTGGTAGAACAGCGCCAGGTAGCGCAGTCCCTGCACATAGTAGGGATCGCTCGCCGACTTGGCGTAGAACGCGGTGGGCAGCAGTTCACCGTAGTAGCTGAGCTTGAAAACGACCAGGGCCGTGCCGATCGCCACCAGCGGCGCGGCCACGGCGGCACAATCGACGGCACGCACGGCGGCGCGCGCGTGGGCGCGGGCACTCCAGGCCGCGGCCACGCCGAGCGCCGCGTACAACGCACCGTCCGGGCGGGTCAAGGTCGCCAGTGCCAGCAGCACGCCGGCCGCAAACAGTTGTCTGCGACCCGGCTCGGGACGCGCGACGAGGCAGATCCCGGCTGTCGCGAGCAGCGCAAACAGACTCGTTTCCAGCCCGCCGGTGCTGAACAGCTGCCAGTCCGGCAACAGCAGGGTCAGCCCCGCGGCCAGCGGCAGACCGTGGCCACGACGGTCGCGGTTCCAGGCCAGCATGACCGCGGCCAGCGCCAGCCAGGCGGCGATACCCAGCACATTGGCCAGCACTTCAGGGGTCAGACCGAAGGCCATACCCAGCGCCATGGCCAGGGTCCACAGCAGATTGGTGTAGCCTTCAACGTATTCGCCGGCGTTGAACACCAGGCCGTTGCCGTCGACCAGGTGCCGCGCGTAGCGAAAGGAAATAAAAGCGTCGTCGGCCAGCCACGCCTGCTGTACCGCGCGCAGTGTGGTGACGACGGCAAGCACGACGACAAATACAACGCTGTGGCGGCGGGTCATGATCATCGCGGTCGGCAGTGGCTCCTGGAGGACGGGTCCGGCATCATGCCACGATCGAAGTGAACGACGATTGTGGTTTAATCGCGGCCTGCCTCACGCCACGCCGAAGGAGCCCCACGCGATGCCACGACTGCACGACAAAGTTGCCCTCATTACCGGCGCCACTGGCGGTATCGGACTTGCCGCCGCGCAGTTGTTCGCCGCCGAAGGCGCCCGCCTGGTCCTCGTCGACCTCGATGCCGAGGCCCTCGATCGCGCGGTCGCGACGCTCGGCGCCGATACCGCCATCGCCTGCGCCGGCGACGTGACCCGCGCCGAGGACGTACAGCGCAGCGTCGACGCGGCGCTCGAACGCTTCGGAAAACTCGATATCGCGTTCCTGAACGCCGGCATCGAAGGCGCGATTGCGCCGATCAGCGAGTACTCGCTGGAGGATTACGAGAAAGTCATGGCGGTCAACGTGCGCGGTGTCTTCCTCGGCCTGAAATCCGTGATCCCGGTGATGAAGAAGGCACGCAGCGGCAGCATTGTCATCACCTCGTCGCTGGCCGGACTGCGTGGCATGCACAAAATTTCCGCCTACGTGGCATCCAAGCACGCCGCGGTCGGCTTGATGAAGTCCGCCGCACTGGAATGCGCCTCGTCCAATGTGCGCGTCAACACCATCAACCCGGCGCCGATCGCGACGCGCATGATCGAAGCGCTGGAAGTCGGCTTCGGCCCCGACGCGACCGCCCGCGTCAAGGAAAAGATGCAACAAGCGGTGCCGCTCAAGCGCTACGGGCAGCCCGACGAAGTGGCGCGCCTGGCCCTGTTCCTGGCCAGTGACGAAGCGAGTTTCATTACCGGCAACAGCTACCCGGTCGACGGCGGCATGTCGGCCGCCTGAGATCATGAACGCGGCCGACTTCCGCCTCGATCCGCGCCTGCTCGAGGCCGGTTTCGAACTCGGTCGCCTCACCTTGAGCCACCTGCTGCTGATGAACAACGCCGCACTGCCGTGGTTCATACTCGTGCCGCGGACCAGCACCACGGAGCTCTGCGACCTCGAGCCCGACGTCCACCAGCAACTGTTCGAAGAGGTCAATCTCATCGCGCGGCTGGTGCGCGCCGAGTTTGTCATCGATAAACTCAACATCGCCACGCTCGGCAATATCGTCCCGCAGATGCATATTCACGTGGTCGGGCGCCGACGCGATGATTACTGCTGGCCGGGCGGCGTGTGGGGGGTCAAAAATACCGCGTTCTACGCGCCCGCCGAGCTGCGCCGCATCGGCGAGCGCGTCTCCGCGCAGCTCGGTCACCGTCTGACAGTCGCCGCGCATGGCTGACATCCTTCCTTTCCGCGCGCCAACGGCGGCAAAAAAGCCCAAAAAATCCAAGGGCAAAACCTTGTGCAAAAGCGGCTTTCACAAATGGGCCGTCGACCAGAAGCAACGTTTCGACGTCAAACAGGGCCGCCTGATCACGCTCAAGCGCTGCCAGCGCTGCGGGTATACGCGAACAACGCTGTCCTGAACACAGCTCAGGTCACCAGCCTGTTAAGATGCGCGCCCTGTACAAACAATAGTCTGGGATACAGCGCATGGGTTTACGCGTCATTGGTGCCGGTGTCGGCCGCACCGGTACTACCTCACTTCAGGCCGCCCTCGAGATCCTTCTCAACGGGCGTTGTTATCACATGCACGAGGTATTCCCGCGCCCCGACGACATTCCGGTCTGGCACCAGGCTGCGCTCGGCACCATGCCGGACTGGTCGGCGTTCCTGAACGAATTCGTGGCCGCGGTCGACTGGCCGGCCTCGGCCTACTGGCCGGAACTGTGCACCGCGTTTCCCGACGCCCTCGTCGTGCTCTCCACGCGTGACGCCGAGAGCTGGTGGAAAAGCGCCTCGCAGACGATTTTTCCGGCCTCGCGAGAGGCCGAAGACAGCCCGTGGCGACGCATGGTCTGGGCCATGTTCGAGCATCGTTTTACTACCGAAATCGACAACCGTGACGCCGCCATTGCCGCCTACGAGGCGCACAACGCCCGCGTGCGCGCCGAGGTTCCGGCCGCACGACTGCTGGAATGGCACCCCGGTGACGGTTGGGGGCCGTTGTGCGCGGCGCTGGCCGTGGCCGAACCGGAGCTCGCATTTCCGCACGCCAATACCACCGCGGATTTTCAGGAGCGTATCGGGGCGAGCGACCCCGCGCCGAAATCCTGAACGTGTCGATACTGCCCGCGCCGCGACCCGAGGTTCGCCGCCATGACCACGCTTGACTGCCGGCCCGGGCAGCGCTGGATCAGCAACACCGAGCCGGAACTCGGCCTCGGCATTGCTTTCGAAGTTGCCGACCGCCGCGTGGTGATCACGTTTCCGGCCAGTGACGAGCGCCGCACCTACGCCATTGATAACGCGCCGCTGACGCGGGTCAGGTACCGCGTCGCCGATCGTGTCCGCAGCGAAGACGGTACCGAGCTCATCGTCGGCAAGCATGTCGAGGTCGATGGTTGCATCATCTATCGCGGTCTCACCGCGCGCGGCGAAGAGGCCGAAATCCACGAAATCGATCTGGACAGCTACGTGCAGTTCAATCGCCCGCTCGAACGTTTGTTCACCGCGCAGATCGACAAGGCGGCGCGCTTCAATCTGCGCAGCGAAACTTTGGCCCATCACCACCGCCAGCAGGTCTCGCCGGTCTACGGCCTGCTCGGTCCGCGCGTACAGTTCATTCAGCACCAGTTCTATATCGCCGAGGTGGTCTCCGCGCGCCACGCACCGCGGGTGTTGCTGGCCGACGAAGTGGGCCTGGGCAAAACCATCGAAGCCGGTCTGATCCTGCACCGCCTGTTGTTCACCGGGCGGGTCACGCGCGCGCTGATCGTGGTGCCCGATAACCTCATACATCAATGGCTGGTGGAGATGCTGCGGCGTTTCAACCTGCGTTTCTCGATCGTCGATGCCGATATTGCCGAAGAGCTGGAAAGCGCCGACGACGGCAACCCGTTCGAATCCGCGCAGCTCGTTCTCGCGCCGCTCAGCGTGCTCAGCGCCGACCAGACCCGCCTCGAGCAGGCGGCAGCGGCGCCGTGGGATATCCTCATTGTCGACGAAGCGCACCACCTGAGCTGGAGCGAGGACGGCGCCAGCGCCGGCTACCGCGCGATCGAGCAACTGGCGCGCCGGGTCCCGGCGTTGTTGTTGCTGACCGCGACCCCGGAACAGCTCGGGGTGAGCGGCCATTTTGCCCGCCTCGGCCTGCTCGATCCGCACCGTTATAACGACCTGCAGCGCTATCTCGAAGAAGAACGGCGTTACCTCGAGGTCAGTGCCCTGGTCAGCGATCTGCTGGCCGGCACGGCCAGCCCGACGGCAGGCAGTCTCGCGCAGGTCGGGGCCCTGCTCGGCGCCGATCGCATCGCCGAGATCCGCGCCACCGGCGAGGCCGGCTTTGCCGCCCGCCTGGTTCGCGAGCTGCTCGATCATCACGGTACCGGGCGAGTCCTGTTCCGCAACTGCCGCGATCATATCGAAGGCTTCCCGCAACGGCGTCTGACCCGCTACGAACTGGACCTGCCAGCGCAATATGCGGCACCCGCCAGCGACCTCGACGCGGCCGCCAGCCTGACCCCTGAACGCGGTTTCGACGATGGCTGGATAGGCTTTGATCCGCGCGCCGAGTGGCTCGCCGACTGGCAGCGCAAACACCGCGGCGACAAGACCCTGGTGATCTGCGCGAACGCCGATACCGCGCAGGCGCTGGAAGCCTGGATCAGGCTGCGCCGCGGGGTGCGCTCGGCGGTGTTCCATGAAGACCTCGACCTGCTGCAGCGCGATCGCGCGGCGGCCTATTTCGCCGACCCGGACGAAGACGCCGAGATGCTGATCTGTTCGGAAATCGGCAGTGAAGGACGCAATTTTCAGTTCGCCCGCCACCTGGTGCTGTTCGACCTGCCGCTCAATCCGGATCTCCTTGAACAGCGCATCGGCCGTCTCGACCGCATCGGCCAGGCGCATACCGTCGAGATCCATGTACCGTACTTTCGCGGCCACGCCAGTTCGGTACTGCTTGCGTGGCTGCACGAGGGCATCAACGCGTTCGAAAAAATCTGCCCGGCCGGCCCGGCCTTGTTTGCCGAGTTCGGCGAGCAACTGCGCGAGTGCATGGCGACGCCGGCGGATAGCGCCGCGCTCGATAGCCTGATCGCGCGCAGCGCGGCGCGCAGTGCCGAACTGCTTGAAATTCTCGCCGCCGGCCGCGACCGATTACTGGAACTGAATTCCTTTGACCGCGCGCGCGCCGCCGCGATCGTGGCCGAGGTCGAACAATTTGCCTTAAGCGCGACGCTGAAAGACTACATGGCCCGGGTATTCGATGAATTCGGCGTCGAGCACGAAGACAATGGCGCCGACAGCGAGGTGCTGCAGCCCGGCGACCACATGAGCTGCGAGGTCTTTCCCGGCCTGCCCGACGGCGGCCTGACGGTAACCTTCGATCGGGCCCGGGCACAGGTCCGCGACGATATGCACTTCCTGACCTGGGAGCACCCGATGGTGGTCGGCGCCATCGACATGGTGCTCGGCAGTGAATTCGGCAACACCGGCTTTGGTGTGGTCAAAAGCGCCAGCCTGGCGCCCGGTACCGTGCTGGTCGAATGCCTGTTCGTGATTGTCTGCCCCGCGCCGCGCGGGCTGCGCGTGGAACGATTCCTGCCGGAGTCGGTGTTTCGCATCGTCGTCGACTCTGCTGGCGAAGAGTTGACCGACCGGTGCACTGCTGAGTGGATGAACAGCGCCGTTCGCAGCGTCCCCGGCGCGACCGCGGGCAAAGTTGTCCAGCGCCTGCGCGATCAGATCGAGCAGCTCACCGATCACGCCAATCATCTGTGTGAGACGCGCCAGGAGCAGGTTATTGCGGTCGCCCGACAACGCATGGAAAAAGAAATCGGCGACGAAATTGCACGCCTGCGGCAGCTCCAGAAAATTAACCCCAACGTCCGCGACGACGAAATCACCGCGCTGGAAAAAAACCGCGACGGCTATGCACGCTTTCTGACCGGTGCGCAGCTCAAGCTCGACGCGGTACGCGTCGCCGTGGCGACCTGAGCATGGCCGGGACCGGGCGGCAATACGCGATTATCGCCGTCAGCCGGGCGTGAAAAAACGACCTGCCGGACCCCTGCCGGCGGCTGGCGGCGCGCCACAGCGAAGCCTCGCTCGTGCCCGCTGACAACCGCGCGCGAGCGCCTGACCAGGACGAATTAACGCCAAATTCCGGCGCGCTTGATAGAATAATGAATCTTTTCGCTTCCCCAGCGTCTCTTAACCTGTATCGTGCGCCGGCCGGCGCCCGGCCCCGTGCCTCGAACCATAAGGACCATGCCCATGCTGAAAAACCTGTTTCCGTACGCTCGCAAGCTCGCCACGATTGCCCTGTTGAGCGGCGCCGGGCTTGGACTGATGACGCTACCCGCCGCAGCCCACGCCTCGGAAACCGCGGCCGCGCTCGGCATGCTCGAACAGATCAAGAGCCAGATGCTGGTCGCGCTGGAGACCCCCGCGGTGCGCGAAAACAATCAGAATCTGCGCGCCGTGATCGACGAAATTCTGGTCCCACGGGTCGATTTTCGCGCCGCATCGCAGCTCGTGCTCGGTGAACACTGGAAAAACGCGACCCCGGAGCAACGCGAGCGATTCATGCACGAGTTTCGCGAATTCCTGGTGCGCTTCTACTCTTCGGCCATGACCGGCTATGTCAGCACCAGTGCCGTACCCGACGATTTCATGTCGTTTGACAGCCAGCCGCTGCGCCAGAGCGCCAACCAGATGACCCTGCGCTCCCAGATCACGCCGCCATCGGGCGCAAGTATCCCGGTCGATTACCGTCTCTACAAAACCGACGCCTGGCGGGTAATCGACGTCAGCGTGCGTGGTATGAGCATGGCCCGTAATTACCGCGCCGGCTTTGACGCCACCATCCGCTCGTCGGGGATCGATCAGCTGATCGCCGACCTGAAAACCAAAAACGCGGTCCTCGAACCCTGACCAGCGCCCGCTGCCGGCACAACCGTCTAGCGCCGCTGCACTGCGGCCGAAGCGGCGGCAGCGGCTTTTTTCAGTCTGTAAACGGAACCCCCGCGATGATCGATACAATCAGGACTTACGCGCTGGTATATGCCCTCGGCATAACGCTGACCGGGTGCTTCGGTGACGCCAAGCTGGCCCGCGTCAGCAGCGACTACGCCGCCAACATCAAGTCCGTTGGCGTGGTGTCTTTGTTAAGCCCAGGCGTGAACATCTCTCACCTCGGCACCTCGGCACTGGAGAGCCACTTCGCCACCGTCATCCCGGCTGACTGGAACAGCGATCGGCTGGTCTACGATGCGCTGATACCGCGCTTTCAGCGCAAAGGCTATACCGTACGCGAACTGCCGCGCAGCCCGGTGCTGGCCAGCGCGCGCGAGTCTGACTGGCGCGCGCCGTCCGGCGACAACAGCGTCGCCGAAGCCGTCTATGCACTCGGCGAGTCGGCCGGACTGGATATGGTGGTGGTGGTGCAGGCCCAGGTCAGCGAAGATTTTGTCACCGGCACCAACCAGAAAGTCCGTGGCTATGGCCTGCAGCAGGCTTTCGACACCGGGCCGTTCTTATATGCGACGCTGCTCGTCGAGGCTTATGACATCAAGAAGCGATTCCGCGTCGCGCGGGCCGAGGCCAACCAGGTCCAGCCCGCCGCGGCCGGCCTGTGGGACCCGCACTACGCGAGCGCGCGCGGCACGGTAACGGTATCCGATGCCCGCGGCGCCGCCCTCAGCGCCGCACTCGACAAACTGGTTCGTGAAACCCTCGGCATTGCCATGCAGGAAGCCGCGCTGTAGCGCGGTGGGAATCCGGGCGGCGGATCCCATACACTGACCGCCATGGGCAATCGCTGAGGAGGTCATTGATGAGCTATGTCGACGTCGTAGAGAAAACCGAGGTCCCGAAACCTTCGAAGTACTACACCACGCCGCAATTCGAGACCGTCATGGGCCTGCCGATCGCCTACCGGCGCGAGGGTGCCGGCGAGGCGACGGTGTTGTTCCACGGTGCGGGCTTCACCCGCATGTGGATACCGCTGTACACAATGTTGGCGGAAAAACTCGATTTCATCGCCCCCGAGGCGCCCGGTTTCGGTGAAACGCCGCTGCCCCAGTGGCTGCGCAATTTCGACGATCTCACCATCCTCTATGACCAGCTGTTCGAACAGCTCGGCCTCGAACGCATCCACCTGATCGGGTTTTCCATGGGCGGCTGGGCGGCCGCCGAATTCGCCAGCTTTTATCCGCGCCGACTCAAATCACTGGCCCTGATCACACCGGTCGGTCTGCGCCTGGAGGACGACCCCGGCGTCGATATTTTTCAGCTTTCGCCACCCGACCTCATGGACCGCTTGTTCAAGGACAAAGCGGTGATGGCCGAGTGGCTGCCGGACGCGGAAAACTTTGACGAAGGGATCCACATGTACGCCGAGTTTTCCGCCGCCGCGCGCCTGATGTGGGCGCCGCGTTATAACCTCGCGCTGGAACGGCGCCTGCAACGGCTCGCCTGCCCGAGCCTGGTCATCGGCGGCGACGAGGACCGCCTGGTGCCGAACGCAATGTCGGACAAGTTCGCCGCGGTGTTGCCCAACAGTCGCCTGACCCGCATCGCCGGCACCGGCCACGAACCGTGCCTGGAACGCCCGCGCGAAACTGCCGACGCCCTGGTCAGCTTTATCGAGGAGGCCTCGAAATGAACAAACTGCGCTTCTATTTTTTCCACCTCATGCCTTACCCGTATATTCCCCCGGCCGGGGAAATCGAATCGACCTGGGTGTCGCTGCCGAACAAACACTACGACCCGCACCGCGGACGCGTGTTGTACAACGAATATATCGATCAACTCGTCGCTGCCGAATCGTACGGCTACGACGGGGTTGCGGTGAACGAGCATCACGCCAACTTTTACGGCACCATGCCGTCGCCGAACATCATTGCCGCCATGCTGGTGCAACGCACCACGCGGATCCCGATCGGGATCATCGGCAACGCCATTCCACTGCACGGCAATCCGCTGCGCGTGGCCGAAGAAATCGCCATGCTCGATGTGATCTCCGGCGGCCGCATCATTTCCGGGTTCGTGCGCGGCATCGGCTGCGAATACTTCAACAACGGCGTGGTACCGGGAGATTCGGTGGCGCGCTTCAATGAAGCGCATGATTTGATCATTCGAGCGTGGACCGACGACGGCCCGTTCACCTGGCAGGGCGAACATTTCTACGTCCCCAACGTGAACCCCGTGCCGCGACCGATCCAGACCCCGCACCCGCCGATCTGGATCCCGGGTCAGGGCTCACTGGAAACCCTGCAGTTCATCGCCAAACACCGCTATACCTACATGATGGTGTTCTCGCCATTGTGGTTCACCAAAATGGCCTTCGACGGCCTGCGCGAAGAATGTCAGCGCCTTGGCTATGAGGCTCCGAAAAGTATGTTCAACGCCTGCGTGCCCACCTACGTCGCGGAAACCGACGAGCAGGCCCATCGCGAAGCCAAGGCGCACATGTCGTGGGTCTTCAATACCGGTCTGAAAATTCCCGACCAGATCTTTTTCCCGCCCGGCTACATGTCGACGAAATCGTTCCGCAACTTCGTCGGCGCACTGCAGAAGGGCCACGTCAAGCCGCAGGCGCAGCTCAGCTACGACGAGCTGATCGCCGATCGCTACATCATCGTCGGTTCGCCGGAGACGGTGAAAAACCAGCTCGGCGAATACTGTGACGAGGTCGGCGCCGGTGGCATGATCGGCGCCGGCTCGCCCTACGGGCCGATGCCGAACTGGATGGTCATGAAAAACATGCAGATTTTTGCCGAAGACGTGATGCCCGAGTTTCGTGAGGCCGATGGCCAGCCTGACTACCAGCGCGAACCGCCGCCCTCGCAGCTTTCCCGCGCTGAGCTCGCGGCGGTCAAGGGCCGACCGCCGCAGGCCGCCCGCTCGCTGGTTACCGGCGGCGCAACGCTGATCGATCACCGTCTGGCCCACGTCCCCGAGGTTATCGACCCGACCATGGATCGCCGCGATGAGCGACCGGCCTCGGCTGGTTAGCCCACGGTAGTTTCGTGCAGCCGCTCATAACACGGGTGCTGGTGGCCGATGACGACAGTGATTTCAGCAGCGGCGTGACCGCGTTGCTCGCCTCGACCCAGCATATTGAGGTCATTGGCGTCGCGGTCGACGGCCGCGAAGCGATCAAGGCGGTCAAGAAATCCCCGCCTGACGTGATCCTGATGGATGTCCGTATGCCGGAATTCGATGGCCTGCTGGCGACGAAATTTTTGTCGGAAATCGCGCCACAGACGCGCATCATCGCGGTCTCCTCGCTGGTCGACCGCGACCATGTCCGGGCCATGCTCGACGCCGGCGCGCTCGGTTATGTGGCAAAATCGCGTGCGCGTTTCGATCTCGTCGCGGCGATCGAGGCGGTCGTCGACGAACAGATTTTCATGAGCCCGAATATCGACAGCAGCGTACTGCGCGAACTGAGCTGAAACCACATATTCGGGTTTTTATTTCTTGCTACGAGGTATCCCATGGCGCGAGTAGCCCAGATCCGCCCGCACACCGTCGATGACCCGATCATCAACGAGATTTTCGCCTGGGTGACCGGCGTCGAAAGCGCGGTACCCAACCACTTTTATGTCGAGATGAACTTCCCCGAATTCCTCAAGGCCAAACTCGGGGCGACCCAGGTGCTGTGGCAGATGGGCGAAATGTCCCTGCCCGAGATCCAGCACGTCGGCATCCTGGTTTCCAAGGCCAATGGCTGCCCGTACTGCACCGCCGCCTTCTGCACGATACTCAATTACGGACTCGAAACGCCTGAAGAGTACGTGCAGCAACTGCTTACCGATGGCGTCGCGATGGTCGACGACGAGCGTCTGAAAACCACCCTCGAATTCGCCCTCAAGGTCAACGCCGAACCGGCCGCCATCAGCGACGCCGATACCGACGGCCTGCGTGCGGTTGGCTACACCGACAAGGGTATCGTGCAACTGGTCCACTTGGTCAGCGATTTTGCCGCCTACAACCGCCTCAATCTGGCTCTCGACACCGATTACGATTACCGCGACATGTGGCGCACGCTGGCGTTCGGCTGGCAACAGGCGGACGGTGAGCGCGCCGGTGATAATACTCGCGGCGTCCGCTAAGTCCCCCGCTAACGCAGAGCCGACGTATGAAAAGCTGGATCGCGGCATGGATTTTTGTATTCGCCGCCGGCCTGCTGCTGGCGGTGCTGCTCGACAAGGCGGACCGTAAAAAAAACCGCGGGGTTGCCGCATTGATGGTCGCGATCATGATCGCCGCGGGTCTTTTGATCGCCTATCGCTGAGCGCGGCCCGTTGCACAACGTTGAAAAGTACGGAGGACTACCGATGGCGGACTTCGAGCTCGCCCAGCTGAATATCGCGCGCATGCTGGCGCCGCTGGAATCACCGCTGATGGCCGAATTCGTCGCCAACCTCGATCGCATCAACGCCCTGGCCGAACGTTCGCCGGGTTTCGTGTGGCGCCTCAAGACCGAGGCCGGCAACGCCACCGCGCTGCGTCCGTTCGGCGAAGACATGCTGGTCAATCTGTCGCTATGGCGCGATGTCGAAACGCTCAGCGACTACGTTTTTCGTTCCGCGCACGTCGACATCATGCGCCGGCGCAAAAGCTGGTTCGAATTGCCCCGTGAAGCCGTCACGGTGTTGTGGTGGGTATCTCGCGGCCAT
This sequence comes from uncultured Gammaproteobacteria bacterium, assembly GCA_942490995.1. Classification (GTDB taxonomy): domain Bacteria; phylum Pseudomonadota; class Gammaproteobacteria; genus UBA981. Next base: position 27,034 of record CALOBG010000013.1, read on the forward strand.
CGCCCGAGCGTCGATGAAGCGCGCGCACGGCTCGATCTGCTGCGCCGCGATGGCCCGAGCGCGGACGCATTCACCTTCAACACACCTTATCCGTGGCCGCTCGACCGACCGGCCGCAAACACCTCCGCGCAGCGCTGAGCACTGGTCCTCATACCCAGTCTTCCTGGGTATGCAGGCGGGTCAGATGGATAGACTTGATCCGCCACTCGCCGTTTTCTTTGACATAGGTCTCGTGGTAGTGCCCCCAGCCCTGGAAATGACAGCTCGGTAACATCACGTAGTCGTACATCGACCAGATCGCCCTGGCGCTGCCCGCGCCGGTCAATTCGATTTCGGGCATGTAGCCCTGGTGGATCGACTGGGCGCCGGTCATGAGGCTTTTTACGCCCGCAACGAGGTCGTCGCGACCGCTGATCTCGATGTCGACCGGCAGGTCTTTGCTGGCGCGCGGCACACCCTCGTAGCGAGCCGTGACATCGGCGGTAAAACAGGTATGCCAGTGGTCGAACTGCTGGGTGTCCATGAGGCGGAAATAACGCGATTTGAGCTGGCGGATGGCTTCGAGATCGTTGTGCTGGTCGATGTTCATGGGTCCCCCTTCGGACTGGCGAGCGGTGTGCTATGTGCGCGGTTTAAGTTAGCGGTTGGCCCCGTTCAAAAGCAAGTGCACACCGCGACAGCGGTTGATTGTGGACTTGCCGGGTTTTAGTGGACACCCGGTTTAAGCTGCGTTGTGCAGCAGGACATAGTTTCTCTCAAATTCCATCGGACTGACGTAATCAAGAAATGAATGTCGTCTAATCCGATTGTAGAACACTTCGATATAGTCGAATATTTCACGGGTTGCCTGCTCCCGGGTACGGAATAGCGCTCCGTGAACGAACTCGACTTTTAGCGTCGCAAAAGAAACTCTCAGCTACGGCATTATCCCAGCAGTTTCCCTTGCGGCTCATGCTACACGTCATACCGCGGGCTTCGAGTAATTTGCGGTAATCATTCGCCGCATATTGACTGCCGCGATCGCTGTGGTGGATCAATCCTGCGACCGCCTTACAGCCGTCCGAGGCCATGTCCAGCGCGCGCAACGTCAAGGCCTGGTCAATGCGCGGGCCCATCGCCCAACCGACGACGCGCCGCGAATACAGATCAAGGATGACGGCCAGATACAGCCAGCCTTCCAGCGTCCAGATGTAGGTAATGTCGCTAACATAGGCCGCATTGGGCTTGTCGACGGTAAACTCACGCTTGAGCACATTCGGCGCTATCGGGTGCGCGTGAACCGATTGCGTCGTATTGCGAAAACGTCGCTTGCGCTTGCCTCGCAGGGCATTTTCACGCATCAAACGGGCGACGCGGCCACGACCCACTGTGTGGCCCTGGGCCAATAACTCACGATGCACCCGAGGGCTTCCATAGGTGTCGCGAGAAGCCCGATGCGCCGCCTTGATATGAACGACCAGTGCGCGGTCAGAACGCCTACGAGCACTCTCCGCACGCTTGTCCCACGCGTAAAAACCCGACCGCGAAACCTCAAGAAGCCGGCTCATCAGCGTCACCGGATACAGCGCCTTCTCCGCCGCCATGAATCGATATCTCACGTCGATTCCCTGGCTAAGAAGGCCGTCGCTTTTTTTAATATTTCGCGCTCCATCCGCAGCTGTCGAATTTCCCGGCGCAAGTGCAACAGCTCCTCTCGCTCCGCTGTCGTCAATACTTTCTGATCCCCGCAGCTCGCAACCGATTCACTGCCAGCTACCCATTTGCGCACCGCTGACTCCGTTAAATCCAAGTCCCGCGCTACCGCCGAGATCGCTTTGCCGCCAACTCGCACCAGTCCGACTACCTCGGCCTTGTACTCCGGCGTAAACGTACGTCTTTTCCTAGCCATATTTCACCTCTATTGAGCATTCTCGCTCTATCTGAGGTGTCTACCAATCCCCGGCAAGTCCATTGCTCAATGCCGGGCGGCAGCGGCGGCGCCCATGCCCGTGATCGAGCGCACGTACTGGTGATCGAAAGCCCGCGCTTCGGCTTGCGCGCCGGCGCTGCGATCGAGCAGCGATACCGTGGCCGTGACCGCAAAGGCCGTCAGCATGGAAAACAGCGCCGGATACCGATACGGAAACAGCGCTTCGGCGTGCCCCAGGATTTCCACCCACACCGTAGGCCCGAGGACCATGCAGGTGATCGCGCTCAGTAATCCGGCGCTGCCGCCGGCAACCGCACCGCGGGTGGTCAGGCGACGCCAGTACATCGACAGGATCAGCACCGGGAAATTGACGCTCGCCGCAACCGCGAACGCCAGCAGCACCATGTAGGCGACGTTCTGGCCTTCGAAAATCATGCCGAGGATCACCGCAAGTACGCCGAGCACCAGCGACGACAGCCGCGAGATCCGCACCACTTCGCCTTCGCTGGCTTCACCGCGGCGGATCACGCTGGCATAAAGATCGTGCGAGATTGCCGACGCGCCTGACAAGGTCAACCCGGCCACAACGGCGAGGATGGTGGCGAACGCCACCGCCGAAATAAAACCCAGGAACAGGTTGCCGGCGACCGCCTGGGAGAGGTGGATGGCGGCCATGTTATTCCCGCCGCGCAGCGCGCCTTCGACAACAAACGCCGGGTTCTGAGAGACCAATACGATGGCGCCAAAACCCATGATCACCGTCAGCAGATAAAAATAGCCGACCAGTCCGGTCGCAATAAAAACCGATTTACGCGCCGCGCGGGCGTCTGGCACGGTAAAGAAACGCATCAGGATGTGCGGCAGCCCGGCGGTGCCGAACACCAGCGCCACGCCCAGTGAAATCGCCGACACCGGGTCACTCACCAGCCCGCCCGGGGCCATCACCCCGACACCGTTGGCATGCGCCGCGACCGCGTCACTGAACAGGCGCTCAAAGGAAAAATCGAATCGCGCCATAACCATCACGGCCAGCACCGACGAGCCGAACAGCAGCAGCGCAGCCTTGATGATCTGCACCCAGGTTGTCGCGATCATGCCGCCAAAGCTGACATAAAGCACCATCAGCACGCCGACCAGGATCACGGCGGCTTCGTAGGGCAGACCGAACAGCACCTGGATCAGGGTGCCGGCGCCGACCATCTGCGCGATCAGGTAAAGCAGTACCACAACCAGCGTCCCGCACGCCGACAGGGTACGCACGGGCGCGGCGCTGAGACGATAGCTGACCGCATCGGCGAATGTGTAACGGCCAAGATTGCGCAGGCGCTCGGCGAGCAGGAACAGCACCAGCGGCCAGCTCGCCAGTCCGCCCACGGAGTAGATCAGGCCATCGTAGCCGCTGCTGTAGATGAGTCCCGGAAATCCCGAGAAACGAGGCCGCGGACATGAAGTCACCGGCGATTGCGAGCCCGTTCTGGGTGCCCGTGATGTACCGCCCGGCGGCGTAGAAATCGCTGGTCGTGCGCGTGCGACGGGCGGCCCAGTACGTAATGCCGAGCGTGACGGCGACGAACACCATGAACATCGCGATCGCGGTCAGGTTGAGCGGCGAACGTTCGACTGCGGCGGCGCCGTCAGTTCCCCACACCAATGGGGTGAATACCGCGGCGAAGACGGCCGCCGCGAAAGTGCGCATCATCGCTTCAGTCGCCGGCCGAGAGCCGTTTCACGATCGCACTGACGGCGACATCGAATTCGCCGTTCGCGCGCCACATGTAGATGCCGGTTAAGGCGAAACCGAGCACGATGATCGCCACCGCCACGGGGATGCCCCAGGTGATCACGGTATCCGGTCCCAGGGTGCGCGCCAGCCACTGCGGCTGGAAGGCAATGACCAGGATGTAACCGAAGTAACCGACGGTTATCAGCGCCGTACCGGCACCGAGCGGAACCGCGAGCCACCCGGGCCAGAACGCGATCGTCAGGATGAAGGCGAAAAATATTTCGAGCGCGAGCTCGGTCAGCGCCGCATTGAAGCGGTGCCGACGGCCTGCGAGGGCGAAATGCGGCCACTGATGCGATTCTCGATCGCATCAGCTCGACACTCACCAGAGTTTCGCTGAAGCCAGCCGCGCGCCTTCGGCGAGCGCTTCGAACTTCTTCCACACCACCGAGGCGGCAACCATTTCCCAGCCGGCGAAGGTGCCGAATCCGCAGTCGACGCCGGCAATCACGCGCTCCTTGTCGCCGACCGCGTCGACCGCTTCGAGGATCCGGTTGCAGATTACCTGCGGGTGCTCGATGTAGTTCACCGTCGAATCGATCACGCCGGCGAGCAACAATGTATCGTCGGGCAGCGGGTTCTGTTTCAGCGTGGCGTATTCGTGCTGGTGCCGCGGGTTCGCGAACTCGAGCGAAAACGCGCCGACGTTCGCATTGCGGATGACCGGCAGGATATCGGCCATCGGCACGTCGTGGTCGTGCGGGCCATCGTAATTGCCCCAGCATACGTGCAGCCGGATCCGGTCTTTCGGAATATTCACGCAGGCTTCGTTGATCGCGTCGATATGAATTGCGATCGCGTCCTGAAAGTCCTTCAGCGTGCCGTGCTGAAACATGCCGTGCCATTCCATCGCGAGATCGGGGCAATCGAGCTGCAACAGGTAGCCGCGATCGTGGATCAGTTCGTATTCCTTCTGCATTTCGCGCCCGACCGCGCGCACGTAGGCTTCGTGCGAATCGTAGTACTTATTGCCCATGGTGGTGCAGACGATGCCGGGGCAGGCCGCGGTCATGAATACCTCGGTCTGCTTGCCGCCGACTTCAGCAAGCGCGGCGTCGAACATATCGCATTCGCGCTGCGCCGGGCCCAGATCGGTGTAACTGACCTCGGCGTCCGCTGCCGGCGCGTCGAAAACCTTCGACATCACCATCCCCCGGTTGGCCCAGATCTGGCCGAAATCGGGGTATTGGGCGAAATCCGTAAACGGCTCCCGTTCGCTGACCCCGCCAAAACCGGTGAGGCGGTTGGCAACGTAGGTCTGGAACCCGACGCGCGGTTGTTCACCGTCGTTGATGACGTCGATGCCGGCCTCGATCTGAGCGGCGACCACGTGCCGCACGCCTGCCGCGGCCAGTTCATCGAGGTGTTCCGTGTCGACCGGCTGGCCCGCCTCCTGGGCAATCAACAGGTCCGATAGTTCCCGCGCACGCGGCAGACTGCCGACGTGGGTGGTCAGGATTCGCCGTTCGCTGCGCTGCATCACGCCCCTCCGCATGGTTGTCACCCGTCGCGGACGCTCGCCGGCGACCGCTGGGGAAGTGTACACGGCGCGTCGGCGAGCGCCTACCGAGCGATAAAGCTGCCGTGCGCCGCGCCGCTATCGTCTTGGCAGGGTGGTGAAAAACGTCGCGAGGAAGGGCGGGCGCAAGGCGCGGGCGAGACGAGCACCGGAGTTTATGCCGATAAATGAGGCTGGCTGCCGAACCCGCAATGCCGCGCACAACCTCCGCAGTAGTTTTTCACCAAGCTGTTAGGCGGTCCGAATACCGCCAGCCGCCGGCCGTGGCCGACGCTCAACGACGACACGAACCTGTGGACAGAGGCCAGCCCGTGCGCGACGCATTGACGCAAGAAAACCCGCAAGACCGCCTGCTACTGGCGCAAATGGATTTTCTTGCGCGCTCGGCCGCCGGCTCATGCGTGTTTACCTTCCTGCTCGCGGTCCTGCTCAGCGTCGGGCTGTGGCAACACACGCCGATGCCGGTCAACATAGGCTGGACCGCGTACATGCTGGTGTTGACCAGCGCCCGTTTTATGCACGCCCGACGCTACCTCGCGCAGCCCGGTGACAGCGCCCGCAGCCGGCGCTTCGAGGGCCAGTTTACCGTCGCTGTACTGGCCAGCGGTTTCGGCTGGGGCGCGGCCGCGATCATCCTGTTCCCATTCGAAAGTATCGCCCACCAGAGTTTCCTGTCGTTTGCCCTGGCCGGCACCACGGCCTCGGCGATCACGCTGTACGCGTCGCTGAAATGGGCGCTGCGTTTCTATCTCGGTCTGACCCTGGTGCCCCTGGCGGCAGTGCACTTTTCACAGCCTGGTGAAGCCCACCTCGCGATGGGCGCATTGGTGGTGATCTATATCGGCCTGATGTTCCGTTTCGTGTCCCTGGCCAATAGCACCCTGGTCAACGCGCTGGCGCTGCGCGACGAGAATCGTCTGCTGATCGAACAGCTCAAGGCCTCGAAAACCCAGTCCGACCAGGCCAACCAGAAACTCAAGGCCGAAATCGGCGTGCGCGCTGAAACCGAGAAGCACCTTATCGAGGCGCGTGACCGGGCCGAGCAGGCGGCGCGCGCCAAAAGCGAGTTCCTCGCCACCATGAGTCACGAAATTCGCACGCCAATGAACGGGGTGCTCGGCATGGCCGAGCTGCTGCTCGGTACCGAGCTCAGCACCAGGCAGCACAACTTCGCCGACACCATCCGGCGCTCGGGCACCGCGCTGCTTGCGATCATCAACGACATCCTCGATTACTCCAAGATCGAAGCCGGCAAACTGGAAATCGCCAGCGCACCGTTCGACCTGCGCCAGTTGACCGAAGATACGATGGTGTTTTTCGCCGAGCAGGCACAGCGCAAGAGAATCGAGCTGATCACCGACTACCCATCGGATCACCACGCGGCTTTCCGCGGCGATCCGGAGCGCATCCGGCAGGTGCTGATGAATCTGCTCGGCAACGCGGTCAAGTTCACTTCGCGCGGCGAGATCCGCCTGAACATCGCCACCGTGGCGACGGTCGACAAGCAGACTACGCTGAAAATCTCTGTCAGCGACACCGGCGTCGGCATCGCCCCCGAGCACCAGGCGCATATCTTCGAGATTTTCCAGCAGGCCGACGGATCGACAACGCGCAAGTTCGGCGGTACCGGGCTCGGGCTGGCCATCTCCAAGCAATTGGTCGAGCTGATGGGTGGCGAGATCGGTGTGACCAGCGCGCCGCACCGCGGCTCGACTTTCTGGTTCACCTTGTCGCTGGTCGAGCTGCCAGCCGGCGCGGTTCACCAGGCCGAGGAGAAACCTGCCGACTTCAGCGGGCTGCGCATTCTGGTCGCGGACCGCAACGAAACCAATCGCGACATCCTTGTCCAGCAGCTCGAAGCGTGGGGCATTCGGGTCTACGGGGTCGATTCGGCCAGGCTGGCGTTGCGCTACCTGAACAAGGCGTACAAGCTGCGCAAACCGTTTGACATCATGATTTTCGATCACCAGCTCGGCAACGTCGACGGTCTCCAGCTGGCCAGGAAAATTCGCAGCTTCAAGCAGTTCGCGCACACCCGCCTGGTGATGCTGAGTTCGGTCAACATGCTGGAGCAGACCGGCCAGTGGCTGACCGCCGGTATCGACAACTACGTCGGCAAACCGATTCGACAGGCGGAGCTGCGCGGGACCCTGAGCGCGGTTGCGCGCCCCGCCAGCGCCACCAAAGACTGCCGCGCGGCGGCGGACGAGACGGACGCGGCGAGTCTCGGCGCCCACGTCCTGGTCGCCGAAGACAACCCGGTCAACCAGGAACTGGTGCAGATCATGCTGGAAAACCTCGGCTGCACCTCGGTCCTGGTGGAAGATGGCCAGTCTGCTTACGAAGCCATCGCCGAAGCCCCCCTTGACGCGCTGCTGCAGCCTTATGACCTGGTCCTGATGGACTGCCAGATGCCCGTGCTCGACGGGTTCGAGGCGACGCGCAGACTGCGCGCCTGGGAAGCCCGCCAGGCGGGACGTCCACCGTTGCCGATCATCGCGCTGACGGCCAATGCCATGCAGGGTGATCGCGAGCGCTGCCTGGCGGCCGGGATGACCGACTACGTAACCAAACCCTTTGCCCAGGACCAGCTCACCAAGGTGATCAAGCGCTGGTTGACGCTCGATCGCGAAAGCGTAGGCAAAAAGCCGTCGAAGCCGGTGCGCGCAGCCGCGGCGCCGAGCCCGGCACCGAATGCGGACGCCGCCGTCGCTGCCCTCGAGCAGGGCGCGCTGGACAGTATCCGCGCCCTGCAGAGGGACAACACGCCGGACATCCTCGCCCGGGTAGTCGGTTTGTATCTGAAAAACGCACCGGCGCAGCTTGCCGCCATGCAGCAGGCAGTTGCCGACAACGATAACGACGCGCTGCACCGGGCCGCGCACAGCCTCAAGTCGGCCAGCGCCAACCTCGGCGCGACCAAGCTCGCGGCGCTGTGTCAGGATCTCGAACACTGTGGCCGCGACGGGCGCGCGTCCTCGGCGATGGCGGCACTGGATATCGCCGCGTTCGAACTCGACGCGGTCATGGCCGCGCTCGCCGACGAACTCGCGGCCAAGGCCGCCTGAGGGTCACCGCGAGCATGCCCACCAAGCCCGTTCCAGCGACCGCCCACCAGCCGACGGTACTTGTTGTCGACGACGACGAGGCGCTGCGCCTGCTGGTCGGTGCGGCGCTCGGCCAGGACGGTATGCGCGTGCTCGATGCCGATGCCGGCAGTGCCGCACTGACTCATTTCGCGACCCGGCGACCGGACGTGATCCTGCTCGACGTGATGATGCCCGGCATCAGCGGCTTCGATGTGTGTACGCAGATCCGTCAACAGGCCGGTGGCGAACACGTGCCGATCCTGATGATGACCGGGCTCGACGACGTCGCCTCGATCAACCGCGCTTACGATGCCGGCGCCACCGACTTCATCACCAAACCGGTCAATTACGCGATCCTCGCCCACCGCGTGCGCTACATGCTGCGGGCATCGCGGCTGGCTGACGAACTTCGCGCGCAGGATGCGCGCCTGGCCCGCGCACAAAACATGGCCCGGCTCGGACACTGGGAATGGAATCTGAAGAATAACGAAATCATGTGCACCGATCTGATGGAGCAGTGGTTCGGACTGCGCAACGGTGCCCGGATCGCCGGCTACCAGGATCTGCTGCGCAACGTCCACGAGGACGACCTCGAGCGCCTCGACCAGGCTCTGCGCGACGGCTTTCGCGACCACAGCCCGATACGGCTGTCTTATCGGCTGCTGGTCGAGGGCGAAACGATCCATATCGACCAGGACGCCACTTTCACCCGCACCTCGGATAGCGGCGCGCTGTGTTATACCGGGGTGGTGCAGGACGTCAGTGAACGGGTTCGCGCCGAGCAACGCGCGCACGAGTTCCGCAACGTCGACGAGGTCACCGGGCTACCCAATCGCTTCGCCGTGAAACAGGAAGTGACCTGGGCCATCGAAGTGGCGCGACGCTATTCCAGAACGCTGGCGGTCATGACCCTGGACCTCGACCAGTTCAAGCGTATCAACGATTCGCTCGGTTTCGAATTCGGCGATGGCGTGCTGCGCGAAGTGGCGGCGCGATTGGTGTCCTCGGTGCGTCAGACCGATATCGTCGAGCCGGATGACCTCGTCGCCGCGGATGCCGGTGAAGTCATCGCCCGCCTCGGCGGCGACGAATTCGTTATTGTACTCAGCGATATCCGTTCCGCCGATGATGCCAGTGCCGTCGCCCAACGTATCCGCGCAGCGCTGGCCGCGCCGATCCTGATCGGGGACGAACAGGTGGTCGTGTCGGCCAGTTTCGGCATCAGCACCTACCCCAACGACGGCGACAACGTCGACGACCTGCTCAAACACGCCGGCGCCGCACTCAATGCCGCGAAACGCGAGGGCCGCGATCGCGATCAGTTCTATAGCGCCACGCTCGACGCGCGCGCTTTCCAGCGTTTTTCGATGGAGGCCGATTTGCGCAACGCCTTGAGCGCCGGCGAACTCGAGCTCTGGTACCAGCCCAAACTGCGCGTCAGCGACGGCAGCGTGAGCGGCGCCGAGGCGCTGATACGCTGGCGCCACCCGCAACATGGCCTGGTGTCACCGACTGAATTCATTCCGATTGCCGAGGACACCGGTCTGATCGCGCCTATCGGCCTGTGGATCGTCGATACCGCCGTCAATCAGCTCGCTGCCTGGAACGCCACGCCGTTCAGCGACCTGCGCGTCGCGATCAACTTAAGCGCCAGCCAGTTTGACGTCCCCGGCATCGAAAAACATCTGATCAATACCACCGCCGCGGCGCGGGTTGCCCCGGATCGGCTGGAGCTCGAACTTACCGAGTCGGTAATCATGACCGACATCGACGACACCCTGAGTATTCTGCACCGCCTCAAGGAACATGGCTTCCGACTCTGGATCGACGATTTCGGCACCGGCTATTCGTCGCTGAGTTACCTCAAGCGGCTGCCGATCCAGGGTCTCAAGATCGATCAGTCGTTCGTGCGCGATATGCATCTGAACAGTGAGGACGCAGCGATTGTTGCGGCGGTGTGTATGCTGGCGCGAGGCGTCGACCTCGAGGTCATCGCCGAAGGCGTGGAGCTCCGCGAACACGCGGAGTGCCTGCGTGAACTCGGCTGCGATTACTTTCAGGGTTATCACTACCACAAACCGATGCCGGCGACCGAGTTCGTCGCCTGGGTCGGCCGCCAACGCGCCTCCCACCACGCCAGCAGCGCCGCCTGAGCAGGCCCACGCGGCACTGAACCTCGCGCACGACGCGTGGTCACACCAGCCATGAAAGCCGTGTTGTCCGCCAGCGTACTTGCGTTCCTCGCCCTCGGCGCGGTGTGGGCGGTCGATGGTGATCCGTCGGCGCCAACGCGGCCAGCGGTTGCATTGCCCGAGTTTACCCAGGGTTCGCCCGAGGCCTGGCTCAATAGTGCGCCCCTGACGCGCGCCGAGCTGCGCGGCAACGTGTTGCTGGTCGATTTCTGGGCATTCGAATGCTGGAACTGCTATCGCTCCTTTCCGTGGCTGACCAGCCTCGAAGAACACTTCCAGGACAAACCGTTCAAGGTCATCGGCATCCACAGCCCGGAATTCGAACGGGAGCGCGATATCGACGCCGTGCGCCGCAAAGCTGCCCAATTCGGACTCCACCATCCGATCATGATCGACAACGATTTTGCCTACTGGCGGGCTATGGGCAATCGTTACTGGCCGGCCTGGTACCTGGTCGACAAGCGCGGCCAGGTGCGTCATGTGTTTGTCGGCGAAACCCACGACGGCGATTCGCAGGCGCGACGAATACAGCACGCGATCGCGAAACTACTGATCGAATAAGCAACGCTGAAGCGCCGCTCGAACCGTGCGCCGCACGGCCCGCGGCGGCTTGACTTGGCCCGCTGCTTTGGTGACCCTCCACGCTCCCGTACGCCGGACCCGCGGAGGATCCCACTGACCATGACCGGACTGCTGTCCAAAGATCGAATCATCGCCGGACCCGGTTTCAAACGCTGGCTGATCGCGCCCGCGGCGCTGGGTATCCACCTGTGTATCGGCTCGGTATACGCCTGGAGCCTGTTCAATCCGGCGCTGGTCAAACGCATCGGCGTGGTTACCAGCGCTGCCGACGACTGGTCGCTGAAAAGCGTGGTGTGGATTTTTACCGTGGCCATCGTTTTTCTCGGCCTGTCCGCCGCGCTGGCCGGCAAGTGGCTGGAGCAGGTCGGACCGCGCACGGTCGGGATCGTTTCCGCCTGCGCGTGGGGTGGCGGTTTCATGGTTGGCGGCGTCGGCATCATCAGCGGGCACCTGTGGCTGGTCTACCTGGGGTATGGCGTGATCGGCGGCTGCGGCCTCGGGCTCGGCTACGTTTCGCCGGTGAGTACCCTGATCCGCTGGTTCCCCGATCGCCGTGGCATGGCTACCGGCATCGCCATCATGGGCTTCGGCGGCGGGGCCATGCTCGGCAAGCCGATGATCGAAGGGTTTCTGCGCTTCTACTACCGCGCCCCGGAATATCTCGGCGCCGTCGACAGCGTCGAACTGGTGACCGAGGCCGGCCGGCGCATGGCCCTGGTCGCCGGGCAGCTGCGCGAAGTGGTGGTGGTCGGCGCCAACGATATTCCGCACATGATCGTGCCCGGCCCGGAAGGCGTTTACCTGGTCGGCAACGGTGCGGTCGGCGCGGCGGCGACGTTTTTCACCCTCGGCGCGATCTATTTCGTGGTGATGACGATCGCGGCGTTTTCCTACCGCGTCCCGGCGCCGGGCTGGAAACCGCAGGGCTGGGAGCCACCGGACGAACAGACCGAGCAGCGCTCGATGATCACCGCCCACAATGTCGACATCGACGAAGCCCTGAAGACACCGCAGTTCTACCAGCTCTGGATCGTGCTGTGCTTCAACGTTACCGCCGGGATCGGCGTGCTGGCGGTGGCCAAAACCATGATGACGGAGATTTTCGGCACTACGCTGCCGGATATCGTCGATCTGAAATTCGCCGCGACGTATGTGTTGATGATCAGTCGTGTTCAACATGATTGGCCGCTTTTTCTGGGCGAGTGCGTCCGATTACATCGGGCGCGGAGTAACACTTACTACATATTTTTCGCACTGGGCATCGTGCTGTATTGCTCGATACCGTTCTTCGCCGAGCAGGTCAGCGCCGATCCGGCGGTTGTGTGGCTGGTCGGGTTTTACGCCGCGACGATGCTTATTTTTACCATGTATGGCGGTGGGTTCGCAACCATACCGGCCTACCTGGCCGACATTTTCGGCACGCGTTACGTCGGCGGCATCCATGGTCGCCTGCTGACCGCCTGGAGCACCGCCGGCGTGCTTGGACCGCTTGCCATCACGACCCTGCGGGAAAATGCCGTTACAGAGGCGATCAATGACCTGAGTCGGCGCGGCTCGACGGCGACGTTCGCGGCGCGTTCGGCGCCGGAATCGAGCAACTCGAGCAGCTCGTCGCGGCGAAAACCGTGACGATCGCGAAACTGATGGAAATCGCGCCACCGGGAACCCTCGATCCGACTCCCGACCTGTACAACGAAACCATGTACCTGATGGCCTTCCTGTTGTTCGTCGCCCTGCTCGCCAATGCGTTCATGCGCCCGGTGCGGGCTAAACATCATATGACCGATGACAATTAAGGAACTTCTGCAAAAGCCTATGATCTGATCAGCTGCGTGAAACGACAATGGCGGTTCAAGGAAACACGAAGCAACTGACGCTGGGTGGTGGGGTCGGTGCGAAGTATGCGAAGCCAACGCGGCGGGAGCAGTTTCTCGCGGATATGGATCGGGTCGTACCGTGGCGCAAACTTCGCAAGGTGATTGAGCCTGTCTATTCGGGGAGTGGGGGCGGCAGACCGGCGAAGGAGCTTGAGCTGATGCTGCGGATTTACTTGCTGCAACAGTGGTTCAACCTTTCAGATCCGGGTGTTGAGGAAGCCGTGTACGACTCACGCGCGATGCAGCGTTTCTTGGGCATTGACCTCGGTCAAACGCCGGAAAAATGGGCGAATCGACGGTGCTGCGCTTCCGTCATTTACTGGAAACCCATGAACTTGGCGAGCGCCTGTTTCAAACGGTGAATGAGCATCTGGAAGGTGTAGGAATTAGGGTCGGCACAGGCACGATTGTCGACGCGACCATCATCAATGTCTGTCATCGACGAAGAATAAGTGATTTGCAAGCGGGATCCGATATGCACCAGACCAAGAAGTGGCAACCAGTGGAGTCGGGATGAAGGCGCATATCGGCGTGGATAGCCAGAGCAAAGTCATTCATACAGGGGTGGCGATGGCGGCGAATGTGCATGACTCACAGTGTCTACCAGACCTATTGCATGGTGATGAGACGCGGGTGTGGGCCACTCGGCGTACCAGGGGCAAAATGAGGCGCTGCGTGAGCATGCGCCGAAGGCCAAAGATTTCACCAACAAGCGCTACCGTCGCAAGGGGGAGGGGACGAAGTTGAGCGCGCGAAGAACAAGACTCAACCAAGCGTTCGTGCGAAAGTTGAACATCCCTTTCTGGTGATCAAGCGCATCTTCGGCTTTACCACCACGCGTTACCGCGGCTTGGAAAAGAACGCACATCGGTTGTTTGTGACCTGTGCGCTGAGCAATATTTATTTGGTCCGACGACGACTATTGCGACTAACCGTGGCATAGCGCTATGTCTGACGTCCGGTCGCCGGACAGCGACGACCCAAAGCGGGTCAAAATCATTTCGTTTCTGTCACATCACACGCCGAAATAGACCGAACACCAGCAATAAACCTCAACTACGCTACTTTTTCAGAC
>CALOBG010000014.1:0-272490 GCA_942490995.1 uncultured Gammaproteobacteria bacterium
TGCATTGCTTGACGCCAGCCAGTCGTTATTGGCGAAATCTGTTGAATTGCTTACGGCGATAGGCCCCACGGCGGTTTGGTCTGAGCCGTCAGCCAAATCGGTGAGCGCGCCGTTTCTGTCGAACTGGAAGTTGCGGCGTCGATGCCGTAATCCTGGTCTTGCGACGCGACTACTTCATGCAGACGTTGCTCCATCGCAGCTGGCAGGCGAAACAAATGAAAGACGCGCTGCCCTACGCCAATACGCTCGTCGTGCACTCGCCGCCCTGCCTCAACTACGCCACTGTAGCGGACCAGGCTTTAGTTGAAGCGAAGACCGGGTTAAGAGATGCATCACTGGTCGGCGCGAAGAATCGGGCCACCAGCCGAACTGTGCTTTCTCCCCTAGGAAGCCTACGAGGAGTCGCAGGCGTACGAACTCATTCCAATGACAACGAAACCGCTCCTAATTATTTAATCTGATAATCCAGAAACCGGCGGTGGCTGCGCTCGCGTCAAAATACAGCACCCCCGGCAACAAAAGTAGGCAAAAGAATAAATGGAGCGCGGCCTGGTTCAGCAAGCCCCATATCGGCGGCGCTGAAACTCAGCGCGACAACGCGCATGAGCACGAATGCGGTCACAGCGACGATCACCGATACCCTCCAAAGCAGCAAGCGAAGAACATTAGAGAGGGTTGCTATCAAGTCGGGCCATCGTTGCTCCGGGCACTCGAGCTAGGTTTATCGGAGACAGGGTCCTAGCCGGCCAACCACAGATGGTACAAAAAAACCATGCTAAGACAATCAGCATTCGTCGCAATTATGCTCTTGAACATCAGAATCGACCCCAACGAGGAGGTAGCCGCGTCTCCACTTTTGCAGTCCGCAATTGCTCTACCTCAAAATGTGTACTATATATGACACATGACATACGGAAAGCACCTTCGCACCATCCGTGAAGCGCTGCGCAAGACCGACCGCGCTTTCTCGTTGCGCCAGGTCGCGATGCGGGTCGGGATCGAGCCGGCTTATCTGAGCAAGATCGAGCGCGGCGAGGTCGCCCCGCCGTCCGAGGCGACCACCCGCAAGATTGCGGCCGAGCTCGGCGAGGATGCGGATGTGCTGCTCGCGATGTCGGGCAAGGTGTCCAGCGAGTTGCTCGCGATCATCCTGAAACGGCCGCAGCTCTTCGCCGACCTGCTCAGGCAGCTCAAGGACGCCCCGGACAAAGCGCTCCTTCGCGTGGTGCGAGAGGTGCGCGACGGCAACTGGTAAGGATTAAGGTGACTGCCATGATCGAACTCAAACAACATGCCCTGCACTTTCGCTTCGACGCGGTGCATCCGCTCGCCCGCTGCGAGGTGTCGTTCCAGCGCACGCTGCGCATCCCCGACGACAACCGCAGCTATCCGCTGCCGGCCGGGCTCGGGCGCTTCCCGCTGTTTCATGTCGACGACTTCGCCGCCACGGTGCCGCCGCTGTGGAACGAGCACGGCGGGGTGTTCATGCCGATGTACCAGTCCGAGGCGATGTGGATCGGTTTCGGCGGCGACTACCCGTGCGCGATCAAGGTCGCGGCCGGCAAGATCAACGCGGTCACCGGCAAGCCGTGGTCGAACGCCCTCTCCGACGACCCGCAGGACTACGCGGTGATCCCCAACCAACCCTGGCTCGACGGCTTCTGCGTGAAGAAAGGCACGATCCGCCAGTTCGTCGCGATGCCGCTCGGCGAAGGCTACACCGCCGAGGAGCAGATCACCGGTCGTGCCGAACACGGTGGACTGCAGATCATCGTGGTGCCGATGAAGGCGGAGCGCTGGGAGAAGTTGTTCGCCGAAAGAGGCCGCATCCACCGCTGCATGGAGCTGATGGAGGTCTCTTTCGACGAGCCCCGAGCACAGGTCGAAGAAATGGGCCTCGCGCCCGGTGGCCTGATGCGCCAGGAGATCTACGAGGACGACTACGGTCTCGACGCCTGGGACACCAGCGCCGCCTCACGCTGTTTCGTGCACCTGGTCAACAGCGAAGACTTCGTCCGCGTCACCGGCCACCGCCCGCCGACGAAACCAATCTCGGCGAAGGAATACGCCGAATACGGCATGCCATGGTTCGACTACTACGCCAACGACGCCAAGGCACTCGAAGGCGCCCCGGTGCTGGCCGGTCTCGACAGCGTCGCGGCAAGACAGGTCAAGCAGGGCCAGCTGCCGGATGTCCCGGTGATCGATATCGACGAGGACAAGGTGAGGAAGCTCGGGCCGAAGGCGGTGGTGCGTGAGGGGCGGTTTTAAATCCGTTTAGTTTTTTAGGGACGGTCACTGTTATTACGAATCAACCAGGCCGGAGTTCTGGTCACTGTCCCTGAATTTTGCGAAAACCCACTCGGGATTGAAGTAAATTCCAGAGAACGTGCCGTGCCCACGGTTTCACACCAGTTTTGGATGCCAGTGAATCTCCCTTATTCTCTCCTTTAATGGGCGAATATGAGAATGACGTTTTCATCAGTTACTCTCGCGTAGAGAAGGCATTTGCGCGTCAGCTGGAAGCGTCGCTCGAAGCCTTCCATCCCCCGGCTGACCTGGCAGTTCCGCAGCGACGGCTCGTCGCTTTTCGCGACGAGCAGGACTTTTACCGGTGTCGAATACTACGAGGCACTGCAGCAGCATCTCGAACATTCGGCCAAGCTGATCGTCGTCTGTTCACCCGAAGCCCGCCGCAGCGGCTACGTCAACGACGAGATCCGCCGCTTCGCCGCGGCCAGGGGTCACGACAACATCATCCCCATAATGTTATCGGGCATCCCCAACAACGAAGCGGATTCGGCCAACGAGCATCAGGCGGCATTTCCCGATGCGCTGGTCGAGATCATGGCGATGCCGCTGGCCGCGGACTTTCGAGGATTCGATGTCCAAAAGGACCGTATCAACCGCGGCCGGTTTCAGGATGCCTGGTACACGCTCCTTGCGAATATCTATGGCGTTAGCCGGCGTGAAATCGAGGATCGCGACCGCCGCCGACAGGCCCGCGAGCGCCGGAGGCGGCGGATCCTTGCAGCGATGACAGCAGGCGTCATTGGCGCTGTCCTGATTGGCGGAACCTGGTATTACGAAAGTTACGTCCGCGCACGAAGTGAGCTCTATCGTCATGTCGAATTGAGAGCCGGCGAACCCGTGACGTTTGGGCCGATGCGACCCGAGGACGCTAGCGCACGGGAAAGCACCGTGCAGGCTACACGCAAGGGTCGTCGTGGACCGATCCAGGTGATTGAGAACATCGACGGGCTCGGACTCTGCACGCCACCACGCACCCGTAGTGACCCGGTTTCGTCCACTGGCCAGCGGTCCGAAGCCGCCCGCCCGTGCCGTTGGTATTTCGACCGTGATGCTGGCAAAAAGGTGATCGCCCGCAGGGCCTACGACCGCTGGGATCGGCTGATCTGGACCCAGACCCTTACGCGAGAGCGGGCCGGCCGGATCGTACGCGCACAGTACACCCGTCCCGACGGAACGCCGCTGACGCTGTCGGGCTCGAAAGCGGAGTTCATCGAGATCCGCCCGGATGATACGGAAGATGAGTTGGAACTCCGCTACCTGTCCGGCAGCGGCGCCCCGGCGGCGGTGCCGGAACAAAGCGGCATTTACGGTAAACGCCGGCGCTTCGGTGTGGACGGCATGGTCGCTGAAGAAATCTACCTCGGCGCCGGCGGGCGCCCGCTTGCCGACAAGGATCGTAGAGTACGGATCACGTTTGAACGCGACAGAAACGGCAATGTCACGGCCCGGCGCTTCTTCGACGCCGAGGATCGGCCCACGTCGGCTGGCGGCGGCTTTCACCGCGAATCGCGGCGCTACGACTTACACGGTAACCTGATCGAGCGCAGTTTTTTCGCAACCGACGATCGGCCCGTCAGGCTCGCCGGTGGCTACCATCGCATTGCCGAAACGCACGATGAGCAAGGCCGCCTTACAGGCTGGGCCTACTTTGATGAACGCGGTACACCGGTTGCCGGAGCCGACGGTGCCCACAGAGTCGCGGTGACCACCGACCGGTCGGGCAACCGGATCGCGAAAGCCTATTTCGACGTCAACGACAGCGCAACTCTGAACCAGACCGGATACCACCGCGAGGAAAGCCGCTACGACGAACAGGGCAACCGGATCGAATGGCGTTACTTCGACAGCTCGCGAGCGCCGATCAGCTCGGTCGACGGCTACCACCACGGCGTCGCAGGTTTCGATTCGGCGGGACGGCAGACCGAAGTGGCATACTTCGACGTGGCAGGGAATCCGGTCATTGGCGGCGAGGGCTTCCATCGCATGGTTCTGACCTACAACCCGCGGGGCAATGTAATCTCGATCGAGCAGCTGGACGCCGACGGCTCGGCGATATTCGCATTCAACGAAATCTGGAAGATTCTGGAAAAGCGCCCAACTGCCGGTCCCGATGGCGATCGAGAGGATCTATTCCGTGAGCAGTTATACTGGCTGGTTGACCTGATTCAGGCGTGCAAGCGCTCCAGGGATCCCACGTTGATGGGTGAAGCGAAGGTGGTCGAGAAGGCCCTGGAAGACATGGGACGATATTTGGAGACGGGCGATACCGAAAATCTCGATGCCGCGGCAAGGCAGATCGAGCGCTTTGCCCGGGTCGTCAAGGCAGCATCCGATAAAAACAAGCAGCGCGCGATGCGTGAAATACAGGCGGGCACCCCCGGCACGTCCAAGCCTGGCGATACGCTGCCACCGGTACCACCTAACTAGGCCCAGATTAACTGTCGGACTTTAGACCCAGGTATTTATGGCGGCAGAGTACATTGAAGGATAGATGTACTCCAATCCTGTTTTGCTGGATAGGCTACGCCAAAAATCGCTGGCCGTTATCCTGTCAATCAACAAATGAGATCGTCCCGATTAGAATGCCTTTTGGGCAGACCCGCTACCGGGCCCGTCTACGTAAAAAAGAACTCTGGCCCCATTTGTGGATTGATTCTAGGGCCACCGCTCAATCCTGAGTCACTTTTGCCGACCCGGTGCAGCAAGGAATCCTTGAGCCGGACAATGAGACGTTTACGCCGAAACGGTTGCAAATTGAAATTCTCGCCCGCCGACTATAATGGGAGCCCCGTGGACCGTTCCACGGCCGTTTCATCTGAATCTCACGAGAGAACATCTGTCCATGAAAAATATCGCCTGCCCGATACGGGCATTACTGCTCGCCGCCACCCTGATCCTCTCCGCGACGGCGAACCCCGTCCTGGCTGAACAGGGCGAACCGGTCCCGCGCATCCTGGTCAGCGGGGAGGGCAGTTCCGAGCTGGCGCCGGACATGGCGATCCTTGTTCTCACGGTGACCCGTGAGGCGGAGACCGCGCGCGAAGCCCTCGATGCAAACTCCGCCGCGATGACTGAAGTGCTGCAGGCCATGAAGGCGGAGGGCATCGCGGAGCGCGATCTGCAGACGCAGGGGTTCGCCATCCAGCCCCGCTACCAGTACCCGGCTCCACGGTCTTCCGGTGACCGGGAGCCCCCCCGCATCATCGGATACACAGTGCGCAACAGCCTCAGTGTGCGGGTGCGGGATATCGGCAAGACAGGCGCGATCCTCGACAGGTCGGTCACGCTGGGGGTCAACGAAGGAGGCAATATCACGTTCACCAACGACGATCCTTCCAGCGCAATCACAGAAGCGCGCACGGCGGCCGTGAAGGACGCCAGACGCAAGGCGGATACACTCGCTGCCGCCGCCGGGGTGGAAACCGGGCGCATCCTGGAAATATCCGAACACGCTTCTGTCCCGCGACCGCTTCCCATGCTCAATGCCGAAATGGCGATGTCCCGTGCGGCGGATGCAGTCCCTGTTGCAACCGGGGAGAACAGCTACCGGGTGACGGTGCAGATCTCCTTCGCGATCGAACAGTAGCGTATTGGCGGATATCCGGTAGTGGGGTCAGGGGGCAGTTTTTACTCTGACCGCGATTATTCGTTGCACTATCCATTGAAATCAGGGGGTCGCCCATGCCAACTGCGTCTGACTTGCAATCTCTGATCCAATTGGGAGTCGCGATCAACGGCGCGATATTCGCCGTCTCGGCCCTGCGCCAACCTGTAGTCGCTCGCGAAAAGGCGGCGATCGATGCGTTGACCGAGCAATTCAAACTGATGCAGCCTTATAAAAGCGTGACGGATGCCCCTGCCTGGCAGCCATTCAAATCCAATTACCTCAAACTCCTCGCCAACTTCAATGAGCACGAGGCGATAATCGAACAGCGGGATAGTCAGATTCAAATAGCGGCGTTCGTCGCGGCCATCGTGTGCATGGCCGCGCTCATAGCCTCGGCGTATTTTCCCACCCGGGAGATTGGGCACGTGTGGGTGGTCGCCCTTGTTATATTGACTGTCGGGCCGTCCATCTGGTCGGTGATAACCAACGTTTCTTTCGTTAATAACAACTTAAAAGACAACAGAGTATTACGTGAAAATATGAACGGTCAGCTGGTTGCATTGAGAAAACTCATCCCTAAAGAGTAACCGTTAGGTGTAAACCCTAAGTTGACAATCTTGGTGGTCCCTTCTATGATTCCTACCGGGTTCCGTTACGCGATGTTCAGGCTCCAGCGCCCGGAATGGGTGGAGCCCGAGCAATTCGAGGATGCTATTAACGTTCTTCGGGCGGCGAGAACAATCCTTGACCTGTACGTTCCGGGTGATGACGTAACGGATGATCCGTCAGATCCACGCTTTACGTTGCTGTACGTGAGTGGGGACGAAGCGCGGGAGTGTTGGCTGCGGTTCCGCTGGGATGAGCCGTACGCCTACGATCTGACGGTGGAAGTGCGGGAGAGACGATAATGAGTCAGACAACCGAAAAACCGGCTCCGGATCTTGTTGTGAACATGGCCGAAGACATTCGCAACGGTTTTGTCGCTGTCCACCCGGGCGAGATATTTCGCCGGCGGGTGATCGAAAGGTTCGGTCTGACAGTGACAGAGGCGGCGCAGAAGATGGAGGTATCGCGACAGATGCTGCATCGTGTGCTGTCCGGGCAGTCTTCGGTAACGCCGGCAATGGCCGTCCGCATGGCCAGTCTCTCCGGCAGCCGCCCTGAGACCTGGCTGCAACTTCAGGCTCAATTCGACCTCGCTAAAGTCACAGGCGCGAGCGAAAATCCGTTAGCCGAATTGTCCGTGCAAGAGATGCGGGAAGCCTTAAACAAGGCGTAAACCAGTAACGCGTACCGTGAAAAGGTGCTGAAAAGGTGCCGGGTTTATTTTTGAAAAGGTGCCGGGTTTATTTTCGGTTGGGGTTTATTTTTGAAAAGGTGCCTGAAAAGGTGCCGGGTTTATTTTCGTGATGGATATCGAAGGCAAGTCCAGATCACAAATCATCGAAGAAGGGATGTCGTGGCTGATCGCGCGCAATCCCGGCGAACCGGAGTTCCACCAGGCGGTCAAGGAAGCCGGCATACATATCCTGCCGTTTCTGTTGCAGAACCCGCAATACACCGAGGCGCAGATTTTCAGTCGCCTCACGGAGCCCGATCGTATCGTAAGTTTTCGCGTCACGTGGCAAGACGACCAGGGAAAAATCCAGGTCAATCGCGGGTATCGCGTTCAGTACAACAATGCGATCGGGCCCTACAAGGGCGGAATCCGTTTTCATCCCAGCGTCAATCAGAGCATCCTGAAATTTCTCGGCTTCGAGCAGACATTCAAAAACAGCCTGACGGGTCTGCCGATGGGCGGCGGCAAAGGTGGAGCGGATTTCGATCCGAAAGGTAAATCCGACAACGAAGTGATGCGGTTCTGCCAGTCGTTCATGACCGAGTTGCACCGTCACATCGGGCCCTATACCGACGTTCCGGCCGGAGACATCGGGGTCGGCGCACGTGAGGTCAGCTACCTGTTTGGCCAGTACAAGCGAATCACCAATGAATTCACCGGCGTGATAACCGGAAAAGGCCTCGCATTCGGTGGCAGTGAAATTCGCGTCGAGGCGACCGGCTATGGCTGCGTTTACTTCATGGAGGACATGCTCAAACATCGCGACGAGTCAATCGACGGCAAGACCTGCGTCGTTTCCGGTTCCGGCAATGTGGCGCAGTACACCGTGGAGAAACTGATCGAGCTGGGCGCGAAACCGGTCACGTTGTCCGATTCGTCCGGTTTTGTTTACGATCCCGCCGGCATTTGCGATGACAAGCTCGCGTGGGTCAAGGAACTGAAGTCGGTCCGGCGGGGCCGGATATCCGAATATGCCCGCGAATTCGGGGTCGAGTTTCATCAGGACAAGCGGCCGTGGGATGTGCCTTGCCAGCTGGCGTTTCCCTGTGCGACGCAGAACGAGTTGCTTGAGGAGGACGCGAAAACGCTTGTCGGCAATGGTTGCATTGGCGTTTCGGAAGGAGCCAACATGCCTTGCGAGCAGGCGGCGGTGGATGTGTTTCTGGACGCCAGGATCCTTTTCGCGCCGAGCAAGGCGGCAAATGCGGGCGGTGTCGCGGTGTCAGGGCTCGAGATGACCCAGAACAGCATGCGGCTGTCGTGGAGTCGGGAAGATCTGAACCAGCAGTTGCGACGGATCATGCACGACATCCACGACCGTTGTCTCGAACATGGATCCGACAGCGATGGCCACGTCAACTATCTTCGCGGCGCCAACATTGCCGGTTTCGTCAAGGTCGCCGATGCGATGCTGGCATACGGCGTGATGTAGCAACCCGGCGTGTTGCACCACCCTTCGCGCGACTGGCACCGAATAAATGGGGTCGAATAAATGGGGTCGGAGTAAAATTAGTTGGAGAGTTTTTACGCCGACCTCTATCGTCCAAATAATCCCGGTCCAGCTATGTCTCTCCGCAACCTGCCCCGGTAAACTTCTCCGCCTGCAGCGACAACAATCACCAGTGGTACCACGTCCATGACCTACGAACTAACCGGCAAGATCAAACTGATCCAGGAAGAGCAAACCTTCGCCAGCGGCTTTAACAAGCGCGAGATGGTCGTGACCGTGGACGACGGTCGCTACCCTCAGGACATCAACCTGGAGTTCGTGAAGGACAAGATCAGTTTGCTTGACGGCCTGGAGCCCGGGCAGGAGGTGACCGTCTCCTTCGATATTCGCGGGCGGGAGTACAACGGCCGGTACTACAACAACCTGCAGGGGTGGAAGGTAGTGGCCGCCGACAGTGATGCCGCGGACGCACCGGCGCCACAGGGCGACGAACCGCCGCCGATGGGTGATGAGGATATTCCATTCTAGCTGTGGAAAAGGTGCCGGGTTTATTTTCGCTTCCGAAAATAAACCCGGCACCTTCTTACCTTTTCCGGCCTGCAAAACCTTTCGCAGCTCCTTTTCCTGATAACCGTGGCGGGTCGATAAGCCATCTATACTGAACCCTGCCAACAAAATTCACTGTATTACTTCATCAGTCATTTTATCGGGGAGTGTGGGCATGGCGTGCTACAAAGGTCGGAGCAAATGGTCGCCCGATTATCCACGGCTCCGATCTATGGGGCACGTCTTGGACGGGACAGGACTATTTGGACAGGCCGGGACGAACCGGAGGCACGGGGGACGGGGGCCGGGGGACAAGGAGTGCGCGTCGACGTTTGTATGTCACTACTTCCAGTGAACTGGCGCAGGAACACCACGCGCTTACCCCAAGCACCGTGATCCACCCATTCACACAAAAATGGCTCTGACACTTCCAAATTCCTCGAGAGATATGAAACTCTGTCCTGCCAGCACGGCGAGATAGGCAGCGATGCCAGGACCGCAATGTTGCCGAAGGGTTCAGGGAGCCGATCCACGGATGCGCAGACGTTGCTGCGTCACTTCAACGATTGAACACTTTGGTGTCCACCGATGATCACGGGGTCCACCGCACCCGCGACAACCGGGCTCGACGCCGCACAACATCGGGGCCATAAGGATCAGGGCGATTGTGACAACAAGCATAGCGTTTCCTGCCAAAGTTTATTTTTTGAAACATATGCCAGCCAGAATGAGCGTTGTACGGCCGCGAGCACAGTGTGTCTCCCCTCGTGCTTCCTCGTGCCCGGTTGATCCTGTTTCCGATCCGTCATCATCGAGAACAACGCCAATCAACGGCGATCTGTTTTCTGCAGCGGGGGCGAGAGCGAGCGGGGAGAGGGGGGGATAGAGGACAGGGCGAAGCGGGGCGGGGACACGCCGGGGCAGGGGCGTCGCCAACAGTTTACGCAGAACAGCTCGCAGCTCAGACTATTCGTAGTCTGCCGAGGCGCGCCACCGGGGAGGGCGCAGAGGCGCGCGGGCCGCGGCAAGGCCAGCGGAGCCCCGGCGAACACCGCGAGGGCGGCCCGACCGGCGCAGCACGCGAACCGCAGGAGGGCCACACGAGCCAAGGCCAGGATCAGGCGCCGACGCCGAGTCCGACCGAGAGCACCGGACCGAGGAAACGCAAACGCGCCGACCGCGGGAGGGCGGCCCAGAGCGCGGCAAGAGGCCCGACACGCCAACGCGCCGGGCGGCGCGTCAAGGCGCCAAACCCACGACGGCCGCCGAGCAGCCGCCCGCGCGAAGCGGGCGAAACGGAACCGCCCAACCGCGCCGCGGGGCCGGGACCGGCACACGGCACGCGCGAGCCAGCCGAAGCCAAGAAACGGCACGAGGAGCGACAGAGCCGGACCGGGAGGACAGGCGACGGCACGGCAAGAGGCTCGCCAACATGAGCCACGAGCTCCGCACGCCGATGAACGCGATCATCGGCTACAGCGAGATGCTGCTGGAGGACGCCGAGGACGATGGCCCCGAGCTCGGCGTCCGACGCCAACAAGATCCACGGCGCCGGGCGCCACCTGCTCACGCTCATCAACGACATCCTCGATCTCTCGAAGATCGAGGCCGGCAAAATGGAGATCGGACCTCTACCTGGAGACTTCGATCGCCGAGCGATGGTCGACGACGTCGTCGCGCACGATCGCGCCGCTGGTCGAGCAAGAACGAACCGGCTGCGAGCTCGAGTTGGACATCCTCGAACTGTCGGCAGCGATGCGGGCCGACGTCACGAAGGTCCGCCAGGCGCTCTTCAACCTGCTCAGCAACGCCTGCAAGTTCACCCGAGCGACGGGACGATCGCGCTGTCTCGCGGCGGGTCGTCGCCGACGGCGGCGAGGCTCTGCAGATGTCGGTGTCCGACACGGGTATCGGCATCCCGCCCGAAAAGCTCGATCACGTCTTCGACGAGTTCTCGCAGGCCGACGTCCACGACGCGCGACTACGGAGGCACGGGGCTCGGCCTGCGATCAGCCGGCGCTTCTGCCAGATGATGGGCGGCGACATCACCGTGGAGAGCACGGTGGGCGAGGGCTCGACCTTCACGATCCGGCTGCCGGTGGTCGTGGAGGCCCGCAAGAGGAAGACAGCCGAAGGGACGTACCGCCGAGGCTCCGGCTCCCAGCTGACGCCCGAGGCGCGCGGCGGAGACGCCACCGTGCTGGTGATCGACGACGATCCGAACGCCCTCGATCTGCTCGGGCGCACGCTGGCAAGGGAGCCGGCATACCGCGTCGTGACGCGCCAGCGACGGAAGCGAAGGGCCTGGCGATCGCGAGGACCAGTCCCCGACGCGATCACGCTCGACGTGATGATGCCCGGTATGGACGGCTGGGAGGTGCTGCGGGCCCTGAAGGCCGACGCCGAGACGCGACCGCGACATCCCGGTCATCATGGTCACGATGTCCGACGACAGCGAGATGGGGCTACGCGCTGGGGGCCACCGAGTACCTGACCAAGCCGGTCGACCGCGGGCGCCTGCTCGATGCTCGAGCGCTACGTCACTGCCAGCCGGGGCGGCCATGCGCTGGTGGTCGAGGACGAGGCGCGAGACCCGCGAACTGGTGCGGCGCACGCTCGAGGCGGAGGGCTGGCAGGTCAGCGAGGCGGAGAACGGCAGGGTGGCGCTCGACGACTCGCCGACAGCCCGCCATCGCTGATCCTGCTCGACCTGATGATGCCGGTGATGGACGGATTCCAGTTCATGGAGAGACTGCCCGAGGTCAATGACGCAAGGAACATTCCGGTTTTTGTCCTGACCGCCAAGATACTCACCGAACAGGAAAAACGGTTCCTGGAAAAACGGAGTGAGTTTATTGCCGCCAAGAACAATGGCTACCTGGACGGATTACTGGCCAAAATCCGCACCACGTTGCCCGATTCCGCAAGCCAGACCTGATCGGGAGCGGCCCACCCGCCATCGCGCTTATTTTTTTGGTTTTGGAATCTGCTTTGCGCGGCGGGACGGCTATCGGGAACAAAACTCATCGCCGAGACAGCTTTTTCTCCAACCCTGATTATTCAACTTCCGACTATCTCTTCGATCGCCTTGAACCGGGGATCGTCGTACCTATTTGGGGACAGTGACTTCAATTACGAACCGCCTGCGCCTGAGTCGTGGTCACTGTGCCTAAACTGCCCCGGTCCTCCCGATTCCGGCCATTCCACCGTCCGCTTTAGCGCAACCATGACATTCCGCTTTCGGCCATATAGCAGTCGACCGAACTTGCCAATCTTAATGGCATTGCTCCTGCTGTAGCGCATAATAAGCGCATGGTTTTCGAATACTTGACCGTACTCATATCCGTCGTGATCGGATTGTCTGTGACGTCTTTTCTGACAAACGTCGTACGGATCATCCATTTGCGGGGTGACGTTACGGTTTCCTGGGTGCAGCTATTGTGGTCCTCAACGATCCTGATCTGGACCATCGCATTTTGGTGGTTTACGTTCGTTCTCGCCGATCAGCAGCAGTGGACGTATCCGTTGTTCATTTTCCTGCTGGCCTATTCGACTCTTCTTTTCTTTCTGATGGCGCTCCTGTTTCCGGAGGGCGTGCCGGCGGATCATAACTATCGAACGCAGTTCATGCGGAATCGGGTCTGGTTTTTCGGCGTGTTGTTGCTTTTTCTCTGCGTTGATGTGATCGACTACCTCGTCAAGCTGGACAAAGACATATCTATTGTTGGTCACCTGCCATATGCAGCCTTTGCAGGGCCATTAATCGTCTTGTCCCTGTTCGCATTGCGTACCGACAACCTGGTATTCCATCGGGTTTTTGCCGCCTATTCAGTATTGGCTGTGCTAGTAATGAGTGTAGCCACGCTTGTGCCGCTGGCCAACTGAGTTCCGGACGTCCTCTCCGTCAATCGCGACTGACCAGCCAAAAGAGTTCTCGCTGGCCTTGTCGCTCGCCAGCAGTTTCTGAATATCGGTCTGGGTGACCTGTGCATACGCGAGCGGCGCTAACAGCAATACCGATGCCATAATGAGCGTGATGCGCAATATGATTCTCTTCAACATGTTTGCCCCCGCACAGCAGTTTGTGATCGTGCAAAGTCAATTACGCATCGGTCCCCGCCTGTTTGCAGCCAACGTATTGTTTTCGCGATCACAGAACCCTGTTGCATACCGGCAGCCAGGCGATCCCGCATCCTTCGTGGCGCTCGAACGTCGCGGAGGAAGCAAGGACCGGTGGCATTGCGCCCCTGACTTTCGTCAAGTTTGCCTTTTTCGCAAGATCAATAATTCTCCGATACGCGATTCCGTCAATTCGGGGATCTACTCAGGGAGGTCGGCTTCTGAGGAAAACAGGTAGGCGGGTGTCTGGAAAGGGTCATTACCAGCCGTTGCGTATACATTCAGGTGAATGGCGGGTTTCGGTTGCGGTCTCAATCGGTCGATGCAACACCTAGACTCTATCACCGTAGAGGAGGATGTTGCAGATGGGATACCCGACGAGGATTTACTACAGCGAAGCAGACAAGGCGTTGATGTGGGATCGCTGGCGAAAAGGCGAGTCTCTCAATGAGATCGGTCGTCACTTCGGCCGCAGTCATACATCGATTCAGAACATACTGTCGCAGACCGGTGGCATCCGCCCGCCAAAGAGAAGGCGGTCATCCAGGTCGCTGTCACTATCGGAACGAGAAGAGATATCGCGCGGCATAGTCGTCGGCCGGTCTCTGCGCTCGATTGCAGCCGAACTCGGACGAGCACCTTCAACGATAAGCCGGGAGATCAGCCGCAATCACGGCCGGCGACGCTACCGGGCGAACAAGGCTGACCAGTCGGCCTGGGCGCGAGCGAAGCGACCCAAGACCTGTAAACTGGTCGAGCACCCGGCGCTGGCGCGTGTGGTGACCCTGAAGCTAAAGATGGCATGGTCGCCTGAGCAGATTGCCGGTTGGCTGAAGCATGAGTATCCGGGCAACGAGCAGTTCCAAGTGTCCCACGAGACGATCTACAAGAGTCTGTATATCCAGGCCCGCGGCGCCCTGAAGCGCGAGCTGTTGCAGCATCTACGCCGCACTCGAGGTATGAGGCGATCACGCCACCACACGCAGAAGAAGGATAACCACGGCCGGATACTCGATACCGTCTCGATCAGCGAACGGCCAGCTGAAGCGGAAGACCGTGCCGTGCCCGGCCATTGGGAAGGCGATCTGTTCTTCGGCAGTAACAACAGTCAGATCGCAACACTGGTCGAGCGGCACACGCGCTACGTGATGCTCGTCAAAGTACCCAGCAAACACACCGAGACCGTCATCAACGCGCTGATCAAGCACGCGCACAAGTTGCCCAGAGAGCTATACAAGTCTTTAACCTGGGATCGTGGCAAGGAGCTGGCTGCCCACAAACGCTTCAGTCTCGCTACCGACATCGATGTCTTCTTCTGCGACCCACAACAGCCTTGGCAGCGTGGCTCAAACGAGAACACCAATGGACTCTTGCGACAGTACTTCCCGAAGGGAATGGATCTGTCGAACGTGCACCAAAACCGACTGAACGCTGTTGCTCGCCAGCTTAACGAGCGGCCAAGGAAGACGTTAAACTTCCGAACACCGACCGAACGCTTTGCTCAATGTGTTGCGTTGACCAGTTGAATCCGCAGTCAGAACCAGCCTTTCGTGAGTGGCGGATTGGGGTCGGGACTTGCCGCCGAGGAGAAGTGCAAAAATTTATATAGGTTTCAGTAACGGCACCCACGAATGCTGAACAAACGGCACCCGTTTCGAGTAGCCCCCGGCCCTTGATCTCGTATGATGATGAAATTTTCCAGCATAATGTCGGCGTCGAATGCGTTCCGCCCTCTACACAGCACCAAACATGCAGCCAGATTTCCTTTGCTCATTTTGCCGTCTGCGCTTCGCAGTTGCCGTGATATTCGCTGGCGCGCTGTTAGCGTGCAGCAAGGTCCATTCCATGGAACCATCTAAAGAAGTGATTTATGAGGTCAACAGTTCTCGCGTGCCCTGCGTCGGCATGGCGCCAATGAGTTGTTTGCAGATCAGGCGCGATGGCCAGCCTGAGGGCAAGTGGCAGAATTTTTACTGGCAAATACAGGGCTTCGAATACAGGCCCGGTTACCTCTATCGGCTGCGCGTTCGTGAAACCCCACTGCCCCCGGAACGGGTGCCCGCGGATGCGTCGTCGATTCAGTTCGACCTCGTCGAGGTCATCGACAAGACGCCGGACTCCCGCCTGGCAATCCACGATATCTGGGCCTTGGTGCGAATGGACGATCCGGGCAGCAACGCCTTCGACCCGGCAAGTGTGCCGGAGCACCCTTACATAGAGTTTAATGTCTCCCGGAGCGCCTACCTTGGCAACACAGGCTGCGGCGAGTTCAGCGGCAAAATCCTGCACATCGGCCCGCAGGAGCTGCGGCTTGGTCCAATGACGAGCGGAACCGCACAGCCGGATTGCGACGATGGTCGCGTAACGGCTCATTGGTCAGCAGCTCTGGAAAAAGTCGCGAGCTGGCATCGCAATGAATTGACGCTGGCGCTGCTGGACGGCAACGGCACGGAAGTTCTCAGGTTTCGCAAGATTGACTAGCATGGCAACGGGAGAATTATGTGCGGCTTTTAATGCGGACAGCGTTCATTGCGCTGCTATTGATCAACCTTGTTTCCGCGATGGCCTCGGACCTCACATCTGAATCGCTCGCCGGCAGTGCCTGGGTTCTGAAGGCGTTGCCACCCCTGGACCTCCTCGACGACGTCGGTATCACCCTCGCGTTCGAGGACGGGCAGCTGGCTGGCACCGACGGCTGCAACCGGTTTCGTGGGACCTACTCCTTCGAGGACGATGGCATCCGCATCGGCGAGCTTGCCGGCACGATGATGGCCTGCCCGGACCCCATCATGCAGCAGGCATCGAGATTCACCGATGCGCTCGGACAGGCGCGCGGCGGCAGGCTTGAGGACGGCGACTTGCTGCTTGTCGACGAGGACGGCGAGCTCCTCGCACGCTTCAATGCCCGGTCGCAGGACCTTGCCAGCACGCAGTGGACCGTCACCGGTTACAACAATGGTCGCAAGGGTGTGGTCAGCACGATCAATGCAACTTCGCTGACGGTGGAATTTGACGACGCGGGCGGTCTTGCCGGATTGGCGGGGTGCAACAGCTATCATTCAAGTTACTCCGCGGATGGCCGAGCGATCAGTATCGGCAAACCTGCGTCAACCAGGAAACTGTGTCCCGAGGACATCATGACCCAGGAAACACTCTTCCTGCAGGCCCTTGAACGTGGCACCGCCTATCGTATCGATGGCGATCGCCTGGAACTGCGTGACGACAAAGACTCGTTGCAAGTGAGGGCCCGCCAGTCCAGGTAGGCGGCACTTACAGGCTTTTTGCAGCGCTAGTTCATTGAATTTTGTATGCCTTGAATTTTCGGGCGGCAAGTCCTGACCCTCACTTGCCATTTGGATCGAAAGTCTGCTTTTCCTAAGAGCGGCGGCTCAGAACTCAATCGTCAGTTTTTCTAGCACGCTGCTTTCGGCCAGAAGCGGATACTCAGGTCTAAAGTGAACTTACTCCTGCGATCCCGAAATTGCTGTAACGCCGAGCCGCGCAGATAGCGCGGACTCGAGTTCTTCCAAATGTTCCTGACGCTGTTCGGTAAACAGGATCATTGATCCGATTCGGCTCAGGTTATCGACATACTCGTTGAGAAAGGCCTGGCTTGCTCGCATCTTCTCGCCGTCACAAACACGGTCCCATCGGAATCCTTCGCCGCTTAGTGTAGTCCAACCCCCGACAAGCCCGGCTTCTATTGGCACCCGACCGATTGCTATGAGATCTGGGAATCGGCTGTGTAATCGAAATAGCTCGTTGGTAGCTTCCTCATAGAAAGCGCGTGCGCGCCCGCGAAATAACACGTAATTACGCAAATGCTCTTTGATGTCTTCATCCTGCAACACGTCAAACCGCCCGGTGGATAACATCTCATCGAGAACTGGCAG
The DNA here is from genome assembly GCA_942490995.1 of uncultured Gammaproteobacteria bacterium. Lineage (GTDB taxonomy): Bacteria > Pseudomonadota > Gammaproteobacteria > UBA981. Next base: position 17,268 of record CALOBG010000014.1, read on the forward strand.
TTCGTCCGGCGACCGTCTAAAGACGTGTGACGCCACAATATGACGACACTCCAGGTCGGAAATGACGCGCAATGGCTCCTGCGAAAACAGTACGGGATTGACACCCATCAATACGCCGGCCCGCTCATTCAGACCCATCAACTCTTCGCGCTGTGTCTCGAGTAGTTCCAGTGTTTCCACATGAAGGCGGCTGAGCAGACCGTGCTCTTCGACGCGCTCCTTGCGCGCTTCATTCCAATCCTGAACCTGTAAGCCCATAAACACGCCGACAACAACGATGATAAATTCGACCGCCACCGCGAACCAATTCTGTGATCTTACGTTTTCTGAAATACGTCGGAGGATCATGCGTTGATCTTCATGATGTCAGGAAGGGCTAACCAGAAATTGATTCTGTCTGTCTGAAATGACCGTCCGGGAAGGGTCAGCAGCATTCTTTCAGCAGTTTATCACTCGACTGGCTGCTTACCGGTCATTAGCGGTCATTAGCGGTCATTCAAACGTAGATAGAATTGAGGGCCTGGCGGGCAGCCATCGACCAATAGCCGGCAGTGGATTTGGCATCATTGCACTTGGCTTCATGCGCATTGATGGTTAGCGTTACCGCAGGCGTGGTCATTAATAATACTCTTGGCGGAAGCATCCTGTGGTGCAAAAATGGCCATCGGAAAGCTCATCGCCATGCAGATGGCGAACGCTTTCAGTGTCCGGATAACATTAATTCTTGGAAAGTCACAGAAGTCTCCCGACACCATGCGGATTGATTTCTACCATCAACCATTCGGGGTTGCCATCATTTGTCGCGTGGCAATACCCATTGCGGTTGTCGCGCGTCCAGGCAGCTCAGATCAAGGTCAGCGCCCGGATCCTGGATGAAGGCGCCGGCAATCTGGCCCACACAGTCGCCCGCGTAAGTCCAAACCTCATGCCCAATCTGCGGGACAAGGACATAGGTGCTGTTCTCCAGTTCGCGGGCGGCACGTTTGCCCGTGTAGACCGGCGTCCTCCTGTCGTATGCGCCTTGCAAGACCAGCGTCGGCACCGTGCTGCTCACCGGGTCTTTGACCTGGATGGGCGCCGCTGCCACAGGCCAGTTACGACAAAGGTCTGCCATCGTTTGCGATAATGCCAGATTGCTCAATTGCGGGAAGGCCAGGTCGTGATAGCTGTTGACGGCATCCTCGAAGCGCTCGAACGGGATGTCTTCGACGCAGTGAATGGTGTTGAAGAATGGCTGAGCGACCCTGCCGGCAACGGATCGACGCTGTTTGGCCAATTCAAGTCTCGCCAATTCCTCGGGATCGCCCATGCCCATCTCAGCCGCGAAGTCTGCCTGGATCTGTGCGACGTAAGGCGATTCAGCGATCGCCTCGGCGGTCAGCGTTGCCAGTTTTGCATTGAGTTGATCGCCTGTTTCGCCGCTAAAGGCTTCCTCGACAAGGGTCTGCAGGGCTGCCAGCGGATCCTCATCGACGAGGGAAAAATTGAGATAGACGATCATTTCCAAGCCTGAAACGCCGCCGCCAAGGGCATCATAGACATCGCCGATAAAGGCCTGCACCGGGTCGCTCCGGTCGAGATCGCCCGCATAGTTTTGAGGGGAATCGGCCCCAACAATCCCATCGCGCAGCGCCAGATAGGTATCCAACAGACCCGCCTCCAATTCGACGATCATCTTGGGCAGGTAGGCGGCCTGAGAGGCGTCGACCATCCCCAGTTGCTCAACGACATCATCCAGCGTGACCGTCTCCCCGTTGGCGGTGAGCGGTTCTTCCTCAAGCCTGTCTAGCAACGCAGCCAGCCGCACGTCCAAATTGGGGTACGCCTGGCGACACCCGGCATCCGCCCGGCACTCCGCCAGCAGCTGCAGCATGAAGTCGTGATCTTTGCGCGGAAACGCGGCGATCGTGTAGATGGAAGGCGGAAAGGCTGAATCCAGGACCACGGAACGCAGTGCCGGCGCGTCGTCGTATGTGGGCAGTTGAGCCATGATCGTCATGGCCAGGCGTGTGCCATAGGAGACGCCGTGGAGCGTGAAGCCCTCATAGTCCAACGCCTTGAGGAGTTCCACCACGTCGCGAGCACTGGCCGCGGTCGTGAACTGACTGAGATCGAGCCCCTGTTCGGTAAATTGCGCCCAGCAGATCTCGTTGAGCACCGGGATGTCTAGCTCTTCCAGGGTCAGCGGCGTTGAACCTTCCGCCAACGGATTGAAGGACGCTGCTTGCAAGGCTTCGATCTGGGCCGGCGGCGCATCATTCTGCAGGGCCAAGACCAGGCACTCTTCATAGCCCAGGCGCTGGCTGAATCCCGTGCCGCGCTGGTCCAAGCGGATGATGTCGTGGTTTTCCTGCAGACGCTGATAGCCATCAATGGGTTTGGTCATTGCACTTTGGCCAGGACCGCCGGCCAGAAAGATCAGGGCATCGGACGCAGGCTCTTCGCCAGTCGCCTTGACCATGACAAAGGCCAGGTCGAGATATGGGCCGTCCGGCTCGTCCCAGTTCTGGGGCACGGTGAAGACGCCGCACTCGTAGTCCTCGCCCTCCACCGCGTTGATGCCCGGCGATTGCGTTGGTTCGCAGGCTTCAATGTGGATACCGGGTTCATGATCCGATAGACGTGGAGGGGAGATGACCTTTGCCAGCCGATCGACCTGTAAATCCGATTGTGAGGCAAATGCTTCATGCGTCCCGACCTGATATGAAGCGCTCAGCATGACCAGTACCATGAAGAGAAAGGACGTTTTTCTTTTCACAGATGATTGCACCACAGAGCATAGCAATTGCTCCTTCATTTTCTTCATCTCCAGTCGTTTTTTGTTTTAGCAAAACAGGCTACATCGTGGACCACGATGTCTTGCGTGTTAGTAAAACAAACGCAATATTCACTTAAGACTCAAATTATCAAACGCCATTCGCACCGGTGGTTAGATTGACAGATCAAGCAACACCCTTTCTGTAAATTGGGTTTCCCTCTGATTGCGTCCTGGTCGTTGGAAGTCAGATACCGTTTGTCGGAGGTCTGCCAGTCCTCAGCGATTTCCATCGAGACGGCGGTTACCAAGCGACCTTCTTATCACGCCCTAAAGCATTCTTTTCAAGAGATGAGTCTATCTAACGCACTTTCGCATTGGTTGACACCATCGATGATTGCGCGTCTGGAAAATCGCAATCAATCAACTATGGTAACTTTGCACAATTGCGCTTCAAAATGAACTTCAGGCCTTATTGAGGAGCTCTACGAGATGAAATTGACAATGACAATCGTTCTGGTTCTTTTGTGTTTTTCGCTTGCTGCGATCGCAAGTGAGAACGAGGCTGCTGCAACAGCGATCTTTCAGAAGGCCATAAGCGAATGCAAAGGCCTCGATGAAGGGGAGTTTGATTCCACTGAGAAAACTACCACGTTGCATGACTTGACGGGTGATGGCCGGCCGGAAGAAATCGTCGATGCCTCGCAGTTTTCCTGTTCGACTGCAGCATCGCTGTGGGGCGGAAGCGGTGGGACCTATTTATGGGCCATCGTGGATGGTAAAGCATACGAATTTCTGGCCCACAGATGGAAAGTTGTGGATATGGATGGACAAAATATACTCTTGCTGGCTGTACATTCCTCTGAATGCAGCGATGAAATTGGACCTTGCTACCGGGCAGTAGTTTGGGGTGGTGAGGGATTCAGAACAATACGGTGAACTACTCTAACCGGGGACCTTTCACCACACTGCCTAAGACCCGAACAATGCGGGCTTAACTCAACTGTCCACTTTATCGATGCCGGCGTCACCCCTTTCTGAGTAGCACTCTGATCTAGAGGCTGGCAGTTACTGTCATCGATATTGTTGCCAGTCGTCTGGCGTGCTGCGCGGGCGTCCGCCGGCAAATCACGATACACGCGAGGACTAAAGAGAATGCTATCGCTCCAGTTGTCGCCGCCGCCCGGGAGGCCCATGGCTTTTCAGCGCCAGAACAAGAAGACGGCACCGGCCGGGAAAAAGACGAGATTCAGGACGAAGGTGTAGTCCAGCGCAAAAAATACACGGCCTGTAACGCTTTCTCCGATGGCAGCGTCCGGAAGGCAGATCAAGAGCAAAACGACCGTAGCGGGCAATTCTCACCGCGTCGCCCAACCACCCGGCGCTTACCCGACTATCTTTTCGATCGCCTTGAACCGGGGATCGTCGCGCACCGCGTCCCAGTCGCTGTCCTGGGCAAGCCAGTCCTTCTGCACGGCGCCTTTCTTCGCGTGTTGTTGCAGCAATGCGAGAGCGTGGTCGATCTTGCCGGCCAGAACATGCGTACAGGCGACGTTGTAGCGGACAAAATCAGGACTGAGCTTGTAAGCGCGGTCGGCGTATTCAAGGCCTTTTTCGGTTTCGCCGAACAGTACCAGATCCACCGCGGCGCGCGACCAGGCCAGCGCATCGTCCGGATTCAGCGCCAGGTGGCGTTCGAAAGTCTGGAGGCATTTCTTCCCGGCCGCGGCGAGCTCGTTTTTTTCGTCCAGCGACCTGAGTGCCGTACATCGTAATGCGGCCGAGGTGGGATCATCCGGGCGAACCGTACTCGCCTGCTCGAACGCATCGGCGGCCTCGCGAAACTTACCCTGCGAAAAGTAAGCGCGGCCGGAGTAGTAGTGCGCCTCGTAGAGTTGCGGGTCGAGCTCAATCGCGATGTTGAACTCGATCTCTGCCTCGGCGTATTTACCATTGGCCATCAGCGCGTAGCCGCGCGACGCATGGGCTTCGGCCAGCCCGGGCGCCAGTTGCAGCGCCTTGATGCTGCATTCATCCGCCATTTTCTTGCTTTCGGGCGAGACCTCGTACCACATGCAGCGCCACGAATGACAGTCCGCGACGCCGGCCCAGGCCAGTGCATAATTCTCGTCAATCCCGATGGCGTTTTCGAACATCTTCTGCCCGGTATCGACGTCGCCGCGCTCCACGAAATAGCGCCCGCGCAAGTAGAAGTCGTAGGCATCGATGTTGGTGGTGGTTTCTTCCCGTTTTATCAGCTGCCGTTGCGCCGGGGTCAGGCTGAGCTCGAGCGCATCGACGATGTTCTTGGCGATTTCGTCCTGCACCGTGAACACGTCCGTCAGTTCGCGATCGTAATTCTCCGACCACAGGTGACGATCCGAGCGGCCGTCGATCAGCTGGGCGGAAATCCGCACCCTGTCGCCCGAACGGCGGACGCTGCCTTCCAAAATGGCGTCCACGCCAAGACTGCTGGCGACGGTACCCATGTCGACGTCTTTTCCCTTGAAAGAGAATGACGACGTACGCGAGGCAACGGTCAGTTGCGGCAGCTTGCACAAGCGATTGAGCAGTTCTTCCGAAATGCCGTCGCTGAAATATTCGTTGTCCGGGTCGTTGCTGAGATTGAGAAAAGGCAAAACGGCGATGGAGTCGAAGCCTTCCTGCGGCGGCAGCGGGATTTCTTCCTCTTTCGCGGGGGATGCATCCGCCGGTTCTTCCGCGATCCCCGGATCCGGCCGAATGCCCTCCGGCTTCAGATCGAACGCCCAGGCCAACACCAACGCGACCGGGAAACCCATCACCAGCAGGGCGATCACCAGGCGCACGCTCCAGTCCGGAAGCAACAGTTCCGGAAACATCACCGAGGCGATCTCCACCACTACCCAGGAGACCACGGCATAGACAGCTCCGACGCGGAGCACCTTGCGCCGTTTAAGCTCCCCGTAGAAACGGGCGATTGGAGACTTTTCCATACTGCATACTGTCTGGATTATTTTGCCGGCCATGATAACAGCCGCAATAAACCGGGTCAGAGTAAAAAGACGGTGGTGCAATAACTACTCTGACCCCATTTATTCGACTTTTACTCCGCCCGGCGCCACCGGTCACTGCTTGATTTTTGAGCACGTTGGACTATATGTCTGGGTGGAACAGTCACCGATGCGAGAATGTCAGGCGCTCCTCCCTGACTGGCCCGATAGGCCTGTCCCCACGCTCCGGCAACAACTCTGCTTCGAAGCTACCACAAAGGCCGCCGTACAATGACTGACAATAATAACGGGCGTTCGAATTCATCGCTGCGGCTAAGGAAGGTCGCTTTCGTCGCGATGCCGTTCGGCATAAAACCCACCGGCGTCAAACCCGCCAACGGCCCCACCGAAGTTAACTTCGACGCGCTGTGGGAACGCGCCATATCGGGCGCACTGTCGACCCTCGGCTACCTGCCGATACGCGCCGACAATCAGACTGGATCGATGATCGTCAAGGACATGCTGGAGCAGCTACTGCATGCCGACCTGGTACTGGCCGATATCAGCATCCCGAATGGCAACGTCTATTACGAGGCGGGCGTGCGCCACGCCGCACGCGAGCGCGGCTGCATCCTGCTGCGCGCCGACTGGGCCAACCCGCTTTTCGACCTGGCCCAGATCACGCAGCTAATGTACCCGGGACCGCCCGCGGAGCCGGCCGACGCCGACTACGAGCGAATCGAGAAAGCGCTCGTGCGCGGCATTCCCCCGCTGTGCGACTCGGTCGGGCCGGTCTTCGAACTCACACACTCCAGCTCACCCGCGGATCGCAGCTCGCGCAAGCTCAAGGAGGTTTACTCCGAGATCTTCGAGTTCCAGCGCAGGCTGGCCGAGGCGCGCCTCAGCGCGACCAGCGGCAGGAAAGAGGCGCTGCGCGCGCTCGTCAAAGACAATCTCCTGGGCCAGCTGCCCGGGTATGCGCTGCGCGATCTGATTCCTGTCGTCAGGGATCGCCTGCACTGGAGTGAACTGTACGACCTGATCGATTCATTGCCGGAAAAGGTACGCCACGAGGACCCCTTTTTCTACGAGCAACAGGCCCATGCGCTGAGCAAACTGGATCGCCTGCAGGAGGCGGTGGCACTGATCGAGACTGTCATCAAAACCCATGGCGAGACACCGCAACGGCTCGGCACACTGGGTGGCCGCTATCGCGAACTCGCCCGCGACGAGCGCAGCCGGCAGAAAAAGCGGCGTTTTTGTGGCCGCGCCATCGATGCCTATCGCCGCGGCATGCAACTCGACCTCAATCAATACTACTGCGCCCACAAGCTGCTCATCACATTGAGCGAGAGAGACCGCGCGGCCGACAAGGCGGAGGCAAAAGAATGTGCGATTGCCGTGCGCGCCGCAATCGACAGAGCCCTGTCGCTGGATTGCGGCGACGAATGGATCGATGCGACCAGAGCAACGCTGGCCTTCTTCCGGGGTGACGTCGCGGAAGCGCAAAAACTCATCGACGCAATCCTCGACCGCGGTTGGAGCAACTGGAAACTGGTCAGCCTTGCAAGGGATCTGAAGTCCCTGCTGGAACACAAAGAGGAACAGGAAGCCGAAGCACTGCGCGACGTGCTGCAGGACCTGACGGCCGAGCTGCCGGTGACACAGAGCAGGTTGATGTCGGAGGTAATGCCGCTGATCAGGAACAAAGCCTGCGAGTACGAGAAGTTCCAGCCAGTGCATGCGAGGCCGGCGAGGCCAGGCGAAATCATCGTTTCCAAAACCGGCGATGGCGAGGAAACCACCAACACCGCCAAAAACGGCGACTATCTCGTCAAAAATCTCACCGCCGCCGGGGAGAAATACCTGGTCGGCGAGGACAAGATGAAACAGCTCTACACGGCAGTGGAAGACATCGACGAGCGGTGGAAAAAATACAAGCCCAATGGCCGTATCCTCGCGATCGAGATCGACGGCGAACTGCTCGATACAATCAATGTCGGCGAGGATTTTTTCATCATAGCGCCGTGGGGCTCGGAACAGCTTGCCCGGGAGGGAGACAGACTTGTCTCGCCGCTGCCGAAGCTCAATGAGATCTACCGAATTGCAAGGCGGGAATTCGACGAGACCTATCGCCCCGTTGCCGCGGACTAGCAACGGGGGTCAAAAAAAATAGCGGGGCAGTTTTTACTCTGCCGCGGATTTTCGCGCTTCCGAAAAGGCGGTCTTCGCGCGGCGCAAGCCCTTGCCTGAACTGTCCCCGGAGCCACACCCATGCCAGCATCGATCTGTTGCCTCCGCCGGGATTGTGGCCGCGTAAAACTCTGCGTGCCGCGCCATGCCAAAGCAAAGACACGGGGAGTCCTAAAGGCTATATTCTGTACGGGTCGAACTTCGAAGTTTTCGCCATGATCGCCAACTATGTTCTCGACATCGTAATCCTGCTGGGCGCGGCAGTGGTGGCGGTACCGCTGTTCCGAGCGGTGGGGTTTGGCGCGGTTCCGGGCTTTCTCGTCGCCGGAGTCGTGGTCGGGCCATCGGGCCTGGCGCTGATCGATAACGTCACCGAGATTGGCCGGCTGGCGGAACTGGGTGTCGTACTCCTCCTGTTTGTCATCGGTATCGAACTCAAGCCGTCGAGACTCTGGTTGATGCGGCGCCTCGTATTCGGGCTCGGAACGTTGCAGGTACTGGCAACAGCAGTGGTGATCACGGCTGTCGCCTACCTTTTGCTGGATGTCGCCTTTCGAGCGGCCGTCATCATCGGCCCCGCGCTTGCGTTGTCCTCAACAGCCTTCGTCCTGCAACTGCTTGCCGAACGACGGTCGTTGCACTCCGAGTATGGCCGTGCATCGCTGTCGGTGTTGCTGTTTCAGGACCTTGCCGTGGTGCCGCTGCTGGCGCTCATACCGCTACTTGCGATGCAGAATTTCACCATAGGCGCCGACATTGCGCTCGCCCTGGTCGAAGCCGTCGCGATCCTTGCGGCCGCGGTTGTTGGCGGCCGCTTTCTGTTACAGCCGCTACTGCACCGCATCGCGCAGACTGAAAGTAAGGAGATATTTACCGCTGTGGCGGTGCTGCTCGTGCTTGGCAGCGCATTGCTTACCGAGCATCTGGGACTGTCAATGGCGATGGGTGCATTCATTGCCGGCCTGCTGATCGCCGATTCGCCCTTGCGTCACGAAATAGTCGCCGAAATTGAGCCCTTTCGAGGTCTGTTGCTGGGACTGTTCTTCATGTCCATGGGCATGTCTCTCGAGCTGGGACTGTTTGTCGCGGAACCCGTTCCAACGCTCGCCCTGCTCGTTGCTCTGATCGTCATCAAGATTCTCGTCCTGTGGCCGCTGGCAATGGCTTTTGGCCTGCGCGCAAGGACCGCTGCCGCGGTGGCCTTATTGCTCGCGCAGAGCGGCGAGTTCGGCCTGGTTTTGTTCGGCTATGCTTTCCAGGCCGAGTTGCTTGAAACGAAACTGTTCCAGCAATTGTTGCTCGTCGTGGTACTGAGCATGCTCGTGACGCCGCCGCTCGCGGCCCTGGCGCAGCGCCTGGCATCGGCTGACAGGCGAGCGGCTCCTGAAGACCATGAAAAACCGACCAAGGCCCCTGTAGGTCTCGTTGGTTTCGGCCGTGTCGGGCGGCGTATCGGCAAAGATCCTGATGTCGACGGGCATGCCGTATGTTGCAATCGATCATGACTCAACACTGGTTCTGCGCGAACGCGCCAACGGCCATCAAATTTTCTACGGCGACGGTCGAAAGCCCAACGTGCTTCGCTCCGTGGGCATGGCCGATGCGAGACTCGTGATCGTTACCGTCAACGACTTCGAGGCCACTGAGAGCATCGTAGCAGCGCTACACCGCGAATATCCCGAAGTCACAATTCTGGCCCGGGGACAAACCGCGCATCAGTGCCGGGTGTTGCGCCAGCTCGGTGCCAGTCTGGCTATATCGGAGAACCTCGAGGCAAGTCTCGACCTGGCGCGTGAAGCGCTGACCCATGAACGCGTCGGCGCCAGTCAGATCGAGGCGCTGTTGCGCAGCTTTCGCGAGGACTACTACGCGCAATTGAACACCACATCCGCAGAAGACCCACCCGACCCGCCGCGGTCGTGACAGCCGGCAAATCCGACTAAGCAATAAAACCCGGCGGCGTGGCAAAGGTCGGGGAAATCGCATGCCGACTCAAAAACGCATCCTATTTTTTGGCTTTTCCGCAACCCGATAGCTATCGCTGTGGTCTTCGCGCACTATGTTGAACAAATAGCGTGCAGCGGATACACGGCACACAAAGGTGGTGGGAGTAAAGCAAATAACAAAACAGAGGGTCATGTTGCCCATGCTACTGGTACTGGCATTGCCTATGGCTTGCACGACAACGACTCCCGAACCCAAACCGTCGCCACCGCCGCCCGAGATCATCCCGCCACCGCCCCCAACGGTTTCGTTGAGCAACAAGTCACACTACTCGATGTGCAATGGTCAGGTGCGAGATATGGCCGACATACTGCGCCCGATTGTGAGCGATCTCGAGGCACAGAAAATACCCTACAACCGCAGCGCACCGCAGGAATGGCGAGACTGTTCAGGTAACTTCCTGCGTTTGTCCAGCGCTGTAGCGGCCGCGTGCCCGGACGCGGCGAGCGAACTGACCGCCCCGGCTGGCGTCCGTCCATACGTCAAAGGGGGACACAACGTTGTGCAGTTCAATGTGCCCTACCGGTCGTCGCGCACTGTCGCCAGGTGGTATGCGGACCGGGGTCGCCTCACGCCGATCTATTATGACGATGCACCCGGTGTCGCCGATTTGCCGCAGGACTTGCTGGATCACCGGAGTCTCATCCGGCCCGGCGCCGTTGTGTGGTTCTCGCGCGGGCGGCCGCTGTCGACGCTCGGCCTGGAGCAGTTGTTCGCCGCGCCCAGTACGCCAAACAACATCAATCACATGGCGACAGTGACCGAGGTCACACGTGACCCGAACGGTAATGTAATCCAGTACAAGATGTACCACGGCCATGGCAAGGAGGAGAAAGGCACTCCGGCTTCCGTGACCACCAAACAGTATTTTGAATTCCCGGCATCCATGTCCAGGAGCGGACCCTATCCGCCACTCGGTTACTGGAGCCAGCGCATCGTCGCAGTGGGCACGTTATGACCGCCGGTTACAAGCGCGCCGGTACCGTAATCGGCACGGGGACTTGCCTGGCTGATTACGGCCGCTGACTATCGCTGCGACCCGGTAGATAGTTGACATCAAATATCTTGGCGCGGTGTCGTATCAAGGGCGGCGATTTCCGCTGCTCGCGAGCTGGTAGTACAACTTCCGCTTTTGCGAAACAGGGCGGCTCGATTGCTTCAACTCCGGCACGGCCTGTTGCGGGCGATCACCTGCGACGCCTGAGGACTTCGGCGGCGTCCAGTTCTTGTGCTCGATATGTGCAGGTGTCGGCGGTGCGTCCGATGCGGCCTGAAAGTCAACGGCGGCAGTTTTTACTCTGACCCCAATGTTGAATGTTCGAGCATGGACTAGCTTTCCACGGTCTCGGGTAGGCTCATGCCGAGCAGCGCGCCGCAGAGGCCCATGACGGAGAGCAGCACGATAACGCCCGCGTTGCCGATCCACGGCGCGAGCGCGCCGACGCTGCCGACAACCAGCAGCAGTACACCAATGACGGTGTTGCTGATCGCGACGTAGTCGGTGCGCTTGTTGCCGCTGGCGAGATCGACAACGTAGGTTTTGCGGCCGACGCGCACCCCGCTGTGCGCGATGCTAAGCGCGAAGTAGGCAATCGGGAGGAACCATGCGGTGCGGCTCAGCCCGGGCGCCAATGATTCGACGCCGAACGTCAATAGCCCGATCGACGCCGTCAGCAGCGCGGCGGCCACCATGACTTTCCTGCTCGACTGGTCCGCGAACCGCCCCCATAGCGGAGCACTCAACAGTGACGCAAGGCCGGCCGCTGCGACGAAAGCACCGAGCACCGCTGCCGCGGACCCGAGATTTTCTTGCGCGAGGGCGACATAGAACGGCGCACTCAGCGCGGAGCACATCAGCAGGGCGCGGGTTGCGACGAATCGCCGGAACGGCTTGTCGGTGAGAAGGATGTCAAGTTTCCTGAGCGCTTCGACGGCGCTGCGCGCGCCGCCGGTCTCGCCGGGATACTCCGCGACCAGCGAGTAGACCGCGGCCGCGATCACCCACAGTAGGCCCGCGCCGACCAGCAGCGCGCCGATCAACTCGGTCTCGCCGAGTCTCGCCACGGGCATCATAAGAACCACGCCTACACCGATCGTCAGCAGGCCGGCGGCACTGGCGGACCAGCCGGTCAACTGGCCGCGGATCTTCTTCGGAATCGTTTTGCCGAGCACGTCTTTTGCCGACACGGAACAGAAACCGCGCGCGAGACTGAACAACGTAACGAGGGCCAGGATCGCCCAGCCTGCGACTGCGCCTTCGAGAGCGAACGCGACGAATCCGATAGCGACGATGCAAACGCCCTGAACAGCGCTGCCAGCCACCCAGACCCACTTTCTCACGCTGAGCTGCCGGATGATGCCGCCGATGAACAGCTGCGGGATCAACGATCCCGATTCGCGGATCGGCACCAGCATGCCGAGCACGAAAGCGGGTGCACCGACTGCTGTAGTCAACCATGCAAGCGTGGTTTTGGGACTCGCGATCGCATCGCCCAGTTTAGTGAAGAAGTAGCTTGCCAGGAGGTAGAAGAAGCTGCGCGGCGATTCGCGGCAGGCTTTCTCGTCGATGTCGCGGCACAGGCGCGCGTCCTCTTCGTTGGTCAGCTTCTCGTACAGATTTTCAGCCAGTGACATGAATTAAGCCCATTGAAATTGGCCGAATGCTACCTAATCGCGGGACAGGCGTCTCCAAATCGACCGCTTCCGCCCGGCAGAGCGGCACATACGGCTTTCTGAATACCAGCAGGAGTAGCTGGCCGAGGGCCATGAGGTTGGATCAAGTGATTTGCGAGACTTCGAAGACGGCCAGATACGGGTACGCCACGCAATTTCCTTGAGCGTGGCGAGACGGCCGATGGCCGTTCCCGGGTCTGTGGCCGTGCCGAGCCATGGCCCACTCCACCGATTTGGCAGTTGCAATTTGGGGGAAGTGACTTAGTTGCCAAGTTGGGGACAGTGACTTCAATTCGAGCCACGGTCACAGCTCCTGAACTCCCGTCGCTCATCTCCCCAACGCGTGACATGCGCCACCGAGCCCGACTGAAGACCAGCGCTCCTCGGGCAACGAGTCAAGCTTACAGGTGACTATCAGACTACTTCACCCAATAAACCAGCGCCGACCCCGGCAGGGAATGCGTTGCACCATCGATCGCACAATCGGTGTTCACGTTGTTGATAAGAACCAAATCACCGGGCATCGCACGATTGCGAAGCGACTCCGCCCTCGCATCGAGAGCGCCACCACGATTGATGACACTCACCGGGTCCTGGCGATTCCGGAGCAGCACAAGCTCAAAGCCGTCGACTCGGCATTCAACCGGTTGGGAACCGCCATATGCAACGGCGATTACCGCGCTCTGTGCCATTAATTCCCCACGCGAAACACTGCCACTCCTCAATCCACCCAACCGTGAAACCACGCCATACCTGCCATCCCCGGACCTTTCCGATGAAGTTGGTAACTGGTCCGGCGGAATCCGCGGACCGCCGGCGACAGGTGGCAGCCGTTCCTCCCCGATAATCGAGGGATCGATAGATGCTGGCGGAGTGTCATCGACGACCGGAAGATCAAGCAGACCCGTCGGGTCGAACACGCCCTGCGGCGGCGGCCGCACTGCCCTACCGCCATCGGCCTGGATCGCGTCCGGGTCATCGCCGGCGGCGGCAAAATCCACTTCGTACTGGCGCGAGAGCAGCCCGCCGCGCGGACCCATTTTCTCGACGAAGTGAATGGCGGCTGGAATCTTGCCTTTCGCGACCTTAAAAATTGCTCGCAGCGCCACCGAGTCGCCCGGTTCCAGTGTCCATCTCACCGAATTGTCGTGATCGCGCAGCCAGACCTCATTCAGCGTGACCGTTGCACCAGGCACGATCAGTCTTGTCGGCGCATAAATCGCTTGGCGAACATCGTACAGCTCATTCAGGCGGTTTCTTGCGATGAACTCGACAGTAATGATGTCCATGCGGTCGTCCGGGATGAATCGTCCCAGCGGTTCGCTGCGGACTTCGAAGCCGTTGACGCGGACGTCGGTGCCGCCGAGCGGATACCAGACACCGGTGGCCGCCGGCACCGAGGCCTCGACTCGCCAGCCATCAGGCGACACTGCCCGCGGCAGGCTGCGCAATGACTCGAACCGGAATCTCGGACCGGGCGCCTCGCCAAATTTGGCGTCGGTAATATACGCCTCGATAATGTTCGCGTTCAGCGGCACCCGGAACACTGCATCGAGCACGATCGTTCGCGCCGGCATCAGCGTGGTCGAAGCAACCTCGTCCCTGCCGGCCATGCGCAGACGAATGAAGTCGTCAAAGGTCCTGCCGTCGTTGTCGGTGATCAGGAAATCGACCGCGTCCTCATCGATCTCCCGCGGCGGCCCGGCCTCATTGAAAATCGAGAAGGTAAGTACGAACAGCTTCTCGTTCTGCGCGACCATTGCCCGTCGATCGGCATTGTCGAGCGCCAGCGCATATCGCCCGCCGCCGACACTCGCCTGCAACCGCGAGGGATCGCGTGAATCGGCAAGGGTAATGGGCGCAAGTTCACCCGGACGGTAAACTTTTTCCTGGGCCTGGGCTGCATTTCGGATGGGAAGAATCGCAGCGACCAGGACCAGCGCAATCACGGCGCCGACCTTTAAAGTAAAACCCGAGTACCGTCCGTTCGTCACTTGTCACTCCCCTGCCGCGGCCGGGCGCCACGCAAACCCATCATCGCGGCGTCGAACAGATCCAGCGGGATGCCGACGCGGATTTTGCGCAACAGCGCTGCACGGATTCTGAGTTTCGAGGCCTTGTGCGCCGCTGCGTCGAGTTCGTTGAAAGTCCCGGCCCGGATCTCGGCGCGAGTGGTCAGGTCGTCAGGATCGACCAGTTCATCGAAAAACCCGGCCCGAAGTGCGGAATCGACATCGAAGTATTCCGCCAGCGTGACGGCGCGCTGGAACGCGGCCGGGGTCAGCCTATTCTGCAACGTCGCCGCGGCAACGCGTGGCATGGTCAGGCCGAGTGCCACTTCGTTGGCCGAGATTTTGAAGTCACCGCGACTGCCGATCACATAGTCGGCCGACAACATCAGGAAAACGCCCATCGCCATCGCGTGACCGTTGCAGGCGGCAATGACCGGACGCGGATAGGCCATGACCCGGGCGGTCAACCCATAGCCGAGGCGGAGCATGCGCATCGCGTCGGTGCCGCCGCGTTTCATCGTATGAAGATCGAAACCGGCCGAGAATACCGACTCCCTGCCGGTAATGATGACAGTAGCCTTGTCCGATTCGGCCCGGTCGAGCACCCGATAAATCTCCCGCAGGAGCTGGGGCGACAAAGCGTTGCGCTTGCCATCGTCGATACGAATGGTCGCGATGTTGTCACGCAAACTGTAGAAGACGGAGTCGGCCATAAGGGTTCCAACGCTCCAAGTCTATTCAGGGACAGAGTCTATTTAGGTACAGTTACCATGATTACAAACCGGCTTCAGTCAGAGTTATGGTCACGGTCCCTAAATTTACTAAACTTTTCCCGTCCCTAAACTTTTCTGTGGTTGAACTTTTTCGCGCTAAACCGCGAAATCACCGGTAACACGCCCGGCAATTGGGGTAGTCGGGAAACAGTAACGGTAATGTCGGACCGTTTCGGAGGCAGAGTCACCGCCCCTGCCCCGACTTGCGGAACAATCCCTTTATCGCGCCTTTATGGGTTGTCGCTCTTTTCCTGGATAGCTTCAAACGCCCACTCCGGAATATCACCCAGGTTATCCGGTCTGCTCGACCACGGCTGTGGCTGCATTCCCATCGCCCGTCCCGTGTCAAAAGCGGTACGCATCTGTGCCGGGTCAAACGCGAGAGGGTCCTTGCCGATTTTCAGATCGTCGGGAATTGCCACCAGATTGAACCGGTACCCGAGGAAACGAGCCCCAAAGTAGGACCGTGTCAAAGCGGTTTGCATGGATTGATCCATCATCACGCTGACCGTGGTGGCTGCCACCGGGCCGAGTGATCTCACCAGCGCCTCGGGAGGCGGATTGGCTCTGCCATTGTTGATCATGTAGAGATTGCCCGGTCCAAAAAGCGGGGGACTGGGTTTTTGTTCGCCGCCGATGCCTGCAATCACGACATTCGAACGGGCGGCGCCATCGACAAAAAGATGGTTGTCGATTTCCACCGGTGGGAAAACGATCGGGAACGACGCGGACGCGAGCAACACCTTGCGATATAGCTCGAGTTTTCCGTCTTTCGCAATTAGCGACATGTTCCAGACCCAGGTCTGTCCGTAGTCGACATTGGTCGTGCCGACGACCAGGAGCCGGCCGTCGTCGTAGTAGGCGGCCACGCGGGCAAGGGTCTCGGCGGTGATGTACTTGGCGATAAGCGCCCGCAGCGGGGCAGTGTCTCGCAGCGAGTCGGTGCCGGACAGGATGCTGGTGATGCCTCGGGCCTTGTAGATGTCGTCCTTGGTGACTGATGTGTACATCTCCTCGAGCACCGCATCGTCGGCCACAGTCCCAAGCAGCGCGTGCGTGGCCAACAAGGCGCCGGTACTCACGCCGCCGACAATATCGAACTCTGGCCGGCGGCCGCTCTCGCGCCAGCCTCTTAAGAACCCGGCACCGAAAGCGCCGTTCTGACCACCGCCAGAAATTGAGAGCAAATTAAGCGCACGTCCGTGCTTGCGCTCCAGGGTACGCACCACGCTTTCACCCGGATTCGTAATCATCGAGGCGTACAGCGGTGACTGTTGCTCCGGGTGCAGCGGGTCGTTGCCGTTTGGCAGCGCGGCATACGACGCCGCAACCTGCGAGAGGGTTCGCTCTGGAGGTGCTGACGCACAGCCCACGAGAAGAAGGATGGCAAGCGCTCCCGCCCACAGGGTCAGGCTGTTTTGTTGCATGCGATAGTTCCTTGGTCCATTAATTTCGAAAAGGATTCTAGCAGTCTAGCTAATGTGGGTTAGTGAATCGTGGCAAACACTGAGCACAGGTTGCAGTGTCCGGCCAAAAAACGGACATGCTCTTGCTCGATGCGCCTGCGGGCGGCGCCGTTCGATGGGATTCGACCGGCTCTTTCGGCACTTGGCGACCGAGGCCACAACCGGGGAAGGGATTGCACACAGAGCTATGGTCACTGTCCCCAAACCGCCACTCTTTAGGGAAAGTGACTATAACTGCGGACCGGATCGGGCCGGCAGTTTGAGTCGCCATCCCCGGCCGCGCAGTGTCCCCGAGTCGGTCAATTCGCGCGCCGTCACCACACTGAGGATCTGACCTGTTTCTTCCTGCGCCGCGAAACTTACCCGGACGGATCCGGCTTGCCGCTCCCGCCCGAGATGAGATTCTCCAGCTTCGCCAGGCGCTCCTCGAGACTTAGCAGCCGTTCCTCGGTCTGCGCATCCGTCTTGCGAAACGGGCCGTCGCCGCCGCCGACGAAGTAGCCTTCCATCGTCACACCGGCCAGGTACCAGGGTTGCGAGGCGTCGTAACAACGCACCCGGACTCCCGTCACGAATTTCAGAGTATCGACGAAGACCGTTACCTTGATCGGATCCAGCATTCTCGGCCCGCGCGCGCGCAGCGTGTCGAGATCGAGCAATGCCGTGGAGGACTCACCGCCCAGAGAGTACTGGACGCTTGCCTCGAAGCGGCCGGCGTCCGCCGATGACATGTGTTCGAACGGGCCGTCCGGCCACAATCGCACCCACAGCGTCAGCAGTCCCTCCGACGCCACCGCGACTCTTGTGAGCTGTTGCTGGACGCAGTCGTTACCGAGTAGCTTGAGATTGTGCTGGCTGCAGAACACCGGCGACTGCTGCATATCCGTGACGCCACCCTGGAGAGTCATGCCGCTGCATGGCGACCACGGCGCGAGTTCACCATCATCGAAATTGCCGTTTTGAATCAGTTCCATCTGTTGCATCCTCAAACGGGAGTTTGAAACGACCCGGGCCATCAACGACAATGCGATCGCATGTCCGAAAGGGTGCCGGCGACAGCCCCGTGGCCCCAAACGAGTATAGCAATACAGTGGCGTGAGCATTGCAGAATTCGCGCGGTATCCGCCCTCGTTTTGTTAGTACATCCCCGAATTGACGCTGTTTGAATATGCGAACTTTTCCTGGTCCGGCGACACAAGGGTACACGGACGATAAGTCAGGGAGAACTCAGCCCGTTTGTCGGGCCGCACGAACTGAGGTCACTGCGCCCGGCCGATTTGCACCAATCTCAGAGGCTGGGGTCACCGTCCCCGAGCTATCCTGTCGCCACACTCTCTGGTGAACACGCTCTGCGCAATTGCTTCGGCCGCTCCGCCTCTGCCCGGGCCGCGCCGAGTTAAGGTCACTGCCCCTAAACTCAGTGGTTTTGGTCACTGTCGCTAAACTGCGCGGAGATCCGCCGTGTACCGTAGTTTGGTCACCGCCCCATTGTGCGTTTTAATATCGCCACCCCCCGATCCGGAAATACGGAAGCGACTATGCCCCTCAGAATTTTGATCGCCTGCATCGCACTTTCAAGTATCGGCGTTGCCATGGACACCCACGCAAAGGGCGAAGCACAGCAACGCTGGGAATTGATGAACCAGATCCGCCAGGAGAAATTCGACCTGATCCTGCCGGAGGTGATGCGCGAGAACGGTGTCGACATGTGGATCACCGTCAATCGCGAGGGTTTCGACGATCCGCTGACCGAGGACTTCGGCAAGGGCTACGTCGGCGGCTACGGCTATTACATCTTCACCGACCGTGGCGACGGCCGCATCGAACGTGCCGTGCTCGGGGTAGGTACCGCGCTGGTCGAGGACAACGGCGCCTACGACATATTCGGTGAGCCGGACGGATTGAAGGCTTTCGTCGAGGAGCGCGACCCGAAGACGATAGCGCTGAACTATGCACTGAGCATCGGTGCCGCCGACGGCCTGAGCTACACCAGCTACCAGAGATTGAGCGAGGAACTCGGACCGCGCTATGCCGATCGTTTCGTCTCGGCCGAGAAACTGGTGTCGGATTTTCGCTCGCGCCGGGTCGCCACCGAGATCGCCGCGTTCGCGTGGGCCGGTAACCTGTCACGTAACATCGCCGAGCGCGCTTTCTCAAATGAGGTGATTACGCCCGGCGTGACCACGCTCGCGGACGTCGCCTGGTGGATGCGCGAGCAGCAATTCGAGAACAACCTCGGCACCTCTTTCGGCATGCCGTCGGTGTACATCACCGGGCCCGACGGCTTCGTTGCGCTCTCCAACGACCACGTGATCCAGCGCGGCGATTTTCTCGCGATTGACTGGGGCGTCGGCTATCTCAATTTTTATACCGACTTGAAGCGCCACGCCTACGTGCTGAAAGAAGGCGAGACTCACCTGCCGGAAAGCATTCAAAAGGCCTTCGACAACGGCCGCAAGGTGCGCGACATCTTGAAGGCCAATATCAAGGCGGGGCGCACCGCCGGTGCCACGTTCGAGCTGTTGAACGAGCGCATCAATGGCGCCGGCTTCAAAGTAATGGAAACCTTCAACGAGCCGACCGACGACCCGGAGAACATCGACGTGATCATCGGCTGCCACTCGGTCGGCAACCTCGGCCACGGCATCGGCCCGTCGATCGCGTGGTTCAACCCGGAACGCATGAAATACACGATCCAGCCGACCAACCTGTTCTCGATCGAACTGTTCGCCTACACCGCGATCCCCGAATGGGGCGGCAAGAAACTGCGGGTGCCGCTCGAGGATAACGCCATCGTCACCGAGCGCGGCGTCGAGTGGCTGTACCCGGTCAACAACAAAGTGCTGTTGATCCGGTAGCAATAGCTCCCAGCCAATTTAGGGACATTAATTTAGGGACATTAATTTAGGGACACTAATTTAGGGGCAGTCGCCACAACCGCGAAATGACTTGAGCGCAGAGTTTTAGTCACTGTCCCCATATTAAGCACGAAGACACTCCTGTCGCCGGCGGCACTCGCCGACGACCCGGATCGCCTCTGCCCGCCGGCCGACTATTTTGTATGGTCGCCGTGGCACAGCAGACATTCCATGTGCCCCTGCTGAGACTTCCTTCCCTTGGTGTGCCACATGTCATCCGGACCGTGGCAGGAGACGCAATGCTTGATCTGCTCCGAAGGCTCCCACTGCGGCGGCGTCCAGTTACCGGCGAAATACTCGTTTATGGCGAGGGTGACGATGTAGACCACCTCGCCAGTGACCTTGGCGCAGCGCTCCTTCTTCGCCTCGGAGGTAACCTCGGCGCCCGCCTCCAGCGCCCACTTCGTCACCGACGTGTGGCATAGCGGCGTCGTCGCCCTGGCCTTGACCTGGCCAGGCATCCTGGAGATGTCGTCGAAACGGTCGGTCGGAAAATCCTGCTTGGCGTACCAGTAGAAAAGCCGGTCGACCATCTGCCGGTAGATCTCGTCATCCCTGCCATAGGCGACCAGGTTGATGATGCATGACGCTCCGCCGAGCGCGCCGCACAACGTGCCGTGGCCGCCGTAACCGGCCGCCGCATGCGACATCATCATGTCCGGAAGCGTCGTCCACGGATAGCCGACCTTCTCCCGGAGCATGCTCAGCAACCCGAGATACGAACCGCTGCCGCAGCCGCCCTTGTCGAAGTAGAACCGATAGGCTCTGCGCCCGGCCTCCAGCGGGTCGAGCGTCGCCCATTCCCATGGCAGCGGCGGTGGCGACTGGCTTGCCTCGGCCGCCCCTCGCGCAGGCGCGGAATAGGTACCCAGCACCGCCCCTGCGGCGCCGCTCGCAAGCAGCGCACCGGAGCCGGCCAGCACGCTCCTTCTCGACCAACGACCACCTTGTTGCTCGTTGAACCCCATAGCCCTCTCCCCAGGGAAGGCGGCGGCCGGCGACAATCCCTTGCCGACAAGCATCCAACGGCCGGCAACCCGTTCCCCGAATGTCTTTCGAGTACTGCGTCGGACACTGAAAAAAGCCTACTCCCGGGCAACCGGGGGGTGAATACGTACTCCCCACGCGTCGCGGATGACTCGCGTCACCCGCGATCCGCCGCAAGCGCTATATGGCGCCCGGCGGGTGGCGTGCCGGTTGAATTGAATCGGGCACCGGGAGTAAATGCGGCGGCCCGCTAAGGGACTGAAATCAAAAGTGCTATTCAGGCTCTTTAGGCACGATGCTATTGAGGGACAGTGACCTTAATTCCGGACCGACCCGGGAAATGACAATGAGTTACGGTCACTGTCCCTAAACTCTCCTGACCAGTTACACCCTGCCGCTTGCCATGCCAAAGGATGCGTCCCGATCAGTCAGGCTCTATGCCCGGGCGGTTCGCTGTAATATCCCAGATGTGAACCGTCCCCCGGGACGCTTGTGGATGGTTGCGACTCATGGCCTCGCCTTCCGAGTATTCGGCGTTCATCAGTTATTCGCACGCGGACCGCGCGCTCGCGAAGTGGCTGCAGTCGGCTCTGGAAAGGTATCGACTGCCAAAAGCGGTCCGCAAAGAACACGAGCTCCCGGGCAAACTAAGGCCGGTTTTTCTCGACGAGTCCGACCTCGGCGCAGCACCCAATCTCGGCAAGGGTATCGAAGACGCACTTGAAGCCGCCGAGACGCTGATCGTGATCTGCTCGCCGGCCGCTCAGAAAAGCCGATGGGTGCAAGCGGAAGTCGCTTTTTTCCGCAGCCTCGGCCGCAGTGAAAAAGTGATTCTCGTACTCGCCGATGGCACGCCGGAGGAGTCCTTCCCTCTGGATATCCTGAACGAGACCAGCGGCGAAACGGATTTAGCGGGACCGCAGCGCGCCAATATTCCCCTCGCGGCCGATGCCCGGCCCGGCCCGGACAGCACGAGGGTGCGCCGCAACCGTGTGCGGCTCGCGGTCGTGGCCGCCATCCTCGGGTTGCAGCCGGACGAATTGATCCGCCGCCACCAGCAGCGCCAGGTCCGAACGCTGTTCGCCCTGTCCATGCTATCGCTCGGTATCGCAGCCGTGATGATAGGCCTCGCTCTTGTCGCGGTAAGCCAGCGCGACCGCGCCAGGTCAGAGGAACGCCGGGCGCAGGAACAACTGATAGAAAGCAAACTCCAACAAGGCGGTGCACTGATCGGCGTCGAGCGCTGGCAGGAGGGACTCGCTGCTTTCGACCGCGCCCGTTCGCTGATGCAAGAACTCGGGATACCACGGCTTCCTCTGGCGCTGAAGATGGTCGAGGCGGAGCAACGCACGTTACTGCCCTATCGATACATCGAACTGGCACACGTCGACGCCATCGCAACCTCCTACGACGGAGCGCGACTGGCGGTGCTGGCCGACAAGGCTGTTCACGTTTTCGACGTCACGCTTGACCGCAAGATTGCCACGCTCGACACCGGTGACAACACTATCGATGGGTTTGCTTTTTCCGACGACGGCTCAATGGTGGCAACCACAAACGGCGCACGGCTTCGTTTGCTGGCAGTTGCCGATGGCGAGAGCATCGCGCCGGGCGACATAACGGATTCCGATATCACCGCAGTCGATTTCGGATTTGGCGTCCCGCGCGTGTATTTTTCCGATAAAGCCGGCCGGGTTCATGCGTGGGACCTGACAACCGGCCAGCTGACTGTTCTTGCAGAACGGGCAGCGCCTGTCACTGACATCCGGGTAGCAAAAAACGATGATCGACTCGCCGTCGCGTGGCAGGACGGCACCACTATCGTCTGCCGCCTCGGCGAAAGCTCGTGTACTGACAGCGTCGATTTCGATGCCGGGGATGTTTCGAGCGTCGCGCTTTCCGAGGATGGCCGTTGGCTCGCCACCGGAGATGGCCGGTTCCTGCGGATGTGGGATGCCGTTACGGGTGTATTCCGGTCCGAATCGCCGCTGGGTACGACGCATGTCGAATTCATTGGCGACGTGGTTGTCGCATCCGAACCGGAGGGCGATGTGACCGCGTTCGATGCCGACACGGGTCTCCAGATGGCCCGTTTCCCGGCTCCGCCGACGCTAGCCGAAACCCAGGTCGCTTTTTCCCGCGAGCGGCTGGCTCTGTTCGCGAGCTACGACAACGGCGTGCTGTATTGGCAGATGCAGTTTGATCCCTACCCCGGGAATGGCGGATCCATTACCCTGCGTGAATCCGCGATGATTTATGCGCTCGCCATTTCCGCCGATGGCAGCCTGATAGCGACCGGTGACGATGCTGGCCGCATACAGGTGTGGGACGGCTATGACCTGAAATCGCTGGCCACAATCGATGCTCACTCAGGCAATGTGGCCGCCCTCGTGTTTTCCGGTAATGACCGGCACCTGATCAGCGCCGGCGAGGATGGCCGCGCAATTGCCTGGAATCTGCTGACGCAACAACCGGAAATGCAATTCTCTGCAGTATCCGGAAGGCTGAGCGCTATCGCTCTGGCGCACGACGGGTCGCAGCTGGCCATTGGCAATGAAGCGGGCGAAGTGGTGCTGCTCGAGCCGGAGACAGGCGCGCGTATCCCGTCACCTCCCGCCCTGGACGCGCAGATAACGAGCCTCGGCTTTAACGCTGACAACTCGTGGCTGGCGATCGGCACGGCGGCAGGGGAATTCCACATCTGGCATCAGCGAGAACAGCGACTCCGGCTGATAACCGAAACGGACTCCGATCTCGGCCATCTGCGTATTGCTACACGGGGCCGCGACCAGGCGCTCGCCGTGCGCGGACATGCCGAGCTCTGGGAAGTCGAACCGGGCCGGCAGCTTGGCCGTTACGGGTCTCGCTTGACCGAGACCTTCAATGCCGGGCTGCTCGGGCCTGATCTGGTTTACACCGGGGGGATCGAAAACCTGTCCGTGTTCGACATCGACTCCACCTCCGAAGTCGCCACGATCGATACGCAAACGCCGCTGCTACTGGACGGGCGGGCCACCGCGGACGGCCGTGTGTTCGCCGCGATCGGGTTTTCCGACGCCCAGATTTTCCGCTGGGAGGAAGCGCTCACGCGCGCCGGCCTGCGCAGCAGGCTGGAGACCTTGGGGCCGAATACTGAGGGTGCCAACATCAGCGGCCGAGTTGAGCTGCTGGCGCAGTGGTACCTGGCGCATGGACTGAAGCGCGTGGCAGCCCGATACCTGAATCGCAAGGAGTTTCGTGGCGAAACCATTTCCAGTCTTTCCATGAGCCAGATCCTGCTGGCTGACGGTCAGGTCGAAGAGGGAATGCGATATCTGGACAAGGCCGTCGCGGAAGGACACGTAACGGAAACCTATGCAGAACTGATGCGGCAGGCGACTCAAAAATAGGCAATAAGTCGTCGCGATCCATTAACGCGACAATTCGAAAATATGCGAATCTCAGCACGGCTATAATGCTCGGAAGACCTATCGCTGCTGCGTCGGACCTGCGGCATGTCACGGAGAGACCACGCGTGCAGATTTTTCTCTCATACGCAAGCGACGATCGCGCGATCGCGGAGAAGATTGCGAGCCGGCTCGAACTCGAAAACCATACGGTATTCTTCGATCGCGAAGGGCTGCAGTCTGGCAAAGGCTACGACCAGCAGATCCGCCAGGCGATTAATGACTGCGATCTGCTGATTTTCCTGATCAGCCCGGATGCCGTCGCCGGTGGTCGCTACACGCTGACAGAACTCAAATTCGCCAAACAGAAGTGGCGCAATGTCACTGACCGCATACTCCCCGTTGTCGCACGCGAAACCCCGACTGCCGATATACCGGCTGTCCTGTCGTCACTGCAAATGGTTGTGCCCGAGGGCAACCTCGAGGCGGAAGTCGTTGCCCGGGTTGCGCAGATATCGAACGCGCCGCGCCACGAACCGGGCAAGCGCAAACGGCCGCGATGGATTCCGCTCGCGGCGGCAGCGGGCGTCATTGCAGTCGCGGTGGCCGTGATCATCGCCACCGACATGTTTCGGCAGCCTGACCCGACCCCGACTTTTACCCCACCCGAGCAAGCCACTTCCGATCTGATTTCGCCCGCAGCAACGGCGCCTGGCGACGAGCCGGCTGCCGCGGCGGCAGCCGCCGAGTGGACATGTGAGCTGACCGGCGACCTAGAAGGCTGCGATCTCACGCTGGCAAAGCGCATCTGCGCCGCCCAGCAGCAAACCGCGGCGATCCTGAACGGCACGGCGGATGCCACCGCCGCGGGCGACTCCGCGAGCGACCGAAACAAGGTCTATATCTATGGCGTCGTGCACTCGCCGGACAATCAGGATCTGACCCAGATGAACACGTTATTCAGAACACTGAGAAATCAGCTGGGTGAGCGTGCAGCTGACCCGCCGGACGGGACCGGAAACGCGTTTGGTCCCGGCCCGGTCACCGCACAGAATGTCTACCGGGAACTGGGCGACGCGATGCTGATCGTCAATTCACAGTTACTCCCGCCGTATACCGAGAACGGCGGCGGCACCGAAAAACGTGACGGCGATAGCACCCTTTACTTTGGCGAGGATCCGGAGGAGTTCCTGACGTTTACCTTGCCGAAAAACAACTTCAAGTCGGCACTCGATCTACACCGCGCCGCGTACTTCTATTCACTGGCGCAACACTCCGCTGACCCGGCGGAAAAAATGGATCACCTGGATCAGGCACGCGAGTTCATCAGCAATGCGTGCAAGGCACGCTAGGGGAAACTGTATGATGACCCTGGTGAAAATCGCTGCGGCATTGTTGATCGGCACGCTCCTGCTGCCCGAGCCCGGCGTGGCCGGGGACTGCCCGGCAAAACGCGAGGATTGCCACTTCACGGTGCTGACGATCCCGTTCGAGTCGGATGATGCAGGGGAGCTCGGCAGAAACGTTTCTCTGACGATTCAGCATCAGATCTTTCGTAAATTCCTGTTTAGCCTGCCGGCGGAACCGGAGGATATCTGCTGCCTGCCAAACGACACGATCGCGGTTCTTACCTGGGGCCAGCTCTCCGAACAAGATCACGACGAAGCGATTCGCCGGGCCAACGAGATGGGTTCCACGCAGCTCGTGTTGTGGGGCAAGGCGTGGCCATGGCGCGAGTACGTCGTCGTACAACCGTACCTGTCTATCGTCGGCCCGCCCCGGGAGCTGGATCCGCAGGTCAGTATTTGCTGCACCAACACTCGCGGCATCGATCGGATCAGGCCGTTCACAGTGGACGGCGATTGGCGAATCTGGGAGATCGTTGAAAACGATGCAAACGAAAATCCCCGCAGGTTGTATATCGACCGCTTCCCACGTGCGCTTTACGACCTGCCGCAGATCTCGCTCGATGCCAACGAAGTCGAGCAGTTCAGGTCGCTTTCCGGACTGCCGGTCTACGAAAACGACAATGGCAGGGTCGGCAGGTTGCTAGACGGGGTCACGACCGACTCGTCGATCAAGGCGCTTCAGCATGTCGGAGAATGGACGCTGATCGATGAACCGCGCGGCTGGATCAAATTACCGGTGGTCGATGCTGGTCAGATTGTCGAATTTATCGGCGGCCTGGTACATTTTTTACGCGGTAACTGGGAACGTGCGCGAGCGAGCTTCGAAGCGGTCGCACAGGACGAGGCGGCATCTTCCAGTGTGCGCGTCGATGCTGCGCTGCTGCTGGCTGCGACCGAGTACCGGCTGGATGCCCAATGCGGCCGCTGTCAGCGCGCAATAGACATTGCAGAGAGTATCAATCCCTACTCAGCCACCACGGCACGTTTCGAACTAATGGCGAGAATTGCGCAGGGTGGCCCCGGCAATGAGGTGGAAACAATGCTCGCCGAACTGACAGAGAATCGCGCCCTTTTTCCACCCGAGGATCCGTTCACCCAGAGGGCAGCGGAGTATCTTCGTAAAACAGCACCCTGAGCGGAAGCGGTGGTCGCGCGAACTCCGTTGTCGAGGCTATGTCACGCGACGGTTGGTGCCGGCGACCGCCATCGGCTCGCAATCGACCTGATCGCAACCCCTGCCGCGGTTCCGGCAAACGCGGCCGCAAGCCACACCCACCCATGCAGGCTGCCGCTCGAGATACCGCCGAGAAATGCACCGATGTTGCAGCCCATGCCGACGAGTCCGCCGTAACCCAGTAAGAGTCCGCCAACGGCAGCGGTCAGCGCCTCGGTCGGGGCGATGCGCCAGTGCCAGCGCAACGCGCCGGCCAGGGCCGCGGCCAGCGCGGTGCCCAGCACGAGGCCTGCGATCATCAGCGTGGTGACGTCCGTCCACAGGCTCGATTCCAGCGCCATGACCCGGGCGTCCGCGCTCCAGTACTCCCAGAACGCGACGTCGAGCGGGATGCCGCTGGCGCCGATCAGTTTTGCACCCCATAGTGGCAGCGCCGCGATGATGACCCATGGCCGTCCGGCCAGCAGCAGCGTGGCGAGACACAGCGCCGCAAGCACGGCAATGCCCCACGACAACCGCCACGGTCCACGCAGTAAGTGGTAGTCACGTGCCGCGGGCCGAAGAACATGGCCGTGGCGCCTGCGTTCGAGCCAGACGCTGACAGCGGCCAGCGCGGCAAGCAGTGCGAGATTGCCGGAAATACCGGCGGCAGGACCCCAGTCCCTGAGCAGCGAGAACGAGAACCAGCTCGCCCGGGTCTCCCACCAGCCGAAGTGGGCACTGCCAAGCGTCGCGCCGACAATCATGAAAGCGACCACGACCAGGGACCGCAACTTGCCGTTGCCGAGACCGGCCAGCGAACCCGACGAGCACGCCGAGACCAGTTGCGCGCCCAGACCAAACAAAAATGCACCGGCGAGCAACGCGACACCGACCGGACGCACCAGGTCGGTGAGCGGCCGGCCGAAAGCCTCGCCCGCCGCTAGCAACGGAAAAAACAACAGCGTCAATACAGCAAGCAGCACGAGCTGCGCGCGGAAACCGCTACCGCGCCGCTCGACCAATAACGCACGCCACGGACCCGCGAAGCCGAAACCCGAGCGATGGAGCGCGAACCCCAGCCCGGCGCCGATCAGCAACAACATGGCCAATCGCCAGCCGCCCGCCTCCGCCGCCATCCATGCGGCGGCAGCGAGCAGACCGGCGAACACCAGCAGCGGCAGGCTGCGTCCGAGTGTTGACGGAAGCGAGCGCGCCGAAACGGCGGCGCGGGAACCAAGCGTCAGGGAAGAATCGGGCACGTCCGGGTGCTCCAAATGTAACGGTCGTCGACCGTAGCATGGGGTCCGGAGGTCGATGAAATACTAGTTGCTGATGCGGTTATAACGGGCGGTTATATGATGCGCGTATGGGGTAGTGGCAGGCCAAAGACATCAGCAGGTCAATCAGCAACGCGCTCCTAAATCGGTCTGGTGAAGGCCAGCCAAGCAGTGTCTGACGATGAGCGGTACTCGACCTGGAAAAGTCCTTAAAACGCATAATGCCGCGGCCAGATACAACTGTATCGTCGCCGCATCGTGAGTGACTCTGGCGAAGGACCGAGCGGACTGATAGGGTGGCTGTGCCGGGTATGATCCTGGCCAAAACCCGGGATCGACGGCGGCCAGATCGAGAACGTGGGCGCTGTGACAGACGTTTTCATTTCTTACAAGCGTGAGGATAAGGCCCGAGCGAAAGCGATAGCCGAGGCTCTCGCCCGCCGCGGGCTGCACGTGTGGTGGGATATTGATCTCTTGCCCGGAGATCAGTTCACCGACGAGATCGAAAACGTCATCAATCGGGCGCGAGCCGCGGTCGTTCTTTGGTCCAAGCGTTCGATTCGCTCACGCTTCGTGCGCGATGAGGCACAAATCGCTGCCGATCGCGGCGTATTGATTCCGGTGCGTATCGACGCGAGCAAGCCACCTCTTGGATTTCGCGGGTTGCAGACGGAAGACCTCTCAAAGTGGGATGGGTCGTCCGACAGCGCTGACCTGAATCGGCTCATCGACTCTGTCGCGAAAAGAGTAGGTCGGGATTCAAAACGCGACGTCAGCGATACCGAGTTGCATGACCATTTGCACAGCGCCGACGAAGAGGCTGCATTTTGGCAGTCCATCACCAGTCAGCCGTCTCCGCCCAGGTCCGAATACCAACTCTACCTCGAACGATATCCGGATGGCTTGTTCGCCAGGATTGCCCAACTGCGCATGGAAACAGATGGCCGCTCGCGGCGCGGCAGGATATTGGCGGGCGTCGTCACCGCGGCGGTGTTGGTCATTGGCGCCGCTGCACTGGGACCCGGCTTAGTGAATATGTTTAGGTCACAACCGGAACATGTCCTTGACGACGATACGGACAAACCCGTTGTTTCTGTCGAAGAGGACGAAGTTGTTCCGCCGCCAGGCATGCAGAACGCCGTGGCGAAGCTTGCGAGTGGAATACTGAATGTCGCCCGTAGTAACCCCGACCAAACTCCGGTCTATGTCGACGATGTGTACGAGTACTACGCCGGTTCCGGGCCAATAATCCGCGAACAGAACATCCGCAGTTCTCAACTCTCGATCATCAGTCGCGTTTTTCCCTCCCGAGTTCTTGTCTTTGCCGGAGATTGGTTACTTCAAGGGAGCGCTCCAGTTCGGCGTTTTTCTTAGCGACAAGATGATCGAACAGACAGTGAACTCGTTTGTTCTCGATTATCAGCGAGCGGCCATGGGAGCTGATGCACCCCTTGCGGGCATTGAAAGTTTTGCGGTCCCGGCGCCGCCGCTTGTCAGAATTGGCACCCACCGCAATTTCTATACGAAGATTCCGTCCCAGCCGGCACTCGAAATAACCTGTGAGCGCCGGGAAGAATTCATCGCATTTCATGTGACTTATGTCGAAGCCTTGCTACTCTACCGCTCGCTGGTCCTGCGTGCCTATGGGAATGAGGACCTGCTGGTGGACAGATTCGGCGTTACCGGTCATGCGGCTGGTAGCAGTCTCGACGTGGGAAGGGGCGGCGCCTTCCAAGTGGATGTACTCCTGTCGAGTAGATTCCTTGAGTTGCTGGAGCCCAAAATCGCAGCGGTGCTGGATCGACTGGAAACAGAATGGCAGGCGCGGATAAGGGAGTTCGCGCGGGGGATGCTCGCCTATCGTGAGTCTTATCGCATCCTTATCGACGAACTGGGCGTTCGCGAATTCGAAAGGGCTTTCGGTGAGGCACTGCCGAATGTTCCCAACCCCTTCGGCTGCACAAAGACCGACAAACAGAGGCTAGACATTACCTTCGGCCTGGATTGCGGCCTCGGCCCCAATTGCGATGTCATACATTATTACGAGACCTCATATTTCGCGGAAGTCGGCTATCCGGGTTTACATCAGGGGATCATCTCATTTTGGCATCGCCGGGCACTGGCCGGAACGGAGGACCTCATCGTAAAGATTCTCGAGCCCTGGACTCAGCTGGCGACCGGAACTGAGGTTGACATGATAGCCATACGAGAGGCTATCGCCGTCGGAAACCTCGACTAGGCACTCTCACCCGCCATGCAATGCCAGCAGCGCTTTCTTACCTTCTTCTGTTTTCACCCATTCGTCGATCTCGATGCCGATCAGCAGCTCATGGGCGCTGCCCAAATATTGCATCCCTTTTTCGTCTAGCACTTCCGAGGAATTCTGGATGCTCTGAATTTTCGTCCATACTTCGAAGAGCAGGTTTCGTCGCACACCAGGTGAAAGCTCTTGCAGCTTCGGCACAAGCTTCGGATAAGTGCTCTTGGTCGCCTCGCAAATGAATGCCTGCGACTCCAGGTCATTCCAGACGGCGGCGCGGTACTTTCCGTAGTCCTTAACGTTTTCATCGAACGTGTAGCCACGCAGGCTACCCTCCACCGTTATCGGTGATGGGTAACTGATTTTCTCCCTCATGTAATCCATGAAGCTCTCATTCAAGGCAACATTCCACCGCAGTGCCAGCTTGCATCGTTGCGAGTCATCCGGGACAGTCAGTTCCTGGAAAAACCGCTGCATGAAAAAAACCGACTGGCCCATGGTACGGGTCACGTAAGGGGGCGAATATTTGCCCCAGTCGCCTCTATCAAGAAAGACGCCGTGAGCGGGGCTTGCCGTCTCCTTGCTCCACATGTCGTTGAACAGCTTTTTTACGCTCGAATCCCGCACGGTCCTCAGCACATCGAAAAACGTATCGTTGAGGCAAGTATCGCCGACGTCGCGCAAAGCAATCTCCGTTGACGGACCCATACCGCCAGGCCGGCCGCGGCTGAATATCGCCAGCATGTTTTGCGCATTGGCGGTCATGTGCTGCAGTCCGCAGTAGATGAGCATCTGTGCCTTCGCACGCCCCAGTGCTTCGGCGAACGATGTCTGCCAGAATTCCTGCCACACGCCGTCCGTATTGTCGCCGGTCGCGCATTGCGCGAAAGCCTTGCCGTGATTCGGAATTGCAGTGCCGGGAAACCAGATCTGGTTCCGCTTGACCCCGGTATATTTCTTACCTGGAAACCATCCCAGTGCATACCGCCACCCTCTTTCGCCGGGTTGGGCCGCTCTATCGTGACGGTCAGGATCTCAAGCTGGAATCGCGTTCCCGCCATTTCTGACGGGTACTTGCGGCAGATTCCATCGATGAGCCGGGAGCGGTACATTGCATGCAGGGAATTGGATTCGAGCAGATCCTTGCCCGTACTGGTTTCCTCCGCCTTACCAACGAATGTCACGCCCGTTTTGACCGAGTAATACTCTCTATCGGTGTTTAGCCCGACATAATCCGACAACAGCATGTCGTCGGGATCGCCATCGATGATTTCTTGCGTATTTCCTGCTGATCGCCATGGCCAGGTCAGCTTTTCCTTGTGCACTTGCTCGGATTTCTGATAATGAGTCGAATGCGACGATCATGCTCCGTGAAGCCGTGGACCAGCTGTCCAGTTCCTTCGATCGAGACGACCGCACCCGGTTTTTTCGTTGTATCCCGGCAACGCCGCAATATCGGTGCCCAGGGTTCGGCCGCCCATCCGGTTGTCGTCATAGTTGTACGGCATGATCAGGCTGAGATTGCTGTTAGCGGTGTTGTTTAAGACTCTGGATACTGACAACACGCCACCTTGCCGTTGCGCAGGCTCAACCAGTCGATCACCCTCTATGGAAAACCCCGGAGAAAAGTTTTAATGAGCGACTGTGTGCCGAGTAATTCAGGTCTTCGAGAACATGGATTCTGACTCTTCCCCCTCCGATTTCACCGCCCTCGGTGCTGGCGGGCGCCCATTTGTCAGCGTCATCGTTTGCCCTGCGCAACCGGTCATAACTCAATTTGTACAGGCCCAGCCGGCGCATCCTGTCACTGCGCCGATAATCCTTGCCCGGGTTTCCCAGCGTTTCCCAGGTAATCCAGTCCCAGGTTTCTTCGTTGTTTTTCTTCAGCTCCTCGACGATAACGTCCTCGCGGGTTTCGACATCCTTTTTCGCCCGCCAGTACAGTTTCTTTTTGAAACAAATCAGTTCCACATCGAGTTTGGACTGCACCTGATCTGTCAACTGGTTGAGCGTACCGATGACGTGCCCGTCAGCGACATGTTCGCGTTCAATCGCTTCCAAAAGACGGCTCTCGCCATTCCTGAAAAACAGCGAGTAGTTGTTGGCTATCGGCCAAAACCAGAATCGATCATCGTTGGGCCCGTTCGTCGATACGCCCTCCAGCTTTGGCTTCGTTGCAGAGACCAGATCTTTGAACAGCTTTGCAACAGTCTCCGGCGCGGGCTTTGCAAGTGGCTTGGGCGGGGCGGGACCCTTGCCGCCTGTTGGCGGAGGCGGAGGCCCCTTACCGCCCGTTGGCGGAGGTGGCGGGCCCTTGCCGCCGGTGGGCGGAGGCGGTATTCCCTTGACCACCGTTTTCTCCTCGACATCGCCGGTGGCCGCCGCGCCGGATCCGCCCGTGGGCGGCGGCGGAATACTCTTTACGACGGTTTTCTCGTCGTCTCCCCCGACATTGCCGGAAACGCCGCCACCGCTCGACGGCGGGATGGTCTTGACTACGGTTTTCTGGCCATCGCTCTGCCCGCCACCGCCAGCTTGTGAACCGTTGCCGTTATCGGGGGTTTCGTCACCCATGTTCATGCATCCTTTAATCGTTTTCCGCGACCGATTGCGGCACTACCGCTCAGCAGCCGTAAACCGATTCCACTCTCGTTCTCGTAGCGTCATCCAGTAGCCCCGTCGCATCGAGCTCATGCTTCGCCTGAAATTCACCCAGGGCGGTGACGAATTCCGTCGCCGCCGGGTCGCCATCGATCGCACCAACGTCATAACCGAGATTCTGCAGCCGCTGTTTGACACCTTTTAATTCATTGACCGGCTCGAGATGACCCAGGTCAAGATCGAAAATGTCCTGGTCATACTCGGTGCCGACCAGCAGCCTCGCCTTCTTTGCCGTTCCGGAAATCTCCGCCTCGACGAGCCCGTCGCCGTTGGTCTTGCCGGTGACCGTCTGCCCATCGAATTCCAGCCGGAACGGTTGATTCTTTCTCGGCTCGCCCTCGCGAAGCACCCGGATGCGAAGCTTCGACGGCACTCCCTTGCGGCGAAACTTGTGCCGGGCATCAGCGGCGGCCGAAACCTCTTGCCGCTGCAACTCCGGTATCTCGACGATGTCGCCGGGAACCAGCAGATGCGGATCCTTGCGCTGGCTTCGCAGTTCGGCATTGCCGTCGTGATACCAGACGGTCTGCCAAAAATGACCGCTGGCCTCGGCAATCGAGACAAAACAATCGCCCTCGCGAACCCGGTAAGTTGTCGGCATCGCACATTTCTCCCGGTCCGGGCTGATCGGGTCCGGACCATGCGTTCTTCTTGGTTGTCTCAATCATAGAAGAAAAGTCAGTTCTTTGAACGTCCGGTTTCCGTCATATCGCCAGCGAGTACGACGTTACTGCCAGGGCGCGCTGTTCTGCTTGGCGCTAAGGGCGATACAAATGTGCGCGAAACATAGCCGGCTGCGCAGAAACGGCCAAGCGCCAGCCTCCCGCATCCTTCATCAAAACTCATGGCGATCAGGGAAACGACGCATTCGCCTTGTCTGGTGGCACGCCATGATAGAATTTTCATAGTCGGCAACCCCTCTAAATAACAACGGGTAAATGGCGCGTAATCATATATACCAGCGGGTTGGAGACTCACTTGTACTACAAAGTAAGAGAAGGCGATTGCATTTCCAGCATCGCAGCTGCACATGGTTTATTACCGGACACGGTCTGGTTACACCCCGACAACGCTGCCCTCAGGGCGAAGCGCACTGATCCCAATATTCTGTACCCTGGAGACAAACTTTACGTGCCTGTTAAGCAGGTCCGGAACGAGGCTGCCACAACCGACGAACGTCATCGTTTCCGTCGCAAAGCGATACCTGAAAGGCTGCGTGTACAGCTTTGCGACGAAGAAGAAGCACCCTACACGAATCAACCGTATCAACTCGACATCGATGGTGTTCTCATTCGCGGCAAAACAGACGGTGCCGGGTTTCTGGATAAGCCAATTGAACCCACTGCAAAGACTGCAAAAGTATACCTGGAGTTCGAGGAGGAGGTTCTGGAGTTTGAGCTCGATCTGGGCACCTTCACCCCATTGACACAATCGAAGGCGCGCAAGCGCGATTACGAAACCTCGACTTCTATCTCGGCGACATAAATGGGGAACTTGACCAGGCTACTGTGGCCGCAGTGGAGGATTTCCAAGTGTTCTTCGATCTGGAATTAACGAGCGAACTCGATCAGGCAACGCTGTCTGCCCTTCAGCAGCACCATCATTCATGAATGGAGCCACTGACAATACGGCACCAAACGACCCGCAAACCTGGGAAAGGCTCGGGACCTACGCGCTATCCGTAGCGGAGTTATTTGAAAATAGCCCTGATTGGTCACCGTCCGGCCCCTTGGGGGGTTCGCAAACCTTCGCCGACATCGGTTTGCGCGCGCAATTTTCAGGGGATCAAAATAATTATCAAAGCCCGGATGCCATCTCGGGCATCGGTACTGCCGCCACCGTCCTGGATCTGATTGGATCGCTGCATCAAGGCGGCAAGGCCGTATACAAACTTGGAAAGACCGCTCAAGAGGCACATGGCGGTAAGACCCTGGATTTCCACGAACAACGTACCGTCTTTGTTCACATAGCCAACGTCGCCAAGAGTTCTGGCGAAATCGTCAAGCATTCCGCGAGTTTGGCCAACGCGGCGAACGTTGCTGGGCCAGCAGCGTATGCCACAGGCGGTTTTTCTGCCTTGAGACATGCGCGCAAAGTGGCAAAAGCCGCACACAGAATCCACGAGCTGCGCCACGTAAAGCAGGACGACGAAAGACTATTCGAGGGATTTGAATCGACGGAAGATCCGCTGCTGGTCAGGTTAAGCAAGGGAGGAAACGAGAAACTAGATGCCAATATCGATCTCGAAAATCTCTCCGAGGAACAACGAAGGCAAGTGCTTGACAGAGAATTGCTTGCGTATGCGCTTCGCAAGAATGTCTACGGCGTTACCAGAAAATCAATGAACACGACCGCTGCTGTGCTGGGAATTGCTGGCGCGGCATCAGGCATGACACCGGCAGGGTGGGCACTTCTCGGGGCATCATCCGCAATCGGGCTAACTGTCGGTACCTGGAAGCTCGGCGGGTGGCTAAAGAATCGCTATCGCGCTGCCTGGAAGCTGGCCGGGGGAGGAGGATTCAGGGAAGTCGAAGATAAACTTGACTGGTCAGAGCTCGACCCCAACGCCGAGCATTTTCAAATGGCAAAGGAACGCAGGGGCTTCTCACGCGCAATGTACTCCGTAGGGACTACCCCCAATCCAACAGTCTCGAAAAAGAAAATCCAGGACACATTACGCACCGACGTCAGACACAGACGGAAGCTGGAGAGCGGTGCAGTGAGCACCAAACTCGGCGGCGGTGCACTCGAGATTTTCGAGCGGGAGTTCTTCTCCAACTATCTGGCAGGTCGCATTGCCGCAGACGACGGGTTCCCCGATGAAATGGTTTTTGCACTCTTTTAGGAACAGGTTCGCGGTGGGGAAGACGAGCATCCGGCTCCGCAAACCGGTTTCAAGGTCATGGCCAAGAAACTGTTCGTCTCACAAGCCCCGGAAGAGTACTTTGAACTGAAAGAGTTTCTGCCACTACGCGAATGTTTTGAACCTTTAGAGAACATCGAAGCCCAATTGGAGGCTTGGAAATGCGTCATTGAAAAACTCGAAGACAACATCAGCCAACTGGATTCGGTGTACCGATCATCTGACGGATCATACGAGAGTTTTTTTGCGCTGGAAAGCATTAAAAAAAGGCTTAAACGCTGAATTAACAGAAAAGTTAGACGCCTTATATAATGATCGAGATTACGCGATTCGCAAACACGACGAATTGGCAGAAGCACGCGATCGATGGTTTGCCGAATGGCGTCAGACAATGACTGATCTTGATATGCCTGCTACCCGTCAAGCCTGGAAGGTTGAGGTAGAAAAGTGGAGGGATGTCGTGGGCGACAGGGATGTGTACGAATGCAAACTTCGGGACGCTCTGGCTGGAAGAATAATGGACAAGCTTGCAAGCTAAGAAGCCATTACCGAGACCTGCATGAGTGGCATCATCTGACCGGCCCAGAACAGGCGCGCGCATCTGAAGCAGGGCGAGTGACTTGATCCATAGCGGTGGCGCGTTCTCGTAACGAAGCCGTCCTGTCTCGCGTACGCCCGACACCTCCAGTCAGCAAACTTCTTGCGCCATGAGAACCGACTTACTGGACACCCAGAACTTTCCTGTTGAGGTTCTCACTAGGGTACGAGTCGCCCGGTGACCCCGATCTCTCGTCGCTCTACATCCGGACGAGGTTTATCCTGGCATCTTTCACGCTTTGCTATGCGGCATTGATTTACCCTCAAGGCCATCAGGCGGTCCAGGCTGCCTCGGGCGACGACCCGAAATCCCGCTATGCTCTTGAACAGGTACTCCGATTTCTCTACCGATTGGCGGCAAGGAGCTCTGGCGATGGCAACAAAAATCGTGACATCGAATTCTCAAAAGCGCCGGACGCTGCAACCCAAGAACCCTTCGATCGTTATCTGCGCCGGCGACCTCGCGAAGCGCACAAAAAAACCCGGTTTGGTCCGGCTTCCGGTCGTGAAGACGCGTGGAAAGATACTTCCGCTCGCGATTCGCAGCGTCGCCGTGGAGGGGAAACGGTGGAAGCGAACCAGGCATCTGGACCGCGCGAGCAACAAAGAACGCGTTTACACACTGGACAGGAAAACCGGCGAGATCCGTTTCGGAAACGGCATCCATGGCGCCCGCCCGGGCGCGGGTGCGGTGAACGTCACGACGACTTATCGCAATGGTGTGGGGAGAAGCAATATTGTTTTGACCTACGCACTGGACAGGGCAGCCCGTCTGCAACTCACCCGCATTGCGACCGGAGATGTCGCGGCCGCTGTCGATGACGATGACGAAGGATGCGATTGAAGTCTAATCCCGGTCACCGGCCATCGATCGTCAGTCGGGATAGCGAATAAGCCTGCCTTTCTGCCAACAGACCAGGGTCCCAAACAGCAGGGTATTGCCCGGAATCGAGGAGTATTTCCGCCGGATTTCTTTACATATTCCTAAACAGCTACTTGCATAAAATTAATTAAGTTATTGTTTTATCTGTTTATTAAAATTTTGGCATGTTGCTTGCATCTATTATGTTAAGAATAAAGCCCGGGTAAACGGAAACCGCTCGGCAAGGAGGAAAACAGGGAATGAATAGCATAAAAACAATAGCTGCCTTTGTTGCCATTTCGGCCGCCGCTGTAGGTCTGAGCACAGCAAATGCCGCCGTCATTTGCGAAGGCTGCGAATACCAGAACGCCCCGACCTACCTCGGGCTGTATAACCCGGAAAATTTCGACAACGGCAACTTCAACCACACCGACATTAAGGACGAAGAGCCGGTGCTCACGCCGTTCCAGGATTTCTGGGTGTTCGACATCGACCCGGATGCCAACGGTTCCATTTCGGCGGACTTTACGCGGCTGACCCGGGTTCGCGATTTCGGCGCCAATCTGTGGACGGATAACGGCGGCACGGCCTGCGGGGCCGACCCGGTACCGACAACCTGTGCGATCGATCCCGGCATGATTATCGCCAGTGCGATGGACATGGGCGACGAGCGCTGGGAGATCATCGCGAGAGACCTGGTCGCGGGACGTTATATCCTCGAGGTGTTTGGCGTAACCAATCGATTCCCCGATCGGCCGACCGCCTACTCCGGGCAGCTGGCATTCGCTCCGGTTCCCGAGCCGACCTCGCTGGCGCTGCTGGGTCTCGGCCTGCTTGGATTGGGCGCGGCCTCGCGACATCGACGACGTTGACACGCCGGCCTGATCGGGCCTCTGCAATACAACCGAAATGGCGACCTGAACAGGTCGCCATTTTTTTATTTCCGGGACAGAACTACTTAGCGACATTGACTAAAACCGCGGGGCTGGACCGGTTATTAATTGAAGTCACGGTCCCTAAAAACATGCCCCCAAAAACAGTCCCTGAATACGCCCCGGTTCCCGGTTAAGATCACTGTCGATAAATACCGTGGTTCTTGATCAGGTTGACTTGCCGGTATGCGTCGCCGCGGACCGGGTGTTTGGGCACCGCCCGCAATATCGGAATGGCAGAAGCCGGGCATGAGTAATGAACAGCGCACCCGGGTCACGGAATCCGCGTTTTTTGTGTGCCCGGGCAATCTCTGGCGCCGGCTAGCGCAACGCGCTACGCGCGAGCGCCTGACAGTCGGGCGGCTCGCCCCGCATCGTACCCGTTACCGGACGGCGGTCGAGCTTGTAAATGAATTCACCGGTGCCCTGATCCTCGCCCGAGGCCTGTCCGATCACATACGGAAAACCGAAAATCGAATCGTCGTGCCAGACACAGGAAACGACTCTTGCTGGCGGCTGCGTAATATCCGGTAGCTGGATCTTGGGCCGTTCCTGACCGTGGCCGTCCATCCACAACGGCTCCGCGGTTTCAGCCAGCAACTGCATCTGCCCGTCTCCATCGACCGCAAATACCGCATAACGAACGCTTTCGACTTCACCGCCACCATCGTTGTAAAGCAGCATATCGATGTAATAGCCGTCCTTGTAAACGGTCCCGTAGACCTGGTTATCGTAAAGACTTACATACACGATGCTCGGCGCTATCTTGCCGATAAGACCCTGCAGCGCGGTAAATATTCCGAGTAGCGTCGCCGTGCCCGCGAGCAACGCTCCGGCGATCTGCCACTTGCGGTGTGCGGATAGCCGCTCGTACAGGGCGTCGACACGCCGGCTCAACTTGCGCAGAAATGCGAATAAGCCTGTTTGCGGATCATCACCCGCCGATGCGTCTGATACTTTTTTATCTATATTGTCCGGCACCATCGCTCATTGTCCCGGCAGCAGCTCGCGCAACTTGACTCCGGTTGCCGCATCGTCACCCAGCCACATCATCTGCAGCACTACGCCGGCCAGCGTCAACACGAATACCAGGTCGGCGAGTATCACGTAGCGGAATTCGTCCGAGTCCTGACTCTCGAACACCAGGATCACACCGGCGATCCAGGCCGCGGCCCACCACCATGAGGTGCCTAATTCAGATGCACCTGCGCCGACTGCACAACCCGACAGTACCATCAGCGGCACCAGGATAAGCCCGAAGAAAAGCGCGAACACTCTCGACCCGAAAAATTCCAGCAGCTTCAACACCGGTCCCAGCACCGTGCCCAGGCCATCGGCCAGTGCTTCGCGGGTCCGCACGGGCATCGACCGCAGCAATAACCACAGGCCCAGCCCAGCACCGGCCATAAACAGCAAAGGAAGTTTCCACTGCCGGAATCGCTCCGCCGCCCAGGCTGAGAGCGCGCTCTCAGCCGGCGAACCATAGGTGTCGGCATAGAGCTCGACACCGACAAAACCGCGCTTCACACTCCACATCATCCGGCCTGTTACTCCTCCGTCATCAAGGCGATAAATTCGCTGGGCAAACCCCCTGGCTGGCGTGACGGGCTCATCGCCCGCACCATATTTTTCCTCAATATCGCTGAGTGTCTTTTCGGCCGGCTGACGCACACCGTCCTGATTGAAAAACACATAGTCGAGACGATCCCCTCGGGGGGTGAAACCGACGCCCTGACCCGCGACCGGATCGAGCCGGCGCACGTACGCCTCCACGTCGGGATTGGACGAAGTAGTCCGCTGGAATCCCTCGCGTGAAAGCCATGCGCGCAGTTCCTGCGCAGACGCGTCGAGCCGAATCGGACCGAGATCGAGCACAGGCTCGACTGCGGCGGCGCCTGTCAGCGGCAGGCCGCTAAGCACAAAACAAAAAAGCAGCCGGGCAAACATTATCGGCAGTGATATGTTTCTCAAACGGTAGTCCACGCCTCCCCCGATTGCCGCTTCTAAAAAACTAGCCCAAGAATGCCGTCCTTTCAAATACCGGTTCCGCAGCGGGACTGGCAGCAAACCAATGCTGCTCAATCATGCCTCTCGAGCGAGTTTCAGCACTGACCACCCATAGCCATCTCACGATCATCAGCGGGAGGCTGACCGCTAGCGGCGATTTAGGGACACTGACAAAACTGCAGGACTGAACCGGTCCTTGGTTAGGGTCACTGTCCCTAGATACGCGTCCTCGACGATACACCGGAAGCGAAGCAGGCCGTTTGCGGCTGAACCCGCGGGGACGGTTCGCGCTGGTCCGCCGCAGACGGGCCGTCCCCGACAGGCCCGCCGGCTGGTCCGGCCGCTGGCTCGCGCGCCGGACGCCGCCAGTCTTTCGCCAGCATGAGAACTGCCGATGAGCGGGAAGGTTTTAGGTAAAAGCCAGAATAGACTTTCCAACCTGACCGCGAGATGCTGATTGCTGCCAAGGAAAGGCAAATTCCCCGCGGCCAGCCTCGGGCGAATGATTGTTCCGACGACACAGGGAAGTTGCCGCCGAAATGCCCCTGGTTGCCCGCAATGCAGCACAGCGGGCATCTCAAGATCTGGCCAGCTTGCTGCATGACATGGAGGAGTCAACCATGCGTGCAACATTTCGAATCTTCGGGTTGGCCTCGCTTCTACTTCTGGCAGGACCAGCCATTGCCGGTGGCTATATCACCGGCACAATTTCAGACATCAAACTTACGCCACTACCGGGCGCCGATATCTGGGTTTTCGATGCTGTCACGGCCGAACTCGTGGCCGAGCTGCAAACCGACGATTCCGGCTATTTCGCAACCACCAGTCTGGCGGCCGGCGACTACAAGATCCGGGTCAAACTGACCGTCCTGAAGGACAATAAGTGCAGAGTCGTTTTCAAGGAGTTTCTCGGCCCGGAGATCAAACCGGGAGTCTTCGAACACAGCGACGTGTTCGATACCGCGGCGAGTTTTGCGATCCACGATAATGACACAACCCAGATCGCGCGGCCGTTGCGCGAAAACCGCTGCCCCGTCATCGCGCAATGCGTGATGAAACCCGTGGGAATCGCCGGAGCTGTGACGAACCTCGACGGCGAACCGCTCAACGGCATCGTAGTCCGCGCCAAGGAGGCAATTACCGCAATGCCGGTTTTCGAGACGGTGTCCGGGCCCGATTCCAGCACCATCGACGGTGAGTACATCTGGAAACGCAACACGTGCGGAGGGCTGCCGGACGTCAAGATTCGCTTTGTCGACCCCTCCGGCGCCTACTCGTCCGAGTACTGGCAGGAGCAACCCGACGACTTCAGCCTCGGCGCAGCCGTCGACGTGACTCCACCGGTCAAACTTGCCATCGTGACGCTGGAGCGGGTGTCGCTGCCGCAGCAAATCGCGGCTGTCGCCGGGACAGTGGAAAGCCTGCCGCTGGATCCCAACACCGAAGCCCAGATGATCCATGTGCTGGACCAGGCGAGTACCAAGCTGACCGACGAGAACCCGAACAACGACAAGTCCACGTGTGGACTGCTCAAGGGTTTCATCAACCACCTGAACGGCGTCGTCAGCAGTGGAGAACTGACCGTCGAGGAAGGTGCATTGCTGGCCGAGTCGGTCGAGTCGATCAGAGAGGGACTGGGCTGCAAGAACTAGCAAAGGCTCTTTCGACGTAGCAAACGGGGGTGATTCAGACGGCCAGCGAGCCGTCGGATCGCCCCCCTGCTAAAGACACCCGCCCACGGCCTGGAGTGGGAGCTGACTCCCGCGCCGCGACACCCATGCCGCGAAAGCCCGCTCCCCGCCCGGCTCGCCGGTACCGGGGAGTTGCGCGCTGGCAACAAACCCGTCGCGAGTGGGAGCGAGCGCAACGGATGCGAGTCCCAGCACGACAAAATCGTGTCGCAGCGTCCGGCCGCGATTCTCACCCGCCCCGACCCGTGTTTCGAGGTTCATCCCGAGCACGGCGAGTTAAACCCGGAGGTCTTGGTGACCGGGACTGACCGGGTCGAATCGGACAGCAGCGAGATCGCCCTCGCGTTGCACGCTCAACACCCCGGCCGGCACCTCTTCGTCGGCCGGCTCCCCTCCATATGCCCAGCCACGCCAATCTGCGCCGTTACGAAACATCCCCGGCGTGCACACGGTCCGCTCCCGCCCCTCGACGACATGGCGGCGCTGGCGCACGCTGAACTCGGGTCGTCGCGCAGCGAGGACAACCAGCGATCGGCCGGCGGACAGCTACTGCAGCCCTGGGAGGTAAACAACTCGATCAGCTGCGCCGGTGCGGTCGGCGGTTCCGCCGACGCCGTAATCGTGACAGCAAGGACAAACGCCAGAAAAATAGTCTTGTACATCGTTACCCTGAACCATCGGTGGGGCATCCGTTGCCGAAGACCGCCGGGGCCAGCCGGTTATTACACCAACGAAGGTTGGCACACCGTTACACTGTGGCCGACCCTTACCGGGATCGATCGCCAAATGCCACGCCTGCTCGCACTTCTTCTCTGTTTCTCCGGCCTCGCAGCGAACGCCCAGAGCTAGACGCAGAACCCGGAAATCACCGCGCTGTTCGACGGCGCCGATGTCACCGGCACATTCTAAGTTTATGACGTTGCTGCCGATCGCTATGTCGGTCACAACCCGGCCCGCGCGCAGACGAGGCTCGTCCCGGCATCGACTTTAAAAATCGCCAACACGATGATCGGCCTTTCGATGGGCGCGGTGGAAAATGTCAACGAGATCCTGCCCTGAGGCGGCGCGCCGCAGCCAGGTTCGCGTCGTGGGAGCGTGACGTGAGACTGGGCGAAGCCATTGCGCTTTCCAATGCAACCATCTATCAGGTGCCCGCGCGATGCATCGGTCCCGAGCGCATGCGCGAAAACGTCACCGCACTGCAGTACGGCAACGCCGACATTGGCACCCGCGTCGATACGTTCTGGCTCGAGGGGCCGCAAGCGATCAGCGCCGTCGAACAGACCCGGTTTCTGGCCCGCCTGGTCGCCGGTGATCGGCCGTTCCCGCAGGAAATCCAGCGCGCAACCCGCGAGACCGTCCGTCTCGAACAGGGCGCGGACTGGGCGCTGACCGGCTGGACGAATGCACCCGGCTCCGGTGTCGGCTGGTGGGTCGGGTGGGTAGAAAAGAACGCACGCAGGCGGGTCTGTCCATTCCGCAGCAAATCCATGCCATTGCACCTGGCCGAAAACCCGGTAAATTGGCACACATCAAAATCCCGGGGTCCGGCATGAAAACAATGAAATCTCGATTCCGTTGGCTCTGTCTCGTCCTCTCGCTGCTCGCCGCCAGCGCGGCCATCGCGCAGGGAGCGGACATTCGCCGCGCGTCGCAGGACGAGATCCGCCAGTTCTTTGCGGCGCAGGGTAAAACAGTCATCACGTTTCTCGGCTACTCCGGCGCGGGGTATCAGGATCCTGATGCAATGCTGCAGGCCGCGCGGTCGGTGCTCGAACGCCATGACCCGGCTACGTCATTGGTCAATATCGGCGTCACTCCGGACGGGATCGGCCAGGTCTACCCGCTCGCGAAAAGCCTGGGATTCACGACAACCGGTATCGTTTCGACCGAGGCACAGAAGTACGAAGCCGGCGTATCGGATTCGGTCGATTTCGGTTTTTACGTGGAGGACGAGACCTGGGGCGGCTTCCTCGGCGGCAGCGAGGAGTTGTCGCCCACTTCTCGCGCGATGATAGAGAACAGCGACATTGTCGTTGCCATCGGCGGCGGCGAAGTTTCGCGCGACGAACTCACCGCGGCCCGCCGGCTCGGCAAGCAAGTGTCCTATGTTCCGGCCGAGATGAATCACGCAGTCGCGATAAACAAAGCGCGCAAAAAAGACCTGCCCGAACCCACCGACTTCCGCGGGGCCGCGCATGACGTGTTCAAAGGCGCGAGCGATTAGACATCCGCACATCGCGAACCATTTAATGACTGCCCGCACAACCCTGCCATATCACCGAGGAACGAACCATGCAGATCAGCGCACGCAACGTAATGAAAGGCCGCGTCAAAAGCATTAATACCGGGGCGGTGAACACCGAAGTCGTCATCGAAGTGGGCGGCGGCACCGAGATTGTCTCGATCGTCACGAAGACAAGCGCCGAAGAACTCGGCCTCAAAGAGGGCAGCGAAGTCTATGCTGTGGTCAAGGCCTCAAACGTAATGATCGCCATCGACCACTAACGCCAATCTCTCAGCCGAAAGAAGATCCTTCCGATGAAATAAAATGGGGGCGGTCCGCCGGCCTCCCGGCAAACCGCCCCCCGGTTCGAACGCAAACGGACAGCGCCAGGCGCTGCTCGATCGCGGTTCGTAACCCGTTACGCCGCGTCGCTGGCGCGGGTAAAGAAGTGTATCGGGATAATGTCGTTCTCCAGCAG
This sequence comes from uncultured Gammaproteobacteria bacterium, assembly GCA_942490995.1. Lineage (GTDB taxonomy): Bacteria > Pseudomonadota > Gammaproteobacteria > UBA981. The sequence continues at coordinate 61,827 of CALOBG010000014.1, forward strand.
GTAGTCGAGAATCATCTGCACTTCCTCTTCCAGCGTCATCCGGTCGGTGTGCAGATGGATTTCCGGATTCACCGGAGCCTCATACGGATCGTCGATACCGGTGAAGTTCTTGATCTCGCCGGCACGCGCCTTCTTGTACAGACCTTTCGGGTCACGCCGCTCTGCTTCCTCGAGCGCGCAATCCACGTACACCTCAACAAATTTCAGGTTCGCGGCCTCGTGCAGCGCACGCACCTCGTCGCGGTCGCCCTTGTAGGGGCTGATGAAGCTGGACAACGCAATGGTGCCGGCGTCACCGAACAGCTTGGCCACCTCGCCGATGCGGCGGATGTTTTCTTTGCGGTCTTCTTCCGAGAAACCGAGATTCTTGTTGATGCCGAGACGGACGTTGTCGCCGTCGAGCCGATACGACAATTTGCCCATCGTAAACAGCGCGCGCTCCAGCGCGACCGCGATCGTGCTCTTGCCACTGCCGGACAATCCGGTGAACCAGATCGTCGCGCCTTTCTGGCGCAGGATCTGGTAGCGATCCTCACGCGTGACATCGCCATCGTGCCAGGTAACGTTCGTTGCTTTTTGTTCAGCCACTTTTTTCTTCCTCTTCAGTTCCGTTGCTAGGTAGTGTGTTGTCTTTCTTCTGATCGCGTCCTGGCGTCAGCCGTGGTCGCCATTCTTTTCTGCAGCGCCATTCGCATTGCGGCGTTCGCGGAACCCGTCGAGCAGCAGGTCCGCACATTTCTGGATGACTGCAAACATGTCGAGCTCCGGATCGCGAACGATGATCTCGCCCCAGGCATTACAAACTCCGATCACCGACTGCGCCGCGAAATGGCAGTCGAGCGAATCGCGCAATGTCCCGTCGGCGACGCCTTCCTCGAAAATATGTTCCAGCTTTTCCCGGTAATGCGTCCCCAGTTCCTTCAGCCGCGTCCGTTTTCCGCTCGGCAGATACAGACGCTCGTCGTTGTGTACCTTCAGTGCCTCGTTGCGCTCCCGGTAGCTGGACAAGTGCGATGTCAGCACCGCCATCAGCTTCGCTTCGAACGGCTGATCGCTCGCGGCGATCTGGTCCATCCGTTGCACGTAGTCCCGAATGCCGAAGAGGCACACCTCTTCCAGCGCTTCTTCCTTGGACCTGAAGTAGTAGTACAAGCTGCCCTGCTTGATCCCGAGCCGCTCGGCTATGTCCTTGGTCGTCGCGCCATGAAATCCCTTTTCCGAGAATACCGAGGCCGCAGCCCTGATCGCCTGGGCACGGTGTTGCTGGTATCTGTCGGTGCCCGCCATGGTTGGAGTTCCCTGAAAACGGCGCCATTCTATAGTTCTATAGAACTCTTGGCAAAGATATTTTTTATTATAATAAAATCAGTTGTTTATAAATTATAAAAATCAATATTATGTTAGATTAATAGACTGCTTGACGAGAAAAACCGCACTTTGTCGACGCGAAGCGGAACGGTCCCAAGGCGCCACACCGCTTGCCTGTCAATTTTGCAAGCTGCGCAATCGACAAATCCGCACCATTCGCCCATCATCGGCCGCTGTCTAACCAAATCAGATAATGCATGTCGTTTTTCGCCGAACTCAAACGCCGCAACGTATTCCGCATGGGGGCGCTGTACCTGGTCGCCGGCTGGGTATTGCTGCAGGTCGCGGACGTGCTGGCCGGCGTGCTCGGCCTGCCCGACTGGACGATGCGGCTGGTGGCATTCCTGCTGCTGCTCGGGTTCCCGCTCGCACTGATCTTCTCGTGGGTCTACGAGCTCACGCCGGAAGGACTGAAGCGCGATGTCGATGTCGATCGTTCACACTCGATCGCCACCCAGACCGGGCGCAAGCTCAATGTCGTCATCGTCGGCCTGCTGGCCGCGGCTGTGACACTGCTGGCTTTGGACAAACTCGTGAAGCCCGACAATGCCGTGGTCGTTGCCCCCGGGTCCCCGGCATCGATGCCGGCCGCAGAACCTGCCGCAACCGGCGCATCGCCCGGGGCGCCGGTTGCGAAGTCCATCGCAGTGTTGCCGTTCGTCAATATGAGCGCCGATCAGAACAATGCGTACTTCTCGGATGGATTATCGGAGGAACTGCTGAACTTTCTCGCCAAGGTGGACGGGTTGAAGGTCGCGGCGCGCACATCCTCGTTCAAGTTTCGTAATTCCGAATCGGACATCGCCGAGATTGGCGAAGCTCTCAAGGTTTCGACGGTGCTCGAGGGCAGTGTGCGCAAGGCCGGCAACGACGTTCGCATTACCGCCCAGCTGATCGAAGTCGATAGCGGCTACCATCTCTGGTCGCAAACCTACGACCGCAGTCTCGATAACATCTTCGCGGTGCAGGAGGAGATCGCGCGGGCGATTGTCGATGCATTGAAACTGCCCTTGCTCGGCAAGGACGCGGCGCCGTTGAAAGTCGCATCGACCAGCAATGTCGAAGCGTACGATCTTTATCTGTTGGGGCGCCATCACGCCCGCGAGACGACCGACGAATCCCTGCAGAAGGCCATCGATTACTTCCAGCAGGCGATAGCGGCGGACCCGGCATTCGCGCTCGCCTACAGTGGGCTCGCCGATGCCTATATGCTCCTCTCAGACTACGGTGGTATATCGATCGACGAAGCAGACAGACTGGCCGAGCCGGCAGCCCACAGGGCCATGGAACTCGACCCCGGTGCGGCCGAGCCTTATGCATCGATGGGACTGATCCTCGATTATCGATTCCGCGCCGAGGAATCGATCGCGTACTTCGACAAGGCGCTCGCGATCAATCCGAACTATGTGAATGCATTGCTGTGGAAGTCGAGCGTACTGGAGGATGCCGGACGCTACCACGAGGCAGCGGCGCTGACTGAACAGGCCTATGAACTCGACCCGCTGTCGAATTTCGCAAAATCACGTGTCGTCAACTCCGCGGCGTCCACCGGTGACTACGCCCGCGCCGAAAAACTCATCCGTGAGATGATCGCCGCCGACCCCGACGACCCGTTCCCGTACGAGGAGTACGGCAACCTTTACTACAATCGTGGCGAGCTAAGCCTCGCGGTACCGCACTACATTCACGCTCATCGACTGCGTCCGGGTGACACGTTCATGGCCTGGCAGTTGGTCGATTCATTTATCGGCATGGATGACGAAGAAGCTGCCCGGGCCTGGTACGAAGAAGCCCGCCGGCGCGGCCCGGAGACCATCTACACCGGTCGTGCCAGGATGGCGTTGCTGCGGTTCTTTGGCGAACCCTCCCAACACCTGGCGTTTGCGCTGCAACGTGCGGAGAAGCAACCTGAAAACGCGGCGCTGCGAACCCATGTTGGGCGGGCCCACCTCGTGGCCGGTGACCTGGCGCGCGCGGAAGCCGATCTGCGACTCGCCCTCGATCTGGCGGGATACCGGCCGGCCGGGGGTGGGCTCATTGCCAACCAATTTTTCGCCGCCGCGCTCCTCGCCGCCACATTGGTGCGCCAGGGTAAAACCGAGGAAAGCGAGATCCTGCTCGGTGAACTCGATGCACTGCGCGAGCATTTGACGTCAGACGTACCCGGCATTTCTTCCGCGGCCGTCAATCAGGCATGGGTTGCGGCTATTCGCGGTGAGCGCGAGATCATGCTGGACGGCCTCGAGCGCGCGTTCGAGGGCGGCATGCGCGGCCACGTCAGGTTGTTAAGAAACCCTATCCTGACACCGTATCTCGACGACCCCCGTTTCCAGGCCTTGATCGAGCGCATGCGCGCCAGCGAAGCCGCGATGCGACAGCGCCTGATCGATAGCGGTCAACCGCGGCTGCCCGGTGACGCCAGCAATCTCTGGTAATCTCCAGACAGGCAACCATGCTGGCTGTGAAGCGAAAACAGACTCCTGGCGCCGCCAGCTAGTTACAAACGCATCGCGCGGACTTCTCGCACGGAGGCGCCGGACTCCAGTCGCAGCGGCCTTTCTCGAAGCCGTTGCCGGTACACCACGCGTTGCAATCGAATTTGTCGGGATGACCGATGTCATCCTTATGGCTGTGCAGCTCGCCGGCCGCCGGATTGGACTCCACCAGCTGCCCGTCGGGAAGACAGGCCTCGCCGAACATCCGGCCGTTCGGAGTGCCGTCGCTGTGCGTGCCTATGTGGCAACCCGCGACACTCGGAGCAACGCCGTCGGAGTCTTTCCACCAGGTCAGATTGCCATCGAGCCAGTCGTCGGGTTTGAACTCGAAGGTGCCGGTGGCGCCGGGCATGCCTTTTGCCCCCGCCGAAGGCTCATGCATCTCCTCGTGCCTGGCCTGGTGCGAACAGGCCGTCAGCGTTGAGAACAGCAGTATCAGTGCCAGCAGTCGCTTCATGTAGTCCCCCTGCAGATCGTTTTGTTATCCGAACTTCGATTACCGACGCGGAACAAATTTGCCGATACAAAACCTGTTCGCGTGAGTTCTCGCGTCATTATTACTGCAAGCGTAGTACATGAAACGGCAGTTTGAGACCTGCACTGACCCGGGGACCGCGCGTGCGGTTAAGCAATCCGCAGTTTCCGCAGCGGATCCGAGTGCCACGATACTCATTGAGTAACCGGCGGAGGAGTTTGTACCGGGCCACCCTGGCGCGCGAGCGGGTTGCAGTTCTTTATCGTTACCCGCCCTTCCAGCACGCTGCCCTTCGAGTACTCGGAGAAGATGCATTCGTTGGTTTTCGGGTTGTAGTTCTCGACCCACAGATTGTCGTCCTTCCAGGTCGCTGCAATATGGCGCTGACCCTCCGGGACGCGGATCGTCATCACGCCGCCGTAGCGTTTTACGAAGACCTGCTGGAAATAGAAAAAATAAGCAGCCCAGCCAACGAGCAGAACGACCAGCGCCGACACCACGGCACTTTTCCAGCTCCCCATGCGGGCACCAAAGAAGAACACGAGGCCAAACGCGATGGCAAAAATGAGTGCCCAATAAAAGTATGTAATCATGATGTCACTTCCTGATTTATGGAAAGATTTGGCTGAGTCGAGAGGTTTCCTTGCAGCGCCGCCGAAACCTACCGCGTCCATCCTCGTCGAAATAGGCAACCCCACTCAAGGAACGGTCAATGCATGGCTTTATGATCCTCGGACAGAAGCGCCATCGCAATATGCCGACTAAGCTTTTGCTTGCGCTGGTAGTCGCGCTGTTCATGACATCGCTCGCCCGGGCCCGGGAATCGGCCGCCGACGAACTGGCTGAAAAAATGCTCGATGCGCTGGGCGGCCGCGCAGCATGGGCCGGGCTCAGAAATACCATCAACGGATCGCAACAGAACCGCGCCGGCGAGCCGACCGTGGTTTACGCGGTGATCACGATGGATTTCGAGCGCCCGCGCTTCCGCATCGAGACAACCGCGCAGGATCTGCACCTGATCCGCGTCATTGACGGCGATAATAGCTGGCGCTTGCGCCGTTCCGGCGCAATAGAGGACGTACCGGCCGAGCTGTATGCCGACGACATGCGCTGGTACGAAGCGCACCTGTATCGCACAATCCATCGCGTCGCCGCCCGCGATCCGGCCCTGGCGGTCGTAAGCGGCGACGACGGTCGCCTCGAGGTACTGGCCGGCGACCAGCGCATCCTGTGGTTCAAACTGGATGCAAAGGGCGAACCCTACGCATTCGGAGCCTGGGACGACGACACCGGCAGCCTGTCCGGCCCCTGGGATTTCGTGAAAGACGGGATCCACCACCCGCGCTGGGTGTCGTCCGCGGACGGCACGTGGCGAGCCGCGGTCCGGGCGCTCGACGTAAACGTACCCCTGCACGACAGCGCATTTGCGCGCCCCGACGAGTGACGCCCGCGCGAACCAGATCCGCTGTTAAGCTCGTTCGAACAGACAGCCGGACAAATGACCAACGCAGGAATCATCGCATCATGACAGCAGGTCCAATCGTCGTTCTGATTTCCTACACTGCGCAGCCGGGGCAGGAGGAACGCACGCTGGGGGAGATCACGGCCCTCGTCGCAACCGTCGTCGCCGACGAAGACGCGTGCCACGAAATCGAGCTCATCCACGGTGCGGACTACCCGGGCCGGATTATGCTGATCGAGCGTTGGACCAGCCGTGACGCCTACGAGGGTCCGCACATGCAGACCGCGCATATGGCTGACTTCATCGATCGTGCCGCGGAGTTTCTTGCCGGCCCGCCCGACATCTCGTTCTGGATCTGAAAATATGACCGGAAATTTCAAATCGCTCTCGCCCGCGCGTAACGCAAGCGGGCGCAGGACGAGCATCAGCGCCATTCACGCCGGACTCCGGCTCGCATGAACCCGTTGGTCGGCAAGCTGGACAACGGCGCAATCGATATCGTTGGCGACGTACACGGCGAGATCGGGCCGCTGCAGTCACTGCTGCATGCGTTGGGTTACGACGGCAATGGACGTCACCCAGACAAGCGCCGTCTCGTCTTTGTCGGCGACCTCGTTGACCGTGGCCCCGACAGCCCCGCGGTGCTCGAACTGGTCATGAGACTGGTCGGTAACGGCAGCGCACAGTGCATTCTCGGCAATCACGAGATGAACCTGCTGCGCAACGACCGCAAACACGGCAACGACTGGTATACGTGCCCGGAAGCCGCCGACCCGACACAGGCCAGGTGCACAAGCGAAGAACAAAAACGGCGGTTTCACCAGTTCCTGCTCACGCTTCCGCTGGCACTGCAGAATGGCAGCTTGCGGGTCGTGCATGCCTGCTGGCATGAAGAATCGCTCGCCAGAGTTGCCGCGCTGGAGGATGGCACGGACCCGTTGGCCGCATTTGAGTTATTCGACGCCGAGACCATAGCGGCGCACGAATCAAATCTCGAACTGAGGGCGCAGGCACGGGACGAACTGGATTCTTTGACTACCGCTCTCTCGGACCACGATGCCGTGCCGCCGTTTTTACCCGCAAATGCGGCGATCGATACCGCATGGCAGATGGGCAACCCGATCCGGGTACTGACATCCGGGGTCGAGACACCGACTGCGGCACCTTTCTATGCCGGCGGGAAATGGCGCATGGTCGAACGGCGCAAGTGGTGGGAAGACTACGCCGAAGCATGCCCGGTCATCATTGGTCATTACTGGCGTCGTTTTGGCAATGCCAGCACCGGGCTCGCGGGTAAATACGGGCCGGATCTTTTCGCCGGCATCGAACCGCAACACTGGATGGGCAGGCGCAACAATGTCTATTGCGTCGATTTTTCGGTCGGCGCCAAGTCGGTCGCACGGGCCAACAACATCGACCATTCGCATTTCAGGCTTGCCGCATTTCGCTGGCCCGAGTGCAGTGTGATGCACGACGACGGCGCGTCGTGGAAGGTCGCTGTCACGGACCGGTAAAGACACCGGCCCTCATCAAGCAAAGCAGTTAAACCCGCGGAACCAGCCTCGCTGGTGACGTGGAGACTGCCTGCAACGATGTTGCCGCGGCCAGAATTTGCGACCAGCTTCGTACGAGTCCAGGCCGGGACCCGGCGGCGTGGCACACCTATGGGAAATCGCAGGATCGCGGGAGCTGCGCACCATCGCCGGTGCCAGCCCTCTTTTTATTGGCATCCCGCGGAGAGAGTCCGATGGATGCGGCTAATTCGGAACTGATTCGCAACTGATTCGGAGGCCTAGTTGCAAACAAATCACGAGCGGCGATACACAACGTATGACGGCTTTCGATCGCGCAGAAACAGGCAACGCTGGAAGAAGCCGGTAGCAGCAAGCCGCGTACTGCATCGCGATGATCATCCAGATAGACCCCGGCGCATCGCCCCCGCCACAGCAACAACCGGAACCGGAAACGACACAACAAAGTGTGAATAGCGCTTGCACGGGCCTGCGGGTGTTCCGCGGACGCACCAGGTACGTATTTAAAGATGCTCGTGTCGCCCCAATAGAATCATTAAGTACCCGGCACGGCTATTCGACCAGACAGACGCCAGCCGGTGCGCTGCGCGCACCTCCAGCCACGAAGGACATCGACCGGCAGCCGGGAATTCGGCTCGACAGGAACCGAGCCAGCCTCTACCAGGGAGGTGCACTATGAGAAATTTTTACGGGACCAGCCCGGCGGCTGGCGCTTGCCATATTTCACTATTTTTCATTGGGTACGGGCTACACCGTGGCTGAACGCGATACGCTGACTACCAGCGGCAACAGAATCGATTGCCTTCGAGACCACGCCATCCGTTGGCAACGACGGCACCACCGACCTCGTGGTGTTTACCGTACGGGAGCGGCTACCGGACGGCTCCTTCGGCCCGGGCGATATCTGGTACCAGAGACTGGTGGACGGCGCGCCCAGCGGCGGGGCTGTTCCCATCACGTCCGGTTTAACCGATGACCAGCTCAACGATGTCTCCGGCGATTACATCGTATACACAGCCTACGATTCGGTGATCATGTATTCCGGTTCGAATCATCATCCACCAGATTTCACCGGCATAATAACGACACTCGGCACTGCGGCAATCATCCAGGAACCCAAGATTCACGGATCTCATGTCGTGTGGCGAGAAGGCGGTGCGTATGCCGCCGAGGTCATGTACTACGAGCTGGGTTCGGGTAATCCCGCGGTTGCCCTGGCAGGCCCCGTTCCACCCACCTTCGGCCTACAGATCGGTAGCGACTTCGCTGTATGGGCGGAGTTTGACACTAAGTATGACGTGTTCGCCTATGAGTTTGCGACAGGCAATACGCTTAAATTGACTGATACCGGGGACATCCACGAGCGACGACCCGCGACCAGCGGGCGCTGGGTCGTGTGGGAGCAGCAGGACGGTGCCGGTGTCACAATCGAAGCGCTCAATATGGATACGCATGAGCGAATTAGTATCGACAATGGCGGCGGCAACTATAATCCCAGCATCGATGGCGACCTGATTGCATGGGAAACCGATGTCGCCGGTAACCTCGACATCTGGGTGCATCGCCTTTCCGTTGGCGAGAGCTATGCGGTTACCACCGACCCCGGGGACCAGTATCTGAATGACGTATTCGGCAATCACGCCGCATTCGTGGACATGCGCGAAGGCAGCGAGGATATCTATGTCTCAACGCTGACATTCATCGCGGGAAGACCTGTGTGCCGGTTATGGTGGCGATACCGACGGCGACGGCATCTGCGACGATACCGACAATTGCCCGGCGGTCGCGAATCCAGGCCAGGAAGATATCGATGGCGACGGTGTGGGCGATGCCTGCGATCTGGATCCGGTTGAAGCAGTCGTGCTGACCTTCGATACCGACCCTGACGGCGGGGCAATTCCCGGCGGGACAATTATCGACTCGCAGTGGTCCTCCATCGGAGTCGACGTAGAGTGCGGAAACAACACTCCGGGTAATCCGGATGAATGTGTCGTTCTCGATTCGAATAGCCTGCCTGCCGGCCAGAACGATCTCGGCACACACTGCCAGACCAATACGCTGATCGTCGCCACGAATGTCGATGACGGCAATGGCGATGGCCGGGTTGACACGCCCTACTCCGAACCCGGTGGCGGGCAAATCCGATTTAATTTCTCCGATCCGGTCGACCTCGCCGGGAGATCAAGATCGTGGATATCGACCCGGACGAAGGCGGAACGCGCGGTAATGGCAATCATCGATGCCGGGGGAGGAACTATTGTCGTTCCTGTTCCGGTACTCGGAAACGGTACCGTGCAGACGGTCACAATCGATGTACCGTATGTCACGGAGCTGACAGTGGCTTTCGATCAAGGATGGCGGACTGGCTGCACCACCTACACGCCGACCGTCATTCCGCAGGTGGCTGCTGCCACGATGATGGCGGCGGACGCCGACGTCTGCGTCGATTCAGTTTATCCGGTCGCGGATGCCGGCGATGATCGCGAGATTGTCCTTGGCGCCGTGGTACATATTGATGGCAGTAACAGCCATAAGGGCGATCCCTGGATTCCTGACAATGTTGGGCTGGAGTATCAGTGGAGCGTAAAGGATCCATTCGGGAACCCGGTCGAACTGCAGGATGCAGGCTCACCGGTACCATCATTCATTCCTGGCCAGGACGGCGTTTACGATGTCACGCTGACGGTCAGGCGTCTCGACAACGCACACGAAAGCTGGCCTGACCAGGTCAGGCTGACGACAACCTGGAACCTCTATGACACGCTGCTGATCGATCCTCCGTCGATCGATTTCGGTGACGTTCATATAGGCGAAAGCGCAGGCATCGGCCTGATGCTGACTGACGCCTGCGTTGACAACGGTAATTGCGAGACACTGTCTGTCGATCCGGCTGTCACCACAACGCCTGTCGCGGGACAGTTCGTCAGTGACGCAGTCGAGGCCCTGCCACACGATGGCGCGGCTACCGAGTTGGTCGTGACCTTCGCGCCCACCGAACTCGGCAATGCACAGGGTCAGGTGGCGATCCGTGATTCAGCCGGGGTTGCCGCCCTGGTATACCTGACCGGCACCGGCTTCAACCTGGCGCCGATAGCGCATGCGGGCGATGACCAGGCCCTGCTGACGTTTGCCACAGTAAGGCTCGACGGCAGCCTCAGTGGCGACCCGGACGGCGATGCGATCGAATACGATTGGACGTTGTTATCGAAACCGGCGGGCAGCGCTGCGGAACTGGCTGACGCCCATACGGTGGCACCAACATTCATCGCCGATGTCTACGGCGACTACGTGGCTTCGCTGTCCGTGACGGACATGTGGGGTCAGGAAAGTCCGATGGCGGATTCGGTCACCATCAGCTTTGCCAATGCCGCGCCAAACGCGGACGCCGGAGAGGCGTTTGCGGTATTTGTTGGAGAGGATGCGCTGCTGGACGGTAGCGGTAGTTTCGATCCCAATGGCGACTTGATGACCTATGCGTGGAGCTTCGACGGCAAACCCGCCGGCAGCGAGGCCATTTTGATCGGTGACAACGAACAAATGGCACACTTCCTTGCCGACGTAGCGGGAACCTATCTCGTTCGACTCACCGTAAGTGACAATCTGGAGTCCGATCAGGCAACCGTGCAGATCCAGGCAGTCGAGACGCTGGATGCCATCACCCAGTCGTTGAGCGCAGCCAATACCGCACTCAATGCGCTGGATGACGAGGATTTTCGCTTCAAGCGCGCAAGGGCTTTTCTCACAGCCAAGATCAACCATGCGCTCAACAGTATGGACAAGGGCCAGCCACGCGTTGCCCTCGTCATGCTCGAGCGAACGGTGCTGCGGCGGATGGACGGTTGCGCCCTGCGAGGCATTCCAGACGAGCGCGCCGGTGTCGATACGATCGTCAACTGTTCGGCGCAGGCACAGGTCTATCCACACGTACTGAACGCAGTTGTACTGTTGCGCGATATCGTCGACAACCAGTAGAGCTTACAGCCCTGAACTGAGCTGCGAGCGCTGACCCCGCCCTTCGGGGCGGGGTCTTTTTTTGAGCTGCAGGGTAACCAGACAGCGACACCAACGGACTGACCGCCTCATTTGTATTCGCAATTATCGCGCTGATCTCGTCGTGGTCGCTGTCCGGACAGTGCCACGGTCCGGTTGCCGCGACGCCGATTGCGGCACTCAGTGGATTTGGAAAATCGACGCATTTACGCGATTTTTCCAGACCCATCCTCCCCTGTATGGCCCGGTCAGATAGAATACGGACCGATTCGGCCCCGGTACCGCAGGAGCGGGTATGCCGGCGCGGCCGGGACAACCGCACGAACTCAAAGGTAAATGACGATGAACCGCAATACCAAATTCTGGATCTCGCTGGCAATTTTCCAGGTGGCCTTCGGCTTTACCGTTTTCGCCCTCACCCGCGAGCACTATATCGAGGCTGCCGGTCCCAGGGTCAGCGCTACCGCGATGCGGCCAATGGCGGCCGCGCGGCCCGGCACAATTCCGCAATCCGACCTGGCACAGTTTGCGACCGCAGCCGCGCTCCAGACCAACAGCAACGATCCGGCCGAGATCGGACGCCAGGCCGACCAGTTTTTCACCAACAAGCAGTTCGACAGCGCGGCCCAGCTTTACGAGCGGCTGGTCGAGCTGGTGCCGGACAATGTCGACACCTATAACAACCTCGGTATCACGCTGCAGTATCTCGGAAGGTCGGACGAAGCGTTGCAGTGGCTCAACAAAGGCGTTGCCGTTGATGCGAGCTACCAGAGAATCTGGCTGACACTGGGGTATGTATACAGCCAGGTCGGCAATACCCAGGAGGCACGCGCGGCGCTGACCAGGGCGATCGAAATGGACCCGGACAGCGGCATCGGCCAGTCGGCGGCGAACATGCTGGCGGAGCTGCCCTAGGCACTGCCGGGCGATACCCGGTCAGGCCACGCAGATGCGCTGCCACCGCAATGCCCGTGCCCCGGCCGAGGAGCGCGGCCAAACAACGAACCCGAGTCGGCCGCTTCCGGCCGCAAGACCCGCCCGGAATTCACACACCACACTGCGTTCAGCCTGACGCGACGGGCGCGATCGTCGCGATGTAGCTCAACGACAGCCTGAGCGGCTGGTCGGTCACCATCTGCCAGACCTTGCGGGCATCCTCGTCGCTGCGCCGGATTTTCAATTCCAGCGCTGCCCCCGGCAGCCGATCGGAAAAATACTTCGCTGCGATAACAGGCGTTCGCTCCAGCTCGGACGTCACCCAGCCGGCCATCAGATACTCGACGTCGCTGGCATGGCCCCAGCAGGAAATAATGAAATGCAGCTCAAGCAGCTCGGCGAGCCGGGTCACCCGGTGCAGGTAGAACGTGCCCGCGTTTGGCGTCATGCGCTGGAATTCATCGGTGCCCAGCGCATGCCAGGTAAAGGTGCGCAGGAACCCGTCATCGCTGAGGTCGACCCGGTCGATCAGGAAATCGACGATACCATTGCAGGCTACCCGGACGATTTGCGGGTCGGCGGTTGTCGCGCTTGCAGCGGCCATCGCGCCGAGTATCGATTCGATCTTCGGCAGCAATAACTGCATATGGGCATTGAAGTCATGCAACACGCCGACGGTGATTGCGTTTTGCAGCGAGATACCGGCCATCGACTGCGGCAGCTCCTCCGGCCCCGGCATTGCGGTATTGCCGATCAGCACCGGCAGCACCGGTACTTTATTTGCAAGCGCCGTCTCGATCTCCATTCGCACCGGGTCATCCGCTTCGTTGATGCGGGTGTGCCACCCAGCACCGATCAACGCAATCAACACGCTGCTTTCCTCTATCGCCTCGCGGATGAAGTCGGAGAAACTGACCGCGAACGGAATCGCAGTAACGTCCATGAATACCGCGTCCGCGCCGAACCGTCCGACCAGCCAGTCACACACGCGGCAAGCCTGAGGGCCGTCGCTACGGCGGTAGCTGAGGAAAATCATCGCCATCGTACGAGCCTTTTTGCCTCTTCTATGCGACGCACCACGGTCGTCGCCGTCACCGCCGCCACGCCGAACAATCCGAATGCGACCAGACTATCCGCATTCAGTCGACGCTCCAGTCCAGCGCGACAAGTTTCCATCCGCTCTCTGCCCTTTCGATCGTTAGCGAGAGCAGGTCGCGTGGCGCATTTGCCGGTTTGAACAGCACCGAGTAGGAATCATTTCCGGCGTTATCGTCATTGTTGCGGAATATCGAAAACGGCAACGGCGAAGACGGGAAACCGATCGCATCTCCCAGACTGTCCGCGGAGATCAGCTGCCACTCACCATCGTTCGCGGTGAGCGCTGGATCCGACAGCCTCTGCAGCAATGCCGGATCCTCCACGCCATGACCCTCGGCGTTGATCAGCCCATGATCCTCGACGAGCCACATAGCCAGCAACCCCTGGACCGCATCATCCGCGCTCAGCGTTGCAGGGAGAACCCCGACTGCAGCAAGACCGGCCGTCAGCCGCGGTGCATCGGTCATTTCATCGGCAATCTCGTCCACCTGCTGCTCGACAAACCATGTATGCAAAAGATCCTCGGTAAAACCGACAATCGAATCGACGGGCGCACCGGAAAGCGGCATCGGCATATCGGAATCCGGGACGGCGGAAGTACCGACTCGCCCGGGCCTGGCACAGCGGAATTTTTCGTCTCCTCTGCTCCCTTTCCCTTTCCGCAACGACAACGATTTCAGAAAACACGGATAAGTAGTGAACTGATCGTACGGTAATCCTTCTTTTTGATTCGCCTGCCAGCGCTTGCCCTCTTCGATAAACCACTGGAATTTTTCGTACTGCGTTGCGGCCTTCTGAAACTTCTCAAGCCTCTTTCCCAGCGTCTTCCAGTCGTTACCGGAGCGCGCTCCAAAGTCGCCGTTCCTGGCCAGAAAATCGCGCATGAAAAAGAACATCGCCCTGGCCGTTTGCATCGTGTCGTCGCGGTGCTTCGAGGTCAGGTCGGCATCGTGTTTGCGCCATCCACCGCGGTCCTGCGGATGCGACCAGGCGAGCTGTGGCTGGCGGCAAGTGGCCTTCCATAGCCCCGGAACGTCAGGCTCGCCCGCGTGCGACCAGGAGTCTCCCAGAGGATGCAGCGCTGCGCCAAAACGGTTTAGCCGCACGGTCGGCGACAGCGTTTTGTCCCGCACCGCGATCTCCTGACGAACCCAGCGGTTTCCGCCATTGGCCTGGTCGTGCACACCATTGTCCACCCGGCGAGTATTGGGTGCGCCGGGCACGGCGTCGTTCGCCGGGAAGTGATGCTGCTGAACGACGCGGGAAACCGCTTCGATTTTCGGTGCGTTCGGCCTGACGCAGACCTCGCCTACGAGATAAGTCGCTGCCAGCACATGGGTCTCGTCCGCGGATACCGAACCCGCGGCAATAATTTCTGCGTCGGTGAGTGAGAACCCGGCCTGGAACGCCAGCCATTTGACCAGCCCATAGTGAACGTCCGCCTCCCATGCCCAGACCGGGGTCGTACAGGAGACCAGCAGGAATAGGGCCGCAGTCAATCTTCGAAACCGAACCATGGCGTGCTCCTCGCAAACAACGGTCTGACCGGCCGCGACGTCGTGCGGGCCGAGGTGGGAGAGAAAAACCGTTCGCATCGCCGTGAACACCGGCTCACCGGCTTGAACGACAGCGAAGGCGCTGCGCCGACCGTTGACACCGCTTGCTCAAACTATAGTCGAGAATTCACACATTAACGGCAGGCCAACGTTAGCCGCCGGGGCAATGGTGCGCGCTGCAGGTACTGGCACGATGTGCGTGGCGCGAGTTCTTCGATGAGCTGCCGTCAGCTCGCAGCGATTTTTTCGTCAACGCGGCCGGCCAAACTCCTGCGCCCAGTAGATGCCGTGTTCGGAGTCCGGGTTCAGCGCATAAGCGATGCCGGATTCGCTGTAGCGCGGGTCCATCAGCGTGGCACAGTGACTGGGACTTTCGAGCCAGCCATTGACCACCTCTTCCGCACTGGTCTGCCCGGCCGCGACGTTTTCGCCAATCGCGCTCCACTCGTAACCGGCGGCGCCTGCACGGAAGTCAGGTGTATTGCCGTCGCTCCCCTCATGCCCCATGAAATCGGAGGCCGCCATATCCTGCGCATGAGCCAACGCGGCATGCTCGAGTACGGCGGAATAGGCCAGCGGCGTCGTCGCCGCAAATTCCCGCCTACCGCAACGCCGCGGTTGCGCCCGTGCGCGATTGACCAACGCGAGCACCTGTCCTGCAACCGCGGGCATTTCTTCCGGCCGTGGCGGCGTGAAGGGTTCGGCAAGAATCAATCGAAGGTCATGACCGTCACGATGTACCCCGATATCGCGAAACGCCAGGTTCGTAACGTCATCGCAAAAATGCACGGGGAGGATTTCAGCGATGCGGGCATCGCCTCCGTCGGTCCGAATCTCGATCGACGCGGTCGTCTTCATCCGATAGCCGGCGGCGGCCAAGGCCTCGCCCAACTCATCGCCGCCGGCAGCCCGCCTGGCCGCGGCATCCAGTCGCTCGTCGCGTCGCAGCAGCCGGTCCGTTCCCGCATACTCGCCGCAGCCCTGTATGCGAGCGGCGTTGACGAGATCGATCGTGTCGGCCACCGCTGGCACAGGTGTAACGACAAGCGATAACACAACTGCAAAAGACAGCGCCCTCAAACTGTGGGTGCGCCTGCCCGTTGTGCTGGCGAGCTGTGTTGCCGCAAACCCCGTCGTTTGCCCTGGCGCTTTTCCCGCCCTTTGCATCCAAACCACTCCATGGCTCCGCCAAACCCGCCGACATTGGCGCTCAGGAAGTCGTTCCCGCCAATGTACCGACCTTGTCGTCCTCATCATCCGTAACACCGGCCACAATCGCAATCGGCACATCGGGAGCCGTTGCGCCGACACCCCCCCAATTGCGACAGGCTTCGATTTCGGATTACCCGCACCATCGCGAGTTTGCCGCCAATCAGCGGCATACAGCAAAAGGCCATTCTGATAAGGTTGCAACTGCCTCGTCACTTCACGAGAACATGCCTCCCGAGAAACACCAGCTACCGTTCGATCCACCCGCAAAAGCCACAATCGAGAAAGTCGAGCGCATCGGGCCTTTTGTCCTGCGCGTCGACTACCGGCTTCCCGACGGGACCAGCGCAACCTGGCGCTCGCGCACGAACCGGACCCACGGCGGATTGCGCACGATTCCCTCGCCGGCAGACACCGCGCAGGCCACGAGTCCGGAATGGTGGCTGCACGTGTGGGCGATTGCCAAAGTCGTCTGGTGGACCGCGGCGCTTTTTATTGTCGGCTCGGCGTGTTTCATGGCCGCCAGCGCGGCACCGCTACAACCCGGGTTGTTCGGCCGGTTCGCAGAGAACACCACCGCAATCAACAGGGTTTTCTTCGTCGGCTCAATATTTTTTACGCTGGCTGCTTATTCGCAGTTCCTGGCAGCAGTCAATGCCAACCGTGTTACCGCTATTGCACACGGCCATGATCCGACCACCCCGTTCAGGTGGTTCGCCTGGCGGCCAGGCCAGATCGGCTGGCTCAGTACTTTCATTCAGTTCGTCGGTACGCTGCTGTTCAATATCAACACGTTCGATGCGCTGCTCCCCGGCCTCAACTGGTTTCAGGCCGACCTTCTGATCTGGACACCCGACATCATCGGCAGCGTATGCTTCCTCATTGCCAGCGTCCTCGCATTTACCGAATACTCTGATGGATCGTTCGTGTGGAAACCGCGCGACGTATCTTGGCGCATCGTATGCCTCAACCTGCTCGGTTCCATCGCTTTCGGAATCGCCGCCATCTACGCGATTATTTTGCCCGGCAGCAGTGATGTCCTGAACGCGCGGGACGTCAACTTTTTTACTTTCGTCGGCGGACTGTGTTTCATGGTGGGTGCCTATCTGCTGATCCCGGAGGCAGCGCGGAATCTCCGCAGGATTGTGCACGGGCAGGGAATCGCGGTCGCACACTCCTGACGCGCAACGGATGCCGCCCGTGAATCGGCAACCAGCCACTTCGGAACGGTAGGCAAAAACCAATAGCCGCTGACGCTTTCCTGCCGTGGCGACAGTCGAAGGCGCTCCTTGCCCGCATTGCTCTCAAGGATTGACCGCCCGCGGGTGCCGATCGGTGCCAGGTCGCTGGCAAACGGACGAAAGAATAACCACCAGAGTATGGCTCTGCCCCGGATCTCTTTTCTACGGCTTGCACCATCAACATTACGCCGTCAGACTCCTGCCCCTGTTGGTTCGGTCGACCCATCTCGGAGTTATCGCATGCGCGGATTTACCACCATTTTTTTGCTTCTGCTTGTCACCGCCTGTGTCCGGGAAGCGGCGCCGCCGCAAGCCCTTCCCGATGACACCCGGGCAACGCCAGGCGTGCAGGCGGCCGTTCCCACGGCCGCCACGATCGCCTCCCACACCGCCAACGCCGAAAGGTTGGAGGGCTTTTACAACCTTTACTGGGACGAGGATAGCGGCAAGCTGCTTCTTGCGATCGACAGGTTCGACGAGCCTTTCATCTACCAGGACGGCCTCGCACGCGGCGTCGGATCGAACGACCTGTTTCTCGACAGGGGTCAGCTCGGTGCAACACGACTCGTTCGTTTCCAGCGTATCGGTCCACGCGCGCTGCTGGTCGCGGACAACACTTCCTACATCGCAACGACGGAAAACACCGACGAGCGGAAGGCGGTGGAGGAATCGTTCGCCCGTTCGGTGCTGTGGGGATTCGAGGCGGTCGCATTCGAGGGCGAAATCATGCTGGTCGATGCCACCGAGTTCTTCCTTCGCGATACCCACCACCTCGCGGCGACATTGCAAGCTGCCGAAGAAGGCGACTACAAAGTCGATCCCACGCGGTCGGCGATTTTCCTGCCTCGCACGAAGGCATTTCCCGACAACACCGAGGTCGAGGCGATCGTCACTCTTGTCGGCGAACCCACAGGCCAGATCATCTCGACCGTAACCCCGGACCCGCGAGCAATCACCGTGCATCTGCACCACTCGTTTGTGCGCCTGCCGGACGCCGGCTTCGAGCCGCTACCCTTCGATGGCCGTGGCGGCTTTATGGATCCGGCGAAGCCGTATGTAGATCGTGTCAGCCTGGATTATGCCGTGCCGGTGGGCGACCCCATTGTCCGGATCAACACCTTGCGCCACCGGTTGCAGAAGGAGGATCCGTCGGCTGCGGCCAGCGCAGCGATCGAACCGATCGTTTATTACGTGGATCGAGGTGCACCGGAGCCGATTCGCAGTGCCCTGATCGAGGGCGCATCATGGTGGAACGAGGCATTCGAGGCCGCCGGCTACCGAGATGCGTTCAGGGTCGAGTTGCTGCCCGAGGATGCCGACCCGATGGACGTGCGCTACAACGTGATCCAGTGGGTGCATCGCTCGACCCGCGGCTGGTCATACGGTTCCAACGTCAACGACCCGCGCACCGGCGAAATCATCAAGGGCCATGTCTCGCTCGGCTCGCTGCGGGTGCGCCAGGACTACCTGCTTGCCGAAGGTCTCCTTGCCCCTTACGTAGACGAAACGATCCCCGCCGATATGCTGGAGTTTTCGCTGGCACGAATTCGCCAGCTCTCGGCCCACGAAGTCGGCCACACGATCGGGATTGCGCACAACTTTGCCGCAAGCGCGGATGAGCGTGCCTCGGTGATGGACTATCCGTACCCGTATGTAAAGCTCGACCGCGATGGCAAAATCGATGTGACCGAAGCCTATGACACCGGCATCGGCGAGTGGGACAAACGAGTGATTCTGTACGGCTACCAGGATTTTTCGGACGCCATCGACGCAGCCGCCGCGCGCGAGGAGATCCTGCGCGAGACCTATGCCTCCGGCCTGGAATTCGTGTCCGACACGCACTCGCGATCCGACGCATTTGCGACGAGCGCCGGACCGGCCCACCCGCGCGGAAACCTGTGGGACAACGGTGCCGATGCGGTGGCGGAACTCGATCGGGTGATGCAGGTACGCGAGGTCGTGCTCGCGAATTTCTCCGAGCGCAACATCCGCATGCAACGGCCGATGGCGAATATCGAGGACGTGCTGGTGCCGATGTACCTGTTCCATCGCTACCAGTTGAAAGCGGCTGCCACGTTTATCGGCGGTCAGGAATTCACCTACTCGATGCGCGGTGACGGCTGGGTTCCGGTCAAACCGGTCCCGCCAGCGCAACAGCGCGCGGCCGTCGCATCTTTGCTCGCCACGATCACACCCGATGCGTTGCGCCTGCGTCCCGAACTGGTGGCACTGATCCCGCCGCGCCCCCCGGGCACGCCCGACTCGCGTGAGATATTCCCGCGCCGGACCGGCTACGTGTTCGATCCTTTTGCGGCAGCCGCCACTGCGGCGGATCTGACGCTGGAGATGCTGCTCGACCCGGCCCGCGCCGCGCGGATGCTCAACAACCATGCGCTCGATCCCGAGCAGCCGGGTTTCGCCGAACTGGTCAGCGCCGTGCTGGAAGCGACCTGGTATTCGCGTGCCGCCCCGGGCGAAGACGCCGAACTCCGCCGCGTCGTGAACGACACCGTTTTGCAGCGCCTGATGATGCTCGCCGAAAATCCCCAGGTGCAGGCGCAGGCGCGCGCCATTGCGCTGGATCAGCTGATCGAACTCGATGCCTGGATCGGCGCACAGGTCAGCCGGGCGCCCGCCGACTGGCGCGCGCACTACCGCTTCACCAGCGACCAGATCCGCCGTTTTCTCGCCAACCCGGAGGCGATGCCGCCGCAGACGCCGTTAAAGGCACCGCCCGGATCGCCGATCTGAGCCGAGATCGGCGCTAGAGCCTGGGCAAGCGCACTGCTGTTTTGGAGTTAAGCAGGGCTGCTGCCGATGCGCACGCTCGCGAAACGGCCTGGCAATGCACTAACCCCGCGATTGCTATAGCAGACTCGCTATGATCCTGGCCCGGCGAGTATCAACGCCGCGGCAACTGTCGCGCCGAGATACGTCTGCGCAAATGCAATGCGGTGACAAAACCGGCGCGGCCTGCGCAGCTCACAACGGCGACGCGGGTTACCCGATCGGGAATCGGTTAGCCCCGAAACGGGGCCACCCGCCGATCTCTACAGCTGCGACTTGAAATAGTTGAACGAATGAACAAAAGCGTCGCGCAGCTTCTCGGCCTCGGCCAGCATGTTTTGCCAGACTTCGTCGCTCGAATCGGCCAGTTCCTTCAATTTTGCCTGCGCGGAGTCGGACTGTTCACGCAGCTTGGCCAACTGCTCCTTGTACGCAACCTCGGCTCCGCCGGATGCCTCAGCGGCCTTCTTCTCGAACTCGTCGAGCATGGCGTTGGTCTCGTCGATTTTCGTCTTCATTGCAGCGACGATTTCGTCCCTGGTCTTACCCATGAGTGGTCTCCTTACGCATGTATTGCAACCGATCGTATCGGTCTCTTACTGATTATCCTGGCAAGCCACAGACGGACCCGCCAGGGAGGCATTGAGGCTACTGCGACCGCGCCGGGATAGCAATCCGTAAAGTCCTCCCAGGCGGAAGCCGCTGCATTTGCCCGAGAGACACTGCACCCCACGATGGTTCGCTGACGATGAGCACTCGCGCCGACGGCCGCTCGCCGCTTCCCAACGGTCGAGCCCGGCGTCTTCGTTTTAGGTAGACTGTTCCCGCACGTCATTTGCCATTTAATAACTATCCGAGGCGCAATTGACGAACCCGAACGAGCAACAGGCAGGCACACCAGAACATGGCAGTGCGCTGCGCCCGCGAGTCGCGACCATCCTGTGGAACGATCTGTGGCTGACCCGGCGCGCGCGCTGGATCAACGGCTTTATCGTCGCGCTGATCTTGCTGAACGTGATTGCAGTGATCGCGGAATCGGATAACCGTCTGGCAATTCCCTATGGCAGGTTGTTCCGCCAGTTCGAACTTTTCTCGGTAGTGGTATTCACTCTCGAATACTTGTTGCGAATCTGGTCGTGTCCGGACGGGGGGCGCTACGGGCATCTCGGCGAGTGGCGATCGCGCCTGCGGTTTGTTACCTCGTTCAACGGACTGATCGACTTCTTCGCGATTGCGCCGTTTTTCCTGTCGCTGTTGTTGCCGGTCGATCTGCGCTTCCTGCGTATTCTTCGCTTGCTGCGGATTTTGAAGCTGACTACTTACTCCGACACGATCGGCGTGTTCGCACGCGTATTGCAGCGCGAAGGCCGTGCGCTCGCCGCAGCCAGCCTTGCGATGGTCTCGCTGGTGCTGTTTGCCGCCTGCCTGATGTACCTGCTCGAGAACCGCGCTCAGCCCGAGGCGTTTTCGAGCATCGCGCAGGCGATTTGGTGGGCCGCGGTGACGCTCACCACGGTCGGCTACGGCGACATCACGCCTGTCACCTTCGGCGGCAAGATGCTGGGGGTCGTGATCATGGTGCTCGGCGTCGGCACGGTCGCGTTGCCGGCGGCGATGCTGGCAGCCCGATTCGGCGACGAGATCCAGTCGCAACGCGACGAACTCGAAGCCAGGGTTGCCGAATCGCTGGACGATGGCGTACTCGACCCGGCCGAGCGTGTGGCCATAGAGAAACTCGGCAAGGAACTCGGGCTTCCGGCCACCCATGTCAGCAAGATGATCCAACTGCAAAAACAACTGCATGAAGACGCGAGGCAATGCCCCCACTGCGGCAAGGAGCTGTGATGCTCTTGTTGCCCCCAGCGGTGCCAGGAAGCATGTCACTCCCCGGACCGTAATCACCAGTGCAGTCGGCCCTGCCGCAGGCAATCGTAATCGTGCGAAAGTGGCGGCAAATTGTGCGGCGGGAAATGACGGGAATGCGTTGCGGGTTAGTGGCATCGAGCGCGGCGGCGGAATCCGGATGATTGCCTTCGCAACAGGAAGACCCAGCGATCAGCGTTCGACGAAAACAAGAACAACAAGATCTATAAGACCTGGCGGGTGACGGCAACACGACCCGCGTTTGTCTATTGCGAAAACTCCACGACCTCGGCAGCTTGAACCTCGATCATCACCTCGTTGCGGCGCAGGAACCACGGTTTGAATGGCGAGTTATAACGCGCGTACAACGGCACGCCAACGGTTCGCAGACCGGCCTTGTCGACGGCTTCGAGCAGATTGGCCTCATTCTCCCGGTAGTTGGCAACACTCCAGCGGCCGCTGTAGCGACGCACCGCCACCAGCCGGCTTGGCACCTGCTGAATCCGGACCCGAGGGTCGCGGGGCTGCGGAACGGTCTCGAGCGTGTAGTCCTTCGGCATCACGAAACTGACGACATGAGTATCAGCCGAACCGGCGCCGCGAGACTGCGTTACCGGCGCCGTCATTGCGATTTTCTCGCCCTTGGCGCGTTGTTCGACCGGTGCCGTCATCGCGATAGATTCGGCGCGCGAGTTGTTTCCCGATATGTAATCGAACAGTACCCTGAAGCCGACGTTACCGGCCGCGTCGAACTCGCCTTCCACTTCGGTCGCGGCAGTGAGATAGGCTGCGTAGCGGCGCAGCTCGAAACTCTCGTACTCCTTCACGACCCGGTATGCGGGTTCCTCGATCGCCATCGTCGGACTCCAGGCCAGTACCAGCAACAAATACCCAAGCGACGCGGTGAATGACCTCATGTGCTTTCCATTCTCATTTGCGGAGGGTCGGTCCGCGTAACGAGCGCGGCCGGCACGAGGGCGAGCCCGGTTTACCGGCGCGCTCGCTCACAAACAGGTTCGGTCGCGGCCAGCCCGCGGATGCACTGAAGGCTAGCGGGTCTCGAGCAGCATATCGGCAAACACGAAGCCATCGCGTTCGATAATCTCGCCGAGGACGACACTCAACGGCACATCGAATACCGGAGCATCCCAGACCAATGTGTGGAATTCGCCGTTTTCGCCGCAGGGATCAACGTCCTCCGGCAACTGCGCAAGCAGGTTCTGGTCGAAAACGCGGCCGGCGAATTGCGACGGCATCTGCTTCGGATCGACACAGGAGACGGTCGCCTGGATTCCGCCGGCGATCATCTCGCCGGCAAGCGCATCGGTGGGCTGACCCCACAGCGGATACAGCGCCTCGAGACCGGTTGGCGCCAGCTGGCTCTCGCGGTAGGCGCGGACGTCTTCGAGAAACAGATCGCCAAATGCGACCGCATCGACCCCGTAACGATCAACGGCTTTCTCCAGTTCCGCACCAACCGCCACCTCATAGTCGGCGTTCGAGCAGGGATTCGGCAAATCCACAGCAAGCAACGGCAACCCCACGGCGTGGGCCTGCAATTCCACGAGCTTTTGCCGCACTCCGTGCATCGCGACCCGCCGCGCAGCTGCGTGAAACGTCGTCATCAACGCAACCACTTCGACATCACGCCGTTCGCGCAACCTGTACAGCGCCCAGGCAGCGTCCTTGCCACTGCTCCAGGACATCAGGACTTTCTTCTTCCGGTTTAACGGCATCTTTGTCGAACTTAAAGCCAAAACGTAATGCACATTTCGGTTTACTGCGCCGTTCAGTTGCAATCGATGGAGTAAATCAGCGGTTCGGCTGCAGTAAAGCACGCCGCAAGGGACGGACCGACGAGGGCAAAAGTCACCGCGTTGGCCGGGTCAACGGATAGCAGCCACCCTTTCAGGCGCGATAGGTGCTCTTTATATAGGCGAGGATATGAGCGGACTCAGACATCTCGGCAGCGGTGTTTGGATCGACCAGGTAGGGGATCGAAACCCGCCCCGCGCGCTCGAGCAGCGCAAGCCGATTGTCGGTATCGGGCTGAACAGGGCTGCTCAGACGATCGCGGACGATGGGCGGCACCCAGTCCGAGGCCTTGTTGCGCCCGGCGGATCGCAGCACATACGGAATCTCCATCTCGCACAGTAACTCGCGAACCGGCCGCGCGAACGGGCTCGACTCGAAACTGTAAAGCTCCAGTGGTTTTTGCGGTTCCCGCGAAGGCTGCACGCGCACGCCCGCACCCAGCCGCGGGATGCCGGCAAGACCGGATCCAATCTGTTGCAGGGCCATTACGCGCCAGTGCAGCGGCGGCTTACGCTTGCCGTATGTCTTGAACAGGTACCGCACGATATCGGCAGATTCATACATCTCGCGGCCGGTGTTGGGATCGGCCAGGTACGGGAACTGCGCCTTGCCCCCGCGCTCGAGCAGCTTGGGCCGGAATCGCTGGCCGCCTTTCGGGCAGGGATAAATCAGCGCATCGAGATCGAGCATCGTCAGCGCCTCGCGCACGAGCCGGCAATAAGGACAGCCTTCGAACTCGTAGAGTTGCAGCAGTCTCTTCGGCTTGTTCGGAGCAGGATTCGTCGCAATGCCCTGGCCGACACGGATCAGTGTCGACGCCATCGAACCGGCAATATCAAGGCTGTGTCGCAGGGAATTACTGTCCATCTGGGGCTCCACCGAAATGCAGGGAAGCAAACATACAGCAAGCGGCGCCAGGGCACATCGATTCCTGGCAACCGGGCCGCGATTGCGCCGGTTCAGCAGAGGCGGCGCAGTGAAACAGCGACCGCCACAACGAATGAAAATGCCTGCCTTTCGAGCCGCGGCACTCGCCTCGCAAAAAAAAGGCCGGCGATAAACGCCGGCCAAGAGTGCGGTTTCAAGGGGATGAAACCTATTGGGGTCCTGGAGGGTGGTGCAATTTAGCTCGCCGGCGGCAGAATCACCTGATCAACGACGTGAATGACACCGTTGCTGGCCATGATGTCGGCCTTGACGACGTCGATCTCGTTAATCTGGACGGTGCCCTTATCAACGAAAATGGCGATTTTCTCACCGTTGACCGTATCGGCGCTCGAGAGCTTGACGACCTGCTCGGCAGTCACTTTGCCTGGCACGACGTGGTAGGTCAGGATCGCGATCAGCTTGTCCTTGTTCTCGGGCTTCAGCAGAGTCTCAACGGTGCCGGCCGGCAGCTTCGCGAAGGCTTCGTCGGTCGGAGCGAAAACGGTAAACGGTCCGTCACCTTTCAAGGTGTCGACCAGGCCCGCGGCCTGAAGCGCCGCTGCGAGGGTGTTGAAGTTGCCGTTCGCGACAGCGACATCGACGATGTCGGCGTTCGATTTCTCGGCGTGATAACCGCCCGACTTGTGACCACCGGCCATCGCCGGCGTAGCCGTCACAACTGCCATGACGAGAGCGGTCTGGGCCGCAACAACAGCGGCAAAAACTTTTTTCCTGGTAACAATCATGATGTCTATCTCCAATGTTCAAGTGAGTGAATGGCTATCTAAAAATTCTTGAAGTCTAACGTTTGTCTGCTTTTGCTCCGCGACATGTCTTAGACATTCGAGGAGGTTTTCGCAAACCAGCTCAAGCCGGATTCAAACCGGGCAAATTTTTTGACGCAGAACTTTCTGCTCCAAAATAGGGAGGTTTACCTCTCATATTGAGTCGTTTACGTTACTATTTATCCTAAATACTTCACATGGAGGCTCGAATATGACTGAGCAGGATCAGGAGCAAAGACACGATCGCTTCCAGCTAATCATGCTGATCGGCCCGATTACCGGCATCGTCGGGTTCGTTCTCGATGAGGCACTGGAGTTTGTCGCCGCGGCTGAATCTCTCGATCTGTTTGCGTCCGTGCTGTCGCTATTCGGGTTCCTGATCTTCGCCGGGGCACTGATCGCGGCCGCGCAGACCAACCGGACCGAGCTCGTATCATCGGTAATCGATGACGAGCGCGTCTCCCATATTCGTTTTCTTGCCTACCAGGTCGGATTTGCCACGGTGATTGTGCTGCAGATCGTGATGTTGCTCGGCGCCGACCTGGTGCGCGGCATGACAGGGATCGAACCGGCAATGAGTACCGCCGCATCCCTGACGCTGATGACCGGCATCGCCGCCGCGCTCGGCCACTTCCTGTATCTGAATCGATGAGCGCCGACCGCCTTCATAACACGCTGAAAGTCCAGCGCGCGATGCATGACCTGACCCAGGCCGAACTGGCCAAACGCGTCGGCGTCACCCGCAAGAGCATGAATGCGATCGAGCGCGGGCATTTCGTACCCTCGACCGTACTGGCGTTGCGTCTCGCAGACGTATTCGGCGTCAGCGTGGAGACGTTGTTTCAATTGCCGGACGGCAGTTAGGCCGCACGCCCATCCACCTCACCCGGCTTGGCAGAATATCGTAGGATACCGAAGCAGCCAGCGTTCGCGCGGCGATAATCACTGGGCCAAAACTTATGAAAAGATTCGTAATCGCCGCGATAACACTGGCCATTGCCGCACCGCTCGGCGCACAGACAACTATCGAGGGCTTTCTGGTCGAACCGTTCGCCTCGCCACTGTTTTCCGAAAAAGACGTCAAGAAGATACGCCGCGGCGATGTTGTGACTACCTCTATCAAGAAGACCAGGGAACGTCAGCTAGGCGCAGCCGTTGCGTGCCTGTTGCAGGCCGAGCACGACGTCGTTCTGCGCGACTTTCTTGCGGTGATCCCGGTCACGGTGGGCAGTGATGTGCTCGCTCACGGCGTGATTGATCCCGCCGACATCCGCCAGTCTTTGACAGGGCTGTCACTCGGCGACCGCGAGGTTGCGGAATTGGAGCGGGTCATCGAATTCGGCGGCGGGTACGGTCTCAATTTTTCGGCGGCGGAAATCGCGGCATTCGATACGTCACGGCAAAACAGGCCGGATCCGGGTATCGCCGATGCCCGCGATACCCTGATCGACATCCTCGCCGGACGGACCGATGCGTACATGACATCGGGCATCGATGCGGTCGCGCCGTATCGGCGCGTTGGGACGAGCGACAACGATATCGCCGCGGAAGTCCGGGAAAACGCGGAAGCATTCCCAAAACAGATCAGTCAGTTCCTGCCTTTTCGCAATGCCTGGGTTGAAAACAATGTGCCAGCAACAGTGAAACCCGACAGCGCCTATTACTGGCTGACGCTCGATATCGACAAGCGGCCAGTGGTTGCATTGAGCCATCGCCTGTATGTCAAAAACGGCGAGTTCGAGGCGATCGGTATCCGCGACTTCTACTTCACCAGTTTTTTTGATGCCGGCCAGAGTGTCGCCGCGCTGCTACCGGTCCATGAAGGCATACTGCTGGTATCCGCTTCCCATTTCTGGGTCGATTTCTGGAGCGGCTCGGCGAAGATCAAGCATTCGATGGGCACCAGGATGCTGGCAAAACAATTGCGCCACCTGGTCGAAGACAAGGGTATCTGCGGCAAGCGCTAGGCTGCGGTGAACACGTTTCAATAATCCTGATGAACTACATAGAACCCGTTTTCCGGCCTCCCTCCGAGGCGCGCTCGCTGATCCTGCAGGTCACCAACGGCTGCTCGTGGAACAAGTGCACGTTCTGCGAGATGTACACCCAGCCACAAAAGCGCTTCCGGCCGAAGCCATTCGCCGACATCGAGGCCGAGATTCAGGCAGTTGCGGGCACTGGCGACCCGGTGCGGCGGGTCTTCCTTGCCGACGGCGATGCGATGACGTTGTCGGTTCGCCGGCTCGGCGAGATTCTCGCCTGCATCAATGCCAGTCTGCCGACCGTGGAGCGGGTGTCGAGTTATTGCCTGCCACGCAATCTGCGCAGGAAGACGGTCGAACAACTGGCCGAACTGCGCGGGATGGGGCTGTCGCTTTTCTACGTCGGCTGCGAGAGCGGTGACGACCTCGTGCTCGAGCGGGTCAGCAAAGGCGAGACATACCAGTCATCGCTGGAGGCGTTGCAGAAGATCAAGGCCGCGGGCGCACGTAGCTCGGTAATGATATTGAACGGCATGGGCGGGACGCGTTATTCGCAGCAGCACGCGGTAAATTCGGCGCGGCTGATGAACGCCGCGCAACCGGAGTATTTGTCGACACTGGTCGTGAGTTTCCCAACCGGGGTCGAACGCTACCAGGCCGGATTCCAGGGAGAATTCGAACCGCTCGATCAACCCGGACTGTTCGCCGAGATGCAATGGCTACTGGAAACGCTCGAACTCGACAACACGATTTTCCGCAGCGACCATGCCTCGAATTACCTCGTGCTGAAAGGCACGCTGGGGCGCGACAAGGAGAAACTCCTTTCCCAGATTCGCGCGGCGATCGAACGCCCGGGTTCGGTGCCGTTGAGGCAGGAGTGGCAACGCGGGCTGTAGCCCGTGTTGAGGTTTGCTCAGGCAAAACCACCGCAATGCCTCACGTTGGCACGGTAGCGACCACCGGCACGGCTCCATGGCAAGATTGCCTGCCGCGGCGACGGTACGATGCGGGATGGCGTGGTGCCGCCATTGAACGGCGGGCGGGTGAAACGAACACCACGTCCGCGAGTGACATCGTCGCGAATGTCGGCATCCCGGTCGGAACAAGCCGCGGCATCCGCGCCGGTCCGGTGAGTCAGGCATGGGCGAAGCTGCTGCTACGACGATGGAGGCGGACGGAGAGAGCGG
Source organism: uncultured Gammaproteobacteria bacterium (assembly GCA_942490995.1). Classification (GTDB taxonomy): domain Bacteria; phylum Pseudomonadota; class Gammaproteobacteria; genus UBA981. The sequence continues at coordinate 90,535 of CALOBG010000014.1, forward strand.
GATGGCAACAGCTACAATAGCGTAGACAGGATTGTTTTGTCGGGAGACGACAGGCGTTCCGGCAGCGCCGAAGAGTTGCAGGAGCCGACCATGGAGAGAGTCACAGGGATAGATGTACACGACGGCGAGAGGACACGCAGTATCACGCTCTACCACGGCGATCTCTCGCGCATCCCCGCCGGGCAGGCGGTTGACCTGTTGGTGGTTTCGGCGTTTCCAAACAGTTATCAACCCATTCCTGGAACACTGATCGGCGCGTTGCACCGGCACGGACTGTCCGTCAGGGACCTGGCGCAGGAAAAGGCGCAGGACCTGCGGGAGATTTCCGGATTCTGGATTTCGCAACCGCTCAGAGAACGCAATCCGGACACGCACATCGGCCGGATCGTCTGTTTCGAGCCGCTCGTGATCGGCCCGCCGCCGCAGGTCGTCGGCGAGCTGTTTCGCGGCCTGTTCCCGTTCCTCGACGAAGGCCGCGATTCGGTGGTTGCGATGCCGTTACTCTCGGCGGGCAACCAGCGCTGGCCGCCCGAGGCAATATTCGGTCCGCTGGTCGAGGCTGCCTACCAATGGTTGCAACGCGGTCTGCCAATCGCCGAGTTACGAATCGTCGAGCACCGAGAGGACCGGATCCGAGCGGTCGCACGGCAGCTCGAGCAGTTTTCCGATGGCCGGTTCGCGGAGGGCGCGGTTCCCGAACCTCCAACGGTTGCGCCCGTGCCGGACAAGCGGACGATTCTACCGCCAGCTTCGTTTCCACCGCGCGATTCGCCACCCCGGCCGGCGCCGCTGCCCGCGGAGAAAAAACCCGGGCCGGCCGACATCCGGCCGAAACCTGTCGATCCTGCCGCGCCCGCGCAACCGACTGCCAACGGCTACGACGTCTTCCTGAGCTATGCCGAGGAAGACAAAGAGGCCGCTGCGCGGCTCGCGAAATTTCTCAAGTCCGAAATCGCCGGCATCCGCGTCTTCGACTATCGGCTGAGCATCGATGTCGGCAAATCGTGGCAGCAGGAAATCGATGACGCGATCGAAAGTTGCAACAAGATCGTCGCGCTGATGTCACCAAACTATTTCGCCTCGCCGGAATGCAAGGAAGAGCTGATGATCGCGCGGCTCAGAAATAAGCGCTCGAACTTCGAGGTCTTGTTCCCGTTGTACTGGAAAGACGCCGGCCGGGCGCTGGCAATGTGGCTCCAGGCAATCACTTACAGCGATTGCCGCGAGGGCGACCCGGCGAAACTCACTGCGGTCACGCAACGACTGGCGGACCGTCTGCGCCCGGGTTAAGCGCTGGCATCACGGTTTTGCCTGGCGTGACCAGTGCAGAATGTCCGCGCCCAACCGGCGGTCTGACCATGCGCCGCTGGCGGCCAAATGAGGCTACGATATAGGCTGATCGGATCGGACCGTCCAGCAGAAAGGGCGTCCGCTCGAATCCTTGGGGGACACTCCTGCATGGGTATTTCGACACACTCCCTGCCCCGACGTATCGCGATCGTCACCGGCGACCCGTCGCTGCCCGACCCGACCAAGCACGGGCACCGCTACGGCGCCGAAGACCTCGCGGTGCATGAGCGAATGCGCGAGGCATTCGCGGCGCTCGGCAAATTCGAATTCACCGTCATCGAGCGCCACGAGGGCCTGTTCGACGCGTTGCGCAAGTTCGCCCCGGACCTGGTGGTCAACTTCTGCGACACCGGGCTTCTCAACAATCCGCAGCATGAGATCCATATCGCCACGCAGCTCGAGACGATGGGGCTGCCGTACACCGGCGCAGCGCCGCGCGGAATGCTCTATTGCTACGACAAACAGATCGTGCGGCTTTTGGCCGAGGCGATGGGCGTTGCCGTGCCGCGCGAGCGTTTCGTAGCTGGCGCCCAGGTCACCGGCACCTCGGTCGGGTCGTTCCCGGCGCTGATCAAACCGAATACCGCGGATGGCAGCGTCGGCATTACAAAAAATGCGGTCGTAGAAAATGAAAACCAGGCACGCGACTACCTGGCCTGGCTCGTTGCCGAGCTACCCGGTTGCGACGTGCTGATCCAGGAGTATTTGCCCGGCACCGAGTACGGGCTGGCGCTGATCGGGAACCCCGACGGAGGATTCGAGCAACTGCCGATGCTCGAGGTCGATTTCTCGGCGCTGCCGGACGACTTCGCGCCGATCCTGTCGTTCGAGTCGAAGACGGATCCCGACTCGCCATACTGGACCGATATCAGATTTAAACCCGCGAATCTGCCCGGCCAGCGGCAGCGGGAACTGGGCGATTACTGCCGCATGCTGTTCGCCCGCCTCGGTCTGCGCGATTACGGGCGCTTCGACTTCCGCACTGCGGCGGACGGAACGATCAAACTGATGGAGGTCAACCCAAACCCGGCCTGGGGCTACGACGCGAAGCTTGCAGTAATGGCCAATCTTGCGGGATGGTCCTATGCGGAACTTCTCGAGGCGCTGGTCGCGACCGCGTGGGCACGAATCAGACCAGACGCCGCGGCAAGCTGACGTCGAAATCCCGCTCGACGAAGCGCTCCGTGCCTTCGTCGGCCTCGAGACGTCCCTTCAGATAATACGCCTCCGCATCCGCGGTCTGCGTCATCGACATCCGAACCGTAATCCGCCATTCGCCGCGCGTCAGCGTCGCCCGCTGCTCGATCATTTCCATCGCCGACAACGGATCGTCCTCGGCAATCTCGAAACACTTGTTCAGCGTATAACCGACCTTCAAATCAATATCCTCGAAGTGCACCAGGCTCGCGTCGTCGAACTCGCTGCCGTTCAGTTCGTAATGAAACCGGTTGGTGGTCAGATCAACCGCCAGCCGGCGGCTGAATTGATGATGCCGGACGCGCTTCATCGAAGGGCTCGCCGCCATGTCCGGCGGCTCGAACGGCCGCAGCGTGTCGTCGTCGGGGCGCGGCTTGCGCACCGGCAACTCGAGCACGCTTGCACCGGTCGTGATATGCAATGCGGTGTTCGCATTGCTCGGCCAGACGATCGGCCAGTAGGCGGTCGAAACCGCGACGCGGATACGGTGGCCCTGCGGAAACGCGTGCGCGATGTCGTTCAGCCGCACGTCCACGGTGAAGGTCTTACCCGGCACGAGCGGCGCGGGTTCGGCGTGGCCGTGGCGGTGGGTCAGGTTCAGGACGCCGTAGGAAACTCTGAGCGAAGAGCCGTCCGCCGCGACATCGCACAGGCGCACGATCACATTCGCGGTGGGCTGGTCCGCGCGCAGCGTGAGGCGGACGACCGGCGCGCCGAGTATCTCGATGCGTTCGGCGAGCCTCGGCGTGTCGAAGGTCAGCGAAACCCCGTCGTCGGGACGCTGGTCGCGCGGCATCTCACCGTCGCTGCCGAACGCACACCACTCTCCTCCGCGGATGCCGCAGGTCTGCGGAGATGACAGAATCTGCTCTTCCGGCTCGCCGGGATCGCGCGCGCAGCCGTTCGCCGCAAGATAAAAAAGCATTGTCTCGATGTCGGGGCTCGGCCACACCGGCTCGGCGACCCAGCGGCCGGGCATCGACTCGTATTGCGGTGCAGGGGTGACCGCTTCCTGCATCCATACGCGCAACACCGGCTCGTCTTCGATGCCGTTGTCGATGTTCTTGAGCCAGCGGTCCCACCAGCGCACCGCCTCCTGGAGGAATCCGATCGCCGGCCCGGGAATGCCAAGATGGGGGAACGTGTGCGCCCACGGGCCGATCAGACCCTTGCATGGCGAGTGCAGTGTGGCGACAAGCCGCGGCACCGCATTCGAATACGCATCGGCCCAGCCGCCAATCGCATAAACCGGCACCTCGATGCGTTCGATGTGATCGCGTACCGAGCCCTCGCGCCAGTAGTCGCCGCGCCAGGGCTGGCGCAGCCAGAGCTCCGGAAAATTCGGCAGGTGTTCGAGACGCTCGCGCCATTGCTCGCGCCAGGCCGTACCGGCAATCTCCGGATCCGGCGGCAGCGCCTGGTTCATCATGAAGATCGCGCCCCACTGCAGGTTCTCGGTCAGCAGGCACCCGCCCATGTAATGCGCATCGTCCGTGTAACGGTCATCCGCCGCGCACAGTGCCATGATGGCCTTCAGCGCCGGCGGGCGCCGCGCGGCGATTTGCAGCGAATTGAAACCGCCCCACGAGATACCGAACATGCCGACCTCGCCGCTGCACCACGGTTGCGCCGCCAGCCACGCGATCACCTCGACACCGTCGGCATGCTCCTGCGCGGTGTACTCGTCGGACAACAGGCCCTCCGAATCGCCGGAGCCGCGCAAATCGACACGCACGCTGGCGTAGCCGTGCCGGGCCAGGTAACGGTGCATAGGCTCGTCGCGGTGACGCATGAAATCGCGCTTGCGATACGGCAGGAACTCGAGCAACGCCGGCACCGGGTTATCCGGCGCATCGTCGGGGCGCCAGATCCGCGCGGCGAGCCGGCAACCGTCCGCAAGCGGAATCCAGACGTTCTCGATGTCTTCTACGCCGTCGTTCATGGGCTGCGGCGCCGGCCGCGCCGGACCAGTTGCTGCGTGGTCCAGAACGCGAGCGCAAGATCCTCACGGACATGCCGGCCGAGTTCGAGATCGAACGTGTTGACGATCGCGAGGCGAAACCCGCCGGGCGGCATCGAGTGGCTCGCGGGCGGGCGATCTTCATGGAACGTGATCTGGACGCTGGATACGCCCTCGGTCGCGCGCAGCCGGTCGACCAATTCCATCGGCGGATAGCGGTACTGGATACCGTGCTCGCCGAACAACACGACGCTGTAACCGTCGCGGCGGTCGCGATCGTCGAAGTCCCAGACCCCCTCGGCATAGAGCTTCACCAGCGCCTCGACCCAGCCGCCGCCATAGAGGTCCGGCCACTGGTCGGCGAATCGCATGTGCGCTTCAATGATGCGCGCGCCGATCGTCTCGAAATTGAGCATGCCGGTGTAGCCGGTCATATAGGTGCCGACCCAGGTCGCAAGATAGCGCTCGACCTCGGGGCCGGCCTTCGGCAAGCACGGTCCAGTAATCGAACATGCCCCCCGCAAGCGGCTTGCCGACGCAATGCCGCTGCCACTTCACCTCGCCATCGACCACGGCCACGTCGGTACTGACATGCTCGCCGTCCAGCAATTGCATCCACATGTGGCCCGGACGCTGGCGATGCTTGTACTCTTTCAGCGTGCGCAGCACGCCGCTGCCGGCGCCCATTCCGCGCATGTTGTAGATCGGCTTGCTGAAAACCGGGAACGCATCGGGATCGATACCGTGCGGCGCGCAAGGGAGATCCTGGCTCTCGGCGACCGCAAGCTTGTCGTAGATCCACTTGTACTCCGGATACCAGCGCCAGGCGTCGCCATCCTCGGTAGGTACGTTGACGTCAGCCGGGCACGCCACGCCTTCGAAATATTGCATTCGCCACGGGTCGGCTTCGCAGATAGGCATCTGATACTCCGTTGCTCAAGCCATTGTCGAGCAGCTACCGACTGTGGGCAAGTTATTGGCTTCGGCCGCATCGAAACGCGCCGGGCGCGAGCCGGAGGAGTCGCCGGGCGGCTCGCCGTCGACCTTTCACTCGCGGCTAATCTGCGCCGCCCCGGCGTGTGAAACAAACGCTATTGGTGAGACTGCGACCCGTTTCATCAAGCCATCAGTGAAAGACCCCCGGCGATCTGCCAAGAAGCAGGATAGTTTTTGATCCCGTCGCACTTACTTCGATACGCCGCATACGCGGCGTACACTAGCCAATTGTCAGGAATCGAAGACGGACCGCCACTATGCAGCGTTGTTGGCCATGAAGAGAGTAGCCCTGTTCGCCGTCCTGATACTGATTGCGGGAGCAGCGATTGCGCACTGGTACTACTCGGACCGCGGCCGCTTCACGACCGCGCCCGAATACACCGGCCTGAGCCGCAGCGTTGCGGGCAACGACCTCCTGTCGGATCACGACCCGGCGGCAGTCCTGCGCTTCGATCCGTCATTTCAGTACATCGGCGGGCAGAAATTCATACTCTATGGCGTGGCGGATACCGAACAACACTTCTTCGTCGAAACCGACGGTGATGACAAACTGAAAAGCGTCTACTGGGTCCAGTACGAGGCCTACCTGCCGGAGAAGTCATACACCTATGACTATGACGACTCTCCTCTCAGGGTAAAGCTTGGCGATTACGAGTTCTTCACCGATACCGAAGCGTTTCATTACGACCCGGACAAGAAGAGAAAGGCCGGCACCGACGGTGCAATGGTGCGGCAGTTCCTGGCCAGCAGGGGTTATTCGTATCCGACAGAGGTGGCCTATGCACGAATGGTTTACCTGACCGATGCATCGCGGCAGAAAGAGCTGATGATCATCTTCATGGACGATCTCGCATCCTACGGATTGACCGCGGCCGAGCTGAATGACGGTGGCGCCAACGCCGCGCGCTGGCCGGAAGTCGAGCAGGCCCATCTCGACCGGATCAGGGACACGCTGACGATGCTGCCACGCGAAGACGGGCATTAGGCCTGCAGCGCTAGAGGCAAGCCGGGCCTGCACCGTCCTGTATCTCGCCAGGCACGAACCATCGGCTTTGGCGCCGCCGATAGCAAGCCGGCGTGTGCGCGGATCCGAAACTCGGTTTCGCACTGACAGCCGTTGGCGCGAATAGCGAAATACCCACTCTCGAAGTACTTGATAACCACTCCCGCCTTCGCCGCGTTAGAATCCCCGGAACTCCACAGGCAGACAACAAACCAGGGGCGCCCGAATGCAGCAGATCGTCGACACCATCAACGGATTCGTCTGGAGCGCACCGCTCGTTTATTTGTGCCTCGGCGCCGGGCTTGTTTTCTCGATCCTGACGCGATTCGTTCAAGTGCGCTTGTTCAGCGAAATGATCCGGCTGCTGTTTGTTAGCAAGGAGTCGGAGCGTGGCATCTCCTCGTTCCAGGCGCTGGCGGTGTCGCTGTCCGGGCGGGTCGGCACCGGCAATATCGCCGGCGTTGCGGCCGCAATCGGCTTTGGCGGCCCCGGCGCGATCTTCTGGATGTGGATCGTCGCGTTCCTCGGATCGGCCACCGCTTACATCGAATCGGCGCTGGGTCAGATCTACAAGGAAGAAGAGGAAGGCGAATATCGCGGCGGGCCGGCCTTTTATATCGAAAAGGCCATGGGTAACAAGGCCTACGCCTGGGTGTTTGCGGTAACGACAATTGTCGCGACCGGGCTGTTGCTGCCGGGCGTGCAGTCGAATGCGATCGGCAACGCCGCCGACCTCGCCTTCGGCAATGGCACGATGCTCGATACGGTATTCGGCACGATCAGCGCCACCAAGCTCTTTACCGCCATCGTCATCGTGGCCGTGCTCGGTTTCATCATTTTCGGTGGCGTAAAACGTATCGCCCACTTCACCCAGGTCGTCGTGCCGTTCATGGCACTGGGCTATGTCATCGTTGCCGTCGGTATCGTGCTGATGAATATTTCCGCGCTGCCCGGCATTCTGAGCCTGATCGTCGACAACGCATTCACCCTCGAGGCGGTGACCGGTGGTGCCGTATTCTGGGGTGTGAAGCGCGGCATTTTCTCCAACGAGGCCGGCCAGGGAACGGGGCCGCATGCCGCGGCTGCCTCGGAGGTGGACCACCCGGCCCAGCAAGGCCTCGTACAGGCGTTCTCGGTATATGTCGATACGCTGCTGGTTTGCACCGCGACGGCTTTCATGATCCTGATCACCAATTCCTACAACGTCGTGGACGGCAATGGCACACCACTGGCCGGTTTTAATTTCGTCGATGCGGCAATCGATCCCAATACGCCGACGTTTACGCAACTGGCGGTAGAAAGCGCGATGCCCGGCCTCGGCAAACCGTTCGTTGCCGTTGCGCTGTTCTTTTTCGCTTTCACGACGCTGCTCGCCTATTACTACATCGCCGAAACGAATGTCGCTTATCTGCGGCGCTTTTTTAAAGTCCCGTATGAACTCGTGATCCTGAAGCTGGCGCTGATGGCCTCGGTGTTCTACGGCACGATCCGCACCGCGAGCCTGGCCTGGGGTCTCGGCGAAATCGGCGTCGGCCTGATGGCATGGCTCAATATCGTCGCGATCCTGATCCTTTTCTTCATGGGCAAACCGGCGCTGAAGGCGCTTGCCGACTACGAGCGGCAGCGCAAGGCCGGGGTCAGCCGCTACACTTTCGATCCGGACAAGCTCGGTATCAAAAACGCGGATTTCTGGCGCGAGAGAAAGCTGAAATCGGAATGACGCCAGCCGGGCGGTTCAAATCCAATGCAAGGTGACTTCGGTATGCCGGGCCTCCCCGCAGGCCCGGCGCCTTACTTCTCCTCGTAGCGAAACACCGTCTCCAGCGGCACCCCGAACACCCGTGCAATACGGAACGCAACCTCGAGTGACGGCGAGTATTTCTCTTTCTCGATCGCCACCACCGTTTGTCTCGTCACCCCGATCCGTTTCGCGAGTTCGGCCTGGGTCATTTCGTCGTGCATGAATCGCAGCTTGCGAATGTCATTGCGGACAGCGGTGCCGCCCATCTCAGATTCCCCGCCGGTAGTACACGAGCTGGGTAACCAGCTTGACCGTCTCCGCAGCGACCAGCGATAACAGCAGCACATGCGCGGTGATCACCGGCGTCTGCAAGGCGGCACAGAAAATACCCGTCACCGCCCCGGCGCCGAGCACGTAACTCGACAGGCTGTTGGCCCGCACCTCGATCAGTGCATCGCGCTCGTCACCGGTCACCTCGGCGTCGGCGCCACGGCGTGCCGTATCCAGCCCCAGCGCGGCATGAAAAATGACCTCGACGATGATGATCAGGATCACCAATCCAATCAGCGCGCGGAAGATGTCACCAAACACGAGCTCGCCCGACGCCAGCGCCGACCCGTACTCGGAGAAATACCAGGTGTAGGCAGCCCCCATCGTGATCAGCGACACCCAGGCGCTCTTTTCCCCGTAGGACATATCCATATCGCAGCTCCTATCGTGTCAAATTATTTCGATATACAGTATGATTTATTTGACTCCGTGTCAATATAGTTAGACGCAAAAATCGATACATCAGCAATGGAGGCACTCAACAGGTAGCGAAATGCAGGCAGGGCAATTCCGCGAGCGCTAAACCAGTCGCCGCGACGAGTGGCTCATCGTTACGCGAACCGAGGGCCGCAGTCGCGCTGAAGGCAAACGCCCAGGTATGCGCCGCTCCGTCAATATCGAATACCGCGGCGAATGTTCGCCTTCATCGGGGATCGACCCGAGCCCGGCAGCGAGCCGTTTCGGACACTTTCGAGATCACCAAGTTCACCGAGAGCGGCCCGCCGTGTCATTCCCATCCACGGAAAAACACATCAGGCATGGTTTACCCGCATGGTCCGTTGCATCCCGACCGGTATTGCAGGGGCCGCAAGCGCTAACGGCGCTCCCGCGCGCGAACGCCGGCGGGGTCACCAGACCTGGCTCTATTTGCGTTCGGCACGCTCCGCATCGAGCTCGACCATGAAGTCGTGTGCGGCGTCGCGCCGCTCGACTTCGACGCGCTGGCGATCGACGTCGGCCCTGACCGCGGTCATCATCGCCGCGAAACGCGGATCGCCACGGATATCGTCAAGCCGCGGGTCCCGGGCACGTAGGTAGTAATCCCTCCATCTGACCTCGATGGCGGCGTCCAGTCGTTGCAGCGCCAGCTCGGCTGCGCGAACCAGCGTCGAGGACGTTTTCTCGCCTCAACAAAGGCGCTTTCCGCTCAACTGCCTCTTCACGTCTCCCTCACATTTGGCTCACATCCGTTTCACGCACTGGCCTATATCGTCTCTCCCGAGCCTGACGGCTATGACACGAAGTCCGGCCACAACATGACGATGAGCTGCTTGAGGAGAGAGCCATGCACAACGAAAAAATCACCATCGTGATTAAGAAAAGTATTTATCTGACCGCCCTTGCGGCCGCCTCCGTACTGGGTATTTGCGAGCCGGCTTCCGCCGAGAATGACTGGTATGTCCGCGCAGCGGGCGGATTGTCATGGATCGATGACGACGACAGCACCGACCTGACCGACGGCAACGGGACCCAAAATGCGGATGCCTCATTCAATGCCGGCTACACCGTAGCGGCGGCGATCGGGCGCTGGTTCCACCCGCGCTGGCGTGCCGACCTCGAGTGGGCCTACCGCAGCAACGACAACGACGACATCAGGCTCGCCGATGGCCGCCGGGCAGACGATGGCAACTTCGCTTCCAGTGCATTGTCCCTCAACGGCTATTACCACTTCAGCGATGGTCGCGAGATCGGCCGCATCAGTCCCTATGTCGGTGCAGGCATCGCCTGGGTCAATGAGATCGATATCGACCTCGAAGGCCTCGGCGGAGAATACGAGGATCTCGAAGACGACGGTTTTGGCGTGCAAATAATGGGTGGGGTGTCCTACCGCCAGACTCAGCGGCTGCGCTGGGATGGCGAAATACGCTGGATGTATTTCGATGAAGCCGATCTCGAAAATGGCGCCAACGTGAAATTGGAGAGTGTCGATTACAACCCGCTGACTGTCTCGATCGGGTTCAGCTACGGCTTCTGACGCCGCAACCGGAGATGCTGACAATGAACGAATACGAGGACATAACACCGGAAATGATCGTCATCGGACTGGCGCTGGGGCTGTCGCTTCTCGGCGCCATTCTCCGGCTGATCTGATCCGGCCGGAATCCGCATGCGCAACACAGACGAAAACCTCGCGACACAGGATACGCCATCAAATCCGCCGGGGGCCGATACCATGCGCCAACGCAGTGCGCTGACCGTACTGATGGTCGAGGACAATCGCGACATCGCGGAAAACGTCTGCCTGTTCCTGGAAAACTCGGGGCACAGCGTCGACTACGCGGCAAGCGGACGCGAGGCGCTGCGACTCGTGGACGGCAACCGTTACGATGCATTGATCGTCGACGTGATGCTGCCTGGCATTGACGGACTTGCGCTATGCCGCGAGCTGCGCGAACGGCAACGCCTCGACACACCGATCCTGATGCTGACGGCGCGCGACCGGCTTGATGACAAACTCGACGGCTTCGATGCCGGCGCGGACGACTATATGACCAAGCCGTTCGAGCTGGAGGAACTGGAAGCACGCCTGCTGGCACTGACCCGGCGCGCCCGTGGCGCGGTCAGTCACACGCTTTGCGTCGGTGACATCGAACTCGATTCCCGTGCGATGCGCGCGAGCCGCGCCGGGACCGAGCTGGATTTGAGCCCGACCGGTTTCAAGCTGCTGCAGCAGATGATGCTTGCCTATCCGAACATCGTCTTTCGCGACGACATGGAACGAGCAATCTGGGGCGACGATCCGCCCGACAGTGATGCATTGCGCAGCCATGTATTCGCATTACGCAAAGCAGTGGACCGGCCGTTCGATCACAAGATGGTGAAGACCGTTCACGGAATCGGATTCCGCCTGCAACCCGCCGATGAAGACTAGACGTTACCTGCGGCGCCGGATCCTGGCGGGATTCGCGCTGTTCGGCCTGACGGTGGTCGGATTCTCGATCGGCACTTTCGTCAAAGCGTATTACGACGGCCAGGACTCGCTGACCGAGGCGCTCATCAATGCCGAGGTCGCGCGAATCCAGGCCCGCTTTGTTGTGGCCGGAACTGCGGCGCTGCCGCGGCAAGAACCGCTCTATGCCTATACCCGGACCGAGGACATGATCCCGCTGCATGCCGAACTCGCCGCCGGGCTCGCGCCGGGACTTCATGAAATGGACACCGGAACCGGACCGGCGGTCGAACGCGACATGGCGGTCTGGGTCGGCGAACTGGAAGGCACCTCGGACCCGTTATGGGTGATATTCGATATGCCGGACGTCGAGACGATCCCGCGTATCGCCCGCGACTACTCTGAACTCGCGCTGGCATATGGCGCGGCGCTATTGCTGTTCGGCGGCTGGCTCGCGACAACGATATCGCGCCGCATTTCGGAGCCGCTCGAGCGTTTCGCCGCCGAGATAGAGGCGCAGCCACCCGGCCAGTGGCGCGGCGATTTCGCCGCCCGTTACGATGTCGGCGAGATTGGTGCGATGGCCACCGCGCTCGATACGACGATCCGGCGCAATCGCGACCTGCTGGAACGCGAACGGGTATTCATGCAGAACGCCAGTCATGAACTGCGCACGCCAATAACAGTGGTGCGCGGCGCGGCCGAGGTGCTGGAGACCCTGCCAGAATTACACGGCAGTCGCGCACAACAGATCGTGCAACGCATCGCTCGCGCCAGCCGCGACATGACGGCGCTGACCGAGGCGTTTTTGTGGCTCGGACGCGAACCCGACAGCAACGGCGAAAGGGCCAGCTGCGACGCTGAACAGGTCGTCAAGAATGCGTTACGGCAGACACTGCACCTGCTACAGGACAAACCGGTCGAGGTCGGGATCGAGAGCGCCGGATCCGTGACAATCGGCTGCCGCCCCGAACTCCTCGAAATCGCTCTGGTCAACCTGCTGCGCAATGCATTCCAGCACACCGAAAGCGGCCGCGTAGATGTCGTCATAGCGGACACTGTGATCGAGGTGCTCGATACCGGGCCCGGTATCGCCGCCGAGGATGCCGACCGGCTGAAACGCCGCGGCCGGCGCGGACGCGGCAGCGATGGCTTCGGACTGGGGCTCGCGATCGTCGACCAATTGTGCGAGCACCTCGGCTGGCGGCTGGAAATCGGCAACCGGCAAAATGGCGGCTGCCGCGCCCGGATCGCCAATCTCAGCGCCTGAATAACGCATCGCCCTGCGCCTTCATCGTGCGCCCGACCATGGCCTGGAGAAACCGATCGCCACTTGTGGCGAAAATTCCGGATCGCCAGGAGTACGGCAGTCGCACACCCTCTCGCGCACCGGCGGTCGGCGTTTCAGGTTACTCCGCGCCCGCCTCCGCCCCGTGCGTGTACATGTGCACGTCGCGCTGCGGGAACGGGATACTGATACCGGCGTGGTCGAGGGCTTTCTTGACCCGTTCGGTGACCTCGTGCGAGGCGCGCATATAGTCCTCGGCCCTGACCCACGGGCGCAGCGCGATATTGACACTGCTGTCACCCAGACTCGACACGGTGACTTTCGGCTCTGGATCCTCCAGCACATACTCGCTTGCAATGATCGCATCCATCAGCACCTGCTTGGCATGATCGATATCGTCGTGGTAACCAATGCCCACCTCCATGTCCAGCCGGCGCGTGTCGGCATCCATGTAGTTGATGATTTTGCCGTCCATGATCTGACCGTTGGGGATAATGATCTTGGTTTTGTCGGGCATCCGCAGCGTGGTGGTGAAAACATCCACCTCCTCGACAAACCCCTCGGTCTCCGCCACACAGACATAGTCACCGAGTTTGTACGGACGGAATATGATCATCAGCACGCCGGCCGCGAAATTCGACAGTGACCCCTGCAAAGCAAGACCGATGGCAAGGCCGGCGGCACCGAGAACCGCAACCAGCGAAGCGGTCTGGATCCCGACCGAACTGATCGTTGCAATCACCACGAAGATCATCAGCACCGCGAACACGATGTTGCGCAGGAATTTGCGCAGCATGTCGTCCATGTTGGCCCGCTTCATTATCCGGTCGATCAGGTTCGAGATCACTTTCGCGGCGATACGGCCAAAGAAAAAGATCGCGACCGCCTTGAGGACAATGAGCCCCCAGGTCAGGCCCAGCTCCTGCAACCGTGGCAGCCATTCTGCAATATCCATGTTCAGTCTCCCCGCACATTCATTCAGGCGGGCATCCTGTCACAAACTCAATCCGCGGTTCAAAAAATCGAACTCCGCGGCGACCGGCCCGTGGGTTCGATCCCGTCAACATCCATAATGGGGCGAGGACCGAATTCCCATGGGGCACGACGCGCCCTGACTGTCACGAACCCTCTTTGCACAAGGAAGAAAAATGAGCGGCGACCTGAAACTATTGCAGCCGGTTAAAATCGGCTCGATCGATATGGCCAACCGGATGGTCATGGCACCGATGACCCGCAGCCGCGCCAGCGCGGACGGTGTCCCGGACAAGCTGGTGGCCGAGTACTATTGGCAACGCGCCGGTGCCGGGCTGATCATCAGTGAGGGCACCTTCCCGAGCGCAATGGGTAAGGGCTATGTGCGCACCCCCGGCATACACACCGCGGAGCAAATCTCCGCCTGGAGCAAGGTCACCGATGCGGTGCAGGGCGCGGGCGGGCGCATGGTTTGCCAGATCATGCATGCCGGCCGGATCTCTCATCCGAACCTGCTGCCCGGTGGGGCCACGCCGGTCGCGCCGTCCGCGGTCACACCGCAGGGGCAGGTTTATACCGACGACGGTATGCTGGATTACGAAACACCGCGCGCACTCGAAACAGACGATATTGCATCGATCGTCGCGGAGTTTGCGCACGCCACCTCCTGTGCACTGGACGCCGGATTCGATGGTGTGGAGTTGCACTCGGCCTCCGGCTACCTGCCGGAACAATTCCTCTCCAGTAGCACGAATCTCCGTACCGACGGCTATGGTGGCAGTATCGCCAATCGCGCCCGGTTCCCGCTCGAAGCGCTCGACGCGATGATCGACGTCGCCGGGGCCGACCGGGTCGGGATAAAAATCGCGCCCGAGATGGGCTTCAACGACATCAGCGACGCCAATCCCAGGGAGACCTACAGTTATCTGGTCGACCAGCTCGAGCGCCGCGGCATCGCCTATCTTCACGTCGCCCGCTTCCCCGGCGAGGTCGACTATTTCGAACTGCTGCGGCCGCGTTTCTCGGGCGCGTTCCTCGCGGGTGTCGGACTGACCCGGGACAGCGGCGAAACGCTGCTGAGGGAAAACGTGGCCGATGCGGCGGTGTTTGGTCAGTTGTTCATTGCCAACCCCGATCTGCCAGAACGCTTTCGTCGAGGCAGCGAACTGAACACGGCGGATCCGGATACGTTTTACAGCCCGGGACCGGAGGGCTATATCGACTACCCGTCGCTGTAGGCAGCATCCCGATGCGGCGGCACCGGACCTCTGTGTCCGCTGCCGTCTGCACGTTCCAACGCGGTCCGCTGCGGTGGCAATTCCGCCTGGCAATGGCCAAAACCCTCGGCCCCGGCCTGGCTGAAAGGGTATCATCGGCGCTCCCGCCAGCCCGTACCTGTCACCGATGCCGACCGCCGCCACTGTAGATCCTTTATCCGAAACGCTGCGCCAGATTTTCGGTCTGCACCAATTCAGGCCGCTGCAGCGCGAGATCATCGAGCGCCTGGTGGCGGGTGAGGACGCCTTCGTGCTGATGCCCACCGGCGGCGGCAAGTCGTTGTGCTACCAGCTGCCGGCGTTGTTGCGAACCGGGGTCGCACTGGTCGTATCGCCACTGATCTCGCTGATGAAGGATCAGGTCGACGCGCTCGAGGCAAACGGGGTTGCCGCCGCGTTCTACAACTCGGCGCTCGGGGCGGACAAGGCGCGACAGGTACTGGCTAAACTGCACGCCGGCGAGCTCGACCTGCTGTATGTGGCCCCGGAGCGCCTGATGAACCCGGCGTTTATCGAGCGGCTCGGGGAGATCCCGCTGGCGCTGATTGCCGTGGACGAGGCCCACTGCGTGTCGCAGTGGGGTCACGACTTTCGCCCCGAATATGCCCAGCTCGGCGGTCTGCGCGACACCTTTGCCGGTGTACCGCTGATCGCGCTGACCGCGACGGCCGATCCGCATACCCGCGCCGATATCATCCAGGTGCTGGGGCTCGGTCATGCGCGCGAATTCGTCAGCAGTTTCGATCGCCCGAACATCCGCTATACCGTACTGGAAAAGCATCGCCCCATGGACCAGCTGAAACGATTCCTGCAAACCCGCGCAGGCGAGTCCGGAATTGTTTACGCATTGTCACGCAAGCGTACCGAGGAGATTGCAACCCAGCTCGAACTCAGCGGGCTGAGTGCGGCCGCCTATCACGCCGGCCTCGCCGCCGACCGCCGCCGGCAGGTGCAGGAGCAGTTCATCCGCGACGATCTCAAAATAGTCGTCGCCACCGTCGCGTTCGGCATGGGGATCGACAAACCCGATGTGCGTTTTGTCGTCCATTACGACCTGCCCAAACACATCGAGGGCTACTACCAGGAAACCGGGCGCGCCGGCCGTGACGGACTCGCCGCCGAAGCGCTGCTGCTTTTCGGCGCGCAGGACGTGGTCACCGCGCGGCGCCTGATCGACGGCAACCAGAACCCGGAGCAGCGCCGCATCGAGGCGCACAAGTTACAGGCAATGATCGGGCTTGCCGAAAGCCTGACCTGCCGCCGCCGTGTGCTGCTCGGCTACTTTGGCGAACGGCTCGACGAGGACTGCGGCAATTGCGATGTCTGCCTCAATCCACCGGCAACGTTCGACGCCTCGGTGGAGGCGCAAAAGGCCTTGTCGTGCGTGTACCGAGTTGGCGAACGGTTCGGGGTCAAACATGTCGTGGATGTGCTGCGCGGCGCCGATACCGAGCGGATGCGCAGCCTCGGTCACGACCGCCTGTCGACTTACGGCATCGGCGAGGATCTCGGTGAGGCCGAGTGGACGTCGATCCTGCGCCAGCTGATCCATCTCGGCCTGCTCGAACAGGACATCGCCAATTATTCGGTACTGAAGCTGACTGCGATCGCCCGGCCGGTGTTGCGCGGCGAGCGCACACTGACCCTGGCGCGGCCACGTATCAAGGAGAAACGGCGCAGACCGGCGAAGGCCGCGCGCGATCTCGAGCCGGGCGACCGCGAATTATTCGAGGCCCTTCGCGAACTGCGCAAGCGCCTCGCCGACGCCCAGGGCGTGCCGCCCTATGTGATATTCGGAGATGCCACTCTGACCCAGATGAGCCGCGACAAACCGCGGACCGACGAAGAGATGCTGGAGATCAACGGCATCGGGCAGGTCAAACTCGAACGCTACGGCGCCGAGTTCCTCGATGTAATCGGTACATTCTGACGGCACTTTTGCCGTTCGCGGAACCGCGCGCCGGCGGGCGCTGCAGCAGGTTATGGAATGGTCCCGGCTGCCCTAGCGGCAGATTTTCTCGCAGGGCAGACCATCACCATCGCCGTCGATCCGGGCAAGGCCGCACTCGTTCAGATGAAACAACGCTTCGTCGCAGGAGCGCATCTCGCGGCAGTAGGTCTTGCTGCCGCACACCAAACCGCCGGGCTGCGCCCCGCGACTCGCGACCGGCACCGCGTCCGTGCGCTCGCGGCGGCGCCACTCCCATGGCGGAATCCGCTGGACCTCCGGCAGGCTCCAGATTCCGCGCCGCGCCGCCCTGGCCTCGTCCTCGAGTCGGAACAGAGATTCATCGCGGACGTATTTGCGATAGACCCAGGCCGCGCCACGCCGCACTAGTTCGGCGTTGACATCGAGTCCATCGACGTAGACCCGCCCGACCGTGCGGCCGTAACGGTCGGTATCCACATACACAACGGTAACCGGCTTGCGAAACACCAGTTCCGCCAGCGCTTCACGCGCCCGCGAGCTGTAAGGCTGACCGCGTTCGGGCGTGTCGATCTCCGCCAGGCGGATTTTCACCTGGCGCCTTTCCGCCGTCAGCAGGCGAATCGTGTCGCCATCTGCAATCGCTATAACCTCTCCCGCGAGATCACGCTGCGGCCAGGCGTCGGCTGCCAGCAATATCAGTATCAAAAACGTAAGGCAGCGGGCGATTCGCATGGCAAGACTCATAAACCACAGTGAATCTGGATTTTATGCGCTTGACAGGAGAATTACCCGGCGCGAATTCGCACCCGGGCAGAGCACAGTTGCGCGATGCCCGACCGCCGGTGATTCAGGAAGATCGCATATCGGCCGCGGGCACTCCGGTTCCGGCACCGCGCCGCGATTGCCCGGGCGCGACCGCGGTGTAACCGAATAACAAGCCAAATCGGCCGCTGCGGCGGACGACGAAATGATGGATCAGGGCGCAACCGCCAAACGTCGCCGCCAGCAGCAGAAGGGGCTCGACAACCGGGCCTAGCGCCAGCCGGGTCAGCCCGTATCCGGCGACGACGGTAATCGTCTGATGCAGCACATACCACGGGTAGACCGCGCTGCGTGCATAGGGCAACCACGAGAACTCACGATTGAGCAGGCGGTGACCCCAGCCCAGTACCAGCAACAGCCAGGTCCAGCGATTCAGGTAGATCACTGCCATGAACGCGGTATCGGCCAGCGCGCCAGGCTCATCGGGAAGCACTTCGCGGTAGGCCGTCAGCAGCAGATAAGTGACGAGCGCCACGGCAAGCGTGTACCAGCGCAGTGCAGCGAGCTCGCGCCACAGCCCCACATCCCTGCCGATGACGAATCCATACAGGAAAAAGGTGCCAAACAACGCATGCGCGTAGCCGTCAGTGATCAGGTCGTGGCGAATGTAGGGAAAATGCGGAAAAATCCACTGTCCCCATGCCATCAGCGGCAGTATCGGCAGTAGCCACAGCCAGATACCGCGCAACCGGCACAGCCGTTCGCGCAGCTTCCGCCCGGGCCCTTCAAGAAACGCGGCGACCGGGATAAGGAGCAGCGAGTAGGTCAGCAGATACGGCAGATACCACAGGTGGTTCCAGGTCAGACCGTAATCGGACCCGTCAAATGCGCCCTCGGGCCAGGCCTGGAATGTGAAATAGCGCCACAGAAAGGCGAGGTAGCCTGGCTCGATCGCGCCGTTCTCCAGCGCCTCGAAATAGGCCTGGGGCGGCACGATAACCAGCATCCCGAACAACAATGGCACACCGAGGCGAACGGTTCTCTGCCACGCGAAGGCGCGATAACCGAGGCGCTGCCGGCCACCCTCGCCGAGCAGGAAATTGACCGCCAGCCCGGAAATCATAAAAATCAGCGGCATCCGCCACTGGTTTACCAGCGACATTGCCGGCTCCAGCCAGTCGAACTGGTAACGCGACTTCACATGCCAGTCCCAGCTCACGTAGAACATGCCCACGTGATACAAAATGAGCAGGCCGAAGGCCAGGACGCGCAGTGCATCGATATCGTTACGGCGGGTGGTCTGGGTGGGTCGCATGGTCGGGCTCCGGCAAGAATGCTGGCACCGACTGTCGCCGTTGCCGGTCTCGCCTACAATCGGAAAGTGATGCACAGACAGGCACTTGTGACGAACGGTGGAATGGCGGGACGAACGGCAGGGCGCTCAACCGGCATTCGATGCACCATTGCGCACTCGCCTCCGGCGTCCGGTCCGAACCCCGCGCGACGGCGGTAGCGGCAACGTCCGGAAACTGGAGCAGACTGGCGAATGACACTCGATCGATACCAGCAAAACCGGCGTTTCTGGGAAGCCGCGATGTGGACCAGCTTCTTTACGCTGAACTGGCTCGCCGGCACCTGGGTCGTGTGGCTCGAGATGCAACGCGAGGGCAGTTCGACGCCGCTGTGGGAGCCGCTCACCTGGGAGGCCTCATCGAACTTTGTTCAGCTATTGCTGATCCCGCTGATACTGGCCTGGGACCGGCTATTTCCTGTCACCAGGGACAACCTCCGCCGCGGCATCGCCGGCCATGCCGCCTTTTCCGTAGTGTTCTCGCTGCTCCACGTCGTGTTGATGGTGGCAATTCGCAAGATCGTGTATGCGCTGCACGGGGGCACTTACGACTTCGGTCACTGGCCCAGCGAGTTGTTTTACGAGTATCTGAAAGATTTTCGCAGCTACGCGACCATTCTTGCGGTGATCTACCTGTACCGCTTTGTAATACGCAGGCTGCGCGGCGAGGCAGAATTCCTCAATGAGGAGCACGAGCAGGCCTCACCGCAACCGGTCACGGATCGCTTTCTCGTCAAAAAGCTCGGTCGCGAGTTCCTGGTCAAGGTCGAGGACATCGACTGGATCGAGGCGGCCGGCAACTACGTCAATCTCAACGTCGGCAGTCGCGCCTACCCGCTGCGAGAGACAATGACCGGGATCGAGGAGAAACTGAGCGCATCGGGTTTCATCCGCGTTCATCGCTCGGTGATCGTCAATCTCGACCGCGTGGCCGAGATCGTGCCGTTCGACAGCGGCGACGGCGAGGCAAGACTGCGCAATGACGTGCGGGTACCGGTCAGCCGCCGCTATCGCAAAATCCTCCGCGATCAACTCGCCTGAACCAGCGTTACCAGAAAGCAGTGACAGGCGGGCGCAATCACCGCCGTTTGCGCCTGCGGACCGGGGGGATTCAGGTTGTCGCGGCCACGACCACCATCACGACGAATGTCGCAATGACCGGAATAATGACGGTGATAATACCAACGTCACGATACGCCTCCTTATGGGTCAGGCCCGTGATGACCAGCATCGCGACCACCGCGCCGCAGTGTGGCAGCGAGTCGAAGCCGCCGCTCGCCATGGTCGCGACGCGGTGCAGAATCTCCGGCTGGATACCCATTGCGAGGTAGTCCTGGGCCATCGTCTCCATGAATATTTGCAGGCCGCCGGATGCCGACCCGACGATGCCGGACACCAGGCTTATCGAACCGAACAACGACACCAGCGGCGGCAGGCCGCTGTCGAGCATAAGCCGGGTAAACTGGGCAAAACCTTCGGTGTGGGTGACGACGCCACCGAACCCGATCACCGCGGCCGTACTCAGCAGCGGCAGGATGGCGTCCTGGGTGCCGTGACCGGCTACCACCATCGCCTGGCGGCGCACCGATCCGAACAGCAACAACGCCAGAAGCGTGCCGCTCATCAGCGCAATGCTCGGCCACACAATCGGCTGGGCATTGGCAAATCGCAACACATCGAGAACCACGCCATCGCCGTCAAGACCGCCGGCGCCAGCCGACAGTTGCAACAACCGCGGCACGACAATCGTCAGCAACACCAACGCCATCGGCAGCACCGCGATTTGCCAGCGCGGATAATCGGGGTCTTCGCGATCGATTGTGGAAACGCGATCGGTAGGCGCGGCGACAAAACCCTCGTTGTTGGCCGCGGCGCGCAACCGTTCGCGTTCCAGATACCACATACCCAGCACCAGCATGATCACCGAACCGAGCAGGCCGTACCAGCCGCCAGCGAACAAATCGGTGCCGAGCGCAACCGAGGCGATCACGTTGTGAATCGATGGCGTACCCGGCAATGCGGTCAGCGTGAACGTGCCTGCGCCGAGCGCCAGCGCACCGCAAAAAAGCCGCTTCGGGATGTTTGCCTGGTGCAGCAATTTGAGCCCGAGCGGGTAGATCGCAAAAATCACGACAAACACAACCACGCCGCCATAGGTGAGAAAAGCGCAGGCCAGCGTCGTAATCCACAGCGCCCGATGAGCGCCAAGCCGGTCGCTCAAAGCCAGCGCAATACTGGCCGCCGCATGGCTTTCGCCCATGACACGACCGAACATCGCCCCCGCAGCAAACAACAGGAAGAAATTGCCGGCAAATGTGAATGCCCCGAGCGCACCGAATGAGAAGTAGTCGGTCAGCGCTTCGCCGAGCGGCAGTCCGTTGGTAACGATAACGAGCAGAGAACTGAGCAACGCAGCAAAAATGATGTTGATGCCGCGCAACGCCAGGCCGATCAACAGCACCAGACCGCCTATCAAACCGATGTATGCCATACGTGCCGCTCCCCTGCGACAAGAAATGCTGCGGCATCTGATAATTTTTTTGCTTTGCCGCACAGAGATTATAAAGCAAGTATTGTGCCGATCGCCCTGCCGGTGCCGCGACTTGATCTACATCAATGTGGCGGCGAACCATTTGCATTGACAATACCGTTTGACAGAATCAGCCGCGGCGGCCTCCACCGAGCCGGAATCGTGCAATCACGGCGACACGGAGCCCACGCAACGGAGCGACAATGAGCAATAATTCCTCCGCCCTCTACACCCGGCTTGGCGGCTATGACGCATTAACCGCCGTAGTCGACGGTCTCTTGCCACGACTGAAAGCCGACGCTGCGCTGGGCCGCTTCTGGGCGCACCGCGGCGAAGATGGCATTGCGAGGGAAAAACAACTGCTGATCGACTATCTGGCTGCGAGCGCCGGCGGTCCTGTTTATTACACCGGTCGTGACATGGCACTCTCGCACAGGGGTATGCGAATCAGCGCAAGCGACTGGACCGCTTTTATCGGCCACCTCGAGGCAACGCTGGCCAGTTTCGAGGTTCCCGAGCCGGAACGCGGCGAGGTGCTTGCTTTTATTGACACCACCCGCGCCGATATCGTCGAAAACTGAACGGAGTTTTTGTTCGCATCAGCGGCGACGTTGCAGACCGGGCTTTACCTGCAGCCATGGTTCGAGATCCGCCGCGGTCAATGGGTCATCGCCACGCAGATAGCGCTCGAGATGCGGCCAGTCATCGTAGCCCCAGAACAACTGCTCGTCGACGATCATCGTTGGAACCCCGAACACACCCCGCGCAATCGCATTGTCAGTGTGCTCGCGCAAACACTGCTTGATGGCAGCGGTTGCTGCCGTCGCAACCAGACCCGTTCCGTCAAGACCGATACCGTCCAGCACCGCTGCGACGACTTCCGGCTTGCTGATGTCACGGCTGTGCACCCAGCAGGCCGTGAACAACGCCGCGATCAGCTCCCGGCGCCGCGCCGCCGGCAACGCAACACAGCTCACCCGCAGCGCCAGCAGCGGATTGAACGGATGCGACGGCGGCGGCGCCAGCGGTAGACCTAGCAACTTCGACTTACGGAGAACGTCGCGGATCATCCACAACGATTTCGGCCGGATTTCCGCCGGGCCGAGACCGCCGTGGGTTCGCAAAATAGCGCCGAAAACCACCGCGACATATTCGATCTCGAGGTTGTGATGCAGCGCCAGCGTCTGCAACCGTGTCGAGGCCAGGTACGCATTGTGCGAGACGAAATCGAAAAAAAATGTCAGCTTGCGAGGCCGGACGTCAACATTCATCAGCCGCTACCCTCGGGTCCAATCGTGTTGTCTGAAGTATGAATCCTCGCAATCCGATGCGCGAACGGCAAAGGCTGCTACCAAAGTCACGTTCACGACATCGGCTTTCGGCATAGAATAACTGCCGGCCTGGGTCATAAGCATTCCATGGAAGCAGACATCTTCATTCTCGCGGCGGGATTCGGCCTGCTGTATGTCGGCGGCGAGGCCGTCGTGCGCGGTGCAGCCGCGATCGGCATGCGTCTCGGCATCACCCCGGTCATGGTCGGGCTGATCATTGTGGCTTTCGGCACCAGCGCCCCCGAGCTCGCGGTCAGTTTGCGTGCCGCGCTGGGTGGACATGGCGGTCTCGCGATCGGCAACGTGATAGGTTCCAACATCTGTAATATCGCATTGATCCTTGGCCTGACCGCCCTGATTCAGCCCCCGACCATCCAGGCACAGCTGATCCGCTTCGACGTTCCGGTCATGATCGGCAGTTGCGCGTTTCTGATTCTGTTGTTGATCGACGGCACGCTGTCACGCCTGGACGGGGCGGCATTGATCCTGGCGCTGCTGGTTTACCTGACCGTCGCCGTACAAAAAGCCCGTCAAGAACAACAGGCGGTGCGCCGCGAGATGCGAGACGCATTGTCCAAGCCCGCCGGATACACCCGCAAGCGGGCATTGCTTTTGCTGGTGGGCCTCGCGATTCTTGTCGCCGGCGGCGATCTGTTCGTCCGCGGCGCGGTGGGCATCGCCGAAGCGCTGCAAATACCCTCTTCGATCATCGGTCTGTCGATCGTTGCGCTCGGCACCAGCCTGCCGGAACTTGCGACGTCGATCGTCGCCGCTATCCGCGGACATGGCGACATCGCGGCGGGAAATGTCATCGGCTCGAACATTTTCAACGTGCTGTTGATCCTCGGTCTCACCGCGGCCATTACGCCGCTACCTGTGGAGGCCGTGTCGTTTACCGACTTCGGCATCATGTTCGCGATCATGCTTATCGTATTGCCGCTGATGTTCACCCAGACCCGGATCGCGCGCTCGGAGGGGGGCTT
Organism: uncultured Gammaproteobacteria bacterium; assembly: GCA_942490995.1. Taxonomy (GTDB): domain Bacteria; phylum Pseudomonadota; class Gammaproteobacteria; genus UBA981. Next base: position 114,426 of record CALOBG010000014.1, read on the forward strand.
GCTGGTCGTCATCTATTGCGGCTACATGGGCTGGCTGTTCACCCGGGTCTGAAGCCTGGTTCGGATCATTGCGCGACCCACAGCGCCGGCCAAAAAGACCATTGCCGCGCGGGCGCCACAGCGGCTGAATACCCCGCCGCGCCTGTGCTAACGTGACTGCCGCGGCAACAGCAAAGCGTCACTGCACAACCGGGTCCAGCGAAAAGGCATACGATCATCGATATCGAAGAACAGCCGGAAAAACTGGTACGGCGGATGACCGTCGTCGGCATCTGGCTGCTGGCGATAAACGGCATGATCGGGGCCGGGATTTTCGGTGTACCGAGCGAAGCGGCGCGGCTGACCGGCATCTACAGCCCGCTGATTTTCCTGCTGTGCGGCCTGCTGCTGGCGCCGGTCATGCTGGTCGTCGGCGAGGTATCGAGCTACTTCCGCCACACCGGCGGACCGATTCTCTATGCCCACGAAGCGTTCGGGCCGCTGGTCGGTTTCCAGACCGGCTGGGCGTTCTACATTGCACGCGTCACCGCATTTGCAGCAAACCTGAGCCTGCTGATCACTTCGCTTGCGTATCTGTGGCCGGGCGCCGATCAGGGAATTTTCCGAATTGCCCTGTTGGCGCTGATTTGCAGTGGATTTACCTGGGTCAACGTGATTGGCGCCAAGCATGCGATGCGTTCGATCGGCATCCTGACAGTTCTCAAGTTTCTTCCGCTCGTCGCGCTCGTCATCTTCGGCCTCGGCCACCTGACAACCGCGAACCTGCCATTCGCAGAAACGGCAATGCCAGGCCGCAGCGCGATTGGTGCCGCGGCATTGTTTTCGATTTACGCGTTTGTCGGCTGGGAATCGGCACTGGTACCGGCCGGTGAGGCGAAGAACCCCACGCGCGACACGCCCCGTGCATTGCTCCTGGCGCTGGCTGTTGCCACATTGCTGTATGTAATGATCCAGGCAGTCGCGGTAGCGGTATTGCCCGATCTCGAATCCAGCGAAAGGCCGCTCGTCGACGTTGCCGCGGTACTGATCGGTCCGGCCGGCGCGATTCTGCTGATGGCCGGCGTCGTCGCTTCCGTCGGCGGCAACGTCGCGTCCTCGATGTTCTCGACCCCGAGGATGACTTACACGCTTGCGCGCGACGGCGGCCTGCCGGCCTGGTTCGGGGAGGTCCATCCGCGCTTCCGGACCCCGGCAAACTCGGTGATGTTTCTCGGCGCGATTGTTTTTCTGTTGTCGGTCGTCGGCAAATTCGCCTGGCTCGCCGGCATGAGCGCGGTCGTCAGGCTGCTGATCTATCTCGTTTGCATCGGCGCACTGCCGCATCTGCGGCGCAAATATGCAAATGCCGCCGGGCAGAAACGCCTGCCCGGCGGATGGACTCTACCGGCCGTCAGCATTGCCGTCTGTGTCTGGCTGCTGACCCAGGTGACACTGAACGGGGCACTGGTCACGCTTGGCTTCCTCGCAATCGGCGGCGTGTTGTACCTGTGGCGCAAGCAGCACGTTCCACCCGCTGGCAAAAACGTTTAGCCGCCGGCAGCACTCACACCTGCACCAATTCGTCTGCGACGAGGCAGCCTACTGGCCAATAATGATGCGCGGATCGACCGGGTCGCAGCCTTCCTTGTACACAGTGTATTTGAAAACGATCGTCTCGCCATTTGAAGTTACCGGCGGCGCATTGATCAATTTCTTGTTGTTTATCTCTCCCTGACCGTTGGCGCTCAACCCGGGCCCGCTTTTGAATGGATCAAAGAACAGTTGATAATCCTGGGGCACAGCGCCACCGTCCCCGTCCACAGACTTCCAGTTTATTTTCGGCGCTACCGACATTATTGCGGCAAACGCAGGCGACATTTTTACTCTTCTGATCGACGCAGCCGTTGTCTGCGGGCACGATTTCCTTCGGACAGGAACCGTTAAACCGGACATACAGGGTCAGCGAGTTCGGTGGCGTGCCATTACAATCGCGCGGCTCATCAGGTGGTGCAACGGTACGCGCCAGCCGATCCACCGCGGCGCTGAGATCGTCGAATGACCGATCGACCGTTTTGCTCGCGCAACCCGTCGTGGCGAAGATCAGCAGCAACAGGCCGAGGAAAAAAACGGGCTTGTGCACAGAATTACCCGCCAGACGAAGAGTATTTCGCGTATTCATGTTGGTTCTCCCTTTTCGCTCCTACAGTCGCGGCTATTGCGCTGACCGACGTGACATCAGAGTCGTGAATCCCGGCATGTCCTGCAACGATTTCAAGCCGGGATCGACCTCGAGCAACTCAACCTGGTAACCGAGTTCCACCGCCTTCGCGAGCTCGTCGAGCGCCCGCGGCGCATCGCCCAGTTCCGCGAAAACCTGTGCGCCGTAATAACGAACATACATGTCCGCCGGTTCTTCCTCGATCGCCTTGTTCACCAAGGCAAGGGCGCGGGTCTCATTGCCCAGGCGCGCCTGGTAGTGCGCAAGTTCCGCGTTCACCATCGCGTCTGCGCTATTCATTTCGAGTGCGCTGCCGGCGAAGCGGACCGCTTCGCGATAAGCGTCGGCGGCCGCGGCATCACCCTGGGCCTGCAACGCGTCGCCAAGACTGCCCCAGGCCCTATAGTCTTCCGGCGCAAGCTCGAGCGCCTGACGGTAGTGTTTCGCGGCCTTGTGATATTCACCTGCAAAAAAATACATCGTGCCGGTATTCATATATGCATCGCGCCCGGGTGCGAGTTGCAGCGAAAGACTAAAGGCTTCAGCCGCTTCGGCGAAGCGGCCACCGACATAGTAGGCACCACCAAGATTGCTGTAGCCCATCGGATTATCCGGCGTCAGGCTGACCACCTCTGCAAATTGTGCCGCCGCCTCGTCAAACCGTCCGTTCTGAAACAAAAATCCGCCGTAGGCGTTGTAGGCACCCCAGAACCCCGGTTCCAGCTCGATCGCTCGCCGAAAACTCGATTCGGCGTCCACCATGCGGTCCATCGCTGCCAGCGCGCGCGCATAACCGATATGGGCTGCGGCCAGCCTGTCGTCCAGTTCGATAGCACGCCAGAATGAATCATAAGAGTCGTCGTAGTCGCCGCTATAGCGATAGAGGTCGCCCAGCGCAACATAAACCTGCGGCGCGACATCCCGGGTTTTCAACGCATTGACGCACGCCGTCTCGGCCTGCGTGTAACGCGGTACCGCGCGCTCAAGCTCATACCAGGCGAGATAGGTATCGCACAGGCCAGCATGCGCCTCGGCGAATTCCGGATCGAGATCGATGGCCCGCCTGAAAAGCTTCTCGGCCGCCGCGAGATGCTTTTCCTCGCGCCCCGAGCCGAGGTAACGCCGGCCTTGCTGATAGCTTACGTAAGCCTGGTCATTACTGGTCGGAACCCGCCCCAGCCTGCGTAAGGACTCATCGGAGAGACTGATCTCGAGCGACTCTGCAACTCGTCTCGCGATCTCGCGAACGACCTTCAACCGATCCGACCACGGCACATCGTAGACCTGGGACCACAGGTGGAAGCCATCCTCCGCCTCGATCAGCTGCGCGGTGATACGCAAACGCTGGTTCTCGGCACCGCAGCTTCCCTCGAGAACGTAATCCACCCTTAGCCTGCTGGCGATATCCGGCACCGCAAGGCTCGCTGTGGCGAGCGCCTCGGCCGAGGTCCGCGCCGCCACCCGCAGTTCGCGAATATTGGCAAGCGCATCGGTCATCTCTTCGGTCAGCCAGCCGCAGGAAAACTCGCTGTCTACAGGACTCAGATCGTCGAACGGGAGCACCACTGCGGCAAGCCGGTGACCGGCCCACAACTCGTCGCGAGTCACCAGGAAAACGGTAAATGCGGTTGCAATCGCCAGCGCCAGGCCGAGCGTCAGCGGGCGCCATATCCGGGTCAGCGTTGGCCAGCGCCGCGCCGTCTCCGGGTCGAGCACAACGCCTTTCTCAGTGATCTCCAGCGCCCAGGACAGGATAATGACTATCGGGAAACCGGCCACAAACAGCGCGAGCAACGCGGTCAGTGCCCCGTCCGGCATCCATGGCACGTCGCTGACAACGTCGGCGATCTGCAACAGCAACCAGCCCACGACCGCATAGGTGGCGGTAACGCGAAACACCTTGCGCCGCTTGAGCTGGCCGAGAAACTGCTGCACCACGCCCGGCTCGGCCGCGGAGGACTCCTGACGCGGCGTTACCGGCGCGATCAGGCGATAGTTATCTTCGTCATGAGTTTCGATATAAGACGACGCCGCAGAATTGTCGCGCAGCCGGTGGCGCAGTTCCTTTACGCATCGTCTGACGGTATCTCTATCGACTGCGGCCGAAGGCCAGACCGCTTCGCGCAACTGCGCCGAGCCGATCAGCTCCCCGGCGTGCTCGGAAAGGTAAACGAGCAACTTCATGGTCTGGGGATGCAGGATTGCAACCCCGGCAGGTCCGCGCAACTCTCCTGCTTCCGGCGCCACTTCGTACTCACCGAGACGAAATCCCGTCTCTAAACCGCGAGCCATAGTCGATTCCCGATCGAGTCCCTGGCGATATTCTCCTGTAGATATTAGTACACGCCGTGCCAGGCCGCCCGAATACCGGTACATGTATTCGATTACTCGCATATTCCGAATCAACGCACAAAAGCTCCCGCCTTCGTGCAATATTGGTTCAAACGGAACTCAAAACCGCGGTTTTCCCGCGACCTGGGGACTGCGCAGTGGCGCAGGCAAAAAGCCAACACCGCCGGGCAGTATCTGCTCGTGGCGGTTGGCATTATCGCCGCGCCGGAACTGCCAACGATCAAGGCCCGCGGGTGCCAGCGCAGACCCATCACTGTGCACCCCGCTGGTGCGCAGCCATCTGCGAATCGACGTAGTTTGTGGCGGGCCGGTGCTTTATCATTCCGGCGTGACTTCAGACACCCCGGACAACGGCACCCGCCGACTCCTCAGGCACGGATTCCGCCTCGGCGACTTCGACGTCCGCCCGTTGAGCGGTGAAGTCAGCGGACCCGACGGCATCACGACATTGCGGCCCGAAGTCATGGAAGTGCTGCTTAATCTCGCGGCCGCGAAAGGCGAGGTCGTCGACGAGGATCAACTGGCCCACGCGGTCTGGGGCAGCAAGGGACAGAGTCGCGCCCGCCTCGAACAATGCATTCGCGAATTGCAGGATTGCCTGAACAGCGGCATTGAGTCACTGCCGCATGTCCGGCGCGCGATCGAGGGCGGCTACCATGTAGCCGGCTCGGTTTTACCTTACGATCCTGAACGCACGGAGATCAGGGAGACCGCGGCGGGTTACGTGCCCGCGGCCAATGCCAACGGCCTGCGCGGTTTTATCCGTGAGTTGCGCCGCCGCCGCGTTTTCCGTATCGGCGCGATGTACCTGATGGCGGCATGGCTGATCATCCAGATCGGCGAAACGACATTCCCCCCGCACTGCATATCCCGGACTGGGTGATGTCGCTGATCGTCGTGCTGGCCATCATTGGTTTCCCGATTACGTTGCTGCTGACCTGGGCGTTGCAACTCACCCCCGACGGTCTGATCGTTGATCTCCCCCACGGTGGCAACGATGGCCGCTGGCGCCATGCCTACATCGTCGGATTCGCCGCGCTGCTGATCAGCATTCCGTTTCTCGGTTACTACCTTGTCTACCCGGGCGATGAACCGCCGCCAGATCCGCCACTCCTGAAGTATACGAGCGCGCCGGAGAATTCGATCGCGGTACTGCCGTTTTCGAACCTAAGCGAATCGTCTGAGGACGAATATCTTGCAGACGGTCTCGCCGAGGAAATCCTCAACGTGCTGGTGCGTGTCAGTCAGCTCAAAGTGGCGGCACGAACGTCTTCTTTTCACTACAAGGGCAAAAACGAAGACATTCGCACGATCGCCGCCCAGCTCGGCGTCAGAAAGATCCTCGAGGGCAGCGTCCGCCGCGCCGGCAACAAGCTCAGGGTAACCGCACAGCTGATCAATGCCGCAGACGGTTTCCACCTGTGGTCGCAGACCTACGATCGCGGCACGGATGACATCTTTGCAATCCAGGACGAGATCGCGACCAAGGTCGTGGACGCATTGCAACTGGTACTAACGGAATCCAGCGCGCAGGCGTTGACCGCGGGCGGCACGCGGAATGTTTCCGCCTACGATTACTACCTCAAAGGTAGAGCGTATCTCAGGCAGCCGGTCAGCAGTGAAACGGCGCAGCGCGCTGAGGAGCTGTTCGAAAATGCGCTGACCCTCGATCCGGAATTCGCCCGGGCCTACGCTGGGCTGTGCGAAACCTATCTGCTGTGGTTTCGCGACGCTAGCGATGCAGACCTGTTCGACTAGGGTGAGGAAGCGTGCCGCGAGGGTGAGGAGATGGATGCCGACAACCTCGACATTCACCTTGCGCTCGGTCGGCTTTACCTGCAGTCCGGCCAGTTCGATCTGGCAGAGAAAAAGTTCGATATGGCACTGTCGGTCAATGCCACATCTGTCGACGCCGTAACCGGTCTCGCGCGGGCGTATGAGGAATCAGGCCAACCAGCCGCGGCCGAAAGCAACTACGGCAAAGCGATCGACCTGCAGCCCGGTTACTGGTCGGGCTACAACGACCGCGGTACTTTCAGGCTGTTCAACGGCAATATTGACGGCGCCATTGCCGATTATCGCCGGGTCACCGCTCTGACTCCGGAGCGTTCGCGTGGTTACAACAACCTCGGCAGCGCCTATTACCTCAAGGGTGACCTGGAAAACGCGGCGTCCGCCTTTGGCAAGGCGCTGGAAATCGCGCCAAGCAGAAGCACCTACTCGAACATGGGAACGATGAGCTACTACCTGGGCAGATTTGAAGAAGCAGCGCAGGCCTACTCCGCGGCAATCAGGCTGGCTCCCGACGATCATCGGGTCTGGGGAAATCTCGGCGATGCAAACCAGCAAATACCCGGCAAGGGCCGCGAAATGCAGGAAGCCTATCGCAAGGCCATCAGTCTTGCCGGCGCCGAGTTACTGATCAACGAGTCCGATGCCGGGAAGATCTCCGACCTGGCACATTATCATGCCAGCCTCGGCGATACCGCGCGTGCGACAAGACTGATTGGCAGTGCGCTGGAGGATAACCCGTCAGACGCCGATGTGTACTACATGGCGGCCTTGGTCTATGCTCAGGCTGGCGATATCGACGCAGCGGTGACGGCTGCCGAAACGGCGATCGGTCAGGGATACCCGGATTTTCTCATTGCCAGGGAACCGCTACTCCAATCGCTGCGATCAAACGAACGATTCCAAAAACTGATCGCGGCTACCTCTGCACGTTGATATCGCAATTAACGCGAACGAAGGGAGACAAAAATGAGAAACGAGCGACCCGAGCGAAATCTCACTGCGCGCCTGGGGCTATTGTCCAGTGCGGCGATTATGACGCTGTCGCTGCTGACAGCCATGCCGGCGAATGCTCAAAATGGTTGCGACGTGAGTGTCAAGATCAACACGTCCGGCAAGAGACCCGTCAGCGTCAAACCCGACGAGGCGCGACTGAAAACCGGCCAGACCGTGTGCTGGAAGGTCGTTGGCAAGCCCAGCGAGACTTTCCTAATCAGCTACAAGAATCGTTCGCCGACCACATCGTCGGGCAAGTCGGAACGCGGTTGGGTAAGGCAGACGATTACCGCGTCGGCCACCGGAGATCCGGAGCAGGACACCTACTACTACAACGTGACGATTCCCGGCGGTGGTACGCTCGACCCGAAAATTATTGTGGATCGGTAGCAGCTCCTCAAGACAGCTTCACGCTACAGCAATGCTGCCCGCATCCGTCCCTTTCGGATGCGGATGCGGGCACCGTTCGGCGCGGTAGCGAATGCCGCCGCAACACACTACATCGGAACACCGAATCCCTCATCGACAGGGAACGACCATCGAGCCCGCGTGGAAGAATGTGCGGTTGCCGTACGAGACCGCGCAGCAACCGAAACATGCAGCCAATATTTGTTTTGCGATGAGGAGACGACCATGAAAAACGAACCGCGTAAGCCCGTAGCGGCAGCGATCGATATGAAGTCTATTCTGTGCGCCGCGATGCTGACTGCACTTGGTCTGGGCGCCGGACCTGCAGTTGCCCAGGACCCGTCCGGTTGCACCCACAGGGTTGTAATCAACAAGAGCGGTGCGAGACCGAGCAGCGTGAACAAAGACCCGCTTCATGTCCGTACCGGTGACAAGGTTTGCTGGAAAATCGCCGGCAGTCGCGGTGCGGATTTTTATATCTCCTATCCGGGCCCGTCGCCGACCAATTCTCCGTCGCGCGCCAATCGCGGCTGGGTAGTTCACGAAATAACAGCCGAACATACCGGCAACGAATCGATCGACACCTACAAATACGATGTCGTCATTCCGCGCGGCGGCCGGCTGGATCCGAAAATTATCGTCGACCGTTAGAACCGTCCCAAACAGCTTGCCAGCCCAGACTACAGAAACCGGGCCCGTGTCAGCGGGCCCGGTTTGTGTCTGCATCTGTCAGATCGTGAAGCCGCCCGCCACGTTCATCGGCGCGCTGCGGTTTTACCCGCTGCGTTACGCTGCGATGGCACGAACTCGGTCGTGACAGCCTCGCGCAACAACTCGGGCGGCAGCAGCCCCTGGGCGAGAATGAAATCGTGGAACGCCAGCGCGTCGAAATCGTCTTTCAACATCAGCTCGGTCTGGGTCCGCAGCGCCTGTAGTTTCGTGTAGCCGTAATAGTAGGCCGTGGCCTGGCCCGGCATGCGATAGGTATAGCGCTCGACCTCGTTCTGTGCCCAGGTCTCGCCAAGGACCACATCCTCGAGCAACACGCGCTTGGCATCTTCCGGCGTAATCAAACCGAGATTCAGCATCGGATCGAGATACATCCGGGCGGCCCGGGCAAGCCGATACTGCAGCGAAATCATCTGCGCATCCAGCGGCAGGTAGGGTTTGACAATCGCCTCGGCATACAGCGCCCAGCCCTCGACATTGGCGCTGTTGAACGAAAACACCGCGCGCGCGATCGACACGCCTTCCTCGATCATCGCCGAGTACTGCAGCTCGTGTCCCGGCCGCGCCTCGTGCGCGGTCAACGTCAACGTGCCAGCCTCGTAATTGTCGTCGCTTTGCTGCCAGCTGCCATCGGCATTCCTGCCGAGCCGCGGTAACACGAACACCGGAAACTCGCCCGTGTTGCCAATCAGGCGCGGCGTTTCGAGATGTGCGGCGGGTTGCGCGGCCGTCTCCGCCTCGGAGGCGATCCGGATGCCGGCGTTGCGATCGGGCAGCGATACCAGCCGGTTATCGCGAATGATCTTCTCGAGGTCCTTCAACCGTGCATTGTAATAGTCGAGAAGTTCATCGCCCGCGATCCGCTCTTCTTTCAGTAACCGGATCACTTCACGATAATCGCTGGTGTCATAGCCTTTCTGTTTCGCGATGAGCGGGGCAAGCGCATCCATCTCGTTGCGGATGTCCATATAACCCTGGGTCGCGGTCTGAATCAGATGTTGCGGCGACTCGTAAACGCCCCAGTTGCGCAGGGCGTCCTCGTACAGGATCGCGGGCAAGCGGTAGTCGTCGCGCGCGCGCGGCAAAATCTCAGCTCGCACCCACTTGTCGTAATCGTCGAGCTGGCGCACGATTTCCTGGTACGGCTCCTCCCAGCCTTCGAGCCCATACTGCTGGAACAGCTGCTCGATGCCGCTGACGTAGGACTTCGCATTGCCGAGTTCCTGCTCGATCTCACCCGTGTAAGGACCGATCAATCCGGGCGTGGCGAAACGCTCGGAAGTCCGTGCCTTTGCCAGTTCGGTGATCGGCTCATAGCCCTCCTCGAGTCCGGCATACTTGCGCAGGCGCACGATGGCGGCTGGCTGCCTGGCTGCGTCAACCTGCGGGTCCAGTAAGCCTCGCATGCCGTAGAAAATGGTCTGTGGCATGTTGAGGTAGGGCAGCAGATTGTCGTACTCCAGTTGCGAGCTGTAAATATAGTCCTCGCCGGCCTTGATCAGGATCTGCAGGTCCTGCCTGACCTTCGGGTGGGATTCGTCGATCAGTCGTGCCTTCAGTTCGGCGACCAGCGCTCCGGCCTCGTCCATCTGGCGCTGATGAATGTCCTCCCCGAGGTCGAAAATCTTTTCGTCGAGGCCGTCGACGCCGAGCGAGGCGGCACCCTCCGGGTTGTACTTCGCGAGGAACTCCAGCACCAGCTGGGTGTGAGCGTTGCTGCGGGCAACCCAGTTGTCCTCGGTAGCCGCCGACGCAGGCACGGCGAATGTAAACGCGACCAGCGCTGGCGCAATCCAATGGCTGAGCTTGATTGTCATGGGATGATCCTTTTGTCGGGTAATCGCCGGCTGGCGCGGCGGATATTATGCGTCAGACTCCTGAACGGCGCAGAGGCAGTCCCGGCGGACCCGGCATCCGCCAGCGTGGCAGCAGGCTCGGATCCGCCACGCTGCGGACGGGCGGGCCGGGCGCAAAACGGTGGGGAGCCCCGGCTAGAGCCGGCTCCAGCGACGCCACAATACGTAACGATAGGTTGCCCTGACCGCCGGCGCGATCAGGGTGGCAGCGGTAACGGCGATCATCGCCCGCGGCTCACTGTGAATTTCGCTGGCAAGCGTAATCGCCGCAACACCGAGAAATCCGGCGGGGATAAATCCGAACAGTGCGTGGCGGTAAAAAGCCAGCCATTGTCGCGACGCCCACAACATGGAACAGGGCCGTGCAGCAAAATCCGCGTTGATAATTTTCATCGCTTCCACTCTCCCGATGTCCGCTCCGGTGTTCAGGTCCGGACAACGCCCTGAGTGTTGTCCTGACCGTGAAGCGGCATTCTGACGGTGGAAGCGCGAGTGGATTTGGCCGAATGCTGCAATGCTTGGTTGCATTGCAGCATTCGTTTATCGAAAACCCTGTCTCACGCATCGACGCAAAGTTATGAGTTAGATAGTTATTTGTTTTTATAGATAATTTTTACCAAGCAAGTATCACATACCGATAACTGTTTATTTATCCAGTTAACTGGGTGTTTATCCAGGTCGCAGCCGGGCTGCGGCACTTGAGAGCCAGCGTGGCAGTCGGCCGCGAACACCCGCGGCAGCGCCACACGGGAAGCGCCGATCGCGCCCCCGCACCAGACCGGGGAGATGAGACTTTCTTCACGGACAATCGCGCGAGTTTACGGCATCGTGTGGCATATCAAACACCCCAAGGGTCAACGGCAGATGAACTTTTTCAGCAGCAGGCGGAATCGCGCCAACACCCGAAGCGGGGCGGGTGACGCCGGGAATTCCGATGCGTCCTCCCTGCGCACACCCATGAATGCGCCGCTGCCTTTCGGCCCGTCGCGGATGCAGCCCTGCACCGAGTTGATTGAGGAGGACAGCGGTATTACCGGGGTGTTTTACCCTGACGATCAGATTGGCCGCGGCTGAGCCAACGCCGGTCGTTCCCCCGCCCTCCTGATCGCAGGGCTTACTCGTCCCATACGCGCTCGAGCAGAATCGCATGCTCCTCACCCTGCTCCTGGTCGCGGGCGATGTAATGGAAAAATTTCTGGAATCCGATTCGCGGCATCCCGGTCGCCAGCCGACGACCGTTCGAGGGCAACCTCCGGGTCACTCTGCACTGCCAACTCACCCTCCAACTGCCCGGCCACCGCGTCGAGGATCGCGACGAAGCGGTAGCCGTGGCGTGGCAGGGTTTTTATAACCTGACCGTCGCCCGCAGTATCGCCGACAGCCTTGCGCGCCTTCATCACACAACGGGTCAGCGAAGTCGCGGCCACGACCTGTCCCGTCCACAGCGCGTCGAGCAGCTCATCTTTGGTAACGGTGCGCTCGCGATTGCGGATCAGGTAAACAAGGAGGTCGAACGCACGCGGCTCAATCGCCACGGTTGTACCGCCACGGTGCAGTTCCCGGACAGCGGTATCGAGCAAACAGTCATCGAAGCGAAACGCTTCGGTTTACTTTGGAATCGGATTGGCCACGATCCGATTATCGTTGCCGCGGGTCAGCAGCGGCAAATCTGGCGATGCCGCAGCAGTCTGGTTGGACTTCGCCGCCAAGTTCATCGATGATGCAGGCTCCGGGCTCAACCAAAACTCGAACCGTGCCGAGGAGGCCGGGCCAATATGCGTATCACCGCCCTGATCTTCTTGCTGTTTTTCGTGCTGCCCGCACCGGCACAAACAGTCAACCTGCCGCCATTGCCGGCGCTCACCGATCCGCCAACAAACCAATACCTGCCAGGGAAATTTGTCTGGGCCGACCTGTTCACTGACGACGTCGAGCGTGCCAGGGAATTTTATCAGCAGGCTTTCGGCTGGCAATGGCGCAATATCACTACTGGCGAGAATGCCTACGGCATGTTTTATAACGGTGGTCTTCCGGTCGCCGGTGTCGCCTATCGCGCGGCTCCGGAGGGCATTGAAGACTATGGCCGCTGGGTCCATTACGTTTCCGTCGAAGATGTAAAGACCACGGGCGCCGAAATAACCGCAAAAGGCGGCGAGGAACTGCTCGGCTACCGCAACCATGCCAATCGCGGCGAGTTTTCGATCCATGCGGGACCATCCGAGGAAGTGTTTGGCATCATCCGTTCTGCTACGGGTGACCCCGCCGACTACCAAGCGGATTTTGGCGACTGGATATGGTGGGAACTGTTCACCCGCGACGTGCGCCAGGCCATCGACTACTACCAGACAATTTTCGGCTACGAGATCTTCGAAAAGGAAGATACCCCTGATTTCATCGACGTCTATCTGCAGAGCAGCGGCCACGCGCGAGCAGCAATTGGTCCGTTGTCGGACGATTCCGAACAGGTGCCCACCTGGCTCGGCTTTATTCGCGTCGAGAACATGACCCGCAGTCTCGAAAAAATCGTGGCTCAGGGCGGCAAGGTCTTGCTGGCCCCGGATGACGAAATTCTCGAGAGCGATCTCGCGGTCATCGCGGACCCGGTCGGCACGCTGATCGCGTTGCTGCGATGGGACTACCCCGAGCAAGAAACGGAGGAGTCACCGTGAAAAGGGCCACGATTACTATTCTCGCAAGCGCGGCCATTGTGGTCATTTGCCTCGCCATGAGCGGGTGTTCGGGCAGTGGCGGCTCAGGATCGACGACAGTCTATGCAAGCAGCGGGTACTACGGTGGCTCGTACTGGCGCGATCCGTATTATCGTTCCCGCTGCTGTTACAACAACACGGTCGTGGTGCGCCCACCCCACCACCGGCCGCCGGGACACCGACCGCCCGGGCACAGGCCACCGACGAATCGTCCGCGCCCCACTCCCCTGCCGGCCCGGCCGCGTCCAAGGCCGCGATAAGATCCTCGGGGCTGACCCTGCGCACCCGGCCCTCCCAGCGCCTCGGGCATCGTTGCCGTTGCGGCCCGACCTGCATCGCACCTGTCGCTTATGTCAAAATCGTGACCTGCGTCCCGGCTTGGCGGACCCCGGGCGCCTACACTACGATTCCAGTCTGTCGCCGTGACAGCAAGCGGCTTTCTAAGCCGCCTGAGTAAGCTAAACCGAACCGGATGCAGGGATGATACGTACAAGCTTTCTGTTCTTATTGGCAATATTCGCGGGTGTCACGAACGCAGCCGCAGCGGAGTCCGTGTTCCCCCGTCCCGCGGGGCTCGAGCCGGACGTCGCATTCTGGACACGAATCTACACCGAGGTACCGACAACCAGCGGCCTGATCCACGACGACCGCCGGCTCGGTATCGTTTACGAACAGCTCGACTACAGCGCGAATACGTCGAGACGCGCACGCAAGAAAGACATCTCGGCGACAAAACAGCGCTATAAGAAAATCCTGTTGCGGCTGGCCGGCGGCAAACGCATCGGGCTGACTAAGGATGAGAATCGGGTACTGGATTTGTGGCCCGTCGATGTGACCAACGAGGAACTGAAGGCGGCCGCCTCGCGACTGCGATTCCAATCTTGGCCAGGCGGACCGCTTCCGCGCCGGCGTGGTCCGGTCCGGTCGGTGGAAACCTTTCATTGACGAAACCCTTGCCAGGCGTGGTCTGCCACCGGAGATTGCGGCGCTTCCCCACGTGGAGTCTTCGTTCAATCCCGACGCCTATTCCAAGGTCGGTGCGGCCGGAATGTGGCAGTTCACGCGCTCGACAGGGCGGCGTTTCATGCGCATCGATCACGTAATGGACGAGCGGATGGACCCCTACATCGCGACGGGAGCCGCCGCCAGTTTGCTTGCTTACAATCATGACACGCTCAAAAGCTGGCCGTTGGCGCTGACCGCCTACAACCATGGCGTTTCCGGTATGCGCCGCGCCATCCGCAAGCTCGGCACCGACGATCCGGAGATAGTACTTCGTCAGTACCGCGGCCGGGCCTTCGGATTCGCCTCGCGTAACTTCTATCCGGCGTTTCTTGCGGCCGTACAAATCGATGCGGACCCTGAGAAGTACTTCGGACCGCTGCAGATCGACGTCCCGCCCGATATCGTCAAAGTGCCGATGGAAGACTATGTCAGCACCGCATCGGCCGCCGAGAGCTTTGGCGTCGATGAGGAGACGTTGCGTTACTACAACCCGGCTCTGATGCCGACGGTCTGGACCGGCAACAAATACATCCCGAAAGGCTACGAACTGCGACTGCCGGGCCACTCGGTCAATGGCGATATTGCGGGCCTGCTGGCCGCAATCGACGCGAGCGCGCGCCACTCGCAACAAAAACCGGATGTCATCCACAGGGTCAAACGCGGCGATACATTGTCGGGCATTGCGAACGACTATGGCGTCACGGTCGGCGACCTGATGCAGATCAACAATCTGCGCAGCCGCAACATGATCCGCGCCGGCCAGGTGCTGCGCCTGCCGGCTGCCGACGGCGTGGTCGTGGCAGCGGATTCGCAACCCGTCGTTGTTGCCGCTGCAACAGCTCCCGCGACCACCGATGCTGCGTCAGCCAGTACCGGCATGATCGAAGCGAGTTCGTCCGCCGCTGCGGCTGCGGCCGTGCACGCACCTGCATCCGAACCTGCCGTGCAACCGGCAGACCCGCTGGTCGTTGCCGACAGTGGAATGCCGATTGCTGACAACGAGGCCGCTGTCGATAATATCGAGTTCAGCGCACTTGCCACGGCGCAACCAGATCTCGCCGCGGACCCCAGCGACTATACCGTCGCCGACGACAACCGGATTGAAGTGCAGGCGATGGAAACGCTCGGACATTACGCAGACTGGCTTAAGGTGCGAACCCAGCGGCTACGTGACCTGAACAGCCTGGCTTTCGGCAAACCGGTGATCATCGGCCAGCGACTCAAACTCGATTTCTCCAACGTCGATGTGTCTGCGTTCGAACAGCTGCGGCTGGCCTATCATCGCGATCTGCAGGAGGCTTTTTTCGCCCGCTACCAGATTCGCGATATGGAAATTCACAAAGTGAAACCCGGCGACTCGGTCTGGGTGCTCGCGCAACGCCAGTACAAGGTGCCGGTCTGGTTGCTGAGACAATACAACCCGGATATCAATTTTGACCGGATCCGCCCCGGCGCGGAAGTTCACTTCCCGCTGCTGCAGCCCCTCGGGGACGGCTCGACGCCGGCGATCTGACGCCCTCGCAGCAGGGCCTGCCAGCCACCCATTACGGCACTGACCATAGAAAGGCCCGCAACAAGCGAGCGATGATCGCGCCAAACCGGGCACGATCACGCAACTAATCGCGGCCCCCGCCGTGCCCGATCCGGAAGCGCCTTGTCGCGCTGGCCATCTCTACTCGCCGCTCCGGCAAATCCGCCGCAGGCTCGATTTTGCGAGACCTGGCAAAACACAGGCGGCATTGTGAACGATGCAAAGGCCGCCAGGTTAAAGTTCAGGCCGTGGCTCGAAACCTATTGGCTTGTGGCGGGTCGAACCAGAATCGAGTTCCTCGGGGGAGCATCATGACCAGATTCACCACAGCCGGCGTCGCGCTGGCTCTTCTGCTGTCTGCAACCGCCACAGCCGCCGCCGACGATGCGGTTCACATGGCACTTGCAAACCCGGCGCGCCCGGCGGCCGATCGCAGTAGCGATGCCCGGCGCAAACCGGAAACCGTCCTCGAATTTTTCCGCATCGAACCCGGCATGACTGTTCTGGACATGTTCTCGGGGAGCGGCTACTACGCGGAAATACTGGCCTACACGGTCGGCACCGATGGCCAGGTCTGGGCGCACAACAACCAGCCCTATCTGAACTGGCTAAAGGACCCGATTGCGGCACGCTATAGCGGCGGCAGACTCGATCAGGTGAAGCGCTTTACCGCGGAAAACAACGAACTGGATTTACCTTCCGCCACGTTTGACGCAGTGACGATGATCCTGTGCTACCACGACATCTACCATGTCGACGAAAAAAACGGCTGGATGAAAATTGACGGCCCGGCAATGCTCGGCGAAATCTACCAGGCGATGAAACCCGGTGCGGTGCTCGGTGTGGTTGATCATGCTGCCGCGCCCGGTTCGCCGCCGGATACCGGTGAAACGCTGCACCGGATCGACCCGGCGCTTGCGCGCAAGGAAATAGTAGCCGCTGGTTTCGTTTTTGAAGCGGAGAGCGATGTACTGCGAACCGTGAACGACGATACAACTAAGTCGAGCTTCGATCCGTCGGTGCGTGGCAAAACCGATCGCTTTGTCTATCGCTTCCGCAAACCCGAATAAGACCGTAATCAGGCTTTATCGATCGCTGTGATCGAGATGACGCGCGATCGCGCGAAACATCGCGATCGTTTCCAGTTCCCTTGCCACACCGTCGCTGTTGTAATCCGGATAGGCCGAGCTTTTCGCAATAACGACCGACCGTGACGGGTTGATGTAGATAAACTGGTTGTAAATACCAAGCGCGAGAAAGTCATCCTCGTCGCCACCCGGTATCCACCACTGGTAGCCATAACCGAGCACCGAATCCGAAGACGGATTCGGTCCCGGCTGGAGCCGTGCCGCCTCCGGTCTGACCGACCTCTTCACCCACTCTGCCGGCACGATCTGCTCACCTTCCCAGGTCCCGGTCTGGAGGTAGAGCTGGCCGAATCGGGCGTAGTCGCGCAACGTCGCATTCAGGCAGCCAAACGCCAGCTCCATGCCGTTGCGATCGACAAGCCAATACGCGTCCGCCTCGGTGCCAATCCGCTGCCACAGGCGACTCTGCATGTAACTGCTGAGTGATTCGCCGGTCGCTTCGCGCAACACCATCGCCAGCACCTGGGTATCCATGCTGACATAGTGATGGTAGGTGCCGGGCGGACGCTCCGGCTTCAGTGAGCCGACGAATGCGTCGATCGAAGTACCGAATGCAACGGCCCGCCCCATCCGGTTGATGTCGGAATTGAAATCGCCATAGTCCTCGTCAAAACGGACACCGGAAGACATCGTCAGCACATCCTCGAGCGTGGCCTCGGCATAACCGCTCGCGGCCAGAGACGGCACATAAGTGGTAACCGCCTCATTGACATCCGCGATGATCCCTTCGCCGATCGCAATGCCGACGAGCGCAGATACCACCGACTTGGCGACCGACCACGAGATCGTGCGCGAACTACTGTCGTTACCGAGAAAATACTCCTGGTGGGCGAGTTTGCCGTCGACCAGCACAACCAGCCCGGTGGTCCAGGTGTCTTCGAGAAATTGTGCCAGCGGTCTGCGCTCACCCTCGAACTCATAGAACGCCGGCAACACCGCGGAATGCCGTTCGAACGCCACGGGCGCTTCACTCGCGGTCACGCCACGCGTATCGAACATGCGGTCCATCGAACGGAAGTTCGCAACGATCACATCAGGATCGAACAGGTGATTGACCCGGTAGACCCGCCGCAGGTCATCACCGAAGATGGCAGCCAGCACCAGGACGGCCAACGCCAGCAATACCCCGATCGTCCGTTTTACCGCGGCTGCTGCCACCGCCCCGCTCCCTGTTGCGCTGCCGTCCCTGGCCAAAACGGATTATGCAATCGCATCGGCGACACCGCGCAAACAATCTGCCTGGTCGCTGCGCCGCCGCGCCACGAACCCGGTCGGCGCGCGCGCCTGGCGGCGCAAAATTCGGCGCCGTGGCCTGGACCGCGGGCGTTTCCCGCCGCTTGGGAATCCATGCTGTGGCCACCGCAACGGCGGACATAACGGCGGTCCGCCATCCCCTTTCCCCGGCTACTCTTTGTAGTCGGTGTCGATCCGGTCGAGCATGCGGCGCCAGGCCTGCCATGGGCCGAATTCCGCAGCCCCCTCGACGACAGACTCGCCACCCGATACCGCGTTCATGAATGCCTGGTCGGTAATGGTGGTCAGTTCCTGGCCGGTGGACTGAGCAAGTATCTGCATCTTGCAGGCACGTTCGAGGATATACATGAAATGGAACGCGTCTCCGACCGTCGGCCCCACCGTCAGTGTGCCGTGGTTGCGAAGAATCAACGCAAATTTGTCGCCGAGATTTGCCACCAGGCGCGCTTTTTCGTCTTCGCGAACGGCAACGCCTTCATAGTCGTGGTAGGCGAGCGTGGCAAGCGGGAAACACGCGGTCTGGGTGAGCCGTTGCAGGCCTTCCTTCTGGCACGAAACGGCGTTGCCATACTCGGTGTGCAAATGCAGTACGCAGCCTGCGTCCTCGCGCGCCTCGTGAATCGCGCTGTGGATAACGAAACCCGCACGATTGACCGTGTAGGGGGTGTCGAGCAGCGTGTTGCCCTCAAGATCGATCTTTACCAGGTTCGACGCAGTCACTTCCTCGAACAACAATCCCATCGGGTTGATCAGGAACTGATGCCCGCCGTCGGGCACGCGCGCGGAAATATGGGTGTAAATAAGATCATCCCAACCGTAATGCGCAACCAGCCTGTAGCAGGCGGCAAGATCAACCCTGACCTTCCATTCCGCTTCCGAAACCTGGTCGCGAACGTTCTGAATGACATGCAATAGACTTGCCATCGTCGATCCTCCGTGATGTGCCGCTGGCGCAGCGCGACTATAGCAGAGCAGGCGCCAAGACCGTGGCGCCCGCCCCGCACAGTTATTTGCCGATCATCTGCTCGCGGATCGCAAAAAACGGTGGCGACCCGACGCTGACCAGGCGTTCGTTGAATTCCTTCCAGGTAAATTCGTCACCGCGTACTTTCCTGTACTCCTCGAGCAATTCGAGGATGGCGATATGGCCGGCATAGTAGGTCGCCAGCTGCACCGATGAGAGCTTGGCCCGGGTGAGCTTGCCCTGCGCCTCGCCAGGTTCCTGAAAGCCCTTGCCGGTCATCAACGCAACCGCTTCTTCTTCCGGCCAGTCGCTGGTGTGGAGGCGGATATCGATGATGGCATTGATGATGCTGCGCATGACCAGTTTGTCATCGACCAATTGCTGCAGTTCGTGACCGTAGGGGTGGTCCGGGTAGATCGTAAATCCTTCCTCGACCAGCTGCGTCGCAATATAGGTGGCCCAGCCCTCGACCATCGGCCCGTTGAGAAACACCTTTGGCACGACTCGCTCGAAACGGTTCGAGTATTCGAGCTGCACGAAGTGTCCCGGCACCCCTTCGTGAATGTAGACCATCGCCAGGGCCGGGCGGTTGTATTCCTTCAGGTAGCTGTCGGACGTCGCCAGCAGCCCGAGGTCCCAGAACCACACCGATTCCAGCTCCGGCTCGAACGCCGGCGCCGGGATGATCTGGGCTACCGCAAAACCGGCCAGGTGCGGCGGGATATCCTCGATGCGAAGTTTCGAGGTCGGCGGCAAATCCATCAGGTCCTTGTCGTTGACAAAGCCGACGATCGCATCCGCCAGCGCGTAGCTGTCCTCGATCAGCGTTTCCGACGTGGATCTGTCCTCGGAGAGCTTCGCAAAAATATTGCGGACGACGCTCTGGTCGTCGAGCTCAGACGCTTTCCTGATATCGCCGCTCTCGATTTCATCAGCAAGATAACCATCGTGAATCCGACGCGACACACCGACCATCTCGGCATGGGTCTCTTCCAGTGACTTTTCGGCGCGGGCGAGCAACTGGTCGGGATCGAGCGGATAGTCCATTTGCACCGCGTACTTGGTCTCGTAGAGCTTGCGACCGAGACGCCACTCACCGTCCGGGCGCGGCACGACGGTCTGCTCGAACCAGTCGGTAAACGAGCTGATTGCGGCGGTCGCGCCGGCGCAGCGCTTTTCGATCTTCGCGGCATTGGCAGCGGAGAGGCTCGAACCCGAGATCAGCTCCGGCAATGACTTGTCGAACAGCCCGCCCGGCTTGACCATGCCGCGCAGGCGCGCCACGGCAACCTGCTTCTCCACCCCTGTCGGCTGTACATGCGGTGGCAGCAGGGCCGCCTTTGCTCCGTCGAGGTATGCGCTGGTTGCGGCACAACGGCGGCCGAAACTGACGAGACGTTGCTCGAGCGCCGCATAATCGCGCAATACGAGGCCTGAAAAAGCGCTGCCGAGACCCGATACGTAACCGAGCGGGTTGGTCATCGCGCCCAGTCGTGTCACCTGCAGCAGTTCCTGATCCACCTGATTTTTCAGAATATGCAGGTCTACCTGTTCGGCCTGCGTCAATTCAGCCGTATCGATTGCGGCAAAACGATCGCGCAGGAACAGCAGTGTCTCGTAACCGCTCGCCCACGCCTCTGCCGATGTGTCGGCAAGCCGGTCGTCATAATAGCTCGGATCACCTTCCTTGCCGTGGACACCGATACTGATGCCGAACGCGGGATTGGATTCGAGCTGGTACTCGACGTATAACTTTGCCAGCGCATCGATCGACCGCTCGGCCTCGACGCGCTGTTTCCAGGCGGCCAGATCGAATGGCGCTGCCGCGGCAAGCGGCTGGGCAAGCGCTAGCAATACAAGCGCGATACTGACGCAAATGGTTCTCGAAAACGTTGTCATAACTTTTGTCCCGTTATCCCCCAAAGCCGGGCAGGATAGCATCGCCGGTCCGGGCACTCACCCGGGGCCGGGGCCGGGGCCGGCCTCAATGTCGATCTGCCGCCGGCGCGGCACCGAGCGGATGCATATTCACCCGTGCTACCGCATCGTCCCACGCCGACAATAACGCAGCGCGCTCGGCCGCATCGAGGCGCGGCTCGAAGCGCTGGTTACGCTGCCACAAGCTGCTGAACTCGGCGGGGTTGCCGTAGATACCGACGCGGCTGCCGGCGAGATAGGCAGCGCCGAGGGCCGAGGTTTCCATGATCTGGGGACGGTCCACCGGGCTGGCCAGAATGTCTGCCAGAAACTGCACCATCCAGTCGTTGCCGACCATTCCGCCATCAACCCGCAACGTTGCGTTGGCAACCCGGTCCGTCGCCATGGCACTCAACAGGTCATGAGTCTGATAACAAACCGACTCCAGCGCCGCGCGCGCGAGTTCGGCCGGCCCGGTCGAACGCGTCAGGCCGAACAGCGCACCGCGTGCATCCGGGTTCCAGAAAGGCGCGCCGAGACCGGTGAAAGCCGGCACCAGGTATACACCGTGGTTTCCGGACAGACCCGCCGCGAGCCCCTCGGTATCGGCCGCATGGCCGATGATCCCGAGCCCGTCGCGCAGCCACTGCACTGCAGCGCCGGCAACGAAGATCGATCCCTCGAGGGCATAGGCCGTGACGCCGTCGAGACGGTAGGCAATCGTCGTCAGCAAGCGGCTGCCCGAGGCCGCCGCCTGCTCGCCAGTGTGGATCAAAACGAAGCAGCCGGTCCCGTAGGTACTCTTGATCTGGCCCGGCGTAAAACAGCACTGGCCTATCGCGGCAGCCTGCTGATCGCCGGCAATGCCAGTTACCGGAATGGCGCGGCCAAACAGGGCGGGATCCGTCATGCCGAAATCCGCAGCGCAGTCACGCACATCCGGCAACGGACCACGCGGAATGTCGAACATTCGCAGCAGTTCTTCGTCCCAGCGCCCGACATGAATGTTGTACAGGCCGGTGCGGCTGGCATTGGTGGCATCGGTGGCATGAACCCTGCCGCCGGTCAAACGCCACAGCAGGAAACTGTCTACCGTGCCAAACGCGAGATCGCCGTTCTCCGCGCGGCTGCGCGCCCGGTCCACATGATCGAGAAGCCAGGCGAGCTTTGAACACGAGAAATACGGATCCAGCAACAATCCGGTAAGAGACTGAAACTGCGTTTCCAGACCCTCCTCCGCAAGCCGCCTGCATGCCTCGGCTGTGCGCCGGTCCTGCCATACGATCGCATTGTGGACGGGACGGCCGTCATTGCGGTTCCACAGCAATGTCGTCTCGCGCTGGTTGGTAAGACCGATCGAGGCAACCCGAAAGCCGCGCCCCTCCACCGCCGCAATAGCCCGGCGCGCTGCCTCTACCGTGCTCGACCAGATGGCTTCGGGATCGTGCTCGACCCAGCCGCTCGCCGGGTAGATTTGCGGAAACTCCTGCTGCGCCACGGAAACGATGTTGCAACGCTCATCGAACACGATTGCACGACTGCTGGTCGTACCCTGGTCGATTGCGAGAACACACTCTTTATCGCTCATTGAAGGATCTCAGTGACAGTTTTTGACAGACGCCGACGTTGAACCGGTCTAAAATCGGTTTCAAAACCACACCCGGCAAGTCTAGATCACAACGCGAACACTCGGGAGTTCGTTCGCCGCGCACTGGCCGCAGCGTCGCCAGCCAAGTGTTCCGGCGGACCGGGTCCCCGCATCAATCCAGGAGACGCCGATGGGCAGGAACTTTCGCGACAAGACGATCATCATTACCGGGGCATCTTTGGGCGTCGGTGCCGCGGCTGCGCGGGAATTTGCGCGAGCGGGAGCCAATCTCGTCCTGGTCGCGCGGGGTCTCGATGGTCTGGAGAAAGTCGCCCAGGAACTCTCGGCGCAGACCGAAGTGATGATTTCAGCGCTGGACGTGACCGACCAGGTGGCATGCCAGCGCATGCTCGACTCGGCGCACGACCGTTTCGGTCGCATCGACGTACTTGTCAATAACGCGGGTTATCACAAACGCGGTCCGGTCATGAACCTCGACCCGGACGAGATACCGCGCATGGTGGAAGTAAACCTGTCGGCGCCATTGTTCCTGGCGCGCCTGGTCCTGCCGTATCTCGAACGCGCCGGTGGTGGCGCAATCGTCAACGTCGCCTCGCTGGCCGGGATGGCGCCGGTTCCAGGCGCCGCAACTTATTCCGCGACGAAGTTCGGCCTGCGCGCTTTCAGTTTCGCACTGGCGGAAGAACTGGCAGACAAGAATATTTCCGTATCCCTGGTGTCGCCGGGACCCATTGATACCGGATTCATCATGGACAACATCGATGCGGTTACCGACATCACGTTCTCGCAGCCGATGAGCACGGCACAACAGGTCGGAGCTGAAATCGTGGCCGCAGCAACCCACGAGAGCACTGAAATTGCGATGCCAAAATCAAGCGGCCTGCTGGCAACGCTCGCCTACCTGTCGCCATCACTGGCACGGCGCCTGCGGCCAAAGTTGCAGGCGAAGGGCGCGAAGATCAAGGCACAGTACAAATCCCGAAGCCGCGGCTGAACACCCGCTACCCGGGTAAACTAGGCACAAGTCGCCCGTAATCCTAAATCGGGCCCAAACGACGGAGCCGCGCCATCCCGCGATGGCGTGCGGCGGTCGAGGTAAAACGGCGCATCGGGGACTTCCACCGAGGCGTGTGCGCTGCGCTGCTCGAGCAATCTTACATAACCCTCCGCGCGCAGCGTCTCGCGCGCGGCCTGGCGCGAACGAAACTGGCGCGACGCGACGATCGCCGACTCGTCGTTAATCAGGTAGACGGTTATGTCCTCGCCGCTGAAAGCATCGATCAACGCCCATACACGCATATCGGTACCGAGCGGCCTGAACCAGAAATCCCTGCTGCAGATCATCACGAACTGGGTTTGCATTGACGCCCTCGCTCCGGAAACTCGCCCGGAAGGTCTTTGTGTTGTGGGGCGCTATTGTTGCGGTGCGGCAGAAGCAATGCCGGTGATTTCAAGTCGACGTCTGGTCCGGAGGCGTCGCTTGACCCGAGGTGTGAACCCGGTATTCGCTCGGACTCATGCCGGTCCAGCGCTTGAACGCGCGGGTAAAGTTGCTCTGGTCGGCAAACCCGAGCAGGTAGGCGATTTGCGCAAGGTTATAGCTTTGCTCGGCAATGTACTCCTCGGCCAGCGAACGCCGGGTGTCCTCGAGCAGATCGCGATAACTGGTGCCTTCGGCACGCAATGCCCGTTGCAGCGAACTCATGCTCTTGTTCAGTTTTTTCGCTATCGAGTCGCCGCTGGCTTCGCCCGAGGGCAACAGCTCGAGCAGCAGCCCGCGCACGCGAGACGACACTTCGTCGGGGTCGAGGCTGGCAATGTACTGTTCGATGACGCGGTCGCTCTGAAAAGCCAGGTCGCGGTTTTCGCTGGCCAACGGCGAATCGAGTATGGCGCTGTCAAATACGATCGCGTTGCGTTCCTGTTCAAACCGGACAGGGCACCCGAAGCTCTCTTCGTAACGCGCCGGCTGTTGTTTCGGGCGCATCAGTTCGACCCGGACGAGACGGAATCCCGGACCGTAAAGGTTGGTGCAGAATTTCAATAGACTGACGAAAAAGGCATCGATGCCGTGGTTCGATGCAATTTCGGACGGATCGCTCTGGATCACGAGCGCGTCGTTATCGCCTTCGCGCACCAGAGCGATTTCCATCGTCGAGTGCAAAGCCCTGCGATAACGGATGAGGCGTTGCAGTGCATCCCTGAGCGAACTCGCCGCCAGCATGCCGAAACCGATCGAGTGAATATCGGTGGCTCGCGCATAACGCCCCACCATCAGGCCGAGGGCGGTATCGCCGGTCGCGGCTTCGGCCAGCCGCCACACCTTGCGGGTTTTCGATACCGGGTAACGGTAGACCGTTCCGACAACATAGCTGATGTCGAGGCCCGCTTTCTCGAACAGCGGCCTGGGATCGATGTCGTAGTGGCGCTTTAGCGCGGCGACCAGCGCGGATCCCATCGGGGAAAGAGTTGTTGGTTCGTCTGCCATGACTCCGCCGTTGACTCTACCTGACCGAATGTAAATTCAGACCGAGTCGATAATCAAGCGCTTTTGCAATCTTCACGCTCAGCCGACGGCCAAATCGGGTATCCGGGCAGCCGCAACGATGTGTAAATGAGTTCGCTCATCGGGCCTGGCGACGTCCGCCAGACGTCGTTCGGAGCTGTCCTGATCCGCGCGGTGCACCAGTACCAGCCTGAAACGATTGCAGCCTCGGTCGTCGCGCAGCCTTGCCCCGCGGTCGAGCAGTTGCGAGACAGCCACCATGGCCGGGTTCGAGGCGCCGGGTTCGACGATCAACACCATCAGCCGGCCGCCGACCACCAGCAGGCGGGAATTCGCGCCAGCCTCGAGTTCGCCCGGCGCCACCTCGATCCGGATATCGTCGAAAACCTCCTCGGGGCAACCGCAGCCGAGATCTTCCCTGACAAAACGCCTGATAGCGGTCAAGGGAATCGATTCGTGCTGGACCGGGGATTTCATCGTAGTCGATTACCTTCGTTTTCGAACTCGGACCGGTCAACGTGCATGCCGTGCGCTGGTCTGATGATTACGATCCACCGCGCGGCTACGCTGGCAATGCGTCTACCATGGCTGGTCTACCCGGTCGGCGACAACACCGGCGCCAGCCTGTTGCCGCAACAAAAGGCGCCGCTGCCGGCCGCGGGCGGTCGAAAATAGTCGCGACCGGTTCAGTGATACGTCGACAGCGTGACACCGGCGGCGCTAAGGAATTCGCGAAAATGGCGGATATCATGCTTGCCACAGGCACCACCATGATGCGGACGGTGCAACTGCCCCTCGACACCGTTCAGGGACACCGACATCCGCGCACCCCGGGTGCGATCGGTGTGTGCCCCGAGATGGGTCAGAAGGGTCTCGATATCGCGCCAGTGGATGTTACCGCTGACCGGCTCTGTGTAGATTTTTTCCAGAGTCTTTCTGTGCTTGTGACTCATCGCCGAACTCCCACCCGTTGTCGGGTTTGTGACGACCGGCACTAAATTAGCACAATCTCAATTATCTGACAGTCGGTAGAAATACGTGAGTCGGAGCAGGCTCAGAGATGGCTCTGTCCTGCGATGATTGGGGCCACGGCCGGTTCATTCACTGTCTCTGTCGGCGGGGAGGATCAAAACCGACAGGCTGACCGATGTTTTTCAGTCTGCGAGTCTGGCGTTTCTCAGCAAATTCTCGTCAGGGTATTTCCGCCGTGGCGGCCGGCTGCGGGTGATCGCGACAATGAGGCGCAAGACACCATCGAGCGGATTCCGGGGCACCTGGGACACGATGCAGCGGCCATTGATCCGGGCCATCAGAGCCGTGGACCGCCGGACGCGCTGCCGTTCTGACCAGCGCATCGATCACGCCGGACGCACCAGACGACGGGCGAGTCCGCCCGGCTTTCGCCGCTGGCAACCGGGCGAGCCTGGTTCTGCGCGGCAGTGGCAGATTCGCCGGCGACGATTCGCCCACGAAGTCATGCCCTCACCGCGCTGGCGTCACTGGCCCACTCGTTGATACAGCGCGTTTGAATTTACTATTCTCACCCCACGACAGCACCGTGCGAATCTGTTCGTCGGTTTCCGGCGTGCGCGGCAAAATCTGCGCTTTATCCATCGACAGCCACATCCGGTCCAGGCTTGCCAGGGCCTGCCGGCCATTGCGGTATTGCTGAGCGAGCCAGCAACCAACCACCATGCCGGTCCGCCCGGCCCCGCCACCGCAGTGCACATAGACCAGCCGGCCACCCGCAATCGCGACCCTGATGTCGGTCAGGATACGTTCGAGCACAACGTGGTCGCCCGGGGCGGCACGATCCGCCAGCGGGTAACGGACATGGCTTACCGAATAGCCCTGGGCACAGGCGCGGTCGACAAGGAGCCCGGCGTAGGGCGCAAGTTCTCCCACCTCGGTCAGGTCGATGAAATGCTGTACGCCCGCGGCGAGAAACGCATCCAGCCGGGTCAGCGTGCGCTCAGGATCGGGGGCACCGGGGTACTCGCCGGCGAGCAGGCTACCCGGCTCAACCCAATAGGTATTGGCAGTGGGTCGGTCGATTCCGTTGACCATGGCGCTACATCCTTGCGCGCGCATCGATCTGCGCCGCTGTACTCGGGGAGGCGGAATTATCTGTTTGCGGCTGCAACGCGGCTCGGCAATTGCGGTCAAGCTCTTGGCCGTACGGGCCACATCGCCTGTTCGATCCCCGGCCATGGCCGGGCAAACCAGTGAGGGACTCCGACTGGCCCTAGTGGCTCATTTGTTGCGAACAAGCCAGCCAAACACGATGTTGGTGCCGAGTCCGCGCCACGCTCGCGGGGTTTCCCTCGTCCCGGATAGTTTGCGTCTGGCAACACCACCACGCTCTGCTAGGCTCAAAGTTACGACGACCAGCACCGGGAGCGATGTAGTGAGCAACAAACCCGAAGACGCGGAAGCGGCGATGATCCGCAACCTCGAAGAAAAATGGGGCAAATCGCTCGGCCAGTGGATCGAACTGGTTGCGGCGAGCGGTATGGAAAAACACGGCGAAATAATGAAACTGCTGAAAGGCGATCACGGGCTGACGCATGGGTACGCCAATCTCGTTGCCCACAAGGCGCGCGCTGCGGCGGCCGGTGACGGCGCGACGAGCGACGATCTGGTGTCGCCGCAATACGGCGGCGCCAAGGCCGGTCTCAGGCCGATTTACGACAAGCTGGTCGCGGCAATCTCCGGGTTTGGCGGCGACGTCGAACTGGCACCGAAGAAAGCCTATGTCAGTCTGCGCCGTAGCAAACAGTTCGGGCTTGTCCAGCCGTCAACCAAAACGCGGGTGGATGTCGGCATCAATTTAAAAGACGTGCCAGCGACGGCGAGGCTGGAGAAATCAGGGAGCTTCAATGCCATGGTCAGCCACCGGGTCCGGCTGGCCGGACCCGACGATGTTGACGACGAGCTGATCGCCTGGCTCAGGCAGGCCTATGAACGCGCCTGACCCGGCTGCCGCGGAGAGGGTTGCCCGGCGCTAGGCCAGCGCGGGCGGACGCAATTCTGAATCGAGTCGCCGGCCGGCCTCGACGGCAATATTGGTGAGCGCATCGCAGTCGGCGCGACTGGTGCGAAAATTCACGATGCAGGCGCGCAACAGATAGGTGGGGCCGATCACGGCGTTGGACAGAAAGACGTCGCCGCCGCGCTGCAGTGCAATGACCAGTGCCTGGTTGAGCTGGTCCAGATAGTCGCTTGCGCCGGATGCGTTGGCATCGAGCGTTGCGGGCACAAACCGGAACGTGACGATGCTGAGACCACAAGTGACCGCCTCCAGTTCCGGGTGAGCCGCAGCGGCCTGAAAAATCCTCCGCGCGAGCGCGATGTCATCACGAATCATTTGCTCGTAACCGTCGCGACCGACCTGCGCGAGTGCCAGCCAGACTTTCAATGCGCGGAATCCGCGCGAATTCTGCATTCCGTACTCGTAGAAATTTTTTCCCTCCCGGCCCTCGTCGAACTGGTAATAGTCGGGACTAAAGGAGAATGCATCCGGCAGATGGCGCGGCTCACGCACCAGTGTGCAGGCCGCTTCGAGCGGACTGTAAAGCCACTTGTGCGGATCCAGCGCGACCGAATCCGCCTCGGCAAGACCGCTAAAATCGGCACCGAGTTCCGGCAACACAGCGGCGGGTGCGCCGTACGCGCCATCTACATGAAACCAGCAGCGCTCGGCCCTGCAGATCGCGGCGATCTCGGCGAGCGGGTCAATCGCGCCGGTGCTGACGGTTCCGGCGGCAGCGACGACCAGGAACGGCTTCAGCCCGGCCGCCCGATCCTGCTGAATAAGCGCGTGCAGGCTGCTCGTATCCATGCGCCGGTCGGCAGTACAGTCGACCCAGCGAATGGCATTCGTACCGAGGCCGGACAAATCGGCCGCCTTTTGCACCCACGTATGCGTTTCGCGCGAACAATAGACGCGCAGGCCGAGGCCCTTCTCGCCCAGGCCGTCTTCGCGAATGTCCCATTCGGACCGGGCCTTGCGCGCAGCGAAAAACGCAACGATGTTCGCCATATTGCCGCCGCTGACCATGATCCCGCCTGCTCCGTCGGGATAGCCGATCAGTTCGGCGATCCAGGCGATCGCCTGGCACTCGATTTCGGTTGCCATCGGCGAGAGCTGCCAGCCGCCGCAGTTCGGATTAACAGCCGCAGCGAGCAGGTCTCCCAGCGCACCGAGCGGAGCCGCCGATGACGTGATGTAACCGAAAAACCGAGGATGACCGTTGTGCAGGGAATGTCCCATCAACAGGTCGGCGGCCCGAGCCAGCACGTCTGCCGCCGGGGCGCCCGTTTGCGGCAAACCGCTGGCACCGAGTTCCGCGCGGACTTTTTGCAGCGGATCG
Source organism: uncultured Gammaproteobacteria bacterium (assembly GCA_942490995.1). Lineage (GTDB taxonomy): Bacteria > Pseudomonadota > Gammaproteobacteria > UBA981. Next base: position 143,770 of record CALOBG010000014.1, read on the forward strand.
CCAGTGGTCACGGCACGCTGGCGCAGGCCGGCGTAATAATCGGCGATCCGCTCCACCAGGTCATGCCCGAGTTCACGAAACTCGTCGGCCGTCATGTCCAGCGCCGCGGCCCGGGCGCGATCCTCATGCGTTGTGGTCATAGCGCAAGCCTCCTGACAGATGGACTGAGCATAGCAGCGGAATGCCATGACCCTCGCGAGGCAGAAATTTTGCGCTGAAGAGCGGCGTCCCACTACCGCAATGCCATGTGCAATGGTTCATAATGGCCGCGCAAGCGACAGGACGAGCCGATGATCGCAACACTGATAGCCGCTGCCATACTGGTCGTGTGGGCAATTTTTCTGTTCAACCGCCTTGTGCGCGAGCGCAACCAGGTCGCCGCCGCGTGGAGCGATATCGACGTTCAGCTGACCCGGCGCCACGATCTGATACCGCAACTGGTGGATGCGGTCAAAGCGTATGGCGACTACGAAAAAGCGACGCTGCTGGCAGTAACCGAATTGCGCGGCCGTAGCGAGGGCGCGCAGCGGCTGGTGGACAAGGCTGAACTCGAGGACCAGATCGAGGCGGGTTTGCACCGGCTGATCGCGCTTGCCGAGTCCTACCCCGAGCTAAAGGCCAGCGAGAACTTTCTCGAATTGCAACGGGATCTCACCGAGGTCGAAGATCATCTGCAATACGCCAGGCGTTTCTACAATGGCGCTGTGCGGATTTACAACACGCGGCTGGATACCTTTCCTGACCTGCTGGTGGCGCGGCCGATGGGATTCAGTCCCGCCGAGTTCTTCGAGGCGGCCGGCGCCGAAGTACGCGCCACCCCGCGCGTGGAGATGGACTGAATGCGCGAGATCATTCGACAATTTGCGGCTGCAGCCCTGCTGTTGACGCTGGGCGTTGCCGGGTCGCTCCCGGTCACGGCACAGGAGCGGATTCTTGCCTATTTCAGTGAAATCACGGTCGCCACCGATGGCTCGATGACAGTCGCGGAATCGATCCGCGTGCGCGCCGAGGGCGCCCAGATCAAACGCGGCATCTACCGCGATTTTCCGACCCGTTACAAGGATCGCCTTGGCAACAGCATGCGGGTGGAGTTCGATTTGCTCGGCGTCACCCGCGACGGTGCAAGCGAACCGTTCCACCAGGAAGATCTCAGCAATGGCGTCCGCGTCTATATCGGCAGCGCGGACAAAACTCTGCAACCGGGCGAATACGAATACCGTATCGAATACCGTACCAACCGTCAGCTCGGCTTCTTCGAAGATTTCGACGAGCTGTACTGGAATGTCACCGGCAACGGCTGGGCGTTTGCCATCGACGAGGCAAGCGCAAGAGTGATATTGCCCGGCGTGGTCAACCAAAGTGATTTGCGCATCGATGCTTATGTCGGCTTCAGCGGTGCCAAAGGCAAAGACTATCTTGTCGGCATAGACGATTTCGGCCATCCCGTGATTACCACGAATCGGCCACTGGCGCCGCAGGAAGGCCTCAGCGTGGCCATCGGTTTCCCGAAAGGGCTAGTCACCGCGCCGACCGACACGGACAAGCTCGGCTATCTGCTGGAAGACAATCTTGGCCTCGTTATCGTGCTGATCGCTTTGGCGCTGATGCTGTCCTACCTCTACCTTGCCTGGCGCCGTTACGGCCGCGACCCCGAGCCGGGTCCGGTGTTCCCGCATTACGAACCGCCGGACGGCTATTCTCCAGCCGCCGCACGTTATATCGAAAAAATGGGCTATGACCGCAAGGCGTTTACCGCCGCGGTAATTAATCTCGCGGTCAAGGGGCACCTGGCGATCGACAAGGATGGCGACGACTACACGCTGCGCCACAAGGATTCAACGACCGAACTCGCGCACGGCGAGCAGGCATTGATCGACAAGCTTTTCAGCGAGGGAACCACGCTCGAACTCGACAACAAGAACCACAGCGTCGTCGGCGCCGCGATGGCCTCGCACCAGAAATCGCTTCACGACGCCTACCACAAGGTCTACTTTCACAAGAACTTCATGCTGCTGCTGCCGGCGGCGATAGCGACTGCCGCACTCGGTGTCGCGCTGGCAAAGATGGATCTTTTCACCCCCCTGGTTGCGATCCTGTTCGTTTCAATGTTCGTGCTGCAGTTTTTTTTCGGCAAATGGTTAAAGGCTCCAACCATCGCAGGCCGCAAACTGCTCGACCAGGTCGACGGCTTCAGGATGTATCTCGAAGTCGCGGAAAAGGACGAACTGGCGATGCGCAATCCACCGCAAAAAACGCCACAGCTGTTCGAGGCCTACCTGCCGTTCGCGCTGGCGCTCGGCGTGGAGCAAAAATGGGCTCAGAAGTTCGCCGGCGTGTTTGCAGCGATGCGCGACGGCGCGGCCGGCAGCTATCACCCGGCCTGGTATAACGGCCGTTTCAATGCTTCCAATCTCAGCAGTTTTACCGACAATGTCGGCGGATCGCTAAACAGCGCGATCAGTTCGGCCGCAACAGCGCCGGGATCGTCATCCGGCGGCGGCGGTGGCGGATCGTCCGGCGGCGGCGGCGGCGGCGGTGGTGGCGGCGGCTGGTAGGACCGCGCCCCGAGCCGGTTTCGGACAACCGCAATACTCCGGTGCATGCGGCGTTTGCCGATCAGAAGGGTTCGCTGGCACGTCCTTACTCCAACGCATCGGCCGTCGTTGCCGTATTGACTCGCGCAGGCGACCTGCCATCATGAGCCTGACTCAGACTCGAGACCTTAATTACGCGTGTCCCTTTTTAGCGAACTAAAACGCCGCAATGTCGTGCGCGCCGCCGCACTTTACGCGGTCGGGTCATGGCTGATCCTCCAGGTCGTGGACGTATCCGCCGGTGTACTGGGTCTGCCCGACTGGACCATGCGGCTGGTGGCTTTCCTGCTTGCGCTGGGATTCCCGCTCGCGGTCATTTTCTCGTGGGTCTACGAGATCACCCCGGATGGCATCAAGCGCGAGTCGAAGCTTGACCGCAGCACGCTGGACAACAGCGAGACGACCCGCCGTCTGAACCTGGTAGTGATCGCATTGCTGGTCATTGCGATCGGGCTTTTTGCCTGGCAGCAGTATCGCGGCGACAGTATCGAACCGCTTGCGACCGCCGCGCAAAGCAGCAACGGAGGCGCAGCGACAATCGACTCGATTGCGGTCCTGCCGTTCGAGGATTTCAGCCCTGACCGCGATCAGGGACACATCGCCGAAGGGATCGCCGACACACTGTTGCATATGCTGTCGCAACTCGAGGGTCTGCGGGTTGCGGCGCGCACTTCCTCGTTCTCGTACCGCGGCAAGAACCTCGATATTGCGACGATCGGCAGTCAGCTCGGCGTCGGCGCGATCCTCGAAGGCAGCGTGCAGCGATCCAACGATACGTTGCGGGTGATTGCGCAACTGATCCGGGTCAGCGATCAATCGCACCTGTGGTCGAAGACGTTTGACCGGCCCGACGACGATATTTTTGCGATCCAGGATGAGATCGCCAGGGACGTGGCGGCGACACTCAGGCCCGACCTCCTGACCTCGTCCGACCCCGCTTCGGCGCGAACCAGTGTCGCGGCTTATGAACAGTACCTGCGCGGCTCGCAATTGTGGCAGCGCCGCAGCGCCGGAGACATTGAGGCCGCTATTGGCGCGTTCCGGGAGGCCATCAGGCTCGACCCCAACTTCGCTCCCGGTCACGCCGGGCTGGCGCGCGCATTCCTGTTCTCGTCGTACTACGGCGATCGTGACCGCGAGGATGTCGAGGCGCTGGTTGAAACCGAAGTCGAGCGCGCACTGCAACTCGACCCTCAGCTGTCCGCTGCCTACGCGACGCTGGGACTGCTCAGAGGCGACCAGAACCGGGTTGAAGAAAGTAAGGAGTTACTGGAAAAGGCAATCGAGCTGAGCCCCAACGACGCCCAGACTATGGTCTGGCTCGCCAGCCGGCACGGTGACCTCGGTCAATTTGCAGAGGGCGGCAAACTCCTCGAACGCGCCTATGAAATCGATCCGCTCAATACCTTTGTCGGAAGCAACTATGCCGCGTGGAAAGCCCAGACCGGCGACCACGATGGCGCCATCGCGCTGCTGAAACGTAACATCGCGCTGGAACCGGATGCGCCGTTGCCCTATGCGAGCCTCGCCGAACTTTACGTAGCGGTAGGCCGCTACGACCTGGCCATACCCTTGTTTCTGCAATCGGCCGAGCGTGCGCCCGGGTCGTCGGCGCAGCTCGTGGCTGTGGCCTTGCAGTACGTGTTGCTCGAAGAACAGGACACCGGCGAATCTTTCATGGCTCGCGCACGCAAGATCAACCCGCGCGTCGAGTACGAAAATTACTGGTACTACCGCCCGGGCGATGTGGCCCGCCTGCTCGAGAATGCCCGGCTCAGGCTAGAGCGCGATCCCGACTCGCCGGAACGCCTCGCAGACGTCGGCGAAGCTCTGACAATGACCGGAGACCTCGCCGCGGCCAGCGACTATTACGAACGCGCGCTGGCAGCTACCCGCAGCCCTGACGGCAGCCGGGTCAACGGTCGCAATATCTACTGGGCGACCATCCAGGCGTGGTTGCTCGGCCAGCAAGGCCGGCGCGAGGATGGCGAGGCCCTGGTCCGCGAAGTCGACACCCTGATCGGGAAACTCGAGGGAATCTCATTCAAGGGCTCTGCATTGAAGCTTTTCCGGGTCCTCCTGAGCGCCTGGCAAAACGACACCGACGGCGTACTGGGCGGCACCGAAGAACTCGCCGACAGCGGGTTTAACCAGATTCGCTTCATCGAGCACAACCCGATGTTACAGGCATGGGCTGACGACCCGCGCTTCATCGCGGCCATGGCGCAAATCCGCGAACGTCTTGCCACCCAGCGCGTAGCGTTGCGTGGCCAGGGACTGTGATCCGCATTCCACCGTGTTCTGTCGGTTTTCCACGAAAATGCGCCGATGGCCAAACTAAATGAGGAATTGAAGCGCCGCAACGTCTTCCGGATCGCGGCGTTGTCCCTGGTCGCAGGATGGCTGGTGCTGCAGGTCGCGGAAGTTCTCGCCGGCGTGCTGGGCCTGCCGGACTGGACACTGCGATTCGTCGCTTTCCTGCTGTTGCTGGGTTTCCCGCTGGCGCTGGTGTTTTCGTGGGTGTATGAGCTGACGCCGGAAGGTATCAAGCGCGAGTCGGAAATCGACCGCTCCGAGTCGGCGACCGGACATACCAGCAGAAAACTCGGCGTCGCCACTGTCGCGTGGCTGGCGGCCGCAGTCACGTTGCTGGCGCTGGACCGGTTTGTCGGTGTACCCGACGTCGCGCTCGAACTGATCGGAACAGTATTGAAAATGGAGGCGCGACCGACCCGGGTAATGTTGGAAGTCGAACCCGCGTTTACAGAGCTGAAGAAAGATCCCCGCTTCGCCGAACTGCTCGACCGCTACTACAACGACTGACTGTTGCGATCCCCGGGCCTGCTGCGGCCACGCGCAAAGCCCCGTTCGCGCGGCTGTCATCGCGCGCCCTTGCCGAATCCGCGAGCGTGAACCAGACTTGAGACATTCCCGTCTCGCAAAGGACCCACGCCATGACTGATCGGATCGACCCGGACGGACTGCGCCTGCCAGTCAAACTCGACAGCACCTCCAACGGCGAGTTCGAACCGATTCCGCTCGCGCCCGAGCACGAATATGCCAACCGCGAAGCGCTCGAGGATGCCACCCGCAACGCGAGGCGGGTCGGACTCGACCGCAGGAGGTTCCTGGTTTCCGCCTGTGGCGCCGCGTCCACGCTGCTCGCTTTCAACCGCGCTTACGCGGCGGCCGGCAAAACCGGTGGCTTTTACGACGTAGACGACGAAGCCGCGCTCGACGTGACGCTGGCCGAATCGGAACTGGGCAAACGCGAATTCATTTTCGACGTCCAGGGCCATTACGTGAACCCCAACGGCAAGTGGCTCGAGGGCGTCCCGGCGGACGCGAAACCGCTGTCATTTGCACCGAAGACCGGCTGCGCGCTGGCCGAGGATCCGGGTGTGCGAAGTTACCTCGAATGTCTCGGCCCGGACGAGTTCATCAAGGATGTGTTTCTCGACAGCGACACCGACATGATGGTGTTGTCGTTCGTGCCGTCGCGGCGCGAGGCCGAGCCACTGACCATCGAGGAGGCCGACGCGGTACGCCGGATCATCGACGAAATGGAGGGCGATCACCGGCTGTTGCTGCACGGCCGGGTGAACCCGAATCAACCGGGCGATCTCGAGGACATGGACGAACTCGCCGAGCGCTGGAAAGTGGCAGCGTGGAAGACCTATACCCAGTGGGGTCCCGACGGCAAAGGGTTTTTTCTTTCGGATGAGGACATCGGCATCCCGTTTATCGAGAAAGCACGCAGCCTCGGGGTAAAACGCATCGCCGTGCACAAGGGGATCCCGTTCGGCAAGCAATCCTATGAGCACAGCCAGTGCAGCGATATCGGCAAAGTCGCGAAACGTTTCCCGGACGTATCGTTCCTGATCTATCACTCGGGCTTCGTCCCGGGCACGCCCGAACTGGCTTATGACCACGGCGCCGCGCGGGACGGTATCGACACGCTGGTCAGATCCATGATCGACAACGAGGTGGCCCCGGGCAGCAATGTCTACGCCGAACTCGGCAGCACCTGGCGTTTCCTGATGCGCGACCCGGACAGCGCGGCGCACGCGCTTGGCAAGCTGTTCAAATACGTCGGCGAAGACAACGTGCTGTGGGGCACCGACTCGATCTGGTACGGCTCGCCGCAGGACCAGATCCAGGCATTCAGGAGTTTCCAGATCGCACCGGAGTTGCGGGAGAAACACGGCTATCCGGAGATCACGCAGTCGATTCGGGCAAAGGTGTTCGGCCTCAATGCAACCCGGCCTTATGGCATTGATCCCGACGAGGTTATCCGGCGCGCGGCAAAGGACGAGATCAACAGGCGCCGAATGGCATACCAGGAACATCCCGAGCCGGCTTTCCGCACCTACGGACCGCGCAACCGGCGCGAATTCCTGAACCTGCTTAAACTAAATGGTGGCAACCGGGCCTGATGCCGTGCGTGCCACCGCGAAGCGAGGATCGAAGACCCCATGAAGAACGACGAATACGACTGGCTGGTGATCGGTTCCGGCTTTGGTGGCAGCGTCTCCGCGCTGCGCCTCGCCGAAAAAGGCTACCGGGTCGGCGTCATTGAGGCAGGCCGCCGTTTCGAAGACAAGGACTTTGCCAAATCGTCATGGAACATTGGGCGCTTCATGTGGGCGCCGCTGATCGGCTGCCGCGGCATCCTCAGAATGACGCCGTTCAGCGATGTCTTCATCGCCAGCGGTGCCGGGGTCGGCGGCGGAAGTATTGTTTACGCCAATACGTTGTATCGCGCGAGCCCCGAGTACTTCAGCAATCCGCAATGGGACGGCCTCGCCGACTGGGAAGCGGAACTTGCGCCGCACTATGACACCGCGGAGTTCATGCTCGGCGTCACGGAGGTCCCGTTCGAGAGTCCCAGCGACGGCATGCTGCGCGATATCGCCGAACATTTCGGGACCGCCGAGACGTTCCGGCGTACCCCGGTAGGCGTGTTCTTCGGTGAACCGGGGGTTACGGTCGCCGACCCGTACTTCGATGGTGCCGGCCCGGACCGAACCGGCTGTACCCGCTGCGGTGCGTGCATGGTCGGTTGCCGCGAGGGCTCGAAGAACACGCTGGTCAAAAACTACCTGTGGTTCGCCGAGGAAAAAGGCGCGCGTATTCTGCCCGACCGCGAGGTGTTCGATATCCGGCCCACGGGGGCCGCGGATGGCAGCGACGGCTACACCGTCAGGACCCGCAGGCCCGGTGCTTGGTTCAACCCGCAGGAGCAGGAATTCCATGCGCAAGGGATCGTGCTCGGCGCCGGCGCACTCGGCACGAATCAGCTACTGGCCCGGTGCAAGCTCGAAGGCTCGCTGCCGCATCTGAGCAACCGGCTCGGGGAACTGGTGCGGACCAACAGCGAGTCAATTCTCGCCGTCACGCTGCCCGACGAGACGGTAAAACCGTGGAACAGTGTCGCGATCAGCGCCAGCATCCATACCGATCACAACACCCACATCGAGTTCGTCACCTATGGCGAGCGCGGCGATTTCATGAGCCTGTTGTTTACCATGCTGACCGGCAAAGGCTCACGTCTTTCGCGGCCGTTGATGCTTATCGGTAACGTGCTGCGCCATCCCGTGCGTTTCCTGAAAACGCTGTGGCCGTTCGGCTGGGCACGCCGCACCGTGATCTTCCTGGTCATGCAAACGCTCGACAATGCGATCGCGTTTCGCGCGCGCCGCCGGCGTTTTGGCTCAGGCGTCGTTCTGTCTACCGAGCAGGACCCGGAAAAACCCAACCCGACCTATATCGACGCGGCAAACCGCGCCGCTTCGTGGCTTGCCGAGAAGACCGGTGGTACCGCGCAAAGCATGATTCTGGAGGCGGCTGCAAACATTCCGACCACCGCGCATATCCTCGGCGGCGCGGTGATCGGTAAGGACGCGGACCATGGCGTCATCGATACCAGCCACCGCGTCTTCGGCTACAAAAACATGCTGATCTGCGACGGCGCGGCCGTTCCGGCCAACCCGGGCGTCAACCCGTCGCTGACGATCACGGCGATGGCCGAGCGGGCGATGGCCGGCGTGGTGGCCAAAGACAGCGGGACAGAGCACGGCGCAGCGGCAACGGGGTCAGACGGCGCCTGAGCCGGCTCAGCCGGCCAGCGGACCGTGCAGTTTTTTCCAGCGTTCCAGACCGCCCTCGATATGACAGGCGCCGGTGATTCCTGCGCTCTGGGCCGCCTCCACGGCCATCGCCGAGCGCTCGCCGAAGGCGCAGTAGAACACCAGCTGCCTGGCGGTGGATGCGGCAAGCCGATGCAGCAGCCCACCCGGCGCGACATGCTGGTCAAGTTCAAGATAGGAGGCATGCACCGAACCGGGAATCTCGCCATGGCGTTCGCGCTCGCCGTCATCGCGCAGGTCGACCAGCAGCAATCCTGGCTCATCAAGCCGGCTAATCGCCTCCTCGCAGGTCATCGACCAGCCGCGCTTGCGCAACTCGTCCTGATGAAACCCGATTTTCATGTTGGCCGGCACGGCCTGATCCATCATTTTCGGGTTCGGCAGGTTGAGATTGTTCATCAATTCAACGTATGCGGCTTTCGATTCCACCTGCAAGCGCGGGTTGAACGCACGCTCCTCGGCAATAGTGCTGACAGTGTCGCCCTTGTAGTCATGGCCAGGATAAACCAGCGTGTCATCGGGCAACGTCAGCAACCTGCCGAATATCGAATCGTATTGCTCGCTCGCGTCACCATGCTGGAAGTCCGTGCGCCCGGTTCCGCGAATCAGCAGTGTGTCGCCGGTGAAAACGCGATCGTCCATCAGGAAGCAGTAGGAGTCATCGGTATGACCGGGGGTGTACAGCGCAGTCAGGCTGACGCCCTCGATATCGATCGTATCGCCATCGCTGATACGCAGTGAAACCACATCGACCTGGCTCTGCTCTCCCATCACCGTGATGCAGTGAGTGCGGTCGCGCAGTGCACCGAGCGCGGTCACATGATCTGCATGCAAATGAGTGTCGACGGCCTTGACCAGCTTGAGATCGAGTTCCGCCAGCAGCTGCAAATAACGGTCGACCTTCTCCAGCACCGGATCGATGATCAGCGCCTCGCCATGGGCCTGGCTGCCGATCAGGTAGGTATAGGTCGAAGACACGCTGTCGAATAACTGGCGGAAGATCATGTTCAAAATCCTGCTCTGTTGTGCGGCCTGAGCGGCTTAGTACCGGCTACCGCTCACAGCGCAAAAATACACTCGATCTCGACCCGCGCATCCAATGCGAGGCCACTGACGCCCAACGCACTGCGCGCCGGCCGGTTGTTTGGAAAATACTCTTTGTAGACTTCATTCATCGCGCCCCATTCGGCGATATCGGCAAGAAACACCGTGCATTTCACCGGCCGGTCCATTGAACCGCCATAACGCTCAACAGTGTTCTTGATGTTGTCCATGGTCTGGCGCGTCTCGCCCTGGATGCCGCCGGATGCAAGATCCATGGTTCCCGGTATGTTGCCGAGCTTGCCCGAAACGAACAACAGGTTCCCTACCCGCACCGCATCCGAGAACGGCCAGGCTTTGGCCGATTCCGGCGACGGGTTAAGGTATTCGAGATCGGCCTTTGCCGGATCCGCGCCGAGCGCCTGGCCGGTCATCAGCAACGCCACAGCGCCCAGCAAAAGACTTTTTTTAAGCGACTCATTCATCGTTGCAGTACTCCTCAGATCAGGTTGTTTTTTGAAAATTCGCGGATGCGGTCCGCCGCCCTGAAAGCCAGCGCCTGGATCGTCATCGTCGGTTGACCCCGTCCAGATGTAACGAGGCTGCTGCCATCGCAAATGAACAGGTTCGGCACATCATGGCTGCGATGATCGCGATCGACCACTGCCTCCCGTGGATCGTTGCCCATGCGGCAGGTTCCGAGAAGATGGGCAGTGATGCTCTGCACCTCGACCGGATCGCGCCAGATTTTTTTTGCACCGACGGCCTCCATCAGTTCGACACAACGATCCTGGAGAAAAGTCGCCAGCGCAAGATCGTCCGGATGATCCTCATAGGTCACGCGTAACGCTGCGCGACCGTGGCGATCCTTCAACTCCGGGTCGAGCGAAATATTATTGCTCTCGCGCGCCAGCGACGTACCGCTACCGAGTATCGACAAGCGCCGGGTAAAGCCCTCGGCAAGCGCGCGTTTAAACTCGGGACCCCAGCCAGGCGTATCCGGCGGCAACCCGTTCAGCGCATAGAATATCGGTGTCGCCGACAGGAACGGCCGTGCGTCGATAACACCGCCACCGTAGAAACCGCGTTTCGAATCGGACTCGTAGAAATCCTGAACGATGCGAGTGCACTGGATGCTCTTGTATTCGTTCAGATCGTGCTCGAACATCGCATTCGCGCTGGAATGACTGTTGAACATCAGGTATTTGCCGACCTTGCCACTGGAATTGGCGAGTCCGTCGGGAAAACGACTCGACTCCGACTCGAGCAACAGGCGCGGCGTTTCGGCACCATTGGCCGCGAGAATCACGGCCTTCGCTTTCTGCCCCTGGCTGACACCCTTTGCGTCGAAATACAAAACGTCGCCGACCCTGCCGTTGGCATCGGTCTCGAGTTTGTACACTGTCGACAATGGCCGGATTTCACAGTGCCCGGTTGCCTCGGCAAGCGGGATCATCGTCGCGAGCGTCGAGGACTTGGCGTTTGCCTCGCAACCGAACCCCATGCAAAACCCGCAATGGATACAGGCCGGTCGGCCATTGTGCGGCTGCGACAATATTGCCACCGGCGCGGGCTGGGCGTGCAGCCCGAGTTTTTTCGCCCCCTGCTCGAGCAACGCGCCCGAGGACTTGAGCGGCATCGGCGGCACCGGGTAGGGTTTCGAGCGTTGCGGGTCGAACGGCCCCGGCGCGCCAGATACGCCGATCTCCCAGTCGACTTTCGTGTAGTACGGCTCGAGTTCCTCGTAGGACAGCGGCCAGTCGGCAAACCCGGTACCGGATATTGCGCCGAGGCGGCTGCGCTCGTTGAAATCGACCGGCCGCAGACGCCAGAAATTAGCCGAGTAGTGGACGCTGCTGCCACCGACCATCCGAGCGTAATATGCTGCCGGGAAAGCGGCAACCTCGGCCCGCTCGGTCTCTTTTTGCCGGTATGTCTGCGGATAGTCTCCACTGGTGCCGCCGGAATAGGCATTGTTGAAAATCACATCGAGCTCGTCATGGCTGAATTCGGACGGACGGCGATACGGGCCCTGCTCCAGCACGACGACATCGAAACCGCTCGTTGCCAGCTCTTTGGCCAGTACACCGCCGGCCGCGCCGGATCCGATGATCACGAAATCGACCGCCTTGCGGGTCGGAAACCGAATGCCGTCAGACATTGTCTTCTCCTTCCGCAGTCGCTTTCGCATCGTAATAGCCGAATGGCGGCTGCCACGCATGGCGATGATCGAACCCGATCAGGTCCCAGCCCACATGATTGCGGTTGCCACCGTAGGAAGGCATGGCAAGAAAGCCGCAGATCGTCATGAAGCGAACCCCACCAAAAAATGGCGTGGCTTCCTCGCGCTGCAACAACTCGATCTGGCTGCCGGTTTCGAGCCCGGCAAAGCGCGTGGCAGCGCCATCCATCGCCACAACCTTGGCATTGAAATCGGCAAGACCGGTGGCGAAAGCGGCGGATTGACCGGCAAAGATCGAGCCTAGCGCGGTATCCATAAAGTAGACGACACCGGCCTCGCGCGCACCGGGGCTGTCGTCATCCGGAATGATCAGGCCGGCCATGGCCTCGAGGTCAGCGGCATCCAGTGGATCGAGATATGCGAAGCGGGCGCCGCCATCACGGGCCCTTGCAGCCGCCTCCGCCGCGGCGGCAATACCGGGCCAGTTCGCGGCGAGCCAGCCGCCGCCCATCACACCGGCGGACGCACGCAGAAACTCACGGCGCGTTGTTGTTATTTTTCGCACGCGATACTCCTCTCGTCGAAACTGGCTCCATTATGGCGCAGATTTGCGGACGCATAGCGAATGGCGGCCCGTCACCGGTGTTTCTCACCAACGGGTCCAGGGCGAAAACAATGCGCAAGGCCGCAGGCGGGCTGACAACGGTGACGCGTGGTAACTTATCCGACAGCCGCAACGCTCATAGAGCGGAGGCGCTGCACAATTCGAGGCAAAATGACATGAGAAACGAAGCTGAAAACAGGATCGACTACATCGAGATACCGGCCCGCGATGTCGCCGCAAGCAAGCAGTTTTTCGCCGACCTGTTCGGCTGGGAATTTACCGACTACGGCCCGGAGTACACCAGCTTCAACGATGGCCGGATGGTCGGCGGCTTCAGCAAGGCGGACACCACCGCCAGCGAGGCCGGCGGCAGCGTGCTGATCGTGTTCTACCGCCATGATCTCGAGGCGGCCTGCGATGCGGTGATCGCGGCCGGCGGCAAAATCGTGCGCGAGATTTTTTCATTTCCAGGTGGCCGCCGGTTTCATTTCAGCGACCCCAGCGGCAACGAATACGCGGTGTGGTCGGACGCAGAGTAACCAGCCCACCGCGCCAGTCCGCAAGACGGGGCGTTGCCAGGGTGCAGCGGGATCCCGGGCGCGCCGCCGCAGCAATGGCGGGCGCTAATTCAACTGGCGAAACGAGGAACGGCATGGCGTTGGGTTATTTGCACTGCTAGTGCAAACCGCCACCGCCGCGGCTCCACAAAGGCGCTACCAGTCGGCGAGCCTTTGCAGCCACACGACAGGAACGTAGAGAATGCTGGCAGACAATTCTATTGTGGGTTTTATCGCCACCACCGATGCTGACCGGGCCAGGGCGTTCTATCGCGAGACTCTGGGACTTGAATTGATATCTGAAGATTCATTCGCGCTGGTTTTTCGCGCCGGCGCCAACACGCTACGCATATCCAGCGTCCCGGCAATGACGCCCGCGCCACACACGGTCCTGGGCTGGCTGGTCGAGGATATCGTGGACATGGTTGCAGCGCTGCACCAGCGCGGTGTTGAGTTCGCAACCTACGCCGGGCTCGAACAGGACCGGGCAGGCATCTGCCGCTTCCCCGGGGCGCGGGTAGCGTGGTTCCGCGATCCGGATGGCAACATCCTGTCTCTGACCGAGATCGACGCTATATAGGTGCAGGCGGCAGGCCACGCCGTCGCAGTGGCGTCACAACGAACCGGCTCCTGTCGCAGGGACTGCGCCGGACGGCTCCGGCGTCCGACACGCCGATCAGAAACCTTCCGGGTTGCCCTGTTTGAGCACCGCCATCGACCAGTCCGTACGCAAACCGGTGCGATCGATGCGTTTGTAGGTATTTTCGCCGATCTTAACGAGTTCATAGCACTGTTCGGCGACGCCTCCCAGCTCGCGCAAACAGAATTTGCCTTCGCTCATTGTCCAGCGTCCCTTGACGCTGGTCGCGCGGTCGGCGGGAAGCTTGCAGGCGCGCTGTTTCGCAAACGCCTTGCCGTCCCCGGCAAAATAGACAATGAGATTCGCAGCCTTATCGGTACAGCCCGGGTGGTAGACATAGAACGTATTTCTACCGCAACGTCGGCCAGTGCCTTGCCGCGTAAAAATTCCTCTTCCTGCGCAATCGCGGCCGCGCTGAGGGCCATAAGGCAGGCGGCCAGCAGTATTTTTCTCATTAGTCTCGTCCTCTCTCATTCTCGATTAGCGCCGAAGCTGCGTGGTTTTAGTTTAGTCGGTGAGAACCGGCCTTACTAGTCAGCCGCTCCGGCGCGGTCGGGTCCGAACACCACTTGCAGGGAGCGCGCATACGGCCGAAACGGGAATTCGTTCAAATCCGGCGCGGCACACGATTCGCGGCTATTGCGGCCCGAAGCCCGAAGCCGAAAGCCCGCCAACGCATTGGCGCCGCAATGACGCCATGTGACACTGCCAGCCTCGCAGGGTGCCTGGGCCGGGCAACAAGCCGGGTAAACGCTACAATGACCAGCGTACTCTCGGTGCCGCGATGGCACCGCCGCACACGACCACCACAAGGAGAAAAAGAAATGGCCAACGAGGGCTATCACGAACCCATTGCCGAGCTGTCCGACGAGACCCGCGACATGCATCGCGCCATCACGTCGCTAATGGAAGAACTGGAAGCGGTCGACTGGTACAACCAGCGGGTCGATGCCTGCGTGGATACCGAACTGCGGGCCATCCTCGCGCACAACCGCGACGAGGAAAAGGAACATGCCGCGATGGTGCTGGAGTGGATCCGCCGCCGCGATGCCAAGTTCGACAAGGAACTGAAAGACTTCCTGTTTACCGATAAACCCATCGCGCACGAATAAACGGAAAACACACCGCCGCGGCACAGTCCGGGGCGGACAGGTCATCGTGCGGCCGCTCGATGCGGCCGAAGCTGGAGATTTCGATGTCGAGTTCCTGTCCTGGTGTCCGCGGGCTCGCAATTGCCGCCGCCTGCCTTGCGTTAACGCCGCAGCCCACCCTCGGCGACCGTGCCGATGTTGCAATCGCCGATCTCGGCTGGATCGCGGGAAACTGGATCCGGGAAGAGGACGGCACGGTCTCGGAGCATTTGTGGCTGGCGCCGCGCGGCCAGGTCATTGTCGGGCTGCAACGCGACACCCTCGATGGGGTTACCCACCACACCGAGTTCGTCGAAATCCGCGAGGGACCGAACGGCATCGTGTTCCATGTCTACCCGGTCGGCCAGGCGCCGACCGATTTTTTCCTCGTATGGGCGGACGAGCGGCGAATGCTGTTCGAGAATCCCGAGCACGATTTCCCGCAACGAATCCTGTACTGGACCGAGGGCGAGTCAGTGCTGGTCGCCCGTATAGAAGGCCGGGTGAACGGCGCGATTCGCTCGGTGGAGTGGCGCTGGCGCCGGGCCGTCCGGGACTAGACCCGGTTGCCGGGCAAGGCTCTGCGCTACACCGTCCGGGGGCGCCAACAGGGCGTTTAACACTTGTGTCGCCGATTTTCTGCTAGACTACGTCGCAAGTCACTGCTGTAAATGCGGTGACGTAGGCGGTTGTTCAGCGGATCAAACACAAAATCCGGTGGCAACCAATGTTAAGAGTTGTTCGTATTGCACGTGTAAATTGGTCGTTTCAGAAGTTCCCCTCCGGTATCTCCTGCAAAACCCCCAGCACGAACCGCAATTGAACATCGTATGTTGAAATATGTTCTGAGGATATAGAAATGATGACAGGTACCGTGAAGTGGTTTAACGATTCCAAGGGTTTTGGATTCATCGCTCCTGCTGATGGCAGCAAAGACGTGTTTGTGCACTTCTCTGCTATTGAAGGCAGCGGCCACCGAACGCTGGCCGAAGGCCAGACGGTCGATTTCGAAGTCGAGATGAGCCCGAAAGGCCCACAGGCTTCGCGAGTCGTTGTCAGCGGTTAAACGCCGACACTGAATCGCTAGATTCAGGAGACCCCGCGCTTGCCGCGGGGTCTTTTTTTTGTGCCCGGGAAATGGCCACGTGGCATGGCTAAAGACACACCGGCGCGGCGGTCAGGCACGGCGCAGCGAGCGCTTATTCGATTCCGATCCGCTCCGGCTGCAGCGATTCGAGAGGCGCTCCGGCTATCGATTCTGCGGTGCTCCTGAGCCGATCGAGGCTGACCGGGCTGCCCTCGCTGGCAAGCGCGCGGGCAACCTCGTCCAGCCCGCTGCGGTCACCCATCCGTGCGCGCAGTTCCTTGTCGAGTTCGTACATGATCCGGGCACCGCGCGCGGTGACCGGGCCCCTCGAGCGATCCACCGGGCCGGGTTCGGCGTCGTCCGCCCATCGGGTGAGAGCGGACATCGCCCGGTCGAAGCGGCGCTGCGACAATGTGCCGGCGCGACGCATGATCTCGAGGCTGTAGAACTCGGCCATGCCCTCGACGATCCAGTCGGCGCCCGCGACGGCGCGGATACCCTGGGCAACATGTACCAGCTCGTGCAGCAGCGTGCTGGTGCCGTTGGCACTGATCAGCGGCCGATCGGCATGCAGATAGAGCGATCGCGGGCCGGACAGGCCGCCGCGCCACATCGGGTCGGCCGCGGAAACAACCAGCAGGCGATCCGGAAACTGCGGGAATACCTCGACCAGTTGCGGCAAATGCCAGCGGATAAAGGCAAGGATGTCCATGCGCCGCACGCCCTGCTGCAGCGGTGCGGCGACCACGACCCGGGTCGCGCCAACATCGTCCCAACGGCTGCCGATTCGGCCAGCAACGATCCAGCCCACGGGCCGGATAAAACCGCGTTCCGGGCGTTCGATGGCGATCCAGCGGTCCTTGTCGACATCCCTGCCAAAAGGCGTCACCGAGGTCCAGCCAGACGGCGCATCGATCCGGATGCGTGCCCGCGAACGCGCTCCCTTGATCGTCGTGACCCGTGCCGGTGGCACCAGGTCGTCGCCGCGAAACAGGGCCCAGTCAGGCGTGATCATCGAGTCAAACCCGCCGTTGCGGCGCTGATGACTGATCCGCGACCGGTAGCGGAGCTGGCCACCCGAAGCCGGCGGCCGCCAGGTCACGGTATCGGCTTCCACGACGACTTCGCCGTCGCCGTCAAATCCGCTGTGCCACCCGGGTTTGTGGCGGAACCGCACGATACGCAACAAATCGCGCGGCTGGCGCAACGTGATCGTCACCGCGGCCTGTTCGGTATCGGGGTCGAGGCGGAGCCGGTAATCGAGCTCGTAGCGGAGATCTTCGCCATGCGCCAGCGCAGCGACGAGCAGCACCGCGCCAGCGAGTGCCTTGGCAAGAATATTGCTGGCGCGCCGAGTAGGTCCGGGATGCAAGGCTAGTCCGCGACGAGCGATTTGAACCGGGGCATGTCGCGCAACGGATCGAGGCGCGGATCCAGGCGCAGTTGCCAAACGGTAAAACCGCCCGGCTCGCCAAGGCGGGCCTCGAGGATATCCAGCGCCTGCTCATGCTCGCCGATCCGGGCCAGCGCCTGGACGCGCGTCCAGTCCCGGTAAAAATCGTTCATATGGTCATTCTCTGGCCAGTTCGAGTCAACCCGCTCCAGCGCCGCGCGGGTCTCGCTGTGGTTACCCAGATAAGCGTGAGCCACGGCCAGCGCCTGGTCGCTGTCCCATGAAGTCTGGACGAATGACCGGTCTGCCGCCCTGGCAACCACGGTCTCGAACTCCTGCCGGGCCGCGTCCGTTTCGCCCATCTGGGTCAGGATCACGCCGCGCCATATTTCGATTTGCAACGGCTGGTCCTCCCGCATCGTCCTCTCGAATAGCGGTTGCCCGAGCACCTCCATCGCCGCCGGATAGTCGCGGGCGAGGAACGGCACCATGATCATGGACGAGCCGTACACCGATGCTGCGATACTGTCGACTGCGGAAATCAGCCGTTCGGCCGCATCGAGGTCGCCGTAGAGACCGAGGTAGACATCGGCCTTGAGCGATTCGAAAATGTCGGTGCCCGGCGCAATCTCCAGTCCCTTGTCGAGAATCCTGAGCGCGAGTTCGCCATCGCCCATCCTTTCAGCCGTTTCACCGAGGTTGGTGTAAATCTGCAGGTTGGCCGGATCGAGCGCCGCCGCCCGCTGCATGCTCGAGATCGCTTCGTCCCACAACCCCACCCGGCGCTGCGCCCAGCCGGTCTGCATCAGCAGCAGTGAGTCATTCGGCAGGCGCTGCTGGGCCTGCTCGAACTTCGCCAGCGCCCCGGGGAAGTCCTTGTGAATGCGGTACAGAATCTCACCCTCGGCAGCAACGATCTCCGGCAGGTCCGGCTGCAACGCCCGCGCTTTTGCGACCGCCGCCTCGGCGCGCCCGGCAGTTCCGCCATCGTCCTGGCCAAGCCAGTGGAACTGCCCCTGGACATAGGCATACAGCACCCATGCCAATGCAAAATCGGGATCGAGCTCCAACGCCGCTTCGAGCAGCGGACCGGCCCGTTCGAAAATTTCACGGCCGTACTCGGGGTGCCATATGGCTTCACGCGCGGCCACATACAACTCGTAGGCGGCGACATTGTCGGTCGGGCGGCGCTCGATCAGCGCCTGCTCGTCCGGTGAGATCTGCGCCTGCATTGCCGCCGCAATCTCTTTGGCGATATCTGACTGAATCGCAAAAACGTCGTCGAGGCTGCGATCGTAGTTCTCGGCCCAGACGTGTTCGTCGCTGCGGCCATCGATCAGCTGCGCGGTAACCCGCACCCTGTCGCCGGCGCGGCGTACCGATCCCTCGAGCACGAAGCGAACATTGAGTTCTGCGGCGATTACCGGGATGTCGTCCTTGCGATCGCCATAGCGCAGCATCGTCGTTCGTGAGATTACCCGGAGATCCCGCACCTTGGCGAGATAGGTCAGCACATCCTCGTGAACGCCGCTGGCGAAATAGGCATTTTCCTCGTCGCTGGAGAGATTCGAGAACGGCAGGACCGCAACAGATTTGTCGGATATCTGGGAGTCCGCATCGGCGGACTCGACCGCAGCGGTTTGCGCCGGCGCCCGATCCACTCCCGGCAGCGAGGCAGAGGCCGAATCCGCCGCCGCACTGTCGGCGGGGGCTCTGTCCGCGCCGACCCAGTGGTCGAGCACCAGCAGCGCTACCGCAGCCGATACCACGGCGATCGTAACGAGATTCAGGCGTTGGCCGGTTTTGGCCGAAATCGACCCGGACCGGTCAATTTCGGATTCCCGGCGAATGCCCTCGGGCGTGAGCTCGTAAATCCACGAAAGCACAATCGCGACCGGAAACCCGAGAATGAGCAGACCGAGCACGAAACGCAGGCTCCAGCCCGGCACCTCGAGCAGACCGAAAAGCACATCCGCGATCTGCAGGATCAGCCAGGCTGCAACGAGATACAGCACCGCGACGCGAAAGACGTTACGGCGCTTGAGCTCATTCCAAAGTCCAGACATCGATTAACCGGGTGACAACGACCGCGGAAGCTTAGCAGAATCGGGCGCTGCGGCGGCGTGCAAGTGCCCCACCGCGGCACCAGGAAAGGTTACCGCCGGGGAAACCACCGGACTGCGGCGCTCGTCGGCCTCGAGGCGGCGAAAAAACCGCACGCTTGCTGTCATTTGCACCTGTCGGATGGATTGCCTATTGCTCGAACACCCAGCGCAGCACCGCATCCTGGACGTTTACGCCATAGCCGCGATGCACGTCGGTGTCGTTGTGCAGCGAAACCACGACGTAACGTTGCCCGGATCGCGACATCGCATAGCCGGCGATACCCGCCACATTGTCGAGGCGCCCGGTTTTCATGTGCAGCCGTCCGGCCAGCGGCTCGTCGCGATAGCGGCGGCGCAATGTGCCGTCCATCGCCGCCAGCGGCAGCGAGGCGATGAACTCCGGCATGTACGGGCTGGCAAAGGCATCATCCAGCAGCGTTGCGAGGCTGGCTGCCGAAATCCGGGTATCACGCGACAGACCGGCACCGTTGACCAGTACCAGTTCCGGAAACTCCATGCCCTGGGCCGCCAGCCATTCCGTTATGACTTCGATGCCCTTGACCGCGGTACCCGGCTCGCCCTTGAACTCGGCACCCAGTGTCAGCAGCAGATGCCGGGTCATCACGTTATTGCTGTACTTGTTAATGCTGCGAACGATCTCGCCAAGATACGGCGAGCGGTAAACAAAAAGCGGATCCTGATCCGGCGGAGCCGCCGCCACCCGCACTGTGCCGTCGATGCTGCCACCGAGTTCGTCCCACAGGCTCTCGAAAACGCCGAACGCAAACTCCTCGGGGCGCATCAGAGAACGGGTTAGCGCATACTCGCCGCAAGCGGCGGGAAATTTGCCGTCCAGCACCACCTCATCGCTGCTCACACCACCCGGAACGTTGAAAGCGATGCCGCGTTGATAACCGCCACAACGTCCAGATCCCAGTTTCACCCGATTGTCGACCTGCAGGTTCGACAGCATCGGGTCGGGGATAACGCGAACGATGTTCGCCAGCGGATCGGCGCGGAACGTAAAGCGGACCGCCTTGAAATTGACCAGCAGTGCATCCGGCGCGACGTTGTAGGAGCGAAACGGCTGGCCGTCGAAGTCACTCGGGTCTTCCGGCGGCACGTCGAAGAAGAAATTATCGACCACCAGGTCACCGGCAATACGCTCGACCCCGCGGGCGCGCAGCTCGCGCAACAGTTTCCAGAAGTTCTCCGTGGTCAGGAACGGGTCGCCGGTACCGCGCAGCACGAGGTCGCCCTGCAGCGTCGAGCCCTCCATCTGTCCCTGCAGATACACCTCGGTTTTCCAGCGATAGGCCGGACTCAGCAGGCTGAGCGCGGCATAGGTGGTAACCAGTTTCATTGTCGAGGCGGGATTGCGCGCGGCGCCGGCCTCGTGCGCCACCAGCACTTCGCCGTCGCCGAGGCGCTGCACCAGCAGGGAGTAATTGGCCTGGGAGAGTTTGTGCCCGGCAAGGGTCCGGGCGACCGCAGGCGGCAATGTAGCCGTCTCCGCGGCGCGCGCCGGCGACGATCCAAGCCATGCCGCGGCAGCCGCAACGATCGCTGACGCAAATACGGCGACGAAACGGGACGGGTTTTGGCCAGACGCTTTCACGCCGCGATAGTAACAGCGAATCGTCCTGCGCCGAACGCCTGGCGGGACATCGCCTGCACGACCCCGGCGGCGCTGCCGGGCGCCGCAAGCGTCGCTTGTCGGAAACGGCGACGATACCCCGGAATTCGCAAGCCCAACTTGTTAGTTCCTGTTTATATTAGCTTTTTATCCAATCACCGCTCCGTCATGAATTGGTCAGCACAGCGTCAGCAATCGGTCACGACTCCGCGGCCGACTGCGCACAAACTGAACCTCGCAGCAAACGAAACACAACACAGCGCATTGGAGGGACGACCATGAACACTATTACGACGACACGCGGATTCCCACAAATCACACGTCCTGCCCGGGCACGACAGCCGATCCGCAGCCAGGCCGATAGGCCCGCGTTCAACCTGCATGAATTTCTCGGCTGGGCCTTGTTCGCCCTGGTAGCAACGGTCGCCGCCCTGACCACGCTTGCTTTCGCCAATCTCACGGGCGCCTGGCAGGGTGCGGCCATGTGCGTCGCCGCGCTGATCCCGCTGTTACTGGCCGGCCACGCGATCACCCGCTTTGGCGGCATCGATATGGACCAGGGCTAGCTCATCGCCTGAGCCTCTGCGCTGCTAACGTGAAAAGCGTGCCCGGCGGTCGCCGCGACGGGCACACTGCGGGGCGCCTAAGAATGCTTCGGCGCCCCGGTTCAGGGATTCGCAGCCAGGGACGGCTTTTCCCGAACATCCCGCACTAGTTATCCGCTGCGCCCGGCCGCATCTGCGAACTGCCAGCGCGAATACCGCGACAAGCGCAAGCCTCGTTGCCATTGGGTCTCGCCCAATTCTCTCCCCGAGTCTCTCCAGGCCTTACCAGCGTGCTCCACTACAGACCTGAAATCCACTCACGCTTTCTCCCATATCCTTGTTTAGACAGTTATTTTTAAATCCCCGGCCTGATACGGGGCACCGGGCAGGACTGCTCCCGTCGCGTCACCGAAGCTTGAACCGGGTCACTCTCCGACCTTGCGGCGGCCGTTAAACTCGCGGATGACTGTCAACTATTGCGGGCCGAAAACAGGCCCGGCGAGGATACCGTGATGACTGCTTCGACCAAGACCGTGTTTGTTGCCGCCCTGGGCCTCTCTCTCGCCGCCTGTGGTGGTGGCGGTGGCGGTGGCGGTTCAGCGACCGTCACGCCGGCGTTTGCCAAGATCGACATGGACAGTGCGCCGGCAATTTCGGCGGCCGTGGTCGATACCGCATTGGAGAGCGGCGAAATCGGGGACCTGATCGACAGCGACCCGCTTGGCGTCAGTGGCGAAATCGGCAGTCTCGGCAAGACCGCCGGCTATTACCTCGGAAAACTCGGCGCTGCCCCCGGCGCCGGACCCGCTGGCTGGTTCCAGGCGCCTATCGGGCCGTTCACGCTCGGCTGCGAGGCCGGCGGGACCTTCACGCTGAGCGGTCAGCAGGCCGATCCGAATCTACCTTCTGCGGGCGACAGCCTCAGTCTGAGTTTCGACAATTGCGACAGCGGAGCGGGCGAAACCGCGGATGGCAGTTTCGAGTTCGTGATCGACACAATCTCCGGCAACCTCGACAGCGGCGAACTCGTGTTGTCGGTCGCGTTGATCGTCTCGAGCCTGACGCATACCGATAATGACGGCAGCGAATTTGTCGATGGCCGGGTCAACGTCGAGATCGACACGAGCCAGCCGCCGCAGTCGTCGATTACCGTCTCGGGCGACAGCCTCACCGTTGGCGAGAACAGCATTACCCGAACGCTCGCGGATTTCGCCACCCGGGCTACCAGCGACAGCTCCATCGCTCCGCCCGCCTACACGATCGCATCGTCAGGTTCGGTGATGAGCTCGGAGTTCGATGGCGAAATCGTCTACTCAACACCGGTGACGTTTGAAGGTTCCGGCGACGACAACCCTTACGTCGGCGAATTCCTGATCCGCGGCGACGGCGGAGCATCGATACGACTGATCGCCCTGGATAGCGTTTTCGTCCGCCTGTTGGTCGACGAAGACGGCGACGGCGCGGAAGATCATACGATCGACACGACGTGGGACGCGATACGCGACTGAGCCGGCCACGCCTGCCGCGACAACAACGCGACAACAAACGGAGTGCTATGCTTTCGCCCATAACAGAACGGCGGAGGCCTACGCATGCAGGCGCCGGAGAAAATACTCGTCGTCGATGACGACGCCGACATCAGGCAACTGCTCGTCGACTACCTGAGCGATGCCGGCTACGAGGTCGCGACTGCGGACAACGCGGACGCGGCACGTGCCGAACTCGACGGTAATCCCCCCACAGTGGTTTTACTTGATATCGGTCTGCCCGGCGAGGACGGCCTCAGCCTGGCTCGTTATATTCGTGAGAGGCACGACGTCGGCATCATCATGGTCTCGGGGGCCGGCGAGACCGTAGACCGAATCATTGGTCTCGAGGTCGGTGCTGACGACTACATCGGCAAGCCCTTCGATCCGCGCGAACTGCGCGCCAGGCTCAAAAGCGTCATTCGCCGCTACCAACGCAACGGCGAACCGCGGCAGCCAGATCACGACCAGGATGCGGCAGCGAACAAGGTTGCCATCGGCAGTTGCGCACTGGACAAGAGGCGCCAGCAACTATTCGACGCGAACGGCGATGAAATTCCGCTGACGCGAATGGAATACGATCTTTTGTGCGTGTTTCTCGAACGCCCGAACCGGCCCTTGTCGCGCGATCAATTGCTCAACCTGACCCAGAATCGTGACTGGGACCCTTACGACCGCAGTGTGGATATCCGGATTACGCGACTGCGGCGCAAGATCGAGCCCAGCGCCGACAAGCCGCGCCTGATTCGCACCGTGCGCGGTGTCGGCTATATGTACGTGCCGGACTGAAGCGGCTGTTTGTAACAGTTCTGTTTCAATTGTTTCCGCTTGGTAGACCCGTACACCATGGCGACCGCGGCGCGGTAGACTGCAGATCAGCGTAACCGACCAAGGGAAACCGCCGACGCAAATGGCCGCATCCGCCGAAACCGAGCTACAGCGCTACAGCGCGCCATTACTGCGCCAGATCTGTGACCATGCCGCTGCGGTAGTCTACGTAAAGGATACGGCCGGCCGGTATGTTTTCGTCAATCATCAGTTTCTGAAGCTGTTCGGCGGCGACGAGTCGAAATTCGTCGGCCGCGCCGACACCGACATTTTCCCGCCGGACGTCGCGTTGCCACTCGCAGCCAACGACCGCGCTGTGATAGAGGGCGGCGCAGCCATGCAGTTCGAGGAAGTCGTTCCCGGGGCCGATGGCGAGCATACCTATGTCTCGGTGAAGTTCCCGTTAGTGGACGCGGCAGGCGCCGTCGAAGCGGTCTGCGGCATTTCGACTGACATCACCCAGCGCAAACGAACGGAAGACCTGTTGCGCAAGGCCGCGCTCGGTGTATCGGCGGCAACCGGCACGGGAGTATTTGAATCGATCGTCAACTGCGTGGGCGGGACGCTCGGCGCGGATTTCGTATTCCTGACCAAACTGGTCAATGGCAAGCACCGCGAATTACATACGCTGGCTGTGTCGCATGGCGGCAAGATCGTTCCGAACATGGTTTATGAACTTGCGAACACACCATGCGAACAGGTCATCAGCGGGCATTTTCACCATATCAGTGACAATCTCAGCGAGTCCTACCCCAGCGACGGCATGATCGATAAGTTCGGACTTGTCGCTTACGCCGGATACCCATTGCATGACAGCAACGGCAACGCGATTGGCAATCTTGCCGTGGTCAGCCGTACACCATTGCTCGATGTCAGTTTTATCGAACTGGTGTTGAAGGTATTTTCGGTGCGCGCCGCCGCCGAACTCGAACGCCTCCAGGCTGACGAGAAACGTGCCGAATCGGAAGCGAGTTATCGCGCGATTTTTGACGCCTCCGAGGATGCCATTTTCGTGCTCGACTCGAGCGGCGCGATCGTCGATGCCAACCCCAAAGCCTGCAGCATGTACGGCTACACCTACGAAGAGATTCTCAATGTCGACCCGGCCGGATTCAATTCCGGCGAGTCGCTTTATACGACACAACGCGCCCGGCAGTTGATCAAAGCGGCGCGCCACGGCGAGACCCAGCGCTTCGAATGGCGTCACAAGAGTCGCGATGGCAGCAAACACTGGGACGAAGTCGTTTTGAAAAAGGCGACTATCGCCGGTTCTGACCGGGTGCTCGCAATCATTCGCGATATATCCGAACGCAAAGCACAGGAGATTGCCCTCAAACGCAGCGAGACCGAACTGCGTGCAACCGTGGAGGCCGCACTCGACTGTATCGTCGTGATCGATATCGACGGCAATATCACCGAATTCAATCCGGCCGCCGAACACTGCTTTGGCTATCGTCGCGAAGAAGTACTCGGCAAGAACCTGGCCGAGTTGATCATCCCAGAGCGATTCCGCGCCAGCCATATCAGCGGCATGGAGAACTACAAGCGTCGCGGCAACGGCCCGATGATTGGGACCCGCGCTGAACTCGCGGCGCGCCGCGCCGACGGCAGCGAATTTCCCGTGGAATTAACGATCAGTGTCGCCGAGGGCCCGGAAGGCACGCGTTTCATCGGTTATATGCGTGACATAACCGCTCGGGAGAAGGCGGAGGACGAACGCGAGCAACTCGAAGCGCAGTTACGCCAGGCGCAGAAAATGGAAGCAATCGGTCAGCTCACCGGTGGCATCGCCCACGATTTCAACAACATCCTGACCAGCGTGATGGGATATATGGTCATGGCCGGCGAGCGCGCCGAGGCCCACGGCGACACCAAACTGACCGCTTATCTTGATCGCGCCCAGAGTTCCGGCGAAAGAGCACGCGACCTGATTCAACAGATGCTGACCTTTAGCCGCGGTCACCGAGGCGCGGCCAAACCGCTTTCGCTCGAGCCTCTGATTACAGAGACCATCCAGCTGATGCGGTCGACGCTGCCGTCCAGTCTCGAGCTGGTCACCGAGCTCGACGAGCAGGCGCCCACCTGCATCACCGACCCGCTACAGCTGGAACAGGTCGTCATGAACCTGATCATTAATGCACGCGATGCCGTAGGCCGCCACGGCCGCGTCGCGGTAAAACTTCGGCGCCACGAGAACGTGGGCGCGGTCTGTGCGTCCTGTCGCCACCAGGTGTCCGGACAGTTTGTCGAAATCGCCGTCGAAGACAACGGCAGCGGAATCGCCGAGGACGTCCAGGAGCGCATCTTCGAGCCGTTCTATTCAAGCAAGGAAATCGGTAAAGGCAGCGGCATGGGGCTGGCAATGGCGCATGGCATCATCCACGAATATGACGGTCATATCCTGCTCGACAGCGAGCCCGGCTCGGGCTCCGTTTTCAGAGTATTGTTGCCGATCGGTTGCGCCAGCGATTCCGGGTCCACCGTCGATTCCGAACTCGATGCCGATGCGCCGGCTCAGGCCCCGTTGCTGCGGGGTCATGTCGCCGTGGTCGATGACGAGCCGGCGGTCGCTGAATTCATGCGCGATCGCCTGCAAAGCTGGGGGCTGACGGTAACCGTGTTCAACGATCCCGAAATCGCGTTGCGCGATCTTTGCAACGAAGACGCCACGCCCGATCTCGCGATCCTCGACTACACAATGCCGCACCTGAGTGGTCTCGACGTGGCACAGCGTCTGCTGGATTTCCATCCGCAGTTGCCCATCGTGCTCTACACCGGGTACGCGGAAGATCTGACGGAACAACAGACTCGCGAAGCAGGCGCACGGGCTCTGCTGCGCAAACCGCTCGACATGAGCGAACTGCACGATACCCTCGAGGCTCTGTTGCGCGTGCCTGCCTGCGCCACCCCCGGTGGCTGCCGCTAGACCCCCACCTCGACTGTTACGTTTTCGAAACAAACTGAGCGGATCGGGAAATTATTCCGATACGCAACCCCCCTAGTATGAGCCCCACACGCACTGTTGCTGCAAACGCCGCGCAGGACGATGCGAAAAACGAAGTTAACGGAGGGGTGTCATGGACGTATTCGAGAAACACGGTTTTGCGGTCCTGTGGCAACACTGGAAAGAACTGTTACAGGTTCTTCAGAGCTATGCCGCGGAGTTCGCGGCGGTTGGACTCTGAATCGCGATTCGGAACACGAAGACCAATTCTGGAAGGGGAGCAAAAATGATCAAGAGACTCACGATTTTCGGCTACGGCATCTGCAGCTACGCGGTGTTCTTCGCCACTTTTCTCTATGCAATCGGTTTTATCGGCGACTTCGGCGTACCCAAGACGATCGATGGTGCCGCACAGATGCCGCTGGTCCAGGCACTGCTGATCAACGTCGCCTTGCTCGGGCTGTTCGCAATCCAGCACAGCGTAATGGCTCGGCCCGCGTTCAAACGCCGCTGGACCAAAATTGTGCCGCAGGAAGCCGAGCGCAGCACATACGTGCTTTTCTCGAGCCTCGCGCTGATCTTACTGTTCGCTGGCTGGCAGCCTCTGGGTGGAGTCGTCTGGACCGTTTCGAATCCGATCGCCACGGCCGCACTCTATAGCGCATATGCATTTGGCTGGGCGCTGGTCCTGATCTCGACGTTCCTGATCAACCATTTCGACCTGTTCGGTCTGCGTCAGGTCTGGTTGCAGCTGCGCGGCACGGAATACACGCCGCTGAAGTTCAAGACACCGGGCGTCTACAAACTGGTCCGTCATCCACTTTACACCGGCTGGCTGTTCGCATTCTGGGCCACTCCGCACATGACCGTTGCCCATTTTGTTTTTGCGGCAATCAGCACCGCGTACATCCTCGCCGCGATTCAGTTCGAGGAGCGCGATCTCGCCGAGTTCCATCCGCAATACAAGGCATACAAGCGCAAGGTGCCGATGCTGTTTCCGTCACTGCGCCGGCGCAACCAGCCAGCCAAACAGCACCCCGTCGCGGTGTGACACAGAAGCGCCGGGCGGCCATACGCCGCCCGCCACGACAAACAAGACAGATCAACACGACCAGGAGTACTCAGATGAATACCAATGCACCGAGACTGCAGGAACTCGAACCGTCCATGCTGGGACTGGCACTGCTCTACGCAGCACTGCTGCTCGGCGCCAATTTACTCGTCGGCGGCGGGATCGCCTGAAACACAAGACAAACCACGAACTGAATTGCCCGAGGACACGACCGATGCAGAGAATCGCAAAAAATCACCAGCCAAAAACGTCATTGTGGCGCCGCTACGGCAAATGGAGTTTCTGCTTCTTTCTGGTCAAGGGCCTCGCATGGCTCAGTCCGCTGATGCTGACCCGACTGGTTGGCTGACAAAACTTCGAAATTTTACTAACAGAGTCAAAAACCCACACCTTTGGGAGGTGCAAAATGTCCGAATTACTGAGAAACGCATGTAGAGCACTGTTCGCCGTCAGCACCGTCGCTATCGTCGCTGCCACACTGCTGGTTACTTCCGGCCTATTCGCATCACCGTTTCACGCTTTCGTCGTTACGCCGATCCTGATCCTGGCAGGGGCCGCAGCCGCCTATGTGGCGGACGCGCTGATCACCGAGTCCTGGCCGCCGCAACGGCCCGCCATTCCGCGGATCCGCGCATTGCCGGTACCGGCCTGCTGAATCAAACACGCTCAACTGCAGAAAGACGGGCCCGCAAGGGCCCGTTTTGTTTGCTTACCGCCAGCACCGGCCTAAACTACCCGGCCATGCAGCAACCTCTCGTGTAGCGGTCCTCGCCGCTTTGCAACCCGGACTCAACGACGGCACCCAGTGACTCCCGCCCCCCTCGACAACGCAACTCTGCGCCGCGCTGTTGCCGCGCTGGGACGCGGGGACAAGGACCTTGCCCGCATCGCAGAGCGTGTCGGAGTACCGCCGCTGTGGCGCCGCCCGGCGGGGTTCGCAACGCTTGTCCATATCGTTCTGGAACAACAGGTATCGCTGGCATCGGCCCGCGCCGCATTCGAACGCCTGCTCGCCGAGGTCGAAGAGCTCGATGCGGCCGGGTTTCTCGGTCTGACCGAGGCGACCCTGCGACGATGCGGGTTCAGCCGCCAGAAAAGCCGTTATTGCCGTGGCATTGCCGCCGCTGTCGAAGATGGCACTCTCGATCTCGATCAGTTGGGCCGGCTGCCGGACCAGGCGGTTCGCAAACGGCTGGTCGCGATCACCGGTATCGGGCCGTGGACCGCGAATATTTACCTGCTAATGGCGCTCGGCCGGCCGGACGTCTGGCCGGTAGGCGACCTCGCACTGGCGGTAGCCGTGCAACAGGTCAAGCGTCTCGAAACACGGCCCGGGGCAGAAGAACTCGAGGCCATTGGCGAGGCGTGGCGGCCATGGCGCTCGGTCGCGGCTCGGCTGCTGTGGCAAAGTTATCTCACTGGCCCGAACGGGACGTCCGGCTAGTGGCCGCGGCCACGCGGCATGCAACAGGCCGCGCTCAGACCTCGGACCCGAGACCGCGCTGACGGGCCGAGGCCTTGCCGTCCTTGCGCAACCGCGCAAGACCCGACTTGAGCTTCTTCAGCGCCTGCTCGATCACGCTATCGTCGCCCCAGTCCACGGAGAATTCGCGCAACGCAATTTCCAGATCACGGTTGAGGTGAACCCCTGCCGGCATATCTCCCACCATCGTCGCCTGATCCGAGAACAAAATCAGCCCGTGCACGGGCACGCCAGGGCAGAGCCCGGCTATCACATCGAGATAAGCGCGCTGGCGCATGACAGGGTTCAGGAAGCGAAAGGTCTCCATGCGCGCGGAATGCGACCACATTCGATCGGCCGCATTGCCCTCCACCGCGCCGTTGTAATCGCGCAGCTCAATACAGACGAGACCGGCGGTCGTGGCGACAACGTAGTCCACAACCCGGTCACTACCGCGCTCATCCGGGACGTGCATGTTGCGGCGGAAACGGAATCCGGCGGCCCGCAGCCGCTTCCCGACGGCGCCCCTGCCGCGCAGGAACTCCTCGGTAGCTGCGAGCGCCACCAGTATTGCAACCAGACCGAAGCCCGCAAGCAACGACCACGTTAAGGTGCTATCTGACATATTGCGAAGCCTAACGTCGGCGCGTCCCGCCAACTGTGAGCTGTGTCACGATCGCCGCAGAACACCGATCGGCGATAATCGCAGCCATGGTTGAACTTCGCGACGCCCTGCCGTAGCCTCGAGCCATGCCCGGCTTCATCCTTCGCCTGTTGATCACCATGCTCGGCCTGTGGCTCGCCGACCAGCTGCTCGACGGCGTGACCATCACCGGCAGCGGGACCTTTGTCCTCGCCGCGTTGTTGCTGGGCTTCGTCAATGCCTTGATAAGGCCGATCGCGATCATTCTCACTCTGCCGCTCAGTATTCTCACTCTCGGTCTTTTCCTTTTCGTCATCAACGCGCTGATGTTCAGCCTGGTGGCGACACTGCTCAGCCAATTTGTCGTCGCCGGGTTTGGCTCCGCGCTGCTCGGCTCGATCATCGTCAGTCTCACCAGCCTCGTTGCCTCGTGGTACATCGGACCGAAAGGGCGCTACCAGGTCATGGTCGTCAATAAGCGCGACCGCTGACCTGTCTGACCCGGTGCCGCGGCAATACCCGCCGCGTGGCGTCAATCGTCCCTGCCGCTGCCTGTTGCTCCGCCTGAGTTGCTATAGCTGAGAGAATCATTAGATTCTGAGCTTTATTGTTCTCCATCAGGCAATAGACATGGATCGGTTTGCAAACATGCAGAGTTTCGTCGCCGTCGTCGATGCGGGCAGCATCACGGCCGCCGCGGAGCGGCTCGGCGTCGCCAAATCGGCGGTCAGCCGGCGCCTCGCCGAACTCGAACACTATCTCGGTGTGCAATTGCTGAACCGCACCACCCGGCGTCTGGATCTGACCGAGACCGGACGCAGTTATTACCAGCGCTGCCAGCGAATTCTCGAGGATATTCGCGAGACCGAAACCGCCGTATCGACCGAACACGGGGCCCTGCAAGGGCGGATCCGGATATCGGTACCGCTGACTTTTGGTCTGCTCCACTTGCGCGCGGCGATCAGCGATTTTGTCGAGCAAAATCCCGCCGTCAGGTTTGACCTCGATCTCAGCGACCGCAGGGTGGACCTGCTCGGCGAAGGTTTCGATCTCGCCATCCGCATCGCGCGCCTGGCCGATTCCAGCCTGATCGCGCGCCGGCTCGCCCCGATCCGCAACGTCATCTGCTCGAGTCCCGCTTACTGGTTACGTCACTCACGCCCAAAGCACCCGCGTGATCTCGCCAATCACGACTGCCTGCACTACAGCCTGGCCGATGATCCGGGCACGTGGCGCTACACGGATACGGATGGCCGCCCCGGCGCGGTCAAAACGCCGGGCGTGTTGCGCGCGAACAATGGCGATGTGCTGCGCGACCTTGCGATTGCCGGCCATGGCGTCGCCCTGCTGCCGACATTTATCGTCTCAGAGGCCATTGCCGCCGGCCAGCTCGACGTCGCCCTGCGCGATTTCGAGTGGATGCCGCTCGCGGCATACGCTGTCTACCCGCATGCACGCCACCTTTCCAGCCGCATACGCGCATTCGTCGACTTTCTCGCGCTGCGGTTTGGCGACCAGCCGTACTGGGACGACTGTATCGGACATCGCTGACCCGCCGGGCACAGGATGCCTTAGCGATCGCGCCCATGCGGCTGCATCCAGTCGATAACCGGACCGGCCGGCACTACCGCGCTCGGGTTGATGTTCAGGTGGCTCTGGTAATAGTGCCCCTTGATGTGATCGAAGTGCACCGTCTCCGCCACGCCCGGGTACTGATAAAGCTCGCGGGTATAGGCCCAGAGATTGGGATAATCGACGATCCGGCGCAGGTTGCATTTGAAATGACCCACGTAAACCGCATCGAACCTGACCAGTGTCGTGAACAGGCGCCAGTCGGCTTCCGTCAGTGTATCGCCAGCCAGGTAACGGTGGCGCCCAAGGCGTTGTTCCAGCCAGTCGAGCGTGTCGAATAACGGCACGACTGCCTCTTCATAGGCGGCCTGGGAGGTTGCGAACCCGGATTTATAGACACCATTATTGACAGTGTCATAAACGCGCTCGTTGACGCTGTCTATCTCTTCGCGCAGCGCCTCGGGATAGTAGTCTCCCGGGGTGGCGCCGATGTCGTCAAACGCCTCGTTAAACATGCGGATAATCTCGGACGACTCGTTGTTGACGATCGTGCCGCGCTTCTTGTCCCACAACAGCGGCACCGTCACCCGACCGCTGTAGCCCGCATCGGCGGCAGTATAGACCTGATGGAGGAATCTGGCATCGTGCAGCGGATCGGGTTCGACGCCGGGACCGGTGGCAAAGGTCCAGCCATTGGCAGCCATCAGCCAGTTGACCACCGACACGCCGATCTGGGATTCGAGGCCATTGAGCGCGCGGAATATCAGTGTGCGATGCGCCCACGGACAGGCATAGGACACATACAGATGGTAGCGGCCCGGCTCCGCCCGGAAACCGCTGTCGCCACCCGGCCCCGCCGAACCGTCGCGGGTGATCCAGTTGCGAAACTGGGCGTCCGAGCGCACGAACCTCCCCCCGGTCGATTTGGTGTCGTACCAGCGATCGACCCACTGGCCATCAACAAGTAATCCCATGATTGTTTACTCCCGTTTAATCAATGTGCTGCCAATCCGGACGGCGAAGCCGCCGCGGGGAAGCGATTCAGGACCCGTTTCGAGTACCGCGGTTATCGAGCGCCAGCGCGCCAGCGCCGTCCGCGACGAGAAAAAGGAATCCGCCCGCGATGGCAATGTTTTTCCAGAACATGATGAACTGGGTCTGGTCGGCGAAATCGAAATGAAACAACAGTGCCGACAGCACGCTAAAGCCCGCCAGCAAGAAAGCGGCAATCCGCGTCTTCCAGCCGAGGATAATGGCGATACCACCACCCAGTTCCAGCGCGATGACCACCGGCAACAGCAACGCCGGCACACCCATCGCCTCCATGTAAGCTGCCGTTCCTTCGTATCCACTGATTTTGCTGGCGCCGGCAAATACGAAGATCGCGGCGATGGCCAGGCGCCCAAGCAGAGTCAGATAGGGTTTTGCTGCATCCATGGTCCAGTCTCCCGAAGTCGTGGCCGGCCCGATGCCGGTGTTGATCGATAGCTTCACTGAGACCGAAACTGAAATAAACCCGATTTCAATTAAATTACTGTTGCGTTATTGAGAACAATAATCCGTGGCTTTGCTGCCCGGTCAACGCGCCGCTGACCCACCGGATCGCCCGCGAGCCCGCCGCAACGCAAAAGGCCCAGGCAAACCGCCCGGGCCCTTTGCACCAGACCATTGCGCCGCTTCATCGCATCACGGCAACTCGGCCAGCGCCGTCTTGCGCGCCGCCTCGAACTCGTCGCCCGGGCTCCATGCCGGCAACACCTCGTCGTTGGCGATGATCAGGCCGCACCAGAAACCAAGTTGCGCGTCCTGCACCAGCCCGTCGAAATTCCATTCGTCGCTCAGTTCATCGCTTGGCTGATGATAATTTTTCGCCGTGTACGCAGCGACCTGCTCGGCACCCCAGTTCGCCGGGCGGCCGATGAAATCGGTACCGCCCTTCATGTACATCGCGGGTACACCGATTCGCGCCAGCGCAAACTGGTCCGAGCGATAGAAATAGCCCTTGTCAGCATACTGGTCCGGCTTCGTAACCCGGCCCTGCTCTTTCGCGATGCCCTCGAGGATTACGTCGATAGTGGACTTGCCGAGACCGATGAAGGTCACGTCGTGCGTATGGCCCCAGATGTTGCCGCCGTCATAGTTAAGATTGGCAGCGATGCGTCCGGCCGGCACCGTCGGATTCGCCGCGTAGTATTCCGAGCCAAGCAAGCCCTGTTCTTCCGCGCCAACAAGGGCGATCTGTATGGAGCGACGCGGCGCGACCGGCAATGCCTTTAACGCCTTGGAAATAGCCAGGACCTGGGCTACACCGGTGGCGTTGTCGAAGGCACCGTTGTAGATCTTGTCGCCCGCCTCGTTCGGTGTCCCGATACCGAGGTGGTCGTGATGCGCCGTGTAGATGACCAGCTGATCTTTCAACACCGGATCGCTGCCCGGAATAACACCCGAGTACATTCGCCGTCTGTACCCGGTTCAGCCTGTTTTCGATATCGAGCGACGTCTCGATCCCTAGCGCTACCGGTTCGAAATCGCGGTTGCTGCGCGCTTGTTCGCGCAGTCTGTCGAGATCATGACCATTGAGCGCGATCAACTTGCGCGCCGCTGTCTTCGGTAACCCAGGCTACGACCTTGCTGCTCGGCTCATCGCCCGCGGCAATTCAAATTGCTCGCCGGTCCACGAGGTCTGCACCACCTGGAACGGGTAACCTGCGGAGGGCACCGTGTGGATGATGATTGCACCCGCCGCGCCCTGGCGGGCTGCGCTTTCGTATTTGTAGGTCCAGCGGCCGTAGTAGAGGCGGCGATTACCTTCGAAAAGCTCGTCCGACCAGTCAGGGTCGTTGTTCAGCATCACCAGCACCTTGCCGCTGAGATCCTGGCCCTTGAAATCGTTCCAGTCGTATTCAGGCGCTTCGATGCCATATCCGACAAATACCAGTTCGGCGTCGCTCAGGGCCGCATGCTCGGACTGCACGCCGCTGCCGGCGATGTATTCGCTGCCGGCTGCCAGTTCGAGTTCACCGTCCCCTGTGAATTTCCATACCGGCGGCATTGTCGAGTTGATGCCGATCAGGTCAAAAGACTGCTCCCAGCGGCCACCGACGGCGCCGGGTTGATACCCGAGTTTCTGCAACTCCTCAACGATGTAGCGCCGCGCCATGCGATCGCCCTCGCTGCCCGGGCCGCGCCCGCCCATCTCGTCGCTGGAGAGCGCAGCCACCCAGGCACGGATGTCGTCACCATTGATCGAATCGGCGGCGCGGGTCGCCACGTCGGTGAATGGTGTCGCCGCAACCGCGGCCGGCTCTGCCGCAGCACCAGCCGCCGGCGCAGCAGCAGGCGCCGCCGCTTGTTGACCGGTGCCACTGTCAAGCTCACCACCACCGCAACCACCGATCACTACACCGGCAAACGCCAGCGGTAACACGACTCCAACAACCCTTTTCCTCACCGGTACTCTCCTCGCAATCGCCGAAAAACGTCGCGCCGGGCGAGCGCCCCGCGCGTAAAGTGAGCGAGCATACCGTAAACCCGGACCCGGCATTAACCCGCCGCGGTAAAGCGCTGGGCAGCGCGGCCCCGGCGCAACGGGTTAACATATGCCGACCATTCGATCCGGAGTTCCCCATGACCGCTGCGCGAGGCATTTTCTGCTTGCTGCCCTTACTGCTCACCACGATACTGGCGCGGCCGGTACTCGGTGACGATCTGCAGGCCTTGTTCGACGAGGAGTGGGAATTCCGCCTGCGCGAGTTTCCGTTGCTTGCCACCTATGTCGGTCGCAATGAATACGATGACCGGCTTGGACGGGTAACGGCACAAGACCAGCAAAGGAGAGCCGAATACTGGCGCGGGATTCTGCAACGACTCGAGTCCCTCGAGCGGGAATCGCAATGGTCAAAAACCGACACGATAAACGCCGCGTTGTTTCGTCGCCAGTTACGCGATTCCATTGCCGACATCGAGTTTGGCGACTACCAGATACCGATACTGGTCGACGAGGGATTCCACACTTCTTTTGCCCGCCTGCCCAACGAAATGCCGTTCCGTACCGTCGCCGACTACGAGCATTACCTCGCACGACTGCAGGACTGGCCACGCTACGTCGGCGAACAAATCGGCAACATGCGCGCGGGGCTGGAGCGTGGCATGACCCAACCGCGGGTGATTCTCGAGGGCTTCGACAGCGGGATCGCCGCCCACATCGTCGCCGACCCCGAGGACAGCGTTTACTACGCGCCGCTGCGGCAGATGCCGGGCACGATCTCCGCGAGCGAGGCCGAGCGTCTGGGCGGCGCCACCATAACGGCGATCTCGGGCTCGGTCATTCCCGGCTACCAGGCATTTCTCGACTTCATGCGCGATGAATATCTTCCGGGCGCGCGAACCACGCTCGGCGCATACGCACTTCCCGACGGGCGCGCCTACTACAGCCACAAGATCCGCCAGTTCACCACGCTCGATCTCAGCGCCGACGAGATTCACCAGATCGGCCTCGACGAGGTCGCACGGATACGCAGCGAAATGCAGGCCATCATCGATGCGACGGAGTTCGCCGGCTCGTTTGCAGACTTCCTGGCGTTCCTGCGCAGCGATCCGCGCTTCTACCCCGATAGCCCGGAAGCACTGCTGAAGGAGGCCGCCTACATTGCCAAGACGATGGATGGCAAGCTCCCGGCATTGTTCAAAACCCTGCCACGTACACCCTATTCGGTCGCACCGGTACCCGCTGACATCGCCCCGAAATACACCGCCGGCCGCTATGTCCCCCCAGCCGCCGGAAGCACCCAGCCCGGTTATTACTGGGTCAACACCTATGCGCTGGAGAGCCGCCCGCTCTACACGCTTCCGGCGCTCACGTTGCACGAAGCCGTGCCCGGGCATCATCTGCAATGGGCGCTCGCGATCGAGCAGGAGGCCCAACCCGACTTCAGGCAGTACGACTACATCTCGGCCTATGGCGAGGGCTGGGGGCTGTATTCCGAATGGCTCGGCGTCGAAGCCGGCATGTACGAGGACCCCTATGACGACTTCGGTCGCCTGACCTACGAAATGTGGCGTGCATGCCGGCTGGTGGTCGATACCGGTTTGCATGACAAGGGCTGGAGCCGGGACCAGGCACTCGATTACCTGGCCAGCAATACTGCGTTGTCGATTCACGAAGTAACGACCGAAACCGACCGCTACATCTCGTGGCCGGGCCAGGCACTTTCGTACAAGCTGGGGGAGCTGAAAATAAAGGCCTTGCGGCGTCGCGCCGAAGGCCAGCTTGGCGAAAATTTCGACCTGCGCGAGTTTCACGACACGATTCTGGCCAGCGGCTCGGTGACGCTGACAGTGCTCGAGCAACTCGTCGACGACTATATCGATGCGGCGCTTGCCCGGCAGTAAGCCGACAGCAGGCGGCGCGGCCGCGGCCAGCACGTATGCAGACACGGACGCTGCCCCGGTAGTATTGGCAGCAGTGCCCGAACCCGGAGCAATACCAGCGTAATGGCCAGGCCAAGCGGTCGCCAGCCGGAAATTCTGTTTGTAACCGGCAAGGGTGGCGTAGGAAAATCCGTCGTGGCCGCGGCGCTCGCGCTGCGCGCGGCGAACGCCGGGCGCAAAGCCCTGCTGGTCGAATTCGGGCGGCAGAGCTTCTACGAACGCCTGCTCGGGCTGGCGCCTGGCACCGACCACTATCCGGGTCAACCGAACCTGTTGCTGCAACGGTGGGAGGAAGAGGCCTGCCTGCGCGAGTATGTCGGTCACTACGTGCCGCTTCGGCGTGCCACCGATTTCTTCCTCGACAACAAAATTATCCGCGCCTTGATCCGCGCCGCGCCGACCCTCAAGGAACTGGCCCTGATCGGCAAGGCAACAGGACCGCACCGTTTACGCTGGGCGCGTTCCGACCGCGACCTGGTGGTTATCGATGCCTTCTCGACCGGCCACTTCCTCGCCCTGCTGCGCGCACCGCGCGGTATCAACGAGGCCGTCCCGGCAGGCCCGGTTGGCCGTCAGACCGGAACGATTCTCGATGTACTGAAAGACCCGCAGAAGTGCCGCTTCGTTATCGTCACACTGGCGCAGGAGCTGCCGGTTAGTGAGGCGCTGGAATTGCATGGCGCCATTAAAGCGGAGACCGGCCAATCCGCCCGTATCGTTTGCAACAGGCTGCAACCAACCGTGTCAGGTTCAGAGCTGAAGCGCGCCGCCGCGAACCCGGGCACCGCCGCCGCCGCCACGTTCGCAAACCGTATCGAAACGGTACGAAACGCCAGTCCGAGTGGCTGCACAAGCTCGCGCGTGCAGACAAAAACACATTGCGATGGCCACAGCATTACGTCGACAAGGGTGACGCCCTGATTGCGGCGCTGGCGCAGGAAACCGGGCAGATATGAAGCCGATACTGGATCGCCACAACGTGATCGTTTGTACCGGCAGCGGCGGTGTCGGCAAAACGACGATTGCCGCGGCGCTGGGCCTGATCGCGGCCCGGGCCGGACGCAGGGTACTGGTGCTGACCGTCGACCCCGCGCGGCGCCTCGCTGCCGCGCTGGGATTACAGCAAGGCGGCGGCGTCATCGAAGTGCCGCTGGACGCCAGTGGCTCTTTGCATGCGGAGATGATCCAGCCCAACCGGATTTTCGAGGACTATATCCGCAAAGTTGCACCCGGCGAGGAGCAGGCGCAGCGTATCCTCGACAACAAGCTGTACCAGCAACTGGCCACAACCTTGTCGGGCTCGCAGGAATTCACGTCGCTGCTGCGGCTGCGGGAGGCGGTCAGCGGCGGCGACTACGACCTGGTGGTGCTCGACACGCCGCCCACTGAACATGCCGCAGAATTTCTCGAGGCACCGGAGCGGCTCGCCTCACTGTTCGACGGTCGCGTGGCACGCTGGCTCAGCGGCAATCCGGACCAGAGTGGCCTGATCAGCGGGCTGGTGCGGCGCGGCACTACCGCCGCATTGGCAATCCTGCAGTTGCTGACCGGCAAGGCCTTTATCAGCGAATTGACGGGGTTTTTCGACGGCGTGCGTTCAATCGCCGGTGATATCCGTGAATCGAGTCTGGATGCGCACCGCCTGCTCACCGGCTCCCGGACTGCGTTCATGCTGGTCTCGAGCCTCGACGCCGCCAAGATCCTGGAGGCCGAGGACTTTCGCACCGCGCTTGGCGACAGTGGCTACCGTCTCGCGGCAGTGATTGTGAACCGGGCCCACCCGGAGTGGTTTCGCGCCGATCAGGATGAGATAGCAGCCGGGCTGCAATTGGCCGGTGTACCCGGACTGGAAGAGCTGCACGGCGCGATGCGACGCTACTACTCGAGGCTCGGACGCGCCCATGCCGCATTTTCGCGCCTGCAGGGACATAAAACCCACGTCGTGAAACTGGCCGAACTCGACGATGAACCTGCCGGGCTCGAAGGGTTGCAACGGCTGGCGCGGTCGCTGACGACCGCGAATCGCCCTCGCGCCAGAAAACCGGGCAAGAGCAAGCGCTGATCAGGGGCTTTCGGCGCGCTCAGATTCGCCGCGCGCCAGGCGCGAACTGTCGGTCACGACGCTCTCGGGCCGCTGCATAATTGCAAGTTCGCGGCGTGCCATCAGCATCCGCCACTTCGAAGTGAATGACTGACCCGGGAAGTCGCCTTCATGACAATGATAGTCGGCGCCTTCGCCAGTGTAGTGGCAACCGTGCTCATCGAGAAGTATCTCCGCCGCGCCCGAGGCGGGCGGATACGCGAACATAGTCGCAACAATGAGTGTCGATGCTGACAGGAGCAATCTCCGCACAGTGTGCAATTCCTGACTTCGAATGGGAACCAAGATGCTACTACACCGTTGTCGCCACAGGCTTGCGCAGCGTCACACAATCCGTACCCGCGGTCGCGCCGATGGCGTGACAAAACCGATCACTGCGCCGCAGTGGCAACGACCGAAGCTTCGCCGATGAGCGGACTCAAACCGCGTGGCGCGCGGCCCGGGCCCGCTGCTCTGCCGAGACAGATCTTATTCTCCGGCCGCCGATGATGGCAGATAGCGGCGCACGGCAATGGGCTGAAGAGTCACGAGAACGCCGTCATCAGCGTCTTCGAACAACTCGTCAAGGACGTCGCAGAATGCCTCGATTTTGCTTTTCTCATCGATTATTTCCACCACTACCGGCAGATCGGTGGATATGTCCAGCAGGCGTGACGTATGGATGACCGAGTTGGCCCCATATGCCATCAGGCCCCGCCACGCGGTGGCACCGGCGAGCCCATGCTGGCGCGCGCTCTCGACGATCGCCGCATACAACGACTTGTGCTGGAGCTTGTCTGCCTCACCGACGTAGATGCTAAGCAGCGTTGCCTCACTATCTTTTCTCATTAGCGTTACCTGACGGTGCTGGCGACGAGAAGAACGCCGAGATAGAAACACAGAACGCTGCCTGCCAGAGTGCCGCCGAAATACAGTGAAGCGTAAAAATATTCCTTGTCCTGCATAAACGCATGCAGCTCATAGACAAACGAGGACAGCGTCGTAAACCCGCCACAAAAACCCGTCGCGAGAAACAGCCGTCCCATCGGTGACGGCCAGTTGAACGTGACCACCAGCTGCATCAGTAACCCGATGAGGAAACACCCGAGAAGGTTCGCGGTCAGCGTGCCATAGGGAAACTCGATGGAAAAAGACTGGCCGGCAAGGGCGGCAAGATAACGACAGGACGCGCCCAGCATGCCACCCAGACCCACCAGCAGAATCGATGTCAGGAATGTGCTCATGATCGCGCGGCAAGGGCAAAACGCAGTGCCTTCACTCTATTAAGTCCGCTGCCGGAAGATGCCGCCAAATATAGCGGAGCCGCCGCGCCCAGGCGAGCGAGGCGTTTCGCAGCCGCTAACTCCCGCGTTCCATGACCGCATTGACGACATCGGCCAGTTCCTCCGCGCGCTGTGACCCCACCAGAATCGGTTTCTGGTCATGGAACTCGAGCCACACTCCCTCATCGCCTCTCACGGTGTAGGCATTGCTGCGGAAATTGGAACGCAGACCCCAGCCGCCGTAATTGCGCAACGGCTGGTATTTTCGTGCCGTGCACTGGCGAATTTCCGCAAAGCTAAATACCCGCCGCGAGATCGGCCTGAACGCCACGTAGACACCGTCGTCGCGCACTTCGACTTCGAGCCGCAGGACCACGAACAGCAATACGATTGCCGCGGAGATGCCAATTGCGCCACAGCTCGAAAGAATCAGTGCCGTGTCAGACATCGGTCTGTTGCCCCATGGCTGCCCCAATACCAATTGCTGGTAAAGCGCCCAGCCAAATGTGACCAGCACAAAAAGCAGCGTCGCCAGGATGAAAAGCCACAGCAGCGGCTGGGTGAATCTCTGCACTTCCCTGTAGTGAACCGTTGCCTTCACGCGCGCTAGAACTCCATGCGGATGGTGCCGCCTGGCCGGCCGCGGGCAGCCCGCTGCAGACGTCAGACTGGGGCAAGAGTAACCGAGCGGGCACAGGCTTGCCAAAAAGACTGGATTGCTCTTTGTGCTTTTCGACGGCCACAAACAGAGCGCTCGATCACGGCAAAGCCACTGACCCGCGGAATGCCGTTACGGGCGTTGCGGCGCACGCGATCGAGCGCCTCTGCGGGTCGCGTTACAGGCGCTGTTCGCCGTCCCGGACCCGCTGAACCAGTCGTCGTGCACACCTCCTCCGGCAGCGCTGGCAATCATTGCGCCGAACACCACTCCGGCGCCGCCGCCCGAACCCGGCGGTTGCGGCCTAACGACAATCGCGGTCGCCGTCGCTCTCGCCACGCCGCATCGGCATGCCATCGATCAGCGCGAAAATCTCCCGCACCGGCACCGCACTGCGCCAGCGCTGCTTTATCGCGCCATCCTTGCCGATCAGGAGCAGCGCAAACGGTGTATCGGCCGGCGCCAGTCGGGCGATCATCCGGGCGGCCGACTGTGCCTCCACGGCCTGACCGTCGAGAAGCATCGTCGACGCTGCAATAATCACCAGCAGTCGCAGATCGCGATTGGAGAATTCGCAGGCGTGCGCATCTGCCTGCCGCGTCATAGCCAGCAGATCCTGTTGTTGCGCCGAATCCGCGGCGATCACCAGGATGCGATCGGTCCAACGCGCCTGGTCGAGATTGAACTCAATCTCATCCGCAGCCGACGCGTTACCCGCGCCGAGCACGAACATGACAATCCCGCGGTGCAGCCAGGTTGCAAACACGCGCCAGGGCGGGCGAACGGCTTCGTTCATCATGACGTGATCGTACTCCAGGTCTGCCTGTCGCTTCGACATCTTTGCGGCATGTGGCGTTGCCGGTTCGTCCCGCTGCGGTATCATTTGCTCACGCCAACCGTTGCCGACCTGAACAAGGCACCGAGTCGGCACCCGGCTTCCGCTCCGCCCTCACCCGCGACAAGGCACCGCGTGACTCTCGACACCGCACCCGACAACGTGATCGCGCACTGGGCCGAACCCGCTGACTGCTCCCTGCGCAGGATCGGCACGGGTCTGATCAACGATACGTTCCTTCTTGCCGGACCCGGCGGCGAAAAACTGGTACTGCAACGCCTGCATACGATATTTGCGGCCGAGGTCAATGACGATCTCGATGCCGTGACCCGTCATCTTGCGGCACAAGGAATGGTAACTCCGCGGCTTGTGTCGACCCGCAAAGGCGCCCGCTGGATCACCCACGGAGACCGTATCTGGCGTGCGTTGAGCTTTGTCAGCGGACACAGTATCGATTTCGTTGACAATCCGCGGCGCGCCCGCGCGGCGGGCGAGCTCGTCGGCAGGTTTCATGCGGCGCTGGACGGCTTTGAATATGGCTATCGCTCGGACCGCCCCGGTGTTCACGACACGCCGCTGCACCTGCAAAACCTCGCTGCCGCACTCCGCGAGCAACGGGCTCACCGTCTTTATGATCTGACCGCTCCGCTCGCGGAGGATCTGCTGCGCCAGGCCGAACTGTTGCGTGACCTGACAAATTTACCCGAGCGCCATTCGCACGGCGACCTGAAGATTTCCAACCTGTTGTTCGACGAAACAGGCGCAGCGGTCTGCCTCATCGACCTCGATACGCTGACGCGGATGCGCTGGCCGCTCGAAATGGGCGATGCCCTGCGCTCATGGTGCAATCCCGGCAGGGAGGACCAGCGTCCCGGCAAGCTCGATCTCGATCTGTTGGCGGCTGCGCTGGAGGGCTATTCCCGGGTGACGCCCGGGATGCTGCGGCGGGAAGAGATCGACGCGCTGACTGACGGGCTGGTGCAGATTTGCCTCGAACTGGCCTGCCGTTTCGCCACCGACGCGCTGAACGAAAGCTATTTTGGCTGGGACCCGGGGCGCTATCCCGGACGTGGCGAACACAACCTGGTTCGCGCCGGTGCGATGTCAGATCTGTTAGCCGATGCCCGCGCCCGGGAGGCGGAAATACGCCGGCTGACGACGAAAATGGCCGCCTAGGTCGCGGCGTTCAGGTCTCATTGTCGTCGCCAAACAGGCTCTCGAGCGCGCGCCGCGACTGATCCGCTTCATCCACCGAACCGCCGCCGGAGCGGCCGCCAAAGAGCTGCTCGAGGTCGCGCTGCGCCTGCTCAGCCGGTGTGCGGTCGGGTGCGGCGTAGGCCGCCGGCGAGGCCACGAAGTAACCGCAAAAATTGGCACGCTCTTTTTCGTGAACTTCTTCCGCTACAGGTTCGCGGCAATACCTGGCCACCGCGGTATCGTAAAACTCACACATGCGGCACACATGAAGCTCGGCGCGACACTGGCGGCACTCAGCCAGGCGCTGCAGCGGCAGCGGTTCTTCGCGAACCGGCGTCCCGCATTTCCAGCAGTTGAGTTCCTGTGCCGACATTGAAGTAACCCGCCGCTCCCGCCTCAGATGGCGGGATCAATTGCCAAACGCGATCCGCAGACCGGCGAACGCACCGATACCGGGGTTGTTAAAACCGTAGATATCCTCGTACTCCTCATCGAACATATTCTCGATTCTGCCATAGAGCTCGGTGCCGCCGCCGAAGCGGTAACTCGCGGCAAGGTTTACCAGCATGTAGCTGTCGAGTCCAACCACCTCTGGGTCAGCCGGGAAAGGCGGGAAAAAGACGTCGTCGCGTTTGCCCGTGTAGGTAACCCCGAGGTTGACGTTGGCACGAGTAGCGGCAAAAACATAGTTCAGATCTGCCGCGGCCATGTGCCGCGGGCGGCGCAATTCGTCCTCCTGTCCACCGTCCGCCTGCGGCTCGCTGGAATCGGTGAACGTGTAGCTCGCGGAAAGATCGAAATGCTCGCCGAGGCGCGCTGTCACGCTGCCCTCGATGCCTTTGCGGTGGCTCGTGCCCGAAACGTTGCGCGCGGTGTAAAGAAACGTTGCGGGGTCGAACACGAATCCGTTTATCTCATCCTCGAGCCGCGCACGAAAATAGGTCAGCCCGACCTCCACACGCCCGTCCGCCAGCGCCTGGTCGACGCCAACCTCCCAGCTACGCGATTCCTCGGGACGCAAATCAGGGTTGCCAGTGAACAGATCCGGGAAAAACCCGAAGCGCTCGATAAAGGTCGGAGACTTGTGCCCCTTGCCAATGCTGGCGCGCAACCGGCTGCCCCAGTCGAACAAAAGGTATGAAGCGCCAAGGCGCCACGAATACTCATTGTCAAAATCGCTGTTGTCGTCGAAGCGCAGACTAGAACTGACCACAACGCGCTCGTATGCCCGTATCACATATTCCGCGGCGTAGGCGGTGTTATCCATGCTTTGATCCTGGTTCGGATCACCAAAATCCGACGCGGCACCCTGCTGCGAAAAGTCTTCTCGCTCATGCTCCAGCGCCATCGTCAGCGCATGCCGCGCCATGCCTGGCCCGGCCGCCAATTCGATACCGCCCTGATAAAAGAACCCGAGCGCCTCGGCGCTGGTGGAACCGCTCGGCACGCCATCCGCATGGTTGTCATTGTCGCTGTCGGCGTAGGTAACCTTGAGCTGATTTCGCCACAGATCGTCAAACAAACTCAATCTTGCGATCGACGACAGGAAAAATGACTGATTATCGCTGACGCGG
Organism: uncultured Gammaproteobacteria bacterium; assembly: GCA_942490995.1. GTDB lineage: Bacteria > Pseudomonadota > Gammaproteobacteria > UBA981. The sequence goes on from CALOBG010000014.1 coordinate 188,537, forward strand.
TCGGCATCGGTCGGCAACCCTGTCGCGAAAAAATCGACGGCATCATAGTCGTTCTCGGCATCGATATAACGGCCGCCAAGCTCGAATCGCAATGCGTCGCTGGCATCGAATCCGGCGTTACCCGAGACGGTCAGATTGCTGTAGCCGTCATCCTCGCCACCCTGGCGCGAGATGTTGCTGCCGTCGCTGTCGAGATAAGCCGCGCCGGCGGCAGCCGTCCAGCCATCCCCTGCGGTTTGCGCATTGGCGCCAGTGTAGACAGTCCCGAACGATCCGCCCTCGACAAAACCGGATGCCGCCGGGCCGCTGACATTGCGCCGGGTGATGATGTTGACCACGCCGGCCAGCGCGTCGCTGCCCCACAACGAGCTTTGCGGCCCGCGTACGATCTCGATTCGTTCGACTTCGAACGTCGTCAATTGCTCCCAGCGGAACTCATCACCGGATGCGGGATCGTTGGCCTCGACGCCGTCGATCAGCACCAGCACATGATTCGACTCCGAGCCGCGAATACGAACCTGGGTCTGGGAACCGGCGGTGCCGGAGCGGCTGACCGAGACGCCGGCCACGGTGCGCAACAGATCGGCCACATGCACGACCTGGCGGCGCTCGATCTCCTCTCGCTCGATTACCGTGACGCTGCCGGGCACCTCGGACCGAGTCAGCGGTACCCGGGAGGCACTGACGACAACCGGCTCCAGCTCGGCCGGCTCCTGTGCAGCGGCCACGACGGCACAGCCTGACAACACTAATGCAGAGATAGTCTTTTTCATTGATCTGCGAGCCCCCGGCGCCCCCACCGACGCCCTGTCGAGCCACATCGGATAGCCGCGAGAACTGCGCCCGGAGTTCGAAGACAAAAGAGAAATCGCCCCTGCAACCGGTACGCCATCTCCCACCGAGATCCGACGTCCACTTCTCACTACTGGCCGGTCTCCGGGCTCACGAGTAAAGCCTTTAAGGCTCCGGAGCAATCACCTTCCCATGCTTCCAGCACAGTGGTTTAGAGATTGCTCGCAAACTCGCCTACCGTTGCGGGGGCAGCGTCGGATTTGCCAGCGAGCATCGTGCCTGGCGCACCGTCTTCCCGTTTCACCCCAGACCCGGTTGGGTCATGGGACACCTGTGGCAGAGATCTGCAAAGTACATCGCTGCGCGGCATACGGTCAAGCAATGCGGGCACAGGACAATCGCGTCCGGCTACGTTAGCCAGTCGCTGTAGAGTTCCGGACGCCGATCGCGCAAAAACAACCGCCGCGCATGGCTGTTTACAATTGCGCCCGGATCGATATCGCAAAACAGGATTTCCTCGGTATCGGTTCCGGCGCGCGCAATGACCCGTCCGGCGGGATCGCAAACAAAGCTCTCACCGGCAAAATGCAGCTCGGGCTCGGCACCGACCCGATTACACAACGCGGTGTAAAAACCATTTTGAAATGCCGCGACCCGCATTTCGGCCTCGTAAAGGCCGTCCGGCCATTCGCCGATCGCGCCGGCCTGCGGCACCACAACCAGGTCGGCGCGCTGCAGGGCCAGCGCCCGCATGACCTCCGGGTAATGCCGGTCATAGCAAATCGCAATACCGATCCGGCCGACCGCCGTATCGAACACCGGCGCTCCATGATCGCCCGGCGTGTAATAGCCCTGCTCGTGAAAACACGGGTATTCGGTGATATGCAGCATCCGCGTAACACCGACGAGCGAGCCATCGGCGTCGATAACCGGCGAGCTGTCGAAACAGTGTTCACCGTCACGCTCATATACGTTCAGCACAATGACAACCCCGAGCTCGCGCGCCAGCGCGGAAAATGCATCTGTCGTCGGACCCGGCACCGGCTCGGCCTTATCGAACGCGGCAGAGGTCGCAGGCACCTGCGGCCAGAACGGATCGAACGCCAGCTCGGCAAAACACACCAGCTTCGCGCCGTCGCCTGCGGCAATACGCACGGCCTCGATGCCACGCGCGCGGTTGTCATCCCGATCAGAGCCGGCCTTCTGTTGCACGAGCGCGATACGGAGGTTCGCATTGTTCATTGTCATCAACCTGATTCAGGGACTAGTCGGGCGGCGACCCAGCCAAGCACGGCCCCGCCAAGCGGATAGTAAATGAAACTCTCGAATGCCCACCACGCCCAGATCACATCGGGCAGCGCCAAAACACCGGACCAGCCGAGCATTGCCGACGAGGCAATCAGCGCGACTCCCAGGCCAAACTTCATTCCCTTTTGCCAGCCCGAACCGGAAAACGCATGGCGCAACAGCGAGTAGATCGCGGCGAACGCGAAAGCGCCGATCAGACCCGCGCCGATCCAGCGCGGCAGCAGCGCCACAATATCGGGCGGGTCCTGGTTGAGTTCCGGGCGCCAGAATTGCGGAGTTTCTATGTAGATCGGGTCCAGTATCCCCTCATGGATGATCGCACCGGTGGCAAAGCTGATGATCCACTGAGCGGCATAACAGGCCAGACCACCGACAAATACGATTTTCCAGTTCATCACAACCCCACACAAAATAATGCTGCATTGAGCTATGTTTAGCAGACACGGCCTCGCATTGTCTTTGCGGCGAAGAGTCGGTGCCGGCCGGCGATGCAAACCGCCCCTGGGCCACCCGGCCCCGCCAGCGGCCAACGGAGTTCAGCAGATCATGACCTCGCGGACATTCAGCGCATTCACACCGGACCTGGTTGGTTTTCTCGCGGAACTGACCGCTCACAATAATCGCGACTGGTTCCAGCGCAACAAACCGCGCTACGAACAACATGTGCTGGAGCCGGCGCTGGCGTTCATTGATGCCATGGCCGCGCCGCTCGCAAAATTTGCACCGCACTTCCGGGCGGTGGCAAAACGCTCCGGCGGTTCGCTAATGCGAATCTACCGCGATACGCGCTTCTCCGCCGACAAGAGCCCGTACAAGACCAACCTGGGCATCCAGTTCCGCCACGAGCGTGGCCGCGACGTACACGCGCCCGGCTATTATTTTCACATCGATCCCGAGCGGGTATTTATCGGCGCCGGTCTGTGGCATCCCGATACCGTGGCGTTGAGGGACATCCGTAGCGCGATCACGGACAGCCCCGACGACTGGCTTGCAGCACGCGACGCGCGCGCGTTTACCCGCCGGTTCCGCATGAGCGGCGACTCGCTCAAACGAGCGCCGAAGGGGTTTGCCGCGGATCATCCGCTCATCGAAGATCTCAAACGCAAGGACTTTATCGCGATAGCCGAACTGACCCATGATGATCTCTACCGCGACGGTCTGGTGAAGACGCTGAGCCGTAACTATCGCGATGCCACGCCGTTGATGGAATTTCTTTGTGCCGCTACCGCTGTGCCGTTCTGACCAACCCACGCTACACTTTCGGGGTGAACAACTCTCTCGCAAGGAGCGCGACGACCTCGAACACCGGCACAGCGGTTGTCATAGCCATGGCACTGCCCTGCCTGCTGACCGCGTTCGCATTGCTCGGTGCCTGCGACGCGCGTACCCCAAGTGATCCGATAACTGCCGCCGTCGCAAGCCCCGCAAGACCGGCGACCGACCGCGATCGGGACTCCCATCGCAAACCGGCTGAGGTCCTGCGTTTTTTCGACGTCACGCCCGGCATGAGCGTGTTGGAGATGTTCTCCGGCGGCGGCTACTACGTCGAAGTGCTGGCACGAATCGTCGGCCCCGATGGAACGGTTTATGCTCACAACAATGCTGCCCACCGCGGATTTCTTGGCGACGCAATCACGATGCGTTTCCGCGATCAGCGGCTGGAAAACGTCATACGGGTTGATGCCGAAGCTGAGGCCGTACAGTTACCACCGGCCAGTCTCGACGCCGCTTTCCTGATCCTCGCCTATCACGATGTCTACGTGCGCCCCGATCAGAACTGGCCCGCCATCGACCATGAGGCCATGCTGGATAACGTCTTCACCGCACTGAAACCGGGGGCGATTCTCGGCGTCGTCGATCACATTGCCAGACCAGGCGGCGATCCTGCCGAGGTCGCCACCGCGCTGCATCGCATCGACGAAGGCGTGGTAATTCGGGATATCGAGCAAGCGGGATTTGTTCTCGAAGACCGCTCCGGGATATTGCGCAATCCCACGGACGACTATCAAAAACGCGTTTTCGACCCGCAGATCAGAGGACGCACGGATCGCTTCGTACTGCGTTTTCGCAAGCCCCGCTGAAGGCTGGTTTACCCGGCGCGGTTTAGTCGTTTGATGCGAAAACCACTGCGCCGTCGAAGATCGTTGCCAGCACCCGGGGCGCATCGATCAACCCAGCATCGCCGCACTCGGCAAGCTCGACGATTCCTGGTCGATAACGGTCAGACCTGCGATCGTGCCCGGATTCAGGCTGCCCAGGCGATCGCCCTGTTCAAGCGCGAGTGCGCCGTTGACCGTGCAGGCGGCGATCATCAGGCCGGTACCGTTTCGGGCAAATAGCCCGATTAGCGGTGTCACGCGCCTGCCTCGAAATCACACAGCCGGACAGAAAATTGCGATGGCAGCGGCAACCTGCCGCGACGCCTATTGCTGCGACAGTGCGTACAACAGGTCGACGTAGTATTTCTCCACGTCGGCGAGGCCCGCGATGTTCGCGCCTTTGGTCGCCTCGATCACCATGAATTCGTCGGGGCCATGCGCGCCAGTACCATAGCCGAGCGCGGCGAATACCAGCGGCAGATCCAGGCGCTCCGTGAACTGGTAAAACGGCGCGCTGCCGGCCAGCCGCGGCCGCACCGCCACGTCGATTCCACGCTTGTTGAATACGCCGATTGCGGCCCTGACCAGCGCTGCATCGACCGAGGTTTGTGCACCGGGGTAACCGCCGAGCTTGCGGATCTCGATATCCTCAAAGCCGCCGTCATCGAGGTGCTTGCGGATCTTCGCCAGCGCCTGCTCCGGATCGAGACCCAATGGCAGCCGCGAATCGACCTTCGCGGTGGCGATATGCGGCAGAATGGTTTTCGTTCCCTCGCCCGTATATCCGCTCCAGATTCCGTCAACGTTGAGCGTCGGCATGTACAGGTATTCCATGATCGCATCGACACCGGTCTGACCGTCGATCCAGCGGCCCACGCCGAGCGACTTCAGCAACTGGGCATCGTCCCAGTCCGCTGCCATGCCGTTGATCAGCATCTGCTCTTCCGCGGTCGGCGGCCGGATTCCATCGTAATAACCGGGTACGGTAATGGTGTTGCCGTCCGGCGTTGTCAGCGACGCCAGCGCCTGGATCAGGCGTAACGCCGGTGCATCGACAATCGCCTTGTACGAGCCGTGGATCTCGTGCCTGGCCGGACCGCCCTGCGGCCCGCCTTTTGCCTCCATTTCCACATACAGAATGCCCTTGACGCCGAGATTGATCAGAACGTTTCCGTCGGGTGTCTGCGAGTTGAACGGAAACAATACGCCATCAGCGTTTCTCAATCGCGCTTCGTATTTGTCGACGATTTGCGGGTAGTGCGGCGAACCGAGCTCTTCTTCGCCTTCCGCGGTAATCATCAGGTTGACCGGCAGACCGCCGGTGGTCGCGATAATCGACTCGATCGCGTTGAGAAGCGCTCGCTGCGGCCCCTTCTGATTAGTGGCGCCGCGCGCCATCAGCACCTTGCCGCGCTCGTGGTCGACCAGGTTCCCTGCGAACGGCGGGGTCTGCCAGTCTTCCTCGTTGACCGGTTGCACGTCGTACATCATGTACATCATCAGTGTTTTTTCGGCGCCGGCGTCGTAATAGCCCCAGACTCCCGGGTGACCATCGGTCTCGACCAATTCGGCTTCGGCAAAACCGAGCGCCTTGAGATCGTCGCGCAGCATCTCGGCCATCTCGACGACACCGACGTTCTGCGCACTGATCGACGGTTGCCGGACCCAGCGCTGCAATGCCTCGACATGCCGGTCGAGATGCTCATCGATGTAGGCGTACACGTCGTCGTGGTTGCCGCGATAGGCAGGTACCGCACCCGGGTCGAAAACCCTGTCGGTGGTTAAGTCGAAATTGGGCCGCGACGGCGGGGCGGCCGACGCGACCGCAGAAGCAAGCATGGCCACCATAATGCAAAACGCGATGACGGATACCGCAGGCACGGAACTCTTCATAAACGTGACACCGACTCAGTGAAGCCTGGACTGCGCGATTTTATGCACAACTGGAAGGCTGCTGACAAATGATGATCCAGGCGGCGGCGACGGCGAGACATATCTGCCGCCCACCGCGCACCGACTCGACCGCACAGGTCGCAGATATTTGCGCCGGACAGCCAACTTGCGGATGACCTGCGCCAGGCGCGGCACGCCGCCGCTAACCTGAAAAAAAGCCCCGCCGAAGCGGGGCTTTGTTGGTCTGGCAGTCATACAGACTTCTACTTGACCCGGCCCCAGGCGGTGCCCCAGCGGCCGTCTTCGCCCCCGCTGTCGGGTTCGTCGGCGCGTGGCGCCGCATAAAGGTTGAAAACCCAGAAGAACTTCTCGTTGCCCGGATCGAGGGCAATGCCGCTGTAGTCGCCCCAGCGGTTGCGCGGACCGCCAAAGGTCCGGAGGTAGTAATCGTCTCCTGCCTTGACCGTCTGCGTCGGGCCAATCGTGCCGGCCGGATCGCCGGCGCTACGTTTGGCCGCAAACGCGCCGGCATAGATGTCCGGGCTCGACGCGGAGAATCCGACTGCCGCATCGCCATAGCTGTTGACCGCGATAGCAGGGAAGAATGTCGTCGAATCGCCGGACGAAATATCGTCACCGAGAATCGTGCCACCGTCGATCTGGACGATCGCGCCGGAGCCGGCGCTGGTATCCATCGCCACCCAGTGCGCCTTGGTCGTACCGGCAATCGCTGGATCGCAGGGCCCGGTGCCGTCGATGCTCATCACCATCCACAGACCGTCGTCACGCCAGACCGCGTCGAGCGCGCGCCGGTCGTTGACTTCGATCAATGCGTCGGTACCGGCCTGCGGGGCGTCGGACAATGCCGGGAAGCTGCAACCGCCGCCAACATTCTCTATGTCGCCGATAACGACGAATTCGCCGGAGAAGAAAGGCCCGCCGTTCGCACCGAGCGGATCGTCGATCGTGATTACCTGGGCCGCTTCCACGCCACCCGGGCCGCCGAAGGTCAACCCGCTGTAGCCGACCAGGAAGGTGCCGATTGTCGAGCCGGCCCCGCCTATACCACCGTCACCGAACACCTGCGCCGGCATTTGAGTGAGATCGAAAAACCCGCTTGCGCCCGCCGGATAATAAACATTTGCAGCGCTTGTGCCGCCTGAATAAAACGGATCCTTGGCGACGATCCAAACATACGAGCCGCCGAAGCCGCTGAAGTCACCGGGATGGACGAAGTAATTCGCGGTGACATAAATCGCCTCTTCGTCAACTTCGAAGCCCGGGTAGTCGGCCCAGAAGTCGAGCCCGATTCCGACGAGACCCGTCAGCTTCGCGTCTATCGACAGGTAGTACCAGTCGGCTTCGGTGTTGGTCTGAGGGTTTCCGCTCTTCGACACCGCCAGCAAGATGCGCGACTCGTTACCGGGATCGGCAAAGGACGTCCCGGCGTTGACCCGCTCCAGCGTGACGACAACAAACCGGTCCTCGTACTGGTCGTAGACGATCTTCGGATCGAACGTGAACGTCTTCGGCTCCAGCGGCGCGAAGAACTCGGCGAGTGACGAACGCCATTTTTCCTTGCCACCCTTGGTGCGCGACTCGATCATTGTGTTGACCACCGAGATCACCCTGCTGTGTCCGACCGCGCCTATGGGATCGGGCGGGATGAAGCGGAAGCCGTCGTTCTCTTCGGCATTGTCGTCAAAATTGACGCCGAGGAAGGTCTTTTGCAGCAGCGGCGCGTATGGTGCCGTACCCATGGCCGCCGTCGGGTTGGCCGTCACGCCGGTAGATCGCCCGTTGGGGTAGGGTTCGACTTCGAGCTGGTCGGGATCGATTTCCGGCCCGGCAATAGCGTTACCAACCAGCAGCGCACCGGTCGCGACCAGCAGTAAAGCGCGTGAAAATGGGATGAACCTGAACATATTCGTACCCCCTGTTTGTATTATGTAAAACCTTGGCCGGGAGCATTGGTTATATGCGCGATTCCGCACAGATTTGTAGTCCCGCTAAGGCAAATTGGAAACCACTCCAAAAGTGTAGACCACCCTGGTGGAATTACCGAAAAATCTCACTCAGTGTTTCTACCAACGTCAACGAACCCGACCAGTTACTCTGCGAGCACTGCACATGAACCTGATCACCCGACTAACGTCGTTAACACTTCTGGCCGCGGCCTCGCTGGCCATCCCCGGCGGATGCGCCAAAGAACCGGATAACGGCATTGCCGCAAATCCCGATGCAGTCAGGCCGGTCATGATCGGTCAGACCGCACCGCCATTCGAGCTCACGGCCGCCGACGGCAGCCGATACCGAATGGACCCGGCCGCGATGGCGGCGCCCGTCATCGTCGTGTTCTATCGCGGCGGCTGGTGCCCGTATTGCGCCGCCCATTTCATGGAACTGCGCAAGGCCGAGGACGCGGTACGCGAGATGGGCTACGAACTCGTATTCATCAGCCCGGACCGGCCGGAAAAGCTCGCCGAGAGCCTGACTCAGCTGGATGTCGAGTACACGTTGCTTTCCGATTCCGATATGGAAGCGGCAAAGGCGTTCGGCGTCGCCTTCGAGGTGGACGAGGCGACGATCAACCGCTACCGCGAGATCGGCATCGACCTTGCCGACAGCTCGGGACGCGAACACGGCCTGCTGCCGGTCCCGGCGCTTTTCATCATCGGCAGCGATGGGATCATCCGCTTCCAGTACGTGAATCCCAACTACAAGGTCCGAATCAGCGCGGCGTTGTTTGTCGCCGCGGCCACGGCCGCGCTCGAACAGAAGCCGCTGAAACCGCTGAAACCGCTGAAAAAATAGCGGCGACGCGGCACAAACACAGCGCCTGGTTGCCACCGGTTGCTTGTTCTGTACCGCCTGATAGGCGAAAATTGCGGGTTTGTCGCTAGCCGTCCGGTACATAGCCGCCGGGCGAGGGTCTGCATGGTTCTGGCGGACCCGACGCCACCGAGAAGCCGGCAATTGCGCCGGCACGGGGCTGCAATACCTTCAGCGGGGGTACGCTTTGGCGCGCTCACTTTTCGGCCATTCCGCCGATCGCCTGGCAAAACGGATACCGTGGCTGCGGCGCCTGTTGTGGGCGCTCGAGTCCGGGTTTCTGCGCCTGACATTTGCCATTCTGCGGCTGTTTAAACCCGCGCGCGCCGCCAGCATCGGCGCCGCGCTTTGCGGATTTTTTGGCCCGCGCCTGCCCAAGAGCAACCATTTCCGGCGTAATTTTTCGGTCGTGTTCCCCGACCATGGCCGTGAACAAATCGAGAGTCTGGTCGCCGAGTCGTGGCGCAACTTCGGCGCCAGCATGGCCGAGTATGCTCATCTGGACGATATCGCTCACGGTAAACGCGACGCCGGCATCGAGACGATTGTATCGGCAAGAATTCGCGCGTTTTCCGAATCCGGTCGGCCTGCTGTTTTTGTCGGCGCCCACACGGCCAACTGGGAACTGCCGGCTCGCGCGATCGTCGACCAGAATCACCCGGTCACCGCCATCTTCACACCGCTGCAGAATCCCGGGCTCGACGCATTGCTGCACCGCTGCCGCCGCGCGCTCGGCTGCCGCCTGGTGCCGGCTTCGGAGAGCGTGCGGCCGCTTATAGCCGAACTGAGCGCAGGCCGCTCGATCGGTCTCATCGTCGACCAGAAAGTGGAAACCGGCGAGATGCTGCCGTTATTCGGCCGCGACAAGATGACGACCCTCGTCCCGGCCCGGCTCGCACTGCGTTTCGATTGCGAACTCGTGCCTATACGAGTGCAGAGAATCGACGGTTCCCGGTTCAAGGTCACTATCTACGATCCGGTCGAGCCCGATGATCCGGATGGCAGCGATGCGGAAAAGGCGCGACAGATGATGGAAAAGGTCAATCGTCATTTCGAGGCGTGGATTCTCGAAAATCCCGGGCAGTGGTACTGCGGAAACCGGCGCTGGCCAAAGAGAATCAGCAACGCGGAAGATGTGAAAGCCATCGTCGCCGCCAACCCAGACACCAGGAGCAGCGGCTCCGGCAATCGTGCCGCCTGAGCCGGGCCCAAAGGAGATCAAGGCATGCCTGTCCTAAGCGACGCCATCAAAAAGGTACTGGTCATCGGCGCCACCGGGGCGCTACCGAAGTCCATGCGCATCACAGCCCGTGAACCCTTGCTTGCAAAGCTCGAACTCGGCATTGCCCAACGCGCGGATTTGCTGATCATCGGTCATCCGAAGAGCGGCAATACCTGGCTCAAGGCGATGTTGTCACGGCTCTACCAGGTGCGTTACGGACTCCCTGAAAAACTGATGAACAAGTCCGACGAGTACTCGCGACGGCATCCGCAAATCCCGCGCATGGCGGCGACCAACGGTTGCTACAGCTACGAGTCGGCGGTCGGCAAGGCACTCGCGGCAGATGCGCCGGACAACCCGCTGAAGCACAAGGCCGTGATGCTGCTCGCACGCAATCCGCTGGATATTGCCGTGTCCTGGTATATGCAGTTCACCAAACGCCAGTCGGCCCGAAAACAGGAGCTGATCAACCATAACCTTGCCCACCCGATCGATCGCAACACTGTCGAGATGTGGGAGTTCGTGCGTCACGGTGACATCGGCCTGCCGTTTCTCATTGACTATCTGAACGGCTGGGCGCGCGACATAGAGGCACTGCCAAGAGCCACGATCGTGCGCTACGAAGACCTGCGCCATGACACCGCCAATACGCTTGCGCGCATCCTGGAACTGATGGGTGAGAGCTTTAGCGAGGAAGAAATCGCCGCGGCAGTCGAATGGGGCTCGTTCGATAATCTGCGCAAGCTGGAAGCGGAAGGCTTCTTCAGCCAGGGCGGGATGACCCTGCGCAACCCCAAGGATCCCGAGAGTTTTAAAGTCCGCCGCGCCAAGGTCGGCGGCTATCGCGACTACTTCTCGCCACAACAGGTTGCGGAACTGGAAGCGCTGGTCAATGACAACCTGTTGCCGGTGTTCGGGTACACGCCGATCTCGCCCCCCGTCGCAGCAGCGACCGGCAGCTAGACACCCAGTGCGCGGGTTTAGCGATTGCGGCATGTCATGAATTCGACCCCACCACGAACCTGGCTCGTACTCGGCGACAAACGCGGCGACAACGGCCAGGTCGAGGCAGTTGCCGCCCAGCTGCCATGGCCCTACGAAACCCGCGTCGTGCAGATGAAACCGGAGTGGGTTTACGGCAAGCCACGGGTGCGGCCGTCTCTGGACCATCTCGACCTGGCGAAATCCGACCCGCTGGAGCCGCCATGGCCGGATCTGATCATTACCGTTGGGCGGCGCCCGTCATCGGTCGCATTGTGGATTCAGGAGCAATCCGGAGGTCACGCGCGGATTGTCCAGATGACCAAGCCGTCAACCCGCATCGGCCGCTTCGACCTGGTAGTCACCAGCGCCGAGACGCTGTTGCCGCCGCTGCCCAATATTGTTGAAACGACATTGCCATTGATGCGGGTTCAACAGGACCCGCTCGAACTGGAACAATGGCGCCACAACTTCGCCGACCTGCCGCGGCCGCTGATCGGGTTTCTGATCGGCGGGCCGACACGCCCCTACATCTACGATCGCAGCGTCCTCGATCAGGTACTGAAACTGGCACAAGACGTCGCCGACCGCCAGGGCGGAACCCCGTATCTGACGACGAGCCGACGCACACCGGAATGGTTCACTGACGCGCTGCAGGAATCGTTGCCGGTGGCCGCACGGCTGTTCCGCTGGAGCGCGGAGGCGGATGACAATCCTTACAAGGGTATCCTCGGTCTCGCTGACGGACTGATCGTCACCGGTGACAGCATCTCCATGATGGTCGAGGGGATCGGGCTTGGCCGTCCACTGGGAATCCTGTCGCTACCGGTCGGGATTATTGGCGCGCTGGATCAGGCACGACGCAATGCGCTGTCGTGGCTGTTTGCGTCGCGCGCGGAAGGCGCAAGCGCGGCGCGCCAGGCAACGGCACGGCTGCTCTATCATCTGAGACTCGCCCACCAGAGCCGCAATTTCCAGGCATTCCACCGCAAACTCGTTGCGGGCGGTCAGGCGGTCTGGGCCGGGGACACGTTCAGGACACCGGTCCCAACCAACGAAAAGGACGTTGAGCGGGTCGTAGCGCGAATACGCGAGGTGATGCAGCCGTAAGGTCGCAGAGCCCGGCTAGACGCGACCGCTTCCGCGGGTGACCAGTTTCATCAGGCGCGTCCCCAGACGGCTGATCTTCTGCGAAACGAACGCCATGCGCGACGGCCGGTTCCAGCTCATCTGAACCATCCGTCGCGGCCCCTGGTAACGCACGTAGCCATGGAACGAATGATCGCAGCGGCGAAACGCCATCAGCGAACCCGACATCGGCGGAATCTGCGCTGCATAGTCCTCGATATTTTCCTTGGAACGCAGGATTCGCAGCTGGCCGCCGTCACCCTCCCAGCCGTCGTTGAAATAAACCAGGACCGTGACAACCTTGCTCCAGTGATCGGTGTGAATGTCGCCGTCACTCAGTTCGGAAAACGTGCGCACGGTAACCGTCGTCGTGCTTCCGGTGAGATCGACACCGAACTTGTCAGCGAGCGCGTCACGCATTGCCGGGCTGGTCAGCTGCTCGATGAATGCGTCAAACACCGGCCCACGCTCATAGCTTTCATAATCCTTGTTGCCCGCGCTCGGAATCAACGGATAATCGGCGTTGACGGCATCGACGACCTGCTGATCCAGGAACCCGGGAACGACCAGGTAATCGTACGGTTCACGCTGCAACGTGGCCGCCGCCAGCTTGTCGATATTTAGCAGATTCTTCGGAAGCTCGGGCTGCCGGGAAGTGGCGAGATTAGTTGCACTGTTCATAGGACCTGACCGGGATTTACTGTAAAGGACTAACGCGTCATAATAACTCGTTATTCAGCTTGCGGCCATCGGGCAACCGGCTCCCTTCATTAGCAAACGCCCCCGCAGCAACAGCATTTGCCGGTACCCAATCAGAGGTCATGATAGCCATGTTTCAGACTGTCTGGAAGAAGTTTTCCCGTCATGCCGTGCTCGGTGCGGTGTTCTTTCTGCCTTACGAGAAGCGACGCAAACTCGAGCGCTGGATGCGCGGCCGGGTCGAGGCCCGCAAGATGGCCGATGCCGACTGGGTGCTGGTGTCGTGGGGCAAGAGCGGGCGGACCTGGCTCAGAGTCATGTTGTCGCGTTTTTACCAGATCAAGTTCGATTTGCCGGAAGGCATGCTGGTGGGCTTCGATAACATGCATCGCGCCAACCGGGATGCGCCAAAGGTGTTTTTCACCCACGGCAACTACCTCAAGGACTATACCGGACACGAAGACGACAAACGCGATTTCTACAACAAGAAAATCGTGCTGCTGGTGCGCGATCCGCGTGACGTTGCGGTGTCGCAGTTTTTCCAGTGGAAATATCGCATGCGCACGCGCAAGAAAGCGCTGAACGATTACCCGGAACATGGCTCCGACATCTCCATGTTCGATTTCATGATGCATCCCCACCAGGGCATGCCGCGCATCATCGAGTACTTCAATGGCTGGACCGCCGACGTCGACAATATCGGCGACATCCTGATCATCCGCTACGAAGACATGCGGGCGAATCCGGAGGCCGTGCTGAAACAGGTCGTCGACTTTACCGGGACGCCCGGAACCGACGAACAGATCGCGGAGGCAGTCGAATACGCGCGTTACGAGAACATGAAAAAGCTCGAAGAGAAAAGTGTGTTCCGTCTCGCGGGCGGGCGCATGCAGCCGGGCGACAAGAAAAACCCGGACTCATTCAAAGTCCGCCGCGCCAAAGTCGGCGGTTACCGGGATTACTACACGGACGAAGAGGTCAGCCAGATCGACGCTTACATGGCCGCGCATCTGTCATCGGACTTCAACTACACCAGCGAACCGCTGGTAGTGCCCGAACTCGGCGGCGAGGGCGACTCCGACGCGAGCCAGGCTACCGCCTGACCTGGATCTGATGCAGTAGCGGATCGGTTGTTACGATCCGCCACTACCATCTCACGCCGCCAGGGACGGTACGCGCCGCACCAGTTCCAGCGCGTCGTGGCGAAGGTGGTTGTTATTCATTTCCTCGCGCAACATTGCCTCGGTTACCACGCCGCTCTCCAGACATTCGCGAACCAGACCAAAAAAGAACTGCTCCTGTTTCGGATCCGGATGAGCCTTGTATCGGCCGGTAAATCCGTAGTCACCGAACATTGCACGGCGTGCGCGTCGGAACCAGTGCTTGGGCGGGAACAACTGGAACGTATCTGCCGGGCGGTAATCCACCCGCAGACCGGTCTTCCACGGCTGGGTCTTGCGTTTCGTGTTGTGCAACAAACGCGTTTCGCTATCGAGGTGGTCGAAGTCGTTCCAGCGGTTTTCGAACAGCCCGATCGTGTCGCGATCTTCGAGTTTCAGACAGACCCAGTCCATGTAATCACGGGTGAACCCGAACATCTCACCGAACTGCTTCTCCACCTGCCAGTGGCGCAACCGGGCGCAGTCCAGCAACATCACGCTGGTGGCGAGACAGCCGCGCTTGCCTTTGGAGCCCGACTTCGGCCGGCACATGACGGCCGCGCCCAGCATGTCGCGGTTCAGCAACTCCCACACATCCCCTACTGCAAAAACGTCTGGATCGACGACTACCGCGCGGCCCTCGTAGCCCATCAGCTCCGGCGGCATGAATCGCAGTGGCGTAAAAGACTGCAGATCGTCATTGAGCCAGCGCCGCTTGTCACCATCGCGCAGATAGAGCTCGCCTTCGCGACGGTGCATGAACGGGTAATCCTTGGTGTGGATAAAACGGACGTCGAATTCCGCGGCGTGCTTTGAATTTCGCTCGAACGAGTATTTGCTTACCAACGCACCCAGCCACTGCTTGTGGTTGGTATGAATGAATACACACGGTTTTTGCGCTGCCATGACCTGATCCTGCCTGATGGTCGAACCGACAAACCGCTATTTTCGCTTTTTCCGTGCCCGAGCGCGAGCGATGACGACCCGGCGCGGGTGCAAACGGCCCTAGAGCCGGTGCTGCGCCGCCGGCGAACGCGCCGGCAACCACAGGATCGCCGCGAGCCCGCCGTTTGCGCGGTTCACCAGGCGCAGTCGACCACCGTGCGCCTCGACCACCTCGCGGCACAATGGCAGCCCGAGTCCGCTGCCGGAACGTTTCGTCGAGTAGAAAGGCAGCAGGGCATTGTCGAGGACTGACTCCGACATACCCTGGCCGCGGTCCAGCACCGCAACCGAAAAACCGTCTCCGGACTCGGTAATATCCAGACTTACCTCATCCGGGTCCGACCCGGATTCATGCGCGTTTTTCAACAGGTTTAACAGGACCTGCTGCACCTGCGCCGGATCAAACCAGCCAGAGCGTTGCGGCAGCCCGCCGACCCGGCGAAACGAGACCAGATTGCCGATATCGGTGACAAACGCCTCCCAGTCGACCTCATCCGGCCGCGGCTTCGGCAACTTGGCGAAACGCGCATAGCCGTCGATAAACAGTTTCAGATGGCGGCTGCGTTCCTCCACTGTCGCAAACAACTCCGCCAGCTTTTCCGCCTGCTCGCGTTGCGCGAGCTGGCGGCCGGAGTGGGCGAGCGAGGAAATCGGCGCCAGCGAGTTATTCAGCTCGTGGCCGATCACGCGAATGACCTTTTTCCAGGTTTCGACCTCGGCCCGGCCGAGCTCGCGGGTGAGCTGCTTGAACAGCAAAAGACGATGCGTCTGCCCGTTCAAGACGAACCGTTTCTGTGCAAGGTGGAATGTCTCCGGCTCATGGGGACCATCGACCGTAAAGAGTCCGTCACCGCGCGCTTCCACTGCATTTTTGAACGGCGCCGGCATATCGTCCAACAGACGCAGAAAACGGCGACCCTCGAGCTTGCGCCCGGCCAACAGCAACTGCCGCGCGGCGTTGTTGCTGTAGACCACCGCATCATGCGGTCCCGTCAGCACCAGCGCGAGTGGGCTGGTTTGAATCACGGTATCGAGCATCAGCTCACGCTGATACAGACTTTGGCGCTCGGCACGCAGAACATCGCCAACTTCATTGTAGGCTGCTACCAGCCGGCCGAGCTCGTCATTTCTGGTTTCCGCGATACTCAGACTGAAGTCGCCTCCGCTCAACCCCGATACACCGACGACGAGCGCCTGCAATACACGATTGAATGGCACGACGAACCGGTGCAACAGATACAGGCCAAGGGCCACTGCCACCGGCGCGGCAATCAGCATTGCAAGCCAGGCCGAATCCAGCCACTCGGCCGCGAAGCGCCATCGTGATCAACCCGGTCAGCAATGCCACCGAGAAAGCCAGCGCGAGTTTGCCCTCGAGCGAAAAACGCAGACCCCGTTTACCCACTCTCGTCAATCCCGCGGAATGCCGTGTTTATCCATACGGCGATAAAATGCCTGCCGGCTCAAACCCAGATCGCGGGCCGCGCGAGCAACGATGCCATCGTGACGTGCGAGCGCATCCTCCAGCTGGCTGCGATCGATCGTATCTGCAGACCCTGCACTCGCATCGGCCACTGCACCCGGCCCCCCGTTGTCGAGGCCAAGCAGCGCTGGCGCAATGCGTCGATCGGCTGCCAAAACCCGTGCCCGCTCCATCGCGTTGCGCAGCTCACGCACGTTGCCGGGCCACGGGTAACGCAGCATCAGGCGCTCGGTTTCCGCCGCAATCTCATACTCGCCGCCGAGGAAATGCCGCGCCAGCGGCAAAATATCGTCACGCCGCTGTGCCAGCCCCGGGATGCGTAACTCGATCACATTGAGACGGTAAAACAGGTCCTCGCGGAATACTCCCTCCGCAATCGCTGCCTTCAGATCCATGTTGGTCGCGCTGAGAACCCGCACCGATGCTGTCCGGGTATCGCTGCTGCCAAGACGCTCGAATTCGCCGGTCTGCAGATACACGCAACAGCTTGGCCTGCCCGGGTAACGACAGGTTTCCTATTTCGTCAAGAAACAATGTCCCGCCATCGGCCGCCTCGAAACGCGCCCGGCGCGGGTCTTGTTTGCACCGGTGAAAGCGCCAGCCTCCGCGCCGAATAACTCGCTTTCCATTAGCTCAGACGGCAATGCGCCCATATTCACCGTCACAAAGGGCTTCGCCGCACGACGCGAATTGGCCTGCACAACCTGCGCAAGACCTTCTCCTTCCCAGACCCGTAGAGGGAAGAACACGGCGCCAGCCTTGGATCGGAGTAGAGTCGCAATCATCGCCAGTTGATCTCGCGTCCGGGATCTGAAGCGCTGCCAGGCGGGCTTGGCGTTCCCGCTCGCATTGGTCGCGTGAGCGCGGACTGCGAGCGCCAGTCGTTGAGCCAGCCGACGTTGTTATCGTTGTAGTGGGTCACCAGTGTAGGCCACGCAATTCTGCACGTAGGCATCCGGCAGGAACTGCTTGCTCTGTGGGTGTGCCGAAGGCGAACTGCAGGACCCGCATCCCGGGGAAACCAAAGTCGTCGCGCAACTGGTCCTCCACGACTCATGACGCCAGAGATCCTCGGCGATGATCTGCAGGCGATTCCCGAACTCCTCGGTACCGCGAACAACTCGCGACCTGGCGCGGGACGCCACTGGCCGTTGGTCGCCGTCCGCTCGTCGTTGGGGATCTCCCAGTATTCCACGAAGCCACGGAAATGGTCCACGCGGACGGCGTCGTATAATTCCAGGGCCTTTCCGACACGGCGACGCCACCAGGTGAATTCACTCTCGTGGAGTACTGGCCAGTCGTAGAGGGGGTTGCCCCAGCGCTGGCCGTCGACGGCGAAGTGATGGAGGACCCCGGCCACTACCGTGGGCTGTCCGGCGTCGTCCAGTCAGGCCAGCCTGCGGTGCGGCCAAACCTCGGCGCTATCGTGTGCTACGAGGGTGGGGGAGGTCACCAATGATCCGGATACCGCGTTGACGCGCTGGCGCGCATGGCCTGCATTGCCGGTGGAGAAACTGCAGCACCTTCTGCTGATCGATGGCATCGACCAGAGCACTCCGCACCCGGGCCAAATTCTCCTGGTTGAAATCGCGGTCGGTGCTGGCCAGTCGAACCACGGCCGCATGGGGCCGGCTCTCTTTTAGCGCAGCGAAGACGGCGAAGTCGTCCGGCCACAAGGCCTCGCTGGCGCAAAAGCAGTTGAACTGCTGTCGCACTTCATGATTCTCGGCAGCACCAGAATGCGTTGGGCTGCCCGCTGAAACGGGAAGTGTTCTTCTGATGAGGATGAGCGTCTCGAAGTGGACGTGATTCGATGGCAGCAGCGTCGTGAGCTGTTACCGCTCGATGCTTCTCACGGCACTGCCTTGCACTACTGCCCCAGTCCGCGACGTGCTCATCGTCGGTGCGGTCAACGAAGACGCTGCCATCGCAGAAAGCCCCTGCCCTGACCACCACCGAGCGCACCCACGACACCCTCCCGCCCGACTTTGCCTGCTCGCGCCCCACCAGTCGTGGCGCGTCGTCCGAACATCGGTCTAGCATTCCCAACCTTGCTGACCCGTCTGCTCTCCGTGTCCCTCGCTATCCTCGTCCTCGGTTGCAAGAAGAGGAGAGCGCAGCCGAAGCCGGCCCCCGAGCCCGCCAAGCCCGTCGTCGAGGCCGCCCAAGCCCGTCGTCGAGGCGCCCAGAGCCCGCCAGGAACCTCGTCACCAAGACCAACGACAAGCTGCAGCTCAGCATCGACGTGCCAGCGGACGCCAAGATCGAGGATCAGAACCCTTCTCCTGGCCGCGTTCTGCGCCAACCACCGGACCTTCGAGGATCTCCTCGTCGAGGACGCGAGCGACAACTCCAGCCAGAGCCTCGACGAGGCCAAGGCCATGTCACCTCTAGGAGGACGCTGGCGAGGCCGACTTCGCGTCGTTCATCAAGCGCGAGGCGACGTCCCGACAGTTGGCTCATCCGGAAGTACAGGTGCAAGGGCGCCGACGACGCCAAGTTCCACAAGGTCCAGCTCCGCAAGAAGATCGGCGGCTAAGCCATGCAGTGCAGCGCGAGGTCAAGACCGCCGCCGACCTCAAGGGTGGCGACCAGGAGCTTCTTCAGGAGCCTCAAGCCCAAGGCCTAGGCTAACCCGATCCGGACCGCGAGGCGGTTTGGGAAATCACCGAGGATGCAGCGACAGTGTGCTCGTCGGTCGTGTTCGTGGCACGTTCAGGGGCGGCCGCGAAGGCTTCGCCCGTCATGTTCGTGCATCCGTGTTCAAGCTACGACGTCGCGGCCATCGGACGGCTTCACGACCTGTTCTCCGGCCCCCTCGGCGTCCTGACAGTGGCGTGCATCGGGATGGGCGGGCTGATTGCCGGGGCGCGCCTCGTCGCTCGAGGCCGGGTGGATGGGACCCGCGCGACCATGCTGGTAGCAATTGCGGCGCTTGCGGTCGGCGGGCTGATCACCTGGGGGACCACGCGGTTCGGGGCGACCGCAGCCGAGTGCCGTGGCGAAGGGGATGGGGGCTGGGGAGGAAGGCAGCTCACCTGGAAGATCGCCCGTCGTGGCATCCCCGCGTTCGTCGTCTCCACTTCCGTCGAAGGGGACTCGCGCCAACGCGACACGTCAGCGCGATCTCTGCCGTCGCCGATGTCCTGTTCTGGGCTGGGCTTGCCGCGAGCCTCGCGGCGTGGGGCCTGACGGTCCGGTCACGACCCCGTTCTCGATCGTGACCATGTACAACGAACCGTCGGGGGCGAGGCTATTGCAGCAGATGCTGATGGCGAGCGCGCGGCAGGGTATCGGGGCGGACGCGGATAGGCAGACGCCCGAGTTGTTGTCGATGGAGGAGTGACATGCCCGAGTACGTGACCCTCTACCTGACCCGCGCGCTCGACATCGACGACGTGCGCGCCGTCGCCCGCAGCGCCAGTGTTTCCTGCAGAGGGGACGAACTGGCGACCGTGCAGCTCCCCGCCGCGTCGATCACGATCAACGGTGGCCCGCCGGAGGGCGGACTGCAGCGTCACTTGCTCGGTCTCACGAACTACATCGGTGCACGATGCGAAGTTCGCGATCTGTCGTTGCTCCCGCGTGTCCGCGCGACTGTCCAGGTGCTCGGAATCGTCGTCGAGCCAGGCCTCGACAGGGACGTACGCGCGCTGGTCGGCCTGCTGGCGGAACGCGGGAACGGATTCCTGTTCCTGCCGCATGGAATCTACATCTGGTACGGCCTCGTCATGGCGGTGCCGCGAGAGGTCGCGCCGCCCGCCCCGACCAACGATGCCGACGCGGAGGACGACGAGGAGGACGACGAGGAGAGCGAAGACGAGGATCCCGAGCCACCCACCCCCGAACGCGTCCTGCGCCGCGCCTGGTGCCTGGCTTCGCTGGCGTGGTGCGGACTGCACGCTGAGCGCGGCGACCGCGGCGCTACACGCACGGCTGCCGAGCGAGTGCGCGCGTGGATCGATCAGGTCGGGCTGGATCGCGAACTCGAGCTCCACGAGCGCGAGCTACTCGCCTCGGACCCCAGCACGTGGACGCGGCAGCAGATCGTCGACGCGACCTGGCTGACCGAGGGTGTCGCCGTGCTCGCGTGGGGCCTGCGCGCCTACGACCTGCCCGACCACGAGACGAAGTCCGAGCCCGCACCGCTGTTCGCGTCGATCGGCTTCATGACGGACCTACCGGCCGCGCTCGTCGACCCGACACTCCGCTCGCACGACGAGATGTCGGCGCTGTCGGATCGACAGCTTGGACTGCACTGGCGGCTCCGCGACTTCTCGGTCAACGGCAAGGGTGTCGATCTCGTCAAGCTCGCCGCCGGCGAGATCTGGTTCGGAGGATTCGACCTGACCGGCGTCGCGATCAGCGACAACGACCTCGCGATCGGCGGCGTGCCGATCGTCCGCGCCGACGCCGATCGCATCCAGATCTGCCAGTCGATCGCCATGGAGCGACGTCGCGCATCAGACTGGCTCATTGGCCTCGACGCCGTGTACTCCGAGATCGACATGTCGACGTGAGACAAGCGTCGAACGACAACTACCATCATCGCCGAACGAACGCGCACGAACCATGCTGCCCCCGGGCCTCAGCTGGATCGTCGCGCTGTGACCACACGTGCGCTGCCCACCCTCTGCGCCATGCCGCCAGTCCGGCCTACCCGTCGCCCGCGGATCCGCGCACCGCGAACGCCGGCCCCAGCTTCCCGGCGCCCGGAAGCTCGTCCTCCCAGTCGCAGGCCGCGACGACGCTCGCCCCCAGGCGCTCGAGCACGCGCATCACCTGCCCGACGCCCTCGACGTACCGGTTCAGCTCGACGCCGTCGCGGCCCTCGACCTCGACCGCGTACGGATAGCGGATGTAGTCCTGGGGATCCATCGCCACCGTGGCCGGCTCGTGGTCAGCGCCGCGACGCACGTCGCCCTCGAGCGCGGCGGTGGCAAACCCGCCTCGCCCGACCACGCCGCCGAGGGCCTCGGCCACGCGTGCCGTGAGCTCGCTCGGCGTCATCAATGCGTTCACGTACAGCCTGGCAACCGGCCGGTTCATCGCGGGTCTCCAGATGCGCGGATCACCATGCGCTGCATGATGCGGGACGGCTGCGCGATCGGGCGACTCCGACGAGATCTTCGGCGGCTGATTCGAGGCGACTGACTCGTGACGCCGCAACGGCGGTCGCGGTCGGGCCGTCCTCGCGCGCGAGTGTCGAAGCGCCACGGCCGATCTTCTTGGTCATGGGATGGCCGAGCACCTAGCCGTCACGCTTCATCCTTGGCGGACGAGACGACCCGGTCCCGGTACGCGCGCCACGCTTCGAAGCCAGCGCTCGCTTCGGGGGCGGCGAAGTCGATCAGCCCGCCCGCGCTGCAGTCGATGGCGGGCTGGCCAAGGACCCTCGCGACTTCCCGGACGACCTCGAATGCACCTGCCCCGCGCACGTGCAGCATCATCGAGTCGACTGGGTCGCCGTCGCCGATGTTGAACTCGATCGAGAACCCATCCCCATCGAGGACGCCCCAGGCGGGGTCGTCGAGGTTGATCGCCGGCACGGCGGCGCGTAGCTGCGACAGGAGCGCATCACGCGACCAGAGCGGCCGAGGTCGGAAGTCGTCCGGGATCTCGTCGAGCGATCGGATTCCGGCCGGCAGATCCTGAAACAACACATCCCAGCTCATCGCAGCGAGCCTGCCACGTCCCCGTCGAGGCTCCCAGCAGGGCGAGAAGCCATTCTGGACTCTCGACCGACTGAAATGATGGTGCGAGAGAGGGGACTTGAACCCCTACCCGGTTAAGGACGGGAACCTAAATCCCAGAACCGGCGAACGATCCCGACACGTTGCGCGCAGAAGACTTACCCAGGAAGTCGATGTCCCCTGCGCGAACAACGGGTTGGAGAGTTCCCCGGGGCCTGGGAGCGCCCGATCGAAGCCTCTTGGCGCACGGGAACGGCCTTCCGTTCCCGTGCGTGGGTTCCCCATCGTGTCCGGTTTCCGGACGTCGCCAGCGCCGCGCCACACTCGTTGTGGGTGTGCTTCCGGACGATGGGGAACCGCCGCGGCTCACGAGATCGCGGCTCCGTCCAGCGCACGTGCGTAGCGGTGCTCGTCGCTGCGCTCGCCGTGCACGGTCGCAGCGAACGGGATCGTCTCCACACGCTGGAACCCGACGCGCTCGACGAGGGCGATCGAGGCCGCGTTGCGCGTGTCGATCAGCGCCTCCGCGCGCACGACGCCGTCACGCGCCAGCTCGCCGAGCAACCACGCGACCGCCTCGCGTCCGATCCCGCGCCGCCACAGCCGCGGCAGCACCGAGTACGCGATCAGCGCGCGGCGATCCGGAAAGATCGTCGCCTGCAACGTCCCGGCGGGCTCGCCGGTGTCGCGCACGAACGCCACCCAGTTTCGCCAGACCTCGTCGCCGCGCCCCCCGGTCGCGAGGTGCGTGTAGCGCCGCTGCAGCGCCTCGACCGAGGCGGGCGGGTCCTCGTCGATGTACGTGTAGAGCTCCGGCGCGAGCAGGCGCGGGAACAGCTCGGCGGCGTGCGCGGGTGCCAGCTGCTCGACGCGCAGTCGCGGCGTCTCGGCGATCACCACCGCCACGTTACCAGCCCGAGATGCAGAGGGAGTAGAGCTCGGCCCGCGCCGCGTCGTCGTCCGCGACCCTCGTCAGCCGCCGCTGGCGCCACGGCAGCAGCAACGCCTGCAGCCGCGCCGCCAGCGTCAGCAGCATGTCTGGCGCCGCCGCCACGGTCGCGCGGGCCAGCGCCTCACGCTCAGCGCGTCGCACGAGTCACGCGCGCTGGAATACAGCGGGCGAGTCGCTCGTCATGCCTCCGGAACATGTTCGCGCCTCCGGATCGCTCCGAGGAACTACACATGGACAGCACGACCCTTGGGAACAGCGGCCTGTCGACCGAGCGCGACTCGATGCTCGTCGAGGACGCTGACATCGGGTCTTCGAGCCGATGAGCGAGTGGGTGCCATGACGCGCGCTCCAATCGCACTCGCAGCGCTCGCGATCACGGTAGCCTGCTCACCGAAGCCAGGCGCGGACTCCCCGCCACCGTCGAGATCCGAGGCGCACGACCGGCTATACGCTCCTGCGTGTCCCGAGGGGCCGCGTACCCACCTCAAGGCGAACGTCGACGGCGACTTAGAGGTGAGATCGGATCCCGGTGGAGCGAAGTACGACGAGCTCGCGATCGTGGACTGGCGAATCGACCTGAACGGCGATCAGGCGCTCGACTTCGGGTTGACCTTCATGGGCAGCACCGGCAGCAAGGGCGAGTCAGTGACCGGCGTGTACGTCGCTTGTGGGGGGGGACGAGTTCGTCGCGGTCTGGGGGCCCGATTATGTCTTCGCGATCGAGCTCCCCCCCGACGCGGAGAAGACCGAGCAACCTTCGGGTACGTGGCGAGAACTGATCGCTGTCGTGCGGCGGGAGCAGGCAGACCGCGAGCAACTCGACCGGGTCGAGAAGAAGTCCCTGCGCTTCGAGCAGGGCCGATACCGCGAGGCACCATGAGGCGTCCTGGTGCCGTTGGCGTTCTGATTGCTGGTGCACTCGCTGCGTGCGGCAACGACCCGACGACGTATGAGGTCACGAGCGGCCTCTACCAACTGAGCACCGCCGAGATCAGCGGCGACTGCGCGCTCGACTGGTCACTGCGACCGGGCGCGCTCACGGTCGGTAGCGTCATGCCCGCCGATGTCGTCGCGAGCCCGATCAGCCTCGATGTCCATGTCTGTGGGCCTCCCGATGAGGACCCGTCTTGCGCCGGACTCGGCGACTCGTACGGCTTCGGGCTCGCACGCGACGGTGACGAGCTCGTTGGCGAACAGCCATGGCTCGCGCCGGGGTGTGGCATGCCCGACTACGAGGCGACGTTGAACGCGGTCGGATCCGTGACGGGCACCAACGAGGTGTCGCTGACCTGGACGGCCTCGATTACATCGCCGAACCCGGACTGGGCCTGCAACGACTACCGCCCCTGCACGTCGACAGTCGAGCAGCGGATGGCGATCGCAACGGACACCAACCGCCGCGCGGAGTAGCGCCGGCCTCGCTGGCGTCGCGCAAAGGCTTCGTGCACCGTTCGGGAAGCCTTTGGGCTTTCGCAAGCGGCTGAAATGAAAGTGCGAGAGGGGAAACTTGAACCCCCACGGATGTGATCCTCGGGAACCTAAATCCCGCGCGAGGTGAACGACCTCAACGACTTGCGCGCAGCACCTTGACCCGAGAAGGCTGATTCCCCTGCGCGTTCGAGGAGTTGAGGTCGTTACCCAGCGGATCCGTCCACGTGATCGAAGTGATTCCGGCTTGTCGAATGCCGGGTTCAGCGCGTCCTGTTCGCTCCGACCCCGACGGTGTCGGCGGCGTTGGTCGACACGACACGCTGGTATCGTGCCTGCGATGGCGATCCACCAAGTCCAGCTGAGCTGCGACACGTGCAAGACCAAGACGCCCCACCGGTTCGAGTATCCATCCGCTGACTACGCGAACACGGCGATGTGCGAGCGATGCGAGACCGTGCGCGACGTCTCCATCGAGGTTCGCAATCAGCTACCGGCGAGCCCCGAGGACCAGCCACCTGAACCACCAGCAGTCGCGTTGACGACCGCACCGTCGCTGGCTGGCTACGAGATCGCCGAGACGATCGAGATCATCACCGCTGAGTGCGCCCTCGGCATGTCGATGTTCACCGACCTCTTTGCCGGTGTACGCGACCTCGTCGGCGGCCGAAGCAAAGGCGTGCAGAACGCCCTACGCGATGCCCGAAAGATCTGCTTGGCTGAGCTCCGGAAGGAAGCGTCCGAGCTGAACGCCAACGCCGTGATCGGAGTGCGCCTCGACTACAGCGAGATCTCGGGCGGCGGCAAGTCGATGCTCTTCCTTGTCGCCAGCGGAACTGCCGTTCGCGTTGTCTCGATCCAAGACATCCTTGCGGCGGACTCGGACAGCGAGCACTGAGTCGATCGAGGAGCCGGCGGATTCGAACCCCGTCGCGCTAGTCTACGAGGGCCTGGGGGTCGATCTTGTCAATACGTCCGTCGTCAGTCATTCTGAGCATCGCGCGGATACACATTCTGTACTTTGGATTAACGAATCGATACTCATCCCCCTTAGCGGTGCGACGAATAATCGGGGAAGGAGCACTCGACAGATCACCAAGTGCCCCGGACACGTTTAAGAGTGATCCCATCGGTGTCAAGAAACGCATCCCGAACCACTCGCTCAATGTCACTATATCGGAACTCGTTGCCGTCGAACTGACCCAGCGCGTAGATCACCTGATTCCGACGACCAGCACGAGTCTCACGGGAGTTCATCGCAGCCTCGATGGCTGTGTAGCTGCTGAACAGGGACGTTCGGATCCAGCGCTTGTTCGCATGCTCAATGGTCGTGGCGTCCACAATCCCGGCGTTGTCTTCAGCACACCTCGCTAGCCGGTGGAGATCGAGCGGTCGGTGTTCCGCCGCGACGGTGAACGCAACGCCAAGGTCGTCGATCCGGTGGGCCTGCAGGTCGGCGTGGTCGATGGCGCTTGGCTGCCCCAGACCGCGCTCGCGATGGCACACCACGTCCAGCAAGGTACGCCGCGCGAGGCCAAGGCGAGCGCCACGAAGACCGGTCGGTTGCTCTACTCGACGTCGAGCTTCGACCGGGTCACGCACGCCGTCGGCGAGCTGTACGCTGCGCGCAACGTCGAGATCGAGGACGCGTTGATCACCTCGTACGAGCCGCCCGCCGAGGCGCGGAGCGTCAGCGTGGGCCTCGACCGCGTGTCGCTGCCGATGATCGAGCCACGTGCGCGACCGCCGGGGCGACCGCGCAAGGGCGCGGCGAAGCGCCCGATCACCGTGGCGTGGCGCATGGCCTGGGTCGCGACCGTGACCCTGCACGACAAGGACGGGGCCGCGCTACACACGATCCGCTACGGCGCGATGCCCGACGACGGCGCCGGTAGTCTGCTGCACGGGATCGCGGGCGACGTCCGCGAGTTGCTCGCGAAGCGCCCGCGCCTCAAGGTCGCGTTGCTCAGCGACGGCGCACACGACGTCGTCCACCAACTCGCCACCGAAGTCGGCGGACGGCTCGACCGCAAGGTCGTCCAGGTCGTCGACTTCTGGCACCTCGTCGAGAAGCTCGCTGCCGCGGCCCCGCTTCTCGACGGCGATCCGAAGGCGCGGCTCGCCCGCTGGCGTCTGCGGCTGCTCAACGTCGAGCACGCGGCGACCGACATCCTGCATGAGCTACGCGACTCGGGACGTGAGTGCGTGGTGGTCGGCGCGGTCGGCAGCCAGCCGGTCCACGAAGCGATGACCTACCTCGACAACCACCGCGCGCGGATGAACTACGCCTCCGTTCGCGCGGCTGGCTTGCCGATCGGCAGCGGAAACGTCGAGGCCACGTGCAAGACCCTCGTCCAGGTCCGGATGAAGCGGGCCGGATCGCGATGGAACGCCGACACCGGCCGCCACGTCCTTCGACTCCGCGCGCTCGCTGTCAGCGATCGCTGGGACGAGGCGATCGATCTCACGCTGCGACCGCTGCGGAAGTCGGTCCGAGTCGCGGCGTGATCAGGATGAGAAGCACACCCCTTGGTCCTGAACGATCGCCCCGGCGCCGTTTCGCATTTGGCGTTCACTCTTCCACCCCATTCGGGCGATGTCGTCCCCAGCCCCCGGGCGAAGTTGATTCCCCCACCCTTTGCCAGCTACTGCCACCACTCGATGTGGCACAACTCAACTTCGCTGCTGTCGCCTGCGCTGCGGCCATTCTGGAGGATGACGAACTCATGCGAAATTCTGCACTTGGTGCGGCGCTGCTCCTTGCCCTTTGGAGTTGCAAGTTCTCGACAACCGGCCTCGGGCTCAACAGTTCGTCCGAGCCGGATGGCCAGCCCGCCGCGCAACCCGGGAACGTCCGCATCCCGAACATGTTCCGGATGCAGAAGGACGCCGCACTCGCGGCGCTGAAGAGGGCCGGCTTCCAGGGATCCGTCTCCGACGACAGCAGCCTCTGCGGAAGCGTCGTCGAAGGACAGATCATTGAACTTGGCGAGGTCTGCTACCACCACCCCGTCGCTGGTGCCGAACAGCCCGCGAGGCTGCCCCTAACGCTGCGGGTTCAGACCGAAGATCCACGCCACGGCCGAATCGGGGACCACCTTGAGTGGCACCTGATGCCCGATGTCATCGGCATGCCGCTCGCGCGTGCGAAGCAAGCGATGAAGGATGCAGGATTCACCGAAGAACGGACTCGCATCAGCGTACGCGACGACGGCGGGTGCAAGCCGCTACACGTCTGCCAGACGTTCCCCGAAGTTCTCACGCGCAGCGGCATCAACAGCGACCGTGTTCTGATCGTTCAGGCTGATCCGAGCACAACGAAGAAGCCGGAACCTGCAAGGCCCGAGGTCCCGGCGAGCGACAGCGAACAGGCGCCCCCCCCGAAGGAGCCGAAGCCTGATGCTGCGCGAGACACGGGCGAGGACCCTGACCACGACACCGACACCGAAGACACCAACCCGATCGTCGAGGACGACGACTACTTCTAGGAGAGGGTGACTGTCATGAAAAGACTAACCATCGCAGCATCCGTGGTCGCTGTCGGCATCGTCTCCGTGGCCCTGTGGGCCTACGCGGATGAGGGGTCGGACCGAAAAAACTATATCGACAAGATCGAGGATCTCCTGGAAGACACCGCCGACTACTTGGACGGTGTTGTCGGAGATTCGTCGGCCAGCGACATCGACTATGCGATCCGCAAAGCCGATGACGTGGCGGACGTCGTCGATGACCTCAAGGACGTCAAAGGCAATGACTCCACCGCAAACGAAATGGTGTCGAAGTACCCAGGCTACGTAAACAAGTTCAAGGAGTCGGCGCAGGCGCTCAAGAAGCTCAAGGAGCGACAGTACAGCGTCGATAAGCTCTCGCCGCTTTGTGCTGAGGCGAGCAAGCGACTTGCCGAGACGATCCGGACCTACGTGGACAAGAAGGACCTCGACGGACTCCAGAAGATCCCGGAGATGGCCGAGATGATGGGAAAGCCGATTGCGCAACAGCTGACGGATGGTAAGCGCGACGAAAGCGAGCTGCAGCGCTTGAGCGGTAACGCGAAGCAGTTCTCGGACACACACGGCGAATGGTCCGACGTCAAGAGCGAGTTGCACGAGAGCGCGACTGCCATCTGGGACTACTGGGAAGACAAGTGGGAAGACGCCGAGAAGGTCTGCAAGGACTGGGACGACTGGGACGATCACCCGGCCGTCAAGAAGGCAATGACCGACCTTGGCGACACCGACAAGTTGCGTGCCGCGATTATCAAGAAGTTCGACGAGGACCTCAAAGAAACCGCGAGTCAACTTCGCGAAGTTCACCGCTCGACCTCTTTCGACTACGCCACAACGAAGCGACAGGCCGACAAGATCGAACGCGGGATCAACAACCTCGACAAGATCAAGGGAACGGATAGACGCGCGAACGAGATCGTGGACAAATGGCCAGGCTACATCACGGAGTACAAGGCCGCGCTCTTGCAGCTCAGTGCGATCAAGCAGCGGCAGTACAAGCTCGACGAGCTGCCGAAGAAGTGTGAGGACTGGGAACGCGACCTCGTGTACAAAGCAAAGAACCTCGCGTCGAAAAAGGATCTCCTCGCGCTACGGGACCTCGTCAAGGAAGCCAACGAGATCGGAGCCAAGGTCAAGACCGGGCTCAAGAACGCCGACGACAACAAGTCGAACCGACAGCGCGAGCGCGATGACGCTAGGCGCTTGTCACTCAGCGATGCTGGCTGGCGCGATATCTCGGACAATCTGAAGGATTCCGCATCGGGCATCTACAACTACTGGGAGAAGGCGCTCGATAACGCCCATCGGTCCTGTGACGAGATCGCGAAAGGCTCCAAGCACAAGGACTTCGCGGATCAGCTCGAAGATCTCGAAGATGAGACCGAAGACAAGATCGAGGCGCTCACGACCAAGGTGAACCAGTACATCACGGATCGACGCGCGGTAACCAAGATGGACCAGGACAATCTCAAGGACCTGATAAACGACATCTGCAAGCTGGACATCGAGTCATCGAGCGACGAGGCGACGCGCAAGGCCAACGACATGACCAGCGAGATGCAGCGCAACGTGACCGCGAAGTACGACGAGTTGGTCAAACGCTACGAGGTGCTCTTGAATGAGGCAGAGCAGTACGAGGCGTTTCCCAAGGGCGCCGACCTGCTCAAGAAGTTGCGCGGGGACAAGGATACGCTCGACAACATCAAGGATGGGATTCCGAAGGGGATGAACAATCCGAAGATCGCGGCGGCCACGAAGTACGGGCAAGACAAGCACAAGGACATGCAGGGAAGCTCAACGTATCAGTGTACAGAAAAGGAGTTCCCTGCTAACGGCGGACGCGCAGACTGCGTCAGTGTTCCTCAGTGCACGATTTGGGAATTCAAGCCCAGCTCACATGACCCAAGCGCTGCGCAGAACCAAGTTGACGGCTATCTTTCGGACGTGAACAAGCACTACAAGGGGCGGTCGGAGGCAGACCATTGTTGGGCTGATGGAAAGTCGGGATTCGCACCCAAGGTCAAGACCTATGAGGCATGCAAGTGAGTCATGCTTTCGTCGCTGCGCGTAGCGTCCGCGGTTAGGAGTTGTCGTGGGGTATTCGATTACATACACGCTGGTTCGCGACCAGCCGCTCACCGATGCCGAGCGCGTTCGCCTGGCGCGGCACGCGATCGGTTGGCAAAAGAAGGAATGGCCCGGCGAGAGCTATCGGCTCGATATCACCACGGACCGCCGAGCCGATGGGCTGCTCGCGTGGGGCTTCGTCAAGCCTGAGACCTACGACGGCTGGGATACGCAGCAGCTCTTCGACGCGCTCAAGGAGCTGCGGGCCGTCGTAGACGACGCGGCCCTGTGGGTCGATGACGATGTCCAGAGCGTGGGGTGGAGTGAGGCGAGCGGTTCGTATGAGCTTGATCCAGCCCTACACGTCGAGGGACCCGATGTCGATCTCGCTGGGGAATTCGTCGCCCCGGGCGAGCTGATCAGCCCGGTGGGCCTCGATGAGGTGTTGCCGCCCGCCCTCGTTCAAGCCGTGACGGCTGTGATCAACAACGACAAGCCGGATACCGCGCTCCTCAATCGCGCACCCTCGATCCGTAAGCTGCTCGGGGCGATCCCAGAACTGGAGAACAACGAGGCAGCGCAGCGCGCCGTCGAGGCGGCACTGGACGCGGCCAACTCGACGACCGTCGCCGTTCTCGGCATCAGCGCATCGACGACGCACCGCAGCTCTGATCGATACGTCAGCAAGGTTCTCGAACGCATCGATCGTGCCGACGACCTGGTTGAGCCGTTTCTCAAACGCTGGCGGAAGCAACCCAAGAGTAAGTACCACTGGGCAGATCTCCTCTCGCTATTCTCCAAGGAGTTGTTGGGGAAGCTGGCTGCTACCGACAATGTGCAAACAGAGCTGTTCTCGATTCTCGACGAATTGCTGGGCGAGCGTGAGTTCGAGCACGACGAGCGACCGTATCGACGACTCGAACAATCGATCAAACTGCTCGGGCACTCGAAGACCGAGGCAGCCGCGCGGCGACTCGTCGGGCTTGCGCGGCGCGATCGACATCGCTTTCAAGATGAGCGAGTGCGAAGCAGGCATCATAGCTATTTCCACCATGTGAAGATCCCCGTCATCGACGCGCTAGGCGCGATGGCATTTCCGAGGACGTTTGCGACGTTCGTCCTTGATCTCGATGCCCAACGCGGCATGTACTTCGGCCACGAAGGCATCGTCAAAGGGCTTTGTCGTGTGGATTTCCAACGCGCGATCCCGCTCCTAACGAACCTCGTCGAACTCGGAATATGGGTGGACGTCATCGCCGGGTCTCTGAGCGACGTCGAGGGGGACGGAGCCGCCGAGTTGCTCGTCCAGTTGACGCGCTATCCGCTCGACCACGTCCGCCGCACGGCGACGAGAGCATTGGCCAAGCGCGGACATTCGTTCTCCGATCCGCCGCCTCTTGGGCCCTGGTACGAGCGCGTTACTCACCTCGACGGCATGGTTCGCCGCGCAGCGTTCGAAGAAGTGGAGGAGACGAGGAATCTGTCGGATGTGCTCGCGATGGTGGCGGCCGAGGCGCTGGACCATGAGCTGAACCGGCCGCTCGGCGGTACCTCGACCGTCATGTGGTCCAATCGGCTCGCCGAGATGCCCAAAGAAGCGCATCACCTTCGCGTGCGCCATGCATGGGCACGCGAGTTCGCGGCGGGCCGCGACGACCAGGTGGTGCCGGGGTTGCTTGCACGCGTCGTCGAAGAGGGTGCGGCAGCGGTCGCCTCGACGTACCCTGAGTCACGGTTTCGGTTGTCAGATGAGATGCGCGCAGCTCTCGCCGTGGAGGAGCAAGAAGTCTGGGGCGAGCCTGCTTAGCGCCGTCTGGGGAGAACGCGACGACCAAGTTGGCGTCATGCGCGTGCGGCGCGAGGTCGGCTACGCGGGGCCCGGGCCCGCGACGCTCGAGCTGCCGCGCCACTCGCACCACGCGGTGCAGCTCGCGCTTGAGTTCGCGCAGTTCTCGGCTCTCGGTCTGGAGCTTCGAGGCGCGCTCGGTGCCGCGAATTCCAGCCAGCGCCTGCCGTCGCAACTCCTCCAGCACAGCGGCGTGAACCGGTCAAGTCCCGCAATTTTGTGTGAATGCCTGAAGGGGGGACACGGGTCGATGGTGGTGGTTCACGAGGGGCGCCTGTTGTGGGTGCCGTTCGGCAAGACGCGGCGCTCGAAGCGGGCCCTCGAGGTTCCGGACCTGCTGACGCCGTACCTGCTCAAGCTCGCCGAAGGTCGCGCGCCCGAGGCGCAGCTGTTCGGCGGCGGCAAGCCGCATCACAAGCGGAAGCCCCGGAAGGCGGGGCGGAAGCGCGATCGGTACTGGGTGCTCTACCAGGTGAAGGCGATGTGCACGTGCACGGAAGCCAAGGTGCCCAAGGTCTGCGCGCACAGCCTGCGAGGCATGCACGCGACGCTGGCGACCGATGCGGGGGCGACGCCGCACCTGGTCGCGCAGGCGCTGGGTCACGGCTCGATCCAGGTGGCGGAGATGCACTACACCGACCGCACCGCGGCGCACAGCGCCAAGACGCGGCGGGTGATGGGGCGGCTCGGCACGGATCGCATGCGCGCGGGAACGATCGATCCCGCGCGTATGCTGCCGGAGTCCGTGGGGAACGGGGAACGGTGACCCGGTTCCCACGAAGGCGAGAAGGCTTTCCGGGCTTTCTCAACCGACTGAAATGATGGTGCGAGAGAGGGGACTTGAACCCCTACCCGGTTAAGGACGGGAACCTAAATCCCGCGCGTCTACCATTTCGCCACTCTCGCGTGGCGGCAGTCCTACCACGGCCGGGAGGCGGTGGCATCGGGTGGCGCGGGCTCGGCGACAACCGGCCGAGCGGGCCGGGGTAGCATCGACGGTGTGCACATCCTGAGAACTTTCGGCCGCCGTGCCGCGTTGCTGTTCGCTGTCGCCGCGGCTGGTGGCGCCGTCGTCGGGTGCGGTGGCGCCGAGGGCGTGCCGGACGGCGGCGATGCGGACGCGAGGCCGGATGCGGCGCCCGGCGCGAGGGTCCGCTTGCAGGTGCTGGCGTTCAACGACTTCCACGGCAACCTCGAGGCGCCGGCGGGTGCGGGCGGCCAGGTGATCGTCCAGGTTCCCGCCGGGCTGCCTCCGGTGACGGTCGACGCGGGTGGGGCGGCGTACTTCGCGGCGCACGTCGCGGCGCTGCGCGAGGAGGAGCCGAACACGGTCGTGGTGTCGGCGGGCGATCTGATCGGCGGGTCGCCGCTGCTGTCGGGCGCGTTCCACGACGAGCCGACGATCGAGGCGATGAACTTGATCGGCCTGGACTACAACGCGGTCGGCAACCACGAGTTCGATGACGGCAGCGAGGAGCTGCTGCGCATGCAGGACGGCGGCTGTCATCCCGTCGACGGGTGCCAGGACGGCGATGGGTTCGCCGGCGCGAGCTTCGCGTTCCTCGCGGCGAACGTCGTGGTCGAGGCCGAGGATCGGACGCTGTTCCCGTCGTACGCGATCCGCGAGATCGAGGGCGTGCCGGTCGCGTTCATCGGCATGACGCTCGAGGGCACGCCGGCGATCGTCACGCCGCTGGGCATCAGCGGCCTCGACTTCCGCGACGAGGTCACGACGGTCAACCTGCTGATCCCGGTGCTGCGCGCCGCCGGCGTCGAGGCGATCGTCGTGATGGTCCACGAGGGCGGGTTCCAGGCCGGTCTCTACGATGACTGCGTGGGCATCGCCGGCGCGATCGTCGAGATCGCGACGGCGCTCGACGACGCGGTCGATCTGCTGGTCACCGGCCACACCCACGCCGCGTACAACTGCGTGGTCGGCGGGCTGCCGGTGACCAGCGCGGCGTCGGCGGGACGCCTGGTCACGCGGGTGATCCTGGAGCTCGATCCGACCACCGGCGACGTCGCCGCGGTCGACGCGGAGAACCTGATCGTCACGCGCGACGTCACGCCGCCCGCGGCGATGACGTCGCTGCTCGATCGCTACCTCGCGCTGGTGGCGCCGCTCGCCAACCGCGTCGTCGGGACCACGACCGCCGCGATCGGTCGCGTGGCGAGCCTGGCCGGGGAGACCGCGCTCGGCGATCTGATCGCCGACGCGCAGCACGCCGCCTCCGAGCCGGTCGCGCTCGGGGGCGCCCAGGTGGCGCTGATGAACCCCGGTGGCGTGCGCGCCGACCTCGATGCCGGCCCGGTGACCTACGGCGAGATCTTCACGGTCCAGCCGTTCGGCAACAGCCTGGTCACGATGACGCTCACGGGTGCGCAGCTCGACGCCGCGCTCGAGCAGCAGTGGCAGCCCACCACCACGCGCATCTTGCCGCCGTCGGCGAGCCTCGCGTACACGTGGTCGGCGTCGGCGCCGATCGGCAGCAAGGTCGACGCCGCGTCGATCCGGATCGGTGGCGTGGCGGTGGTCGCCACCTCGACCTACCGCGTCACCGTCAACAGCTATCTGGCCAGCGGCGGCGACGGCTTCACGGTGTTCGCCGCCGGGACCGAACGGGTCGGCGGCGCGATCGATGTCGACGCGCTCGCGGCGTACCTGGGCAGCCACGATCCCGTGGACCCGCCCGCGCTCGACCGGATCACGCGGGCGCCGTAGCCGCTTCGCGGCGTCAGCGCAGCTCGATGGCGAGCCAGCCGGCGAGCATGGCGGCGAGGTCGGTCATCGCGAGCGTGCCGACCTCGGTGGCTGCGATGCCGGGGCCGGCGGCGATGAAGGCGGCGAGCATGGATGGATCGTCCGGCAGCATGCCGTGGTCGCCCTTGCCGCCCGACGGCGAGAGCAGCGGGCCGGTGCGCTTCTCGCTGAACTGCAGGCCGGGTGGCGCGACGAGGAGGTAGTCGGCGGCGGGGTCGCCGCCGAGGCGGGCGATCTCGTCCTTGCCGTGCACCGCGGCGATCGCGGTGGCGGCGACGGCGGCGGCGAGGGCGGCGTCGACGTCGGCGCGCGCGGTGGGGTCGTCGAGGTAGAGGTACGCGGTGCCGCCGCTGGCGGCGAGGGTGACGCGGGTGCGTGACGGCTTGCCGTCGGGGCCGAGCGCGTTGATGCCGCGCTCGATGAAGAGGGGCGCGAGGCGGACCTGGGTGGTGACGGGCTCGAAGCCGTGGTCGGAGAGGACGACGACGGTGGTCTGCGCCCAGCGGGGGCTCGCCTGGAGCACGTCGAGCAGGCCGCCGAGGAGCGCGTCGGCGTGCTCGATCGCGGCGATGGCCTCGGGGCTCCACGGGCCATGCGCGTGCTGGGCGTCGTCGACGGCCCAGGCGTGGACGAGCATGAGGTCGACGTCGCCGCGCGCCGCGAGGTGCCGCGCGATCGCGAACGGGGCGTCGTCGTGGACGTCGGGCGGGACGAGGTGCTCCCAGAGCGTCGGCGTGTCGCGCGCGACGGCGTCGAGCAGCCCGGGCGTGGACAGCGCGCGCACCAGCTTCTGATCGTCGACGGTGCCGGCGCGCCACACCTCGGGCACCAGGTACGTGACGTCGGCGCCGACGGTGACCGGCCAGGTGATCAGCGCGACGGTGCGGCCCTGCGCCATCGCGGCGGTCCACAGCGTCGGCACCGCGATGTCCTCGGCGTACCAGCGCCAGCCTTCCTGGTTCTTGCCGAGCCCGTCGGGCGGCCGGTTCGTGGTGATGCCGTGGGTCGCGGGCACGGCGCCGGTGACGATCGTCGTGTGCGCCGGGTACGTGCTGGTCGGCAGGACCGACTGCACGCCACGCGCGGCGAGGCCGCGGGCGGCGAGCGCGCGCAGGTGCGGGACGGCCAGGCCGTGCGCGTCGGGGTCGAGGTACACGTCGGGCAGGAGGCCGTCGATGCTGATGACGATCAGCCGCGGTTGCGGCGTGGTCGCGGGCGCGGACGGCGAGGCCGCGGGCGTGGGGGCGGTGTGGCA
Organism: uncultured Gammaproteobacteria bacterium; assembly: GCA_942490995.1. Taxonomy (GTDB): domain Bacteria; phylum Pseudomonadota; class Gammaproteobacteria; genus UBA981. The sequence goes on from CALOBG010000014.1 coordinate 224,587, forward strand.
GGCGGCGAGGGCGACGAGGACGACGAGGACGAGGCCGGCGACGCGCGTACGGACGCCGCGGACGCCGCGGTGCGCCTGGCGTGCGCCTGGCGCGGGCTGCGCGGCGATCGTGGCGAGGCGCGCCGTGCGGCGGGTCGACGGCGACGGGCGGAGTGCAGACGTCGGCGCGCGGTATGGGCTCGGCATTCGCTGGAGTCTACCGAACGCCGACCCGCGCCTCGACCGGGTCGCGACGATGCCAGCGCGAGCCGTCCGCGATCGGGATCCCGCCGCGCCGGTTCGCGCGCTGCCCGTCGTGATCGACGGGCTCGCAGGCAGACGCGTTGCGTGCGCAGCGCCCTGCCGAGATCGGCTATCGTCGCCAGGTGGCAGAGCCCGCGTCCAGCGAGTCCCCAGACGCGGCGTCGCCCTGGCCGGGCCGGCTGCTCGTACTCGGCCTGTTCGTCGGCATCGGCGGCCTGGGGCTGTGGCTCGACTGTCGCAACGAGAGCAACGCGCGAGAGCACGTGCGCAAGGGCATGGGCTGCATCCTGGGGACCCGCCCGCTGCCGCGCGACCAGGTGCGCGCGCGCATCGACTCGATCGCGCGCGGGATGGCCGCGCGCGGTGAGGCGAAGTGGCCCCGCGCGTGCGCGACGTACTTTCACCGCGCGGCCGGCGACGCCGAGGGCGCGTGGGCCGGTCGGCTCGCGGGCGCCGAGCGGGTGATCGAGCGCGGCGACCTCGACGAGATCGCCGCCACGATGCAGGCGCTCTACGCCGACGAGGACTTCGCGAGCCCGCCGTAGCGGGCGCGATCGGCAGCGCGTGGCTGGCGCAGATCGCGGCGTGCCGCCGCTGGCCGCGCGGCCGGACCGGCCTGCGATACTCTCGCGCTGATGAACGCCCAGCCCTTCGCCGCCACGTCCCGCGCACGCACGGCGCGCGCCATCGCCATCGTCACCGGAGGCATGCTCGCCGGCGCGTTGCTCACCGTCGCGGCCTGCGGCGGCGGCGGCGCCACGGCCGGCGGCGCCACCACCGACAACGCCGGCCCGACCGCGCCCGCGCCGCAGGCGATGCCGCCCGGCAGCTCGGGCTTCCCCGGGCTGGACTGGGGCGACGAGCTCGCCGCGGTGCAGGCCAAGTACCCGGCGGCGACGCCGCAGGGCGACGGGCTGCTCCTGCGCGCGCCGCACGGCGGGCGCGACGCCGAGATCACCTTCACGTTCGGCGGCGGCCCGCTGATCTACATCAGCGTGGCGTATCCCGAGGTCTTCGCCTCGATGCCGGCGTGCGGCGAGGTGTTCTCGCAGGTGCGCGGCGCCCTGGACGCCACGCTGGGCAGCAGCAGCGAGGACAACCTCGCGGCGTACTGGACCTCCGACAGCGCGTCGATGACCCTGACGTGCGGCCCCACCGACGACGAGAGCGAGCAGGCGGAGCTCGCGATGTCGTACTCGTTGCCCGAGGAGCTCTGACGACAGCGCGCGGCGCGCGCCGCGCGCGGTTGCCGCCCGGAATCAGAGGTTGATCAGAGTGAGACTCGCCGATCGCCCGCTCACAGGGTCGCTCAGAATGAACTGGCGGCCCCGACCCACCCTTCGACAGGCCCTCGCTGGCGCTCGGGCCGCTCAGGGTGAGCGGAACTTGATCGGATCTCCTCGTTCTGATCGACCCTGTCAGGGTGAGCGGAACTTGATCGGATCTCTTCGTTCTGATCGACCCTGTCAGGGCGTCTTCAGCAGCGCGTCGACGCGGGTCTGCGCGCCGTCGAGCGCGGCCGCGGCGGCCTGATCGAGCAGCGCGGCGAGCTGGGTCTGCAGCGCGGTCGTCAGCTCGCGCAGGAGCATCGCGGGCTCGGTGCGCAGCCCGGCGAGGTACGTCTGCGCGGGGCCGAAGACCCCACGCGCCTGGGCGCACAGCTTGTCGAAGTCGGCGCCGCCGCCCTTGAGCTTGCCCAGCGCGCAGGCGCCCTCGACGATGGCCGCGACGTCCTGCAACTGCGCGAGCGCGGGCGCGACCACCTGCTCGACGAGCTGCTGGGTGGCGGCCTCGAGCGAGGTCGTCGCCGCGGCGACCTCGGCGGAGATCATCGCGCGCACGTCCTCCACCTTCTTCCGCGTGCCGGTGCCGTCGTAGACCGCCTGCACCTCGGCGGCGATCGCGCCCAGACGCGTGCGCACGTCGCCCAGGCTGGCGCGGAACGTGGCGAGCTGCTTGACGCCCTGATCGAGGGTGTCGATCACGCCCTCGGCCTTCGCGAGCTCGGGCACCAGCGACACCATCTGCTTCCAGGCGTCGAGCTCGCGGAAGGCCTTGAGCAGCTCGATCGGCCCGGCCACCACCGCGACGTCGTCCAGCACCTTGCCCAGCTGATCGAGGCGATCGCCCTGCTGCTGGACGGCCTGGACGGTGGCGGCGGTGACGACCGCGACGCACGCGCCGGCCTGGACCAGCTCGCCGGGCTTGCACGTCGGCAACGGCTGCTCCGCCGGCGCGGCGGGGCCGCCCTTGGCGGCGGGGTCGTCCTTGCCCTTGCAGGCGGGTGCGGCGACGACGACGAACGAGGCGGCGAGGAGGGTGCTGAGCAGCTTCACGGCGCGACACTCGCACCGAACCGGCGCCACGGGAAGCGGCGAGCGCGGTGGGAACCTGGGCGCCGACGCCGCCTTCCGCCGGGGCGCCGGGCACACGTCGCGGCCGCGATCAGGGCGCGGTCATCCGCACGAAGTGCTGCGGGAGGATCACGCGCGTGCCGGGCGCGCAGGCCTCGACCTCCGCGATGAACGCCTGCAGATCGGCCGAGGGCGGCTCGTCGACGGGCGGGCCTTGCCAGTCGTCGAAGTGGGTGGCGTAGACCAGCGGCGGGTGGCCGAGCACGCGCAGCAGGCGGCAGGTGTAGTCGTGGATCTGCCCGCGCAGCCCGGTGGCGATCACGGCGATGTCGGGACGCAGGCCCTCGAGCTCGCGCTCGATGAAGTTCGCGGTGCTGAAGAACAGGATCTGGTGGCCGGCGATCCGGACCAGGTACGCGAACGTGCCGCCCTCGGCGTAGTCGCCGAAGCGCATGGGCAGCGCCGGCGCCGCGGGGATCTCGCCGCCGAGGATGTGCTTGTCGCCGATCGCGGAGTGCAGGCTGGGGATCACGCGGACCGAGTAGCCGTCCATCGCGTAGTCCTCGCCGCCCTTGATCGGCAGCAGGTGGTCGTCGGGCACGCCGCTGGCGCGACCGACGCGCGTGGTGCTCAGGCTGCCCATCAGCTGGGCGCCGGTGGCCAGCGCGACCGACGGCGCGTCGAGCAGGTGGTCGATGTGCGAGTGGCCGATCATGATGAGGTCGGCGCGCGGCGGGGCGTGGGCGGCGATCGCCGTCGGGTCGGGGGCGATCGGCGCATCGGCGTCGAGGTCGGGGCGCGTGAAGTACGGATCGAGCAAGATCGTCTTGCCGGCGGCGTCGAGCTGCCAGCCGGCGACGCCGAGGTAGGTCAGCGCGATCGGCTCGCCTGGCGCCGCCGCGGCGGACTCATCGTCGAGGTCCGCGACGCCGGCGGGCCCGGCAGGGCCCGCCGGGCCGCGACAGGCGGCGAGGCTGACGAAGGACAGGGCGACGATCGAGCGCGCGTGCATCGGCGGCGTCAACGCGCGCCCGCGATGGATCATTCCGGGGGCGCGCGGCATCATCGCGCCGTCATGGCGTTCCTCGACTGGTGGGTCCCCGACGGACCGCTACCCGACGGCGAGACCGAGCGACTCGGCGTGCTCGCGAACCTGCGGTCGTCGCGCTGGCGTGCGCTCGGCGGCCGGCTGATCGCCACCGAGCGCCGGCTGATCTTCCGCCCCAACCGCGTCGATCGCGCGCTGGGCGCGCGCGTGTGGTCGGTCGCGTTCATCGCGATCCGCGAGGTCGGCCGCCGCGGTCCCACCGGCAATCCGTTCGACGGCGGCCTGCGGACCCGGCTGCGCGTCGTCACCGCCGACGGCGAGGAGCACCTGTTCGTGGTCAACGGGCTGGCGCGGGTCGTGGAGCAGGTCCGCGGGCTGGTCAGCGCAGCCGCCTGATCGCGCGCTGGTGCCGGCGCCGCGGCTCAGGGCGCACCGACCAGCGTCGAGCCGAGCAGGACGCCGTCGGCCCAGTAGCGGCCGGTGGCGCCGTCGGGGAGGAGGTCCCAGGTGGACGAGCCGGTGTACGGGACCACGCGCGTCCCGGTGATCGTCGAGCCGTCGAGCGCGGCGCCCAGCGTGAGCGCGCCCAGCGCGCCGCCGCGCGCGTCCGGGTGCCCTGCCGAGGCGCGGACGACGCGGCCATCGGCGAGGGTGTGCTCGACCAGCGTGTGCGGCGCGAGCACCGGCCGCGACGAGACGCGCACGACGTGGCCCTGCACCCGCGCGCCGGTGGCGTCGACGGTCCAGACCAGATCGCCGGGCTGCAACCGGGTGACGATGACGTCGCCGGCTGGCGTCGCGATGCGCGCGTCGTCCGGGAGGCAACGCAGGTGACACTCGATCGTCCGGCAGGTGCCGTCGTCGGCGCGCTCGACGTTGGGCTGCTCGCCGTCGCGGAAGATCGGCTGGCAGCCGCCGGGCACGACGACCGCGCCGTCGGGCATGCAGCAGTGCTGGGCGTCGGCGGCGCACGCCGTGACGGTCGCGGCGTCAGCGGCCGGCGTCGGCGCGGGCGCGGGCGTCGGCGGCGGGCTCTTCTCGCCGCACGCCGTGAATGTGACCAGGATTGTGACCAGGGCGGCGACGGTGACGCGGCGGTTCATCCCGCGCAGCGTTGCTCGCCGTACCGCGATCGGTCAACGTGCATCGCATGCAAGGTACGAAGCGCGCGAGCGTGGTGGTGGCGGTGGCGGCGGTCGCGGTGCTGGGCTGCCGGGGGCCGGCGCCGTCGGGGCCGATCGGGCCGCAGCCATCCACCCGATTCTACGCGGGCACCGTGCAGATGCGTGGCGTCGACGGCGATCTGTGGATCGACGGCGAGACCACGCTGCGTCGCGAGGTGCGCCCGTCCCAGGCGACCATCGTCGAGACCTGGATGGTGAACGGCGCGCCCGTGACCACGACGATGGTGCGGACCGGCGACGGCGCGGTGTTCGCGGCCAGCGACGAGCGCAGCGGCGTCGGCGGCACCGTCACGTTCGCCGGCGACCCGTGGGTGTCGACCTCGTGGACCTACCAGCTGCAGATCATCGACGACGAGGGCACGATCACCGGCACCGGGCGGCTGGGCGAGACCACGCTGACCACGCGCAAGGAGTACCTGCTCCCCGACGGCACCCTGAACGCGACTCTCGAGGAGCGCGTCCTGCTCGTCACCGAGCAGGAGTACGACGCGAAGCGCAAGCAGCTGACCACGCCCTGACCCTCGGCGCCGATTTCGGCGAGAATCAGCCATGGCCAAGCGACTGACGATGATGGATTCGGTCTTCCTGGCCGGCGAGTCGCGCGAATCGATGATGCACGTCGGCGGGCTGTTCCCGTTCACGCCGCCCGCCGACGCGCCGCCCGGGCTGCTGCGCCAGCTCAGCGACGAGCTCAAGGCGTCGCCCGAGGTCACGGCGCCGTGGAACCTCAAGCTGCGCACGCCGGAGTTCCTCAAGAACCCGCTGCAGGGCTGGGTCGAGGACCGCGAGTTCGACATCGACTACCACGTGCGGCGCTCGGCGCTGCCCACCCCGGGCGACGAGCGCGAGCTGGGCATCCTGGTGTCGCGGCTGCACGGCATCCCGATGGACTTCCACCGGCCGCCCTGGGAGGTCCACTTCATCGAGGGGCTCAGCGGCGGCCGCTTCGCGCTGTACTTCAAGATCCACCACTCGCTGATCGACGGCTACACGTCGATGCGGATGCTCGCCGCCAGCCTGTCGAGCGACCCCGACGAGCGCACCACGCCGATGTTCTTCACCCAGCCGCCGCGGGTGCGGGCGTTCGGCGAGGACGACTACGAGCCGCCGACGCTGGCGTCGCTGATGGCGGCGGGGCGCGAGCAGTACAGCGCCGCGCGCGACGCCGGCCGCGCGCTGATGAACGTGGTGCGGGCGGCGCGCGCCCACGACCGCGATCTGATCGCGCCGATGCAGGCGCCGCGCTCGATCTTCAACCGGCGGATCAGCCGCAACCGCCGCTTCGCCACCCAGCAGGTCGCGCTCGAGCGGATGCGCGCGGTGGCGAAGACCGCCGGCGGCACGCTCAACGACGTGTGCCTGGCGCTGTGCGCGTCGGGCCTGCGGCGGCTGCTGCTCGAGCTCGACGCGCTGCCGGCGCAGCCGCTGATCGCGATGCTGCCGGTCAACGTCCGGCCCAAGGGCGATCCGGGCGGCGGCAACGCGGTGGGCGCGATCCTCGCCTCGCTCGCCACCGACCGCGAGGATCCGGCGGCGCGCCTCGACGCGATCATCGCGTCGACCTCGCGCGCCAAGGAGCAGCTGCAGGGCCTGACCAAGAACGGGATCCTGCAGTACAGCGCGATGCTGATGGCGCCGCTCAGCCTGCAGACGGTGACCGGCATGGGCGGGCGCATGCGGCCGGCGTTCAACGTGGTGATCTCGAACGTGCCGGGGCCCGAGCGCGCGCTGTACTTCCGCGGCGCGCGCCTCGAGGCGGTGTATCCCTTGTCGATCCCGTTCCACGGCTACGGGCTGAACATCACGATCAACAGCTACGTCGACACGCTGAACTTCGGCTACACCGGGTGCCGCGAGGCGCTGCCGCACTTGCAGCGGCTGGCGGTGTACGGCGGCGAGGCGCTCGACGAGCTGGAGCGCGCGGTCAGGTAGCGGCGGGTCCGCGCCGCGCGCGCCTCAGCGGGTCAGCAGCGCGCGCAGCGCGTCGACGAGGGCGTCGACCGACGTGTCGGGCGTGCCGCTGCGCGACAGCACCAGCGCGCCGGCGGCGTCGAACACCTTGATGTGCGGCAGGTTGTAGCCGCCCGGCGTGAGGTGCTGGGCGGCGACCGGCGTGTCCCAGTCGACGACGTCGACGCGGCGGATGGCGAGGCGATCGGGGAACTCGCGCGCCAGCGCCTCGAGCGCGCGGCCCAGCTCCTTGCACGGCTTGCACCACGCGGCCCAGAAGTCGAAGACGGTGATCTTGCCGGCGACCGGGACGAGGTCGACGCGCTCACCGGGGACGCCGAGGTCGGTGATGTCGAGGCCGGCGGTGTCGGCGTGGCCGTCGTGGTCGTCGTGGCCGTCGTGGTCGTCGTGGCCGTCGTGGCCGTCGTGGTCGTCGTGGTCGTCGTGGTCGTCGTGGTCGTCGTGGCCGTCGTGGCCGTCGTCGCCGTGCTCGTGCTCGTGATCGTGATCGTCCTCCCCGTGCTCGTGGCCATCGGCCTTCACAGGCCGCGCGGCCTGTCGCGACCACGAGGCGCCGAGCTCGAGGATCAGCGGCATGTCGAGCTGCCCGCCGACGGTGTGCGTCACCACGGGCACCTTGACCGCGAGATCGAGCGTGAGGCCACCGCCGGCCTGCCACTGCACGCCGCCGCCGAGCAGGACGTCGATGCGGCCCTGGTTGCCCTCGTCCTCGTGCACCACGCCCCCCCAGCGCTCCGCACGCTCGGCCTGCAGATCGGCGCCGACGCGCAGCGTGAGCCGGCGCCGCGCGTCCCACTCGCCGCGCAGGCCCAGCGCGTAGCGATCACCGGCCTGGTAGCCCTTGCCGCCCTCGTAGACGACCTGCTGCGTGAAGACGAACGCGGCCGCACGCCACGCGCCGTCGGCGGAGAACGCGCGCGTCGCCTCGACCGAGGCCACCGGGTTGATCGTGCCGGTGCCGAGCTGGATGTGTTGATGGGCGAGCCCCATGTCGCCCAGGGTGAACGGGTCCTCCTCGGTGCGGCCGAGCGGAACCGTGACGCCCAGGCGCAGGCGCAGGCGCACGTCGGCAGCGACCGTGCGGCTGGCGCCGACCAGCAGCATCGGATCACCCAGGCCCCAGACGGTCTCGTCGCGGTGGTGGATGCCGTCGTCGACCAGCGCTACCTCGTCGCCGCCGCCGTCGAGGTAGCGGATGGACGTCGCGATGCCGCGCAGCGGCAGCACCAGCCCGGCGTCGAGCCACGCGCTCAGGCCGACGTCCACCGCGAGGCGCGCCTCGGCGATGGTGAGGTCCTGATCGTGGACGATGTCGATCACGCCCTGCCCGACGACGTCATCGCGGTCGTCGTGCTGCGTGTTCACCAGGGTCGCAAAGGTCCCCAGGCGCACGGAGACATCGCCGGGTGCCAGCGCTTCGTCGTTGACCTCGCCGACCGGGAGGTTTGGATTGCTTCAGCCAGCTCAAGCACCGCCGGCGCGGACCTGGCGTGCATCGACGCCGAGGACCGAGCTAGCGATCACGAGCATGGCGCCGATGCGCAGGAACATGCGGGCACGCTAGCACGATGCGGCGCGCGGGCCGCGCCCGTGCGCCGCCTGCACGACGGCGTGGCGTGCGCCCCGCCTCACCGCGTAGAGTGGGGCAGATGTACCGCCCGGCCCTGCTGCTCGTCGTCGCCCTCGCCGCCTGCGGCGACGGTGCCGGCGACGGCGCGATCGACGCGACGGGCGCAGCGCCTGACGGCACGACCGCGCCCGACGCGGCCAGCCCCGACGCGGCCAGCCCCGACGCGGCCAGCCCCGACGCGAGCGGGCCGGACGCGAGCGGCCTGCCGCTCGCGGGTTTCGGCGACCTGAGCGGGATGTGCGACCTGCTGCGCGAGCCCGAGCTGACCGGCGCGACGCCCGCGCTGTTCACGCTCGACCTGTCGTTCGCCGAGCGCTACGACGATCCGGACGATCGCCCGCTGCTCACGCCGGGCGGTGTCGAGATCATCCTCGATGGCAACGCCGGCGGCAGCTCGGTGTACTCCGAGGTCTTCGCGTACGAGGTCCTGGCCCGCTGCGACCTGGCCGCGCTGATCAAGACCGAGACCGAGATCGTCTACGACGTCGACGGCAAGAAGACCGACATCCTGGTCGAGATCGACGGCCACAAGATCGGCGTGAGCGTCACGCGGGCGATGACGTTCCCGTTCGGCGACCCGTACACGCCGCAGGCCGCGACCACGCTGCTCGACAAGAAGCTCGACGACATCCTGGTGTCGACGGCCAACGTCTCCGACGACGATCGCTGGACCAAGCAGATCCTGGCCGTCCTGGCCTACGACGATCAGCACGCGCAGGTCGCGGCCGAGGCCTGGGCCGGCCTCGACGACGCCACCCGCGCCGACACGATCGTCATCGTCGTGCCCACCGGCGGCGACGACCTGTTCATCTACACCGACCAGTGAGCCCGCGGCCGCTCGGCCGCGCGCCGGTCAGCCGGCGCGGAAGCCGCCGAAGACGGTCATCGGGCCCTGCTTGCCGAAGCACTCGGGCGCGGCGAAGCCGGCGGCGGCCAGCGTCGCCAGCTCGACGGCGAGCGGCTGGTACGTGTCCTCGGCGGCCCAGGCCGCGAAGTGGCCGTCGGCCTCGGCGGCGGTCATGCCGTGCGCCTGCAGGTGCGCGCGCCACTCGGCGAACACGCGCGCCCGCGCGGGACCGTGCGCGTGGACGCAGGCGTCGGCGATCAGCAGCAGGCCGCCGGGCGCGAGCGCCTGGTGGATCCGCGCGTACAGCGCGCGCTTGGCGTCGAGGTCGTGGACGTGGTGCAGCGACAGCGAGGCGACGACGGCGTCGCACGCCGGCAGCGCGTCGTCGAACGAGGCGTGGCCGAACTCGACCCGATCACCGTGATGCGCGAGGCGCGCGCGCGCGACGTCGAGCATCGCGGCGTCGATGTCGACCAGGCGGACCCGCGCCGCGGGGACGCCCGCGAGGATGGCGCCGGCGAGCGCGCCGGTGCCCGCGCCCAGGTCGATCACCAGGCCGCCGTCGGGAAGGTGACCGGTCAGCCAGCGGACGACCGTGGCGATCGCCGCCTCGTAACCGGGCACGAACGCTCGGATCGCGGTGTCGTACTCGCTGGCGCGGACGCCGAGGTGGGTGTGGACGCTGTGGGTGCTGCCGCTCACGCCGACGACGTTAGCTCGCTTCGTCGTGGCGTCGAGGTTTCGGCCGTGGTGATACTGCGCGCCATGTCGTCCCCCCGCGCGCTGCTCGCCCCCGCCTTCCTCGCCTGCTCCCTCGTCGCCTGCGGCGGCGGCGGCGGCGACTCGATCGATGCCGACCCGGGCGCGCCCGACGCCGCCGCCGTCATCGACGCCGATCCGACCGCGCCCGACGCGGCCGGGCCTGACGCCGCGACCGGCTGCGGCACCGCGACGCCGCCGCTCGCCAGCCTCGGCGGCACCGAGGGCATCGCGATCGCGCCCGACGGCACCATCTACTACTCGCAGAGCGGCGGCCGGGTCGGCCGCTGGCAGCCCGGCGACGCCGACGGCGACGACAGCTGGGTCACGCTCGCGGGCGCGACCACGGTCTGGGGCATGGGGCTGGGCGAGACCGGCATCCTCTATGTCGCCACGCCGGGCTCGGGCGGGAACATCTGGGAGATCGACACCAGCGCCGCCACGCCCACCGGCACGGCGCTGTACCCGGCCGCCGGCTCGGCCAACGGCCTCACCATCGGCCCCGACGGCGCGATCTACTACGGCAACTTCGCCGCCAGCGGCCACGTCTACCGGGTGTCCACCGCCGGTGGCGTGCGCACCCAGGTGACCGCGACGACGATCGCCCAGCCCAACGGCGTGCTGTTCGACGCCGACGGCACGCTGCTGGTCGCGTCGTACCAGAGCGGGATCATCCACCGGCTGACCCTCGACGGCGAGATGCAGGAGACCGCGCGCGTCACCGCGCTGACCGGCACCGGCAACCCCGATGGCCTCGCCCGTGACGCGCAGGGCCGCATCTACGTCACCAACAACAGCGGCGGCACCGTCCTGCGCTTCACGCCCGGCACGCCGACGCCGGCGCCGGAGACCGTGCTGACCGGCGTCGCGGCCGCCGCCAACATGGCCTTCGGCCGCGGCGCGCTCGCCTGCGAGGACCTCTACGTGACGTCGTCGGGCGCGCTGCGCCGCCTCGACGCCGGCGCCCCCGGCGTGCCGTGAGGCCAGCCCGCGGCGGCGACTCGATGTGACCTGATCTGCCTCGGCGTGACGCCGGCCACGGCGGGCGCGAGGCGATCAATCCGCGGGCGCCGGGCGGACCGAGCGGGTAGCATCGCGCGCGTCGGAGGGACATGCGCATGCACCGTCAGCTTTCCAGGTTCACCACCCGCGCGATCATCGGCGCGGTCGCCGTCGTCGCCATCGCGGGATCGGCCGGCACCGCCGCCGCCGACACGATCATCGCCGGTGGCAACGTCATCAACCAGACGTGGACGCTGGCCGGCTCGCCGTACGTGCTCCAGGGCGACGTCAGCATCCCCGCCGGCGCGTTCCTCACGATCGAGGCCGGCGTGGTCGTGCAGGCCACGTCGAACAGCGACAGTCAGGCCAGCGGCCTCGACACCAGCCGCGTCGAGCTGACGGTCCACGGCACGCTCACCGTCGCCGGCACGGCGGGCAACCCGGTCACGCTGCGCAGCTCCAGCACCAGCAGCGGCACCTGGTACGGCGTCGTCGTCGCCGCCGACGCCGCCGCGGCCACGCTCGACCACGCGATCGTCCAGGACGCGAGGTACGGCATCGTCACCTCGGCCACCGGCACGATCCTCGACGCGGACAACGTCACCGTCACCGAGGCCAGCACCTACGGCCTGTGGGTCCGCGCCGGCGCGCCCACCGTCACCGGCCTGATCGCCAGCAGCAACGGCACCGCCGGCGTCGTCGTCGCCGACGCCGGCTCGCTCACGCTGGTCAACAGCGTCGTCCGCAACAACGCCACCTACGGCGTCTACTTCCAGCCCACCTCGGCCCGCACGCTCACCCTCGACAACTGCTCGATCAACAGCAACGGCACCTACGGCGTCTACACCAGCGCCTCCACCGCCGGCACCGTCATCGTCACCGACTCGATCGTCACCAACCACAGCTACGGCGTCTACCGCGGCGACTCCTCCTCGGTCGCCACCACCTACTCCGACGTCTGGAACAACAGCTCCGGCGACTTCATCGGCACGTCCGCCGGCACCGGCACGATCTCCAGCAACCCACTCTACGTCTCCACCACCGACCTCCGTCTCACCGCCAACTCGCCCGCCCGCTTCGGCGCCGCGGGCGGCCTCGACCAGGGCGCCCTGCCCTACACCACCGACGCCACGCCGGGACTGCACGGCACGCTGTGGACCAACACCACGCTCACCGTCGCCGGCAGCCCGTACACCGTCGCCGGCGACCTCGTCGTCGCCGCCGGCGTCACCCTCACGATCGAGCCCGGCGTCACCCTCACCTTCACCAGCAACGCCGACGTCATGCGCGCCGGCAGCGACACCAGCCGCGGCGAGCTCCTGGTCAGCGGCACCCTGCTCGCCGACGCCTCGGTCGCCTCGCCCATCCTCTTCCGCTCGTCGTCGACCAGCTCCGGCACCTGGTACGGCGTCGACCTGCTCACCAGCGCCACCGGCTCGCTCCTCGATCAGGTCATCATCCAGGACGCCCGCTACGCGCTGGTCTACCGCAGCACCGCCGCCAGCAACGTCCTCACCAGCGTCACCGTCACCGAGGCCAGCACCTACGGCCTGTGGGTCCGCGCCGGCGCGCCCACCGTCACCGGCCTGACCGCCAGCAGCAACGGCACCGCCGGCGTCGTCGTCGCCGACGCCGGCTCGCTCACGCTGGTCAACAGCGTCGTCCGCAACAACGCCACCTACGGCGTCTACTTCCAGCCCACCTCGGCCCGCACGCTCACCCTCGACAACTGCTCGATCAACAGCAACGGCACCTACGGCGTCTACACCAGCGCCTCCACCGCCGGCACCGTCATCGTCACCGACTCGATCGTCACCAACCACAGCTACGGCGTCTACCGCGGCGACTCCTCCTCGGTCGCCACCACCTACTCCGACGTCTGGAACAACAGCTCCGGCGACTTCATCGGCACCGCCGCCGGCACCGGCACGATCTCCAGCAACCCGCTCTACGTCTCCACCACCGACCTCCGTCTCACCGCCAACTCGCCCGCCCGCTTCGGCGCCGCCGGTGGCCTCGACCAGGGCGCCCTGCCCTACACCACCGACGCCACGCCGGGACTGCACGGCACGCTGTGGACCAACACCACGCTCACCGTCGCCGGCAGCCCGTACACCGTCGCCGGCGATCTCGTCGTCGCCGCCGGCATCACCCTCACGATCGAGCCCGGCGTCACCCTCACCTTCACCAGCAACGCCGACGTCATGCGCGCCGGCAGCGACACCAGCCGCGGCGAGCTCCTGGTCAGCGGCACCCTGCTCGCCGACGCCACCGTCGCCTCGCCCATCCTCTTCCGCTCGTCCTCCACCAGCTCCGGCACCTGGTACGGCGTCGACCTGCTCGCCAGCGCCACCGGCTCGCTCCTCGATCACGTCACCATCCAGGACGCGCGCTACGCGCTGGTCTACCGCAGCACCGCCGCCGGCAACCTCCTCACCAGCGTCACCGCCACCGAGGCCAGCACCTACGGCCTGTGGGTCCGCGCCGGCGCGCCCACCGTCACCGGCCTGACCGCCAGCAGCAACGGCACCGCCGGCGTCGTCGTCGCCGACGCCGGCTCGCTCACGCTGGTCAACAGCGTCGTCCGCAACAACGCCACCTACGGCGTCTACTTCCAGCCCACCTCGGCGCGCACGCTCACCGTCGGCAGCAGCACGATCAACAGCAACGGCACCTACGGCGTCTACACCAGCGCCTCCACCGCCGGCACCGTCACCATCACCAACGCCATCGTCACCAACCACAGCTACGGCGTCTACCGCGGCGACTCCTCCTCGGTCGCCACCACCTACTCGGACGTCTGGAACAACAGCTCCGGCAACTACATCGGCACCTCCGCCGGCACCGGCACGATCAGCCAGAACCCCAACTTCGCCGCGGCGCCCACCGATCTGCGCCTGCTGGGCTCGAGCGTCTGCATCGACGCCGGCACCACCGGGCCCGCGACGGATCTGCTCGGCGTGTCCCGCCCGCTCGACGGCAACGGCATCGGCGGCGCGCAGTGGGACCTGGGCGCGTACGAGTACGTGCTCACGTCGGTGTGCGGCAACGGCGCGCTCGAGCCGCCCGAGGTCTGCGACAGCGGCGCCGCCAACGGGATGTACGGCGCGTGCAACGCGACCTGCACCGCGATGGGCCCGCGCTGCGGCGACGCGATGATGAACGGCCCCGAGGACTGCGACGACGGCAACACCTCCAACACGGACAGCTGCCTCAACACCTGCGTCGCGGCGAGCTGCGGTGACGCCTTCGTCCTCGCCGGCTCCGAGGCGTGCGACGACGGCAACGGGTCCAACACCGACGCTTGCCTCGACACCTGCGTGGCCGCCAGCTGCGGCGACGCCTTCGTCCGCACCGGCGTCGAGGACTGCGACGACGGCAACGGGTCGAACAGCGACGCCTGCCTGACCACCTGCGTCGAGGCCAGCTGCGGCGACGGCTTCATCGAGGCCGGCGTCGAGCAGTGTGACGACCAGAACGCGTCGAACACCGACGCGTGCCTCAACGTCTGCCTGGCCGCCAGCTGCGGCGACGGCTTCCTCCGCCCCGGCGTCGAGGCGTGCGACGACGGCAACCTGTCGAACACCGACGCCTGCGTCGGCGCCTGCGTCGTCGCCACCTGCGGCGACGGCTTCATCCAGACCGGCCAGGAGGCCTGCGACGACGGCAACCTCGTCGACACCGACGCCTGCCGCAACAGCTGCGTCGCCGCGAGCTGCGGCGACGGCGTGGTCCAGAGCGGCGCCGAGGAGTGCGACGACGCCAACATGGTCGAGACCGACGCCTGCCGCAACAGCTGCCTGGCGGCGCGCTGCGGCGACGGCGTGATCCGCACCGGCGTCGAGGAGTGCGACGACGGCAACGTGATCGCCACCGACGCGTGAACCGCGTGCTGCGGCCGCGGCCTGCGGCGACGGCGTCGTCCACGCCGGCGTCGAGGAGTGCGACGACGCCAACGTCAGCGACGACGACGCCTGCGTCGGCCTGTGCATCGCCGCCGCGTGCGGCGACGGCTTCGTCCGCGCCGGCGTCGAGGTCTGCGACGACGGCAACCTGATCGACGACGACGCCTGCACCAACGCCTGCGTGTCGTCGACCTGCGGCGACGGCGTGGTCCAGGAGGACGTCGAGGACTGCGACGACGGCAACGACGTCGAGACCGACGCCTGCCGCAACAACTGCACGGCGGCCCGCTGCGGCGACGGCGTGCGCGAGGACGGCGTCGAGGAGTGTGATGACGGCAACACCGAGGACGGCGACGGCTGTGACGCCAGCTGCGCCGCGGAGCTGGGCCCGGACGCGGGCACCGGCGTGGGCCCCGACGCCGGCGATCCGGACGACGCCGGTGGTGATGGCTGCTGCAGCACCGCGGGCGGCAGCGGTCACAGCAGCCTGCTGGCCGCGCTGGCGGTGCTGCTCGCGCTGCGGGCGCGGCGCCGGCGGCGCGCCTGAGCCGCGAGCCAGCGCCGGTCCGGTCACGTTCGACCGGACCCGGCGCCGCCTGATCTGGCCCGCTCCTGCGATCGCGCCTATCATGGCCGCCGACGAGGCCTCCGAGGAGCGACATGAGCATCACGGCGCACCGATCCGCCCATCCGCAGCTGCGCACCCGCGCCGCGATCGCGCTGGCCAGCCTGCTGGTCGTGGGCGCGCTGGTCGCCGCGACCGGCTGCCAGACCACCAACTCGAACTACTGCTGCTCGACCGAGCAGTCGTGCAACGCCGCGGGCGGCTCGGGTGAGGCCACGCCCTGCACCGATCCGGCGCGGCCGTACTGCGACGACAGCGGCGAGTACGGCCCCGGCCGCACCTGCATTCCGGATCCGGGCGCCTCGTCGTGCGACGGGCCAGCCGACTGCACCACCGACGAGCGTCCGTTCTGCATCGGCGGCACGTGCTCGCAGTGCGAGGACGACACCAGCTGCGCGCCGGACCAGCCGGTCTGCGACGACGGCTCGCACCTGTGCGGCCCGTGCCTCGGCGACGGCGACTGCCTCGGCCGGACCGGCACGCTGCGCTGCTTCACCAGCGGCGGCGCGTGCGTGGCCTGCCTGGAGCCCGGTGACTGCACCAGCCTCGAGGCGCCGATCTGCGACACCGTCGCGCACGCATGCGTCGGCTGCAGCGCCGACGAGCAGTGCACCAGCGCGGTCTGCAACGCCGAGAGCGGCGCGTGCCTCGACGAGGCCAACGTCATCTACCTGTCGGCCTCGGGCCAGGGCAGCGGCACGTGCACGCGCGCCGCGCCGTGCAACTCGTTCGCGCTCGGCCTCGCCCAGGTCGGCGGCATGCGCACGACCATCAAGGCCGCGCCGGGCACGTACACCGGGCCGATCGCGATCAGCGGCGGCACCGTGACGATCCTCGCCGATGGCGCGACCGCGACGTCGAGCGTCATCGGCCAGACCATCCTCGCGGTGAGCGGCGGCGCCGACGCGACGATCGTCGGGCTGAAGGTCTCGGGCACGCAGGGCAACACCGGCACGACGATCGCGGTGACCTGCAACGCGTCGACGCTGCGCATGCGGCGGGCCACGGTGGTCGACAACACCGCCGGCGCCGGCATGCTGATCACCGGCTGCCAGTACTCGCTGGTCAACAACGTCTTCGCGTCCAACGGCGCCCTGACCAGCCCGTTCGGCGGCATCCGGATCACCGACATCACCAGCGCCGGCCTGCACGAGTTCGACTTCAACACCGTCACCGGCAACGTCGGCACCACGAACACCGTCACCGGCGTCGAGTGCACCTCGATCGCGACGCCGCTGACATTCACCAACAGCATCGTCCACGGCAACCTGACCTCGGGGCTCAGCGGCAAGCAGGTCGGCGACGACGGCGACTGCGCCTGGACGTACTCCGACATCGGCGCGCCGACGGTGGTCGGCACGGGCAACGTCGACCTCGAGCCGATGTTCGTCGCCCCGGCCACCCGCAACTACCACCTGCAGCCGACCTCGCCGCTGCGCAACATCGCCGATCCGGACAGCACGGTCGCCACGGACTTCGACGGCGACGACCGTCCGGAAGGCGGACGCTCGGATATGGGCGCCGACGAGATCACGCCCTGAGCGCGCGTCCGCCCGCGGTGCGCCGCGGTGCGCGCGGGTCGCACACCGCAGCACCGCGTCGGCGATTCGTGGTTGACCTCACCGGTGATCGGCGGCCTATGATGGCCGGGCCGGGTTGGAGGACGACATGCGCACGCGCGTCGCCACGAACGAGTCTCGTCTGCACCACCGCCTAGTACCGCCGACCCGAAGTTCTTCGGGTGCTCCGGAACGCAGCCTTCCTGTCGCTCATCCTGAGCGCAGGGCGAGCGAAGCGAGCCCGGAGTCGAAGGATGGGAAGAACGAATCTCGCCACCCGCCCTTCGGCTGCGGGCTCGCTTCGCTCGCCCTGCGCTCAGGGCGAGCGAGCGGATCGATGGGTCGTTCGAGGAATGTCCCGTCCCAGCAGAACCTCAGGCCGGTCGTACTCGTCCTGTCGCTGATCGCCACCGTCGCCCTCGCCGCCTGCGGCGGCAGCGACGCCGGTCCGCCCGACGCACCCGCCGCGATCTGCGGCAACGGCGTCGTCGAAGGCGCGGAGCAGTGCGACGACGGCAACGACCTCGACGACGATCCGTGCAGCACGCTGTGCCAGCTCACCTGCGGCGACGGCGTCGTCAGCGACGTCGAGCTGTGCGACCCGGGCATCGCGGCGGGCCAGCCGGGCGCGTGCCCGGACGACTGCGACGACGGCCTGGCGTGCACCACGGACCAGCTCACCGGCGAGGCGTGCCTGCGCAGCTGCAGCCACGGCGACATCACCGCCACCGATCCCGGCGACGGCTGCTGTCCCGCCGGCGCCAACGTCAACAACGACAGCGACTGCCCGGCCGGCTGCGGCAACGGCACGGTCGAGACCGGCGAGACCTGCGACACCGCGATCGCGGCCGGCCTCGACGGCGCCTGCCCGACCACCTGCGACGACGGGATCGCGTGCACGATGGACACCCGGTTCGTGCCCGACACCGGCGACTGCGGCGCGGTCTGCCAGTATGTCGAGATCACGGCGGCCGCCGAGGGCGACGCCTGCTGCCCCGCCGGGGCGACCTCGGCGAGCGACGGCGACTGCGCCGCCAGCTGTGGCGACGGCACGGTCGATGTCGGCGAGCGCTGCGACACCGCGATCGCTGGCGGCGACGCGGGCGCGTGCCCGACCGCCTGTGACGACGGCAACGCGTGCACGCTCGAGACCCTGATCAGCGCCGGCACCTGCGACGCGGTGTGCGCCGGCCCGACCATCACCGGCCCGGTCAACGGCGACGGCTGCTGCCCGGTGGTCGGCAACGCCAACAACGACGACGATTGCCTGCCCGACTGCGGCAACGCGGTCATCGAGGCCGGCGAGCAGTGCGACGACGGCGGCGAGGTCGCGGGCGACGGCTGCGACAGCGCCTGCCAGTTCGAGCCGATCGGCTTCCGCGTGGTGCAGCTGCGCGTCGTCGACCCGCACCTCTACGTCTCGCTGGGCGGCAGCTGCGCCGACATCACCACGTACGCCAACGACTCGCTGATCAAGCCGGCGATCGAGCAGGACGGCGACATGCCCGCTGACGGGCTGCTCGATCTGACCATCCTCAGCGTCTTCCAGCCGCTCGCGCAGAGCGCCGCGACCTCGCCCATGGACGTCGTCTTCGGCGAGTGCGCGGTGCCGTTCGACGCGACCAGCTGCACCGGCAGTCCCACCAGCGAGCGGGTCGACTCGACCGCGCACAACCAGGCCACCGGCGAGTGCCTGGGCATCCTGGCCGGCACGACCAACCCGGCCTACGCGGTCCCGGTCACGCCGGACGGCCCGTGCTACGTCAGCGACGCCGAGTCCATCAGCGTGCAGCTCGGCTCGGTGGTGGTGCCGCTCGAGGACGCGTACCTCGCCGGCACCTACGTCGGCAACCCGGCGACCCAGCTGGTCGACGGCCTGATCCGCGGCTTCATCAGCGAGGCGCAGGCGGCGGCCACCGTCCTGCCCGCGGATCTCCCGCTGGTCGGCGGGCAGCCGCTCAGCGCGCTGCTCTCGGGCGCCGCGGCCTGCACCAGCGGCACCATCCCCGCCGACGATCGCGACATCGGCCCGGGCGGCGTCCGCGGCTGGTACTTCTACGTCAACATCACGTCCGCCCGCGTGCCGTACAGCGAGCTGCCCTGATCCCGGCGCGGCCGCGCGCGCGTACACTCCCCTGCGGTGACCGAGTCGGCCCAGGGACGGTACGAGCTGCGCGGCACGCTCGGTTCGGGCGGCATGGGCGTGGTCTACCGGGCGCTCGACCGGGTGCGCGACCGCGAGGTGGCGCTCAAGTCGCTGCGCACCACCGATGGCCGCGCGCTGTTCCGCTTCAAGCGCGAGTTTCGCGCGCTGTCCGATCTCGTCCATCCCAACCTGGTCGCGCTGCACGAGCTGACCACCGCGGGCGGCGAGTGGATGTTCGCGATGGAGCTGATCGACGGCGAGCCGTTCTCGACGTGGGTGCGGCCGTCCGCCGCGGCGGGCGCGCCGGGGATCCTCGACGAGGCGCGCCTGCGCGACGCGCTGGGCCAGCTCGCCGACGGCCTCACCGCGCTGCACGAGGCCGGCAAGCTGCATCGTGATCTCAAGCCGTCGAACGTGCTGGTCGACCGCGGCGGCCGCGTCGTCATCCTCGACTTCGGGCTGGTGGTCAGCGTCGCGCGCAGCGACCACACCCACGAGCGCGCGGCGGTGGGGACGCCCGCGTTCATGGCGCCCGAGCAGGCCGGCGACCTGCCCCTGACCGCGGCCGCCGACTGGTACGCGGTCGGCGTGATGCTGTACGAGGCGCTGACCGGCGCCCGCCCGTTCGCCGGGCCGGTGGCGCAGCTGATGGCGCGCAAGCGGATCGAGGACCCACCGCCGCCGGACGTCGTCGATCCGTCGGTGCCGCCGGCGCTCGCGGCGCTGTGCGTCGCGCTGCTCGATCGCGCGCCGGCGCGTCGGCCCTCGGGGCGCGCGGTGCTGGCCGCGCTCGGGCGCGCGCCCTCGGCGGCCACCGAGAGCTGGCGCGCCAGGCCCGCCGCGCGCCGTTCGTCGGCCGGATCGCGGCGCGCGCCACGCTGCGCGACGCGATCACCGCCAGCCGCCGCGGCGGGCT
The DNA here is from genome assembly GCA_942490995.1 of uncultured Gammaproteobacteria bacterium. Taxonomy (GTDB): domain Bacteria; phylum Pseudomonadota; class Gammaproteobacteria; genus UBA981. Next base: position 244,776 of record CALOBG010000014.1, read on the forward strand.
GGTGCAGCTGGTGTCCGGCGCGTCGGGCATGGGCAAGACCGCGCTGATGCGCGCCTGCCTGGACGAGCTCGCCGACGACGCCGCGGCGATCGTCCTCGAGGGCCGGTGCTACGAGCGCGAGGCGGTGCCGTACAAGACGCTCGACGGCGTGGTCGACGAGCTGGCCGCGCACCTCGTCGAGCGCGGCCAGCGCCCCGACGGCCTGACCACCCGCGACCTGGCGGCGCTGCAGCGGGTGTTCCCGGTGCTGCGCCGGGTGCCGTGCCTGGCGGTGCCGACGCTGCCGGGCGCGGTCCCCAGCGATCCAGCCGAGCTGCGCCGCCGCGCGCTGGGCGCGCTGCGCCGGATCTTCGCCGGCCTCGCCCGCACCGGGCCGCTGGTGCTCGCGATCGATGACCTGCAATGGGGCGACACCGACGGCACCACCGCGCTGGCCGAGCTGTGCGAGGGCGACGGCGACGACGACGCGGCGCCGCGCATGCTGGTGCTCGCGACCCATCGCGCCGAGGACGCCAGCACCAGCGACGCCCTCGCGGTGCTGCGCGCGCGCGTCCCGTCGCGGCTCCGCGAGCTGACCCTGGGCGGGCTGGACGCGGCCGAGGCACACGCGCTGTGGAGTCAGCTCGCCGGCGCCGACGCGGCCGGCGCGGCCGGGGACGCGGCGGTGCGCGACGCCGAGGGCAGCCCGCTGCTGCTGGGCGAGATCGTGCAGGCGCGCGCCGCCGGCGCCGGGCGGGTCGACTCGGTCGACGCCGCGGTGCACGCGCGGCTCGCCCACCTCGACGCCGACGCGCAGGCGCTGCTCGACGTGGTCGCGGTGGCGACCCGGCCGCTCCGGCTGGCGCTGGCGCCGCGCGCCGCGGGGATCGTCGACGCCGACGCCGCGGTGCGCGTGCTGCGCGCCCAGCGGCTGGTCCGCGTGCATGGCGCCGATCCGATCGTCGAGCCGCGCCACGATCGCATCCGCGCCGCGGTGGTGAGCGTGCTGCCGGCGGCCCGACGGCGCGCGATCCACGCCAGCCTGGCCGCGACGCTGGCGGCCGACAGCAGGGACGACGTCGACCTGCCCGAGCTGATCGAGCACTGGCTGGGCGCGGGCGAGGGCGCGCAGGCCGGGGCGCTCGCCGAGCGAGCCGCCGGATCCGCCGAGGACCGGCTGGCGTTTCACCGCGCCGCGGAGCTGCTCGCGCTGGCGCTACGGCGCACCGAGCTCGACGGCGACCGCCGGCGCGCGCTGCTGACCCGGCGCGGCCACGCGCTCGCTTCGGTCGGGCGCCTGAGCGAGGCCGCGATCGAGCTGCGCGGCGCGGTCGCGCTCGCCACCGGCCGCGAGCGTCGCGAGCTCGAGCGCCTCGCCGTCGAGAACCTGCTGCGCGCCGGCCAGCTCGACCGCGGGCTGGAGGCCGCCGGCGCGCTGCTGCGCGAGCTGGGCGAGCGGTTGCCGCGACGGCCGCTGCTCGCCGCGGTCACCGAGCGGACGCGCCTGCGCCTGCGCGGCCTGCGCTTCACCGCGCGCGCAGAGGCCGACGTGCCCGCCGCGGTGCTCGAGCGCCTCGACGTCCTGTGGTCGGTGTGGAGCGGCCTGTCGTTCGCCGATCCGGTCCGCGGCGTCGCGCTGCAGGCGCGGCTGCTGCGCTACGCGCTCGACGCCGGCGAGCCCCGTCGTCTGGCGATGGCGCTGGGCGCGGAGCTGGGCTACGTCGCGATCGCCGGCGCGGCGGCGCCGCCGCGGCTCGCCGCGGTGCAGGCGCTGGGCGTCGAGCTCGCGCACGAGCTGGGTCAGGATGACGTGCGCGGCTTCATCGACGCCGGCAGCGGCGCCGGCGCCTACCTGGCCGGGCGGTTCCGCGAGGGCGTGACCACGCTCGACGCCGGCCTGGCGCGGCTGCGCGATCACCCCGCCTCGATGCGCTGGCAGATCGATCTCTGCGACATCCTGCGGGTCGCCGCGCTGTGGTGGCTGGGCGAGCTGCGCGCGCTGCGCCGCGCGCACACCGACGGCCTGCGCGCCGCCGACGACGGCGGCAGCGTCAACGCGCGGCGCCACCTGTGCAGCTGGCCGGGCAGCGTCGTGTGGTTGATCGAGGATCGGCCCGACGAGTCGCGGGCGCAGATCGAGCGGTCGACCGTGGCCGCCGCGGACCAGGCCGGCGAGCGCTTCCACCTGCACCACTATCACGCGCTCGCGGGACGCGCCTACGCCGACCTCTACGAGGGCCGCGCTGACGAGGCCCACCACCGGCTGGAGGCGGCGTGGCGACAGGTCGAGCGCGCCGGCGTGCTCCGCGTGCAGCTCGTCGAGATCGAGGCCCGCTACCTGCGCGGCGCCGCCGCGGTCGCCGCGACCGGCGCGGCCGGCGCGCCGCTCGCGCTGATGCAGCTCGAGCGCATCGAGCGCCACGGCGTCCCGCACGGCGCCGCGCTCGCCAGCGCGCTGGGCGCCGCGGTCGCGCTGGCACGCGGCCGCGGCGATCCCGCGATCGCCGCGCTGAGCGTCGCGCTGCGCGAGGCCGAGCGATCCGAGGCCGCCGCGCTCGCCAGCGCGATCCGACGCCGGCTGGGCGTGCTGCGCGGCGGTGAGCATGGCGCCGCGATGATCGGCGCGGCCGACGCGTGGCTGCGCAAGCAGGGCGTGGTGGCGCCGGCCGCGTTCGCCGCGATGATGGTCCCGTTGCCGCCGGCGGCGTGAAGGCCACGCGCGGCGCGCCGACCATCGTGCGCGCCGCGGCCGCCGGTGGCCACGGGTCTTACCCAGGCCTTACCGTCGCCGGCGCGAGCCCGAGCCATCCTGTCACCGCGCGCAGCCCGCGCGCGGAACAGGAGATGACGATGACGGCTCGATGGTTTCCGATCTTGATCTCGATGATGGCGACGGCGGCGACGGCGATCGCGTGCAGCCCGCGGCCCGCGACGCACGAGGCCGCGCGCGCGGTCGAGCCGACCGCGGTGCCCCAGGTGGCCGCGCCCGCCGACGCCGACGTCGTGGCCGCGCTGGCGGCGCGGCGCGCGATCGCGCTCGACCGGCTGCGCGCGTACCGGCTCGCCGCGGCGTACCCGGTCGACGCCGACGGCCTCCCGGCGGGTGTGTTCCGCGACGAGCACGGCGTCCGATGCCCGATGTCGGAGCTGATCTTCCTCTCCGGCCATCCCGCGCTGGTCGACGACGTGGTGCGGACCAACAACCGCCTGCGCCTCGCCGACGTGCACGACGGCCCGCTGCTGGCGTGGATGCAGACCTCGGGGCTGACCCGTGACGAGATCATCGCGGTGCAGGGCGTCATGGAGCTCAGCTTCGGCAACATCGAGGGCGGCAACGGGGAGGCGCTGCAGATCGTGTTCGCCGCGCCGGACGGCCTGCAGCGCGCCCACGCCGAGGTCACCGCCCGGCTCGTCGAGGCCGAGGCCGCGCTGCAGGCGGACACCCAGGCCAGCCTCGCGATCGCGGCCGCGCAGCTGCCGGCCGACGCCCGCGCGCAGGTGGTCGCCGGGCACGCCGCGACCGCGCCCGCCGCGGGTCAGCCGCGGATCTCGCGCGCGATCATGGCGGCCCCGGCAGCGACGCGCCCGGCTCACCCGCGTCGATGAACCGCGCGCCGAGGCGCGCGGCGAAGCCGCGATCGGCGGCGCCACGGCCGAGGTGCACGCTGCGGGCGAGCGCGAGGCCGTGCCGGCGCGCCAGCACCAGGCCCAGGCCCGGCAGCGGCTTGCGACACCAGCACACCGGCGGGCCGGCGCCGTGCGGACACCAGACGATGTCGAGATCGGCGTCGTCACCGAGGAGCGCGCGGGTCCGCGCCGCGGTGGCGGCGATCGCGTCCGCGGTCGCGAGGCCCTCGGCGATCGCGGGCGCCCAGCAGGTCGCGACCAGGCGCCAGCCCGCGTCCCGCCACGCCCGCAGCGCGTCGCCCGCGCCGGGCCGCAGCACGACGTCGTCGGGGTGGGTCGGCCGCCCGGCGCGGATCAGGTCATCGAGCTCGACGATCAGCGCGCGCTGCCCGGCCGGCCCGGGCGCCCGCGCGAACGCGACGGTCGTGACCGACGCGAAGCCCTCGTCGAGGCGCGGCGGCTCGTACGCGCGCCGCCAGCGGAACTGCGCGCCCGGCGGCAGCAGGCCGGGATCCTGCTTGCTGGCTCGCTTGAGCTCGTCGGGCTCGAGCAGCCGACCGTGCCGCTCGAGCATGCGGATCACCGCGTTGACCTGGGCGTCCTCGAGCGAGGTGTCGAGCAGGACGCAGCGCGCGGCGACGCCGTGCCGCCGCGCCGCCGCGATCACCGGGGCGCGCGAGGCGCGCGACGGGTACGTGTTGTCGAGGACGACGTGGCGCTGCCCGGCCGCGAGGGTCTCGTCGAGGGCGCGCGCCAGCGCGTCGAGCGATCCGCCGCGGGTGTCGCGGTTGAGCCGGACGTGCCCGCGCTCGACGAAGGCCGCGACCTGGGTGGTCTTGCCGGCGGCGGGCAGGCCCATCAGGATCACGACCTCGCCCGCGTCGCCGACGTCCGGCGGCCGGACGGTCGGCGCGGCGCTGGGGCCGTGCCGCTCGAAGCGCCGGTCCAGGGCCGCGCGCGCGTCGTCGTCGAGGACCATCGCCTGCGCGCGGGCCGCGCTCTGCGCGGTCGCCACCGTCGTGGCGCCGGGCAGCGGCACGACCACCGGGGCCAGCATGCGCAGCCACGCGAGCGCCAGCTCGGCCGGTGAGACGCCGACGCGCGCGGCCTCGCGCTGCAGCACGAAGTCACGGGCCAGCCGCCTGGCGCCGGCGACGCCGCCCAGCGGCCGGTGCGCGAGCACGTGGATGCCACGCTCGACGCACAGCGCCAGCAGGCCGCCGCGCACGCAGCCCAGCTGCCACGGCGACAGCTCGACCTCGACGGCCGCGATCGGCGCGATCTCGAGCGCGGCCTCGAGCATCGTGCGATTGACGTTGCCGACGCCGATCGCGCGGACCACGCCCTCCTCGCGCAGCCGCGCGAGCGCGCGCACGCTGGTGGCCAGCGGCACCGCGGGGTCGACCGCGTGCAGCACGTAGAGATCGATCGGCGCGTCGGCGTCGCCGGTCAGGCGCGCGCGGCTGGCGCGCGCCGCGGCGGCCAGCGCCACGGCGCGGCCGTCGGGCACCCAGCGTCGCCCGGGTCGGGTCAGGCCGCCCTTGGTCACGACGGTCACCGCGGCGTCGGGACGCTGCGCGCGCGCACGCGCGACCAGCCGCTCGTTGTGGCCCGCGTCGGCGTCGTCGAGGCCGTACGCGTCGGCGGTGTCGAACAAGGTCACGCCGGCGTCGATCGCGGCGACCAGCGTGGCCACCGCGACGGCGTCCTGCCGGTCTTCGGACGTCGACAGCCGCATGCAGCCCATCCCGACCCATCGATCCTGCCTGTCGATCATGGCGATCCTGCGCCGCGAGGCTACCATCGCCGGTGATGCATCGGTCCGCCGGGAGGTTCGTCACGCTCGCCGCGCTCGCCGCCGCCGGGCTCGCCGTCGCCGCGCTCGCCGGCTGCGGCGGCACCACGCAGCGCCCGCCCGACGACGCGCCCGGCGGCCAGCTCACCGGCTGCACACCGGACGTGCCGACGCGGGGCTTCCGCGACAGCCACGCGGCCAAGCTCGGCAGCCCGCGCCACGTCGCCACCGACGTGATCGTCGGCGTCGGTCAGGCGATCGAGCTCGAGGGCAAGTTCCACTACGGCAAGCTGGGCAAGGACCTCGAGCACGAGGACGTCACGCTGCTGGTCGCGGCCGCGCCGTGCGGGCCCTGGACGCCGGTCGACACCCGCGCCACCAGCGACGACGGCCGGGTCAGCTTCCCGCGGGTCGCGCGCACCAAGGCCGAGGTGATCCACTTCCAGATGGTCGCGCTCGGCGACGGCTCGCGCGCGACCGGCACGCTGCTCGTGGTCGCGCCCGGCACCCGCGCCGTGGTCTTCGACGTCGACGGCACGCTCACCGTCGACGATGGCGAGCTGTTCGAGGATCTGCTCGGCGGCACCGCCACCGCCTGGCCCGGGGCCGCCGCCGTCGTGCACCACTGGAGCAAGCTCGGCTACCTGGTCCTCTACATCACCGGGCGCCCGTACAGCCTGCGCGCGACGACGGCGCGCTGGCTGGCCGAGAACGACTTCCCGCAGGCCCCGCTCATCACGGTCGATCGCTGGCGTGACAGCCTACCCACGCGCGGCAGCGTCGGTGAGTTCAAGCGCACCCGCGTCGCCGCGCTGATCGCCTCGGGCCTGGTCTTCGAGGCCGCCTACGGCAACGCCGCCACCGACGTCTGCGCGTACGCCGAGGCCGGTATCGATCCGGCGCGCACGTTCATCGCCGGCACCGAGGCGAAGCCGTGCGACGCCCACCCGCCGCCGCACACGCTGCCCAGCTACCTCGATCACCTGCCGACGCTGCAGGACCTGGCGCCCGCGCCGACGCCGTGATCGGTCAGCTGTCGCCGAGCAGGCGCGCGAGCAGATCGTCGACGCCCTGGTCGCGCGCGTGGCGCTCGAGGTACGCGCGATCGAGCGTCCCCATCTTCACGAGCACGACGCCCAGCGCGTCCTTCCACTGCCGATCGGAGACGTGCCCGCGGCGCGGCACCGGCCAGGGTGGAGGGGCGGCCGCGACATGGGCGCCGGGGACGAGGGGCGACGGTGGGGCGGGAGGGGGGCGCGGGGGGCGGGGGGGGGGAGCGGGGGGGGACGGGGGTGCGGACGTCGGTGGGGGCGGACGTGAGTCGTGCGGAGCGGCCATGGCAGGACAGCCTACCGCACCGGCGGCGGCGGCATCGCCGGCGGCGAGTCGGCCATCGGCGCCGCGGTCAGCGCGCCGTCCTTGCACGCGAAGCGCGCCAGGACGTACGGCGCGGCGCGCTTCCAGTCGCCGAACGCACCCAGGCTCTCGATGCGCCACTCGTCGCCGATGCCCTGGGCCAGCGACAGCGGCGCGCCCAGCGACGCGGCGGCGAACAGCGGCGCCAGCTCCGGCGCGCCCGCGTCCGTCGGCGTCGGAGCAGGCGCCGCTGCGCCGGACCCGCGCGCCGATCGCCAGCTCGAGGCGCAGCGCGTGCAAGCCGGCGACGGCGCGGGCGTAGCGGCGCACGTGCTCGGCGCTGGCCGGCACCGCCAGCGCCGCCGCGGCCGCCACCGGATCGACGCCCAGCGAGCCGGCGTCGGTCAGCGCGTGCAGCGCGACCATGCAGGTCGCGGGCGCGGTGCCGTCGGGGCACGCGGCCAGCAGCCGATCGCGCAGCGCGACGGTCGCCCGCCAGCCGAACGCCGCCTGCGCCGCGTCCTGCGGCGCGCCCGGGCCTTGCTCGACGCTGGGCTCGCCGTGCAGCACCGGCCGCGCGACCCCGAGGATCACCGCGACCGCGTCGCCGCGAAAGATCGTCGACAGCGGCGGCAGGCCGGTGAGCAGGCGCTCGACCTCGCCACCCAGCGCGTCGAGATCGGCCGCGGTCAGCTCGGGCGCGCGCGCCAGATCGGCGACCACGTCGGCCTCGCGCAGCCAGATCGCCAGGCCGAGCATCGCGTCCATCCACGCGGTGCCGCCGCGCTCGAGATCCGCGGCCACCAGCGTGACGTCGAGCAGCAGCCGCGCGCCGTCGAGCGCCTGGCCCCGTGCGGCCAGCGCCAGCGCCTGCCGCTCGGCGAGGTGCGCGGCGTGGACCAGACGCATGCGCGCCTCGACCGGGCGCCGCTCGCGCGGCGGCCGCGGGTGAGCAGGCGCCCCTCGGCGCGCGCGCCAGGCGCGGAACAGCGCGGCGACCGGCTCGCCGCACGCCTCGACCACCGCGGCGATGGTCCCGGCGTCCACGGCCGATGGCGTGCCCGGCGCGCAGTGCCCCGACGCCGCGGCGTCCTTGTCGCACAGCCGCAGCACGCCGCGGACCGTGTCGGGGACCGCCGTCCAGCGCTCGATGCAGCCCTGGAGCTGCGGGGAGGGCGCGTACAGCAACGCCTCGAGCGCGGCGACCGGCTCGGCCGGCGCCGCCTCGCCACGCAGCACCGGCCGCGTGCACGGCAGGCCGCCCAGCGCGGTCAATTCGGCCTGCAGCGCCTGCTCGAGCGCGGCGATCTCGTCGGCGGCGGGCGGCTGCCGCGGATCCTTGATCGCGGCGGCGTCCTTGCGCGTGCCGCCGCCGCCCTTGCCGCACCCGCTCAGCGCGAGCGCGACCAGCACGCCGCCGCCGATGCGCCGCGCGGCCCTCACCCCGCGCCGTCGCCGCCGCTGCCGGGATCGCGGTAGCTCAGCATGGCCTTGGCGTAGCCGCGGTTCATCATCGCGATCGTGTCGCGCGTGATGTCCTTGGGGCAGGCCGCCTCGCACTCGTAGTGGTTGGTGCAGTTGCCGAAGCCGGCGGCGTCCATGGCGTCGACCATGGCGATCGTGCGCTTCATCCGCTCGGGCTGGCCCTGCGGCAGCGAGTGCAGGTGGGTCAGCTTGGCCGCGGTGTACAGCATCGCCGACGAGTTCGGACAGGCCGCCACGCACGCGCCGCAGCCGATGCACGCCGCCGCCGACATCGCGCGGTCGGCGTCGTCCTTCGACACCAGCACCGCGTTGGCGTCCTGGGCCGAGCCGCAGTTGCTGCTGATGAAGCCGCCGGCCTGGGTGATGCGATCGAACGCGGTGCGATCGACCACCAGGTCGCGCACCACCGGGAACGCGCCCGCGCGCCACGGCTCGATGTAGATGGTCTCGCCGTCGCGGAAGTGGCGCATGTGGACCTGGCAGGTCGTCGTGCCCTTGAAGCCACCGTGCGGTCGGCCGTTGATCATCAGCGAGCACATGCCGCAGATGCCCTCGCGGCAGTCGTGGTCGAACGCCACCGGCTCCTCGCCGCGATCGGAGAGCTGCTCGTTGAGGACGTCGAGCATCTCCAGGAACGAGGCGTGCTGGCTGATGCCCTTGAGGTCGTACTTGACCAGGCCGCCCGCGTCCTTGGCGTCCTTCTGACGCCACACGTAGATGGTGAGGTTCAGCGGCTTGTCGCTCATGGACGTACTCACTACTTGTAGCTCCGGGTGGCGAGCTTGACGTTCTCGAAGGTGAGCGGCTCGACGTGGCGCGTGGGCGCGACGTCGTCGCCTTTGTGCTCCCAGACCGCCGCGTGACAGAACTTGTCGTCGTCGCGCTTGGCCTCGCCGTCGGGCGTCTGGTGCTCGGTGCGGAAGTGGCCGCCCGCGCTCTCCTCACGCTCGAGCGCGTCGCGGCACAACAGCTCGCCGAACTCGAGGAAGTCAGCGACGCGGCCGGCCTTCTCGAGCGACTGGTTGAAGGTGTCGCGGCCGCCGAGGACCGTGACCTCCTTCCAGAAGCGCGCGCGCAGCTCGGGGATCTCCTTGAGCGCGGTCTCCAGGCTCTCCTTGGACCGCGCCATCCCGCACTGCTCCCACATGATGTTGCCGAGCTCCTTGTGGAAGGAGTCGATCGAGCGCTTGCCCTTGACCTCGAGCAGCGAGGTGATGCGCGCCTTGACCTCGGCCTCGACGGTGGTGAACGCCGCCGACGTGGTGCTGGCCAGCGACGACGCCGGCACGCCGGCGAGGAAGTTGCCCAGCGTGAACGGGATGACGAAGTAGCCGTCGGCCAGGCCCTGCATCAGCGCAGAGGCGCCCAGCCGGTTGGCGCCGTGGTCGGAGAAGTTGGCCTCGCCGAGGACGAACAGCCCCGGGATGTTCGACTGCAGGTTGTAGTCGACCCACAGCCCGCCCATCGTGTAGTGGACGGCCGGGTAGATGCGCATCGGCGAGCGGTACGGGTTCTCGCCGGTGATGCGCTCGTACATGTCGAAGAGGTTGCCGTACTTCTCGCGGACCTTGGCCTCGCCGTCGCGCTTGATGGCGTCGCGGAAGTCGAGGTAGACGCCGCGGCCACCGGGGCCGACGCCGCGGCCCTCGTCGCAGGCCTCCTTGGCGGCGCGCGAGGCGATGTCACGCGGGCACAGGTTGCCGAACGCGGGGTACTTGCGCTCGAGGTAGTAGTCGCGCTTGTCGTCGGGGATCGACGACGGATCCGAGGTGGCCTTGGCGACGTCGGCCTTGTCCTTGGGCGCCCACACCCGGCCGTCGTTGCGCAACGACTCGCTCATCAGCGTGAGCTTGCTCTGGTAGTCGCCGTGGACCGGGATGCACGTCGGGTGGATCTGCGTGTAGCAGGGGTTCGCGAACCCGGCGCCGCGCTTGTACGCGCGGTACGTCGCGGTGACGTTGCTGCCCATCGCGTTGGTCGACAGGTAGAAGACGTTGCCGTAGCCGCCGGTGGCCATGACCACGGCGTGCGCCGCGTGCGACTCGATCTTGCCGGTGATGAGGTCGCGCACCACGATGCCTTGCGCGCGGCCGTCGACGACGACGACGTCGAGCAGCTCGGTGCGGTTGAACATCTTGACCTTGCCGGTCGCGATCTGCCGCGACAGCGCGGCGTAGACGCCGATCAGCAGCTGCTGGCCGGTCTGGCCGCGGGCGTAGAACGTGCGCGAGACCTGCGCGCCGCCGAAGCTGCGGTTGGCCAGCGTGCCGCCGTACTCGCGCGCGAACGGCACGCCCATCGCGGTGGCCTGGTCGATGATGTTGACCGAGACCTCGGCGAGGCGGTGGACGTTGGCCTCGCGGGCGCGGAAGTCTCCGCCCTTGACGGTGTCGTAGAACAGGCGGTGCACGCTGTCGCCGTCGTTCTGGTAGTTCTTGGCGGCGTTGATGCCGCCCTGCGCGGCGATCGAGTGGGCGCGACGCGGGCTGTCCTGGAAGCAGAAGCAGGCGACGTCGTAGCCCAGCTCGGCCAGCGTGGACGCGGCGGCGCCGCCGGCCAGGCCGGAGCCGACGACGATGACCTTGTACTTGCGCTTGTTCGACGGGTTGACCAGCTTCATGTCGAACTTGGCCTTCGCCCACTTCTGGGCGACGGGGCCGTCCGGGACATGAGCGTCGAGCCGGAAATCGGTATCAGTGGACATCTCAGGCTCCAGGCAGCTTGATCACGCCGAGCGCGACGCACAGCGGCGGGGTGATGTAGCCGAGGTACAGCACGACCGCGAGGCCGGTGCCGCCCTTGTGGATCAGGCCGTCGTACTTGGGGTGCTGCAGGCCCAGCGACTGGAACAGGCTGCTGAGCCCGTGCGCGAGGTGCGGCAGCAGCAGGGTCATGCCGACCAGGTACGAGCCGAGGATGGCCGGGTTCTGGAAGCCGCGGACGAACATGACGTACGCGTCGTAGCGGCCCTGCGGATCGAGCTGGTGGAAGTACTCCGGCTGGATCTGGCCGGCCGTGAAATGGAGGATGTGATAGACGATGAACGCCAGGATCAGCAGGCCGCTCCACACCATGGTGCGGGCCCAGGGCTTGGTCCGCGCGGTGCGGAACACCGCGTACGCGACCGGCCGCGCGGCGCGGTTCATCGAGCTGACCCGGATGCCGGCGCCGATGTGCAGCGCCAGGATGCCGAGCAGGCCGGCGCGGGCCACCCACTTCAGGCCACCGTGGGCGAGGTGCTGCAGGAAGTGCGCGTAGTCGTTGTACGCGTCGCGCCCTCCGAACATCACGAAGTGACCGACCATGTGCTGCACGGCGAACAGCGCCAGCAGCAGGCCGGTGACGGCCATGATGTGCTTGGCGCCGATCGACGAGCGCACGTAGGTGACGAACCAGCTCATCTCAGGATTCCTTGCGGCTAGGGCGCGCAGAGTAAGCACAAAGCGTCGGGCATCTCAATTGTGACGGTCCTTTCGTCGCTCCTGCGCGTCGTCGAGGCCACGCTGACCGTCAGTCGACTCGATGCAGCAGTGCGGCGCCGCGTCGCAGGCGCGCCAGGTTCTCGACCACGATGGCGCCGATGGCGGCGAACGCCTCCTGGGTCGAGCCGGCGATGTGGGGCAACGTCACCACGCGCGGGTGGGCCCAGAGCGGATCGGCCGGATCCCACGGCTCCTCCCAGAAGACGTCCAGGCCCAGCCCGCCGAGCCGGCCCGACGCCAGCGCGGCCTCGATCGCGCCGCGGTCGAGGATGCCGCCGCGCGCGGCGTTGACGAGGAACGCGCCGGGGCGCATGGCCGCGAGGGCGCCCGCGCCGATCAGCCCGCGGGTCGCGTCGGTCAGCGGGCAGTGGACGCTGATCACGTCGCACGCCGGCCAGAACGCGGCGCGCTCGGCGGCGGTGGCGCGCGAGCCGATCGCGATCACGTCCATGCCCAGCGCCTGGGCCCGCACCGCCAGCGCGTCGCCGGTGCGGCCCCGACCGATGATGCCGAGCGTGCGCCCGGCCAGCTGGATCCCGACCGGCCCGCCGATGCGCGCCTGCGCGAAGCCGGCGCGCGCCTCGGGCACGCGCCGCGCGAGCGACAGCATCAGCAGCAGCGCCGCCTCGGCCACCGCGACCGGGTTGGCGCCGGGCGCGTTGCACACCGGGATGCCGCGGGCGCGCGCCGCGGCCAGCTCGATGCCCTCGTAGCCGGCGGCGGGCTGCTGGATCAGCCGCAGCGCGGGCGCCGCGGCGATCACCCTGGCGTCGACGTGGCCGTTCGACGGCAGGATCACCTCGACGGTCGCGACCTCGGCGTCCAGCGGGCGGGTCCGGTCCCAGAGGCGGAGCGTGTCGGCCGGATCGAGCCGGGCACGCAGCACCGGCACGATGTCGACCCAGCCCGAGCCGCAGAACAGGATCTCCATGCGGCGGGGCACCTTACCAGTCGCCCCGGCGCGGCGCACCGTGCTGGGTCCACACCGCCAGCGTCCCGCCGGCGCTCACCTCCTCGTGCTCGAGCCGGTAGCCGGCGGGCAGCTCGACGCCCAGGCCGTGGAAGGTGACCACGCGGACGCCCGGGCGCAGCGAGGCCAGGCGCGCGCGGATCTTGCGCAGCCCGTCCCGGGCGCCCGGCACGGTGACGTCCTCGAACGGGTTGTAGAAGTAGAACGCGGAGAACCGCGACCAGTCGATCGCCAGCGCGTCGGCCTCGATGAACTCGGTGCGCGCGCTGACGCCGAGCAGCCGGGCCGCCGCGTTCGCGGCGTCGACCAGCGCCCGCTGGCGCTCGACGCCCACCCAGGTGCCCTGCCCGGCCAGCGCGCCGGCGAGGCAGAGCTTGCCGACCCCGGCGCCGACGTCCAGCACCACCGCGTCGGGCGACGGCGCCAGCCACGTGGCGGCGCGCAACGCCGCCTCCACCGGGGTCCAGTGGACGCGGGACAGGTGCCGCAGCTCGCGTGGCATCAGCAGATCCAGCGCCTGGTCGGCGGTCGCGAGGCGGGCCGGCATGTCAGGCGCACTCCGGCGCGTCGAGGTCGCGCGACCACCCGCTGCGGGGCAGCGCGGTCCGCCGCTTCACCCACAGCTCGAGCGGGCCGGTGCCGATGAACTCGGAGCGGACCAGCGCGTAGCCGGGCGGCATCGCCGCGCCGAAGCCGTGGTAGGTGACGACCCGCGTGCCGTACTGCGCGCGGATCAGCTGGTCGCGGACGAAGCCGACGTAGAACAGGTAGTAGGCCGGATCGAGCTCGACGCTCTGGTCGAGGATCAGGCGGTTGTCGCGCAGGTGCTCGGCGAACGGGTTGAACAGGTAGAAGCCGTCGAAGATCGCCCAGTCGAGCTCGACCGCGTCACCGTGCACGAACCGCGCGTTCGGCACGCCGAGGTCCAGCGCGATGGACGTGGCGACCCGCACCAGGTGGAGGCGGCGCTCGACCCCGATGAACGTCGCGCCCGGGAACGCGGCCGCCGCGACCACGCAGAACTTGCCGACCCCGGCGCCGACGTCGAGGATCCACGTGCCCGGCCGCTCGCTCAACCAGGCCGCGGCGCGGCGCGCGACGTGCGCCGGCGTGAAGTGGGTCGTCGAACGCGCGCGCCACGCGTCGGGCAGCAGCGCGTCGAACGCGTCGTCGGCGACGCGCGTCCCGGCGTCGCGCCAGCGCGGTGGCCGCCGGTGGTGCGCGCTCACCGTGGACCTCCCAGCAGGTCGAGCAGCGCGTTGACGAAGGTGAGCGGGTGCGGGGGACATCCGGGCACGTACAGCGTGGGCGTGACCTCGTCGAGGAAGGTCCGGTCGATCCCGGTCGCGCCATCGTACAGCCCACCGGAGATCGCGCAGGCGCCGACCGCGACCAGGAAGCGTGGCGCCGGCATGGCGTCCCAGGCCAGGCGTACCGCGTCGGCCATGGTGCGGGTCAGCGCGCCAGTGATCACCAGGCCATCGGCGTGCCGCGGCGACGCGACCCACTCGATGCCGTAGCGCTGGACGTCGAAGTTGACGTTGGTGGCGGCGTTCAGCTCCAGCTCGCACGCGTTGCAGCCACCCGCCGAGACCTGGCGCAGCCGCAGCGAGCGGCCGAACAGCCGGCCGAGCTCGGCCGAGGCGCGCACCTGCCCGGCCGCGACCTCGTCGGCGCGGACGATCAGGCCGGCCGGCGCGGTCGCCGCCATGCGCACCTCGGAGGTCAGCACCAGGCGCTGCGCCGGGCACGCCTCCTCGCACGCGCTGCAGAAGACGCAGCGGCCGAGATCGATCGCCAGCGGCGCGCGCGCGATCGCGGCGGTCGGGCACGCGGCGACGCACGCGTCGCAGCCGTCGCCGCAGGCGCCGGGCAGGATCTGCGGCCGGCCACGGAACCCGTCGGGCACGGCGGTGCGCGGCGCGGGCACGAACTGGCGGCCCTGCGCGCGACGGACCCTCAGCGCCTTGAACCACGTCATAGATCGTTCCCGCAGTAGGAGAGGTCGAAGCTCTTGTTGCAGATCGGGAAGTCCGAGATGTCGTTGTCGCGGACCGCCAGGGCCAGCGCCATCCAGTTGCGCAACGACGGGTCCTGCACCTTGTAGTGGCGCAGCCGCCCGTCGTCGTCGGTCTCGAGGCAATGCACGACCTCGCCGCGCCAGCCCTCGACCAGCGCGATCGCCAGCCGCGCCGGCGCCAGCGCGCCGACGGGTGCCACCGGCCGCGCCAGCGGCGCCGGCGCCTCGAGCGTCTCGAGCCAGCGGGTCGAGGCGTCGAGCTCGACGATCCGCAGCCGGGTCCGCGCCAGGCAGTCGCCGTCGGGTTCGACGTGGGTCGCGATCGGGTGCGCCGCGTACGCGCCGCCCGCCGCGGCCCGGTCGTCGCGGGCCACGCCCGACGAGCGCGCCGCCATGCCCACCACGCCGAGCTGCCGCGCCAGCGCCTGGGGCACCACGCCGACCCCGGCGAGCCGGTGCCGAACGGTGCGCGCCGCGAGCAGGCAGGCGTCGATCTCGCGCAGGTCGCGGCGCAGCAGCCGCATCGCCTCGCGCAGCCGCGACGCCTCGGCCTCGCCGAAGCGCACCGCGACGCCGCCGGGCCGGATCGCGCCGCGGCCGAAGCGGCTGCCGCTGAGCGCCATCGACGTGTTGATCGCGGTGGTGCGGAGCCGGCCGTAGGTCGACGCGCCGGGCTGGAACCCGAGATCGGCCGCGAGGCCCGACAGCCCCGCGAGGTGCATCCCGACCCGCTCGAGCTCGAGCATGCAGGCCCGTGCGCGCTCGGCGCCGTCGTCCACCTCGATGCCCAGCAGCGCCTCGAGCGCCGCGGCGTAGGCCCAGGCGTGGGCCACGCTGGTGTCGCCAGCGATCGTCTCGCACCACGGCGCCAGGCGCCGCGGATCGCCCTCGAGCAGGCGGGCCTCGACGCCGCGGTGCTGGTAGCCGAGCTGGATCTCGAGGTGCAGGACCCGCTCGCCGAGGCACGTGAAGCGGAACGAGCCCGGCTCGATCACGCCGGCGTGGATCGGCCCGACCGCGACCTCGTGCAGCTCCTTGCCGGTGATGCGGTAGTACGGGTGCGCGCGCATCGCGGCCTGATCGCGGCCCTGGTAGCGCACCGGCTTGAGCCACGGGTGCTCGGCGATGCGCACCGCGTGCAGCTCGTGCAGCTCGCGCTCGAAGCAGTGCGTCTCGGGGAAGTCGCGCGACAGCGTGTGGTAGCCGTGCGCCGGCGCGACCGCCGTGCGCTCGACCTGCAGCGCGCCGTCGGCCGCCTGCACGATCGCCGTGACGACGACATCGTCGGCGACGCCGGGCCGCCCGTAGAGCGTGACCAGCCGACCGCCGGCGCCCAGCGCCGCGACCACCGCGGCGCGCCAGCTCCGCGGATCGTGCGCGGTGAGCGCCTCGACCGGCTGGTGATGGACCCGCACCGACGCGGTCATGGCGCCTCCAGCGTGGACGCCACCGCGAGCATCAGGTCGTTGACCGCGCCGGGGATGTAGATGCCCAGCACCACCAGGATCACCAGGAAGGCCAGCTTGGGGGTCGCGGCCAGCGCAGACTGGCGCACCGGCGCGCGCACCACCGCGGGCACGCCCCAGATCATCGGGAAGATCGTGCGGCCGGTGGCGACGAAGCTCATCGCGATCAGCACGCAGAACCCCGCGAACACCAGCAGCTGATCGCTGACCACCAGCGCCGAGAGGATCAGCAGCTCGCCGAGGAAGCTGCTGAACGGCGGCAGACCGAGCAGCGCGAACGTGCCGACCATCAAGAACAGCCCGCTGTACGGCATGTCCTTGATCAGCCCGGCGATGGCGCGGGCGTCGCGGGTGCCGTGGCGCAGCTCGATCCGCTCGGCGGTCAGGAACAGGATCGCCTTGATGAACGCGTTGCTCATCGCGTAGAGCAGCACGCCGTACGCCGACTCGACGCCCAGGCCCAGGCCGATCGCGATCACGCCGCCGTGGTTCATGGACGCGTAGGCGAGCAGCCGCTTGATGTTGCGCGTCGCGATCAGGCTGGCGGTCGACACGGCCATCGACAGCAGGCCCAGCGCCAGCAGCTCGGTGCCGAGCAGGTCGGCGACGCCCGGCCGGTAGATGTGGACGACGCGGAACAGCAGCACCAGCGCGGCGTTGAACTGCACCGCCCCGAGCAGCGCGGTGATCGCCGCCGGCGCGTGCTCGTAGGCGTCGGGCAGCCAGCTGTACATCGGCGCCAGGCCGAGCTTGGTGCCCAGCCCGAGCAGCACCAGGCCGACGCCCAGCTCGCGCCACGCGTTGCTGGGCCCGGCGACCAGCGCGGGCAGCTGGTCGAGCCGCAGGCTCGGCGTCAGCCCGTCGGCCACCTGGCTGCGGGTCAGGCAGCAGAAGCCGATCAGCACCAGCGCCAGCCCGACCGACGAGAACAGCAGGTAGCGCCACGACGCGAGGCGCGCGGCGACCACGCCGTCGCGCGCGATCAGCGGCGCCGCGGCCAGCGTCGACGCCTCGAGGGCCAGCCACATGACCATCAGGTCGTTGGCGATCAGGACCAGGTTGCACGCGCCGCCGAACACCAGGATCAGCGCGACCCGGCCCCCGCGGCGCCCGGGCTCCGCGGGCAGCGCCGCCGCGGCCCCGGTGCGGGTCCACAGGTGGATGGCGATCCCGCAGAAGATCACGTCGAGCACCGGGGCGAACAGCCGCGCGGTGGCGTCGACGCGCAGGTGGCCGTCGAGCAGCAGCTGGTCGGACGCGGTGGCGCCGATCGCGGCGAGCACGGCCATCGCCGCCGCGGTGATCACCAGCACCGCCTGCGCACGCCGCCCGCCGCCGAGCACGAGCACCAGCACGCCGAGCGCCGGCGCCAGCATGAGCGCCAGGTGGATCACGGCGCCGGCTCCTCCGGCGCGGCCGACGCCGCGGCGCCCACCGGCAGCGCGCGCAGGTAGCCGCGAAACAGCACCAGCGTGACGACGAACAGCCCGCCTTGCGCGAGGCGCACCGCCGGCGCGGCCTCGAAGCCGCTGCCCAGCTCGAACAGCGCGATCGCGTTCTCCAGCCGCAGCACGCCGATCATCTGGCCGAAGGGCCCGTTCTGGGTCGAGAGCACCAGCAGCGCGAGCAGCACGCCGGTCGAGGCCACCGCGACCAGGGTCTGCGGATCACCGCCCTCGGGCACGACCATCGCCGCGAAGCGATAGCCGACCAGCACCATCCCGACCGCCAGCGTCCAGGACAGCAGGTTGGGCGGGATGACGTCGTTGCGGGCGTCGCGGCGCTGCCGCGGCACGCGGCGCAGCGCCAGCGGCGCGCCCAGCCCGCGCACCACCGCCAGATCGACCAGGGTGATCCAGGTCGCCGGTGACGCCAGGTCGGGGTGCATCCGGTACGCGATCCACGCCATCAGCAAGCCCTGGCAGGCCAGCCCGATCAGGCTGACGCGCCACGAGGCCAGGAACAGCGGCAGCAGCAGGACCGCGACCAGCGCGATGAGCAAGGAGCTCATGTGAGCGCGGCCCGCCACATGACGGTGAGCAGCGCGATGCCCGCCGCCACCGTCGCGGCGAGCAGGTACTGCGGCACCACCCGCAGCTTGAGCCGCGCGCCCATCGCCTCGAAGAGGCCGATCGCCACCGCGATCGCCAGGCACAGCGCCAGGTTGGCCCCGGCCGCGAGCAGCGGCGGTCCGACGCGGCTCCACGGGTTGAGCAAGGTCGCGACCACCGCGATCGCGACGTACGCCTTGATCGCGGCGCCGGCGTGCAGCGCGGCGAGCTCGCGGCCGCCGTGATCGAGGATCATGACCTCGTGCACCATCGTCAGCTCGAGGTGCGTGGTCGGATCGTCGATGGGCATGCGCGCCAGCTCGGCCTGCAGCACCACCACCACCGCGACCACCGCGGCCACGTGCACGACCACGCTGGCACCGCTACCGTCGCGCCACGCCAGCGCCTCGGCGAACCGCAGCGTGCCGGCGTCGAGGCACAGCGCCCCCGCGACCAGGAACAGCGCCGGCTCGACGAACACCGCGAAGGTGGCCTCGCGCGCCGCGCCCATGCCCTCGAACGAGCTGCCGGTGTCGAGCGCGCCCAGCATGAGCGCGACCCGGCCCAGGCCCCAGACGTACGCGAACCACACGAAGTCGAAGTCGAAGCCGACCAGCGCGCCGGCGCCGAGCAGCGGCGTGATCATCGCCGACGCGACCGCGGTGACCAGCACCACCAGAGGTGCGATCCGGATCATCGGGGTCGAGGTCGTGCTGTAGACCGAGGTCTTGCCGAGCAAGCGGCGCAGGTCGTACGCGAGCTGCAGGATCGGCGCGCCCTTGCGGCCGGCCCAGCGCGCCTTGACCCGGTTGATCACGCCGGTGAGCACCACGGGCATGACCAGCAGCGCCAGCACCTGCAGCGTCGCGAGCGCCGCCACCCTCACGCGCTCCGTCCCACCACCACCGCGACGATCACGATGATCGCGATGGCGCCAGCGGCGAAGCCGAAGCGGGGTTGCTCGGAGATCCGCGCCGAGGTCTCGTGGATCAGCTGCTCGCCCTGGCCCAGCACCTCGAACATGCGACGCTCGACCGCGTCGACGTGGTGGCTGCCCAGGTGGCCGTCGCCGGCCGGGAACGGGCCCTGCGGCAGCTTCTCGCGCTGCTGGGTGGGCAGCGCCGCGCCGAAGAACTGCGCGAACGACGCGGCGAACGAGCTGCCGGTGTACTGCATGCGCGCGGTGCCGCCGGTGTAGCCGCAGCCCCAGGTCACGCTCTGCCGGCTGCGGGCCGACGGCCGCCAGGCGAGGACGATCACCAGCACCAGCGCGAGCGCCAGCCCGCGCGCCGCCCACGCCATCGCGTCGACGAAGCCGGGCACCGTCACCGCGCCCGGGCCGACCACCTCGGGCGCGAACAGCTCGACCACCGGCCCCAGCGCGGCGAGCGCGAGCCCCGGCACCAGGCCGAGCGCGACCACCAGCACGGCGAGCACGATCATGGGCGCGGCCATGGTCACCGGCGCGTCGCCGCGCGCGTGGACCTCGGCGTCGCGCGGCACGCCCAGGAACGCCAGCCCGAAGGCGCGCGTGGTGGCCAGCGCGCTGGTCGCGCCGACGAACGCGAGCAGCGCCGCGGCGCAGATCAGCGCGACGTCACCCTCGGCCGAGCTGGCGCCGCCGCCGAGCAGGCTCGCGTAGATGACGAGCTCGCTGGCGAAGCCGTTGAGCGGCGGCAGGCCGCACATCGCCAGCCCGCCGATCAGGAACAGCACCGCGGTGCGCGGCATCGTCCGGGCCAGCCCACCCAGGCGCTCGAGATCGACGCTGTGGGTGGCGCGGTAGACCGAGCCGGCCGCGTAGAACAGCAGGCACTTGAACAGCGCGTGGTTGAGGAGGTGGAACAAGCCGCCCGCGAAGCCCAGCACCACCAGGCGCGGCTCGCCCCAGCTCCAGCCCAGGTAGCCGACGCCGAACGCGGTCGCGGCGATCCCGACGTTCTCGGTCGACGAGTAGCCGAGCATGCGCTTGAGGTCGCGCTGCACGGTCGTGGACAGCACGCCGAAGAACGCGGAGGCCAGGCCGAAGCCGAGCACGCACCAGCCCATCCACGCCTCGGGCGTACCGCCCAGGATCGTGAAGCGCAGGAACCCGAACAGGCCGGCCTTGTGGATCACGCCCGACATCAGCGCCGAGACGTGCGCGGGCGCGGCGGCGTGCGCGCGCGGCAGCCAGGTGTGGAACGGAAAGAACGCCGACTTGAGCGCGAACGCGATCCCGAGCAGCACGAAGATCAGCGCGCGCTCGGGCGGACGGCTGGCCAGGAACGCACCGAACGCCGCGAAGTTCATCGACGACGTCCTGGCGTGCAGGAGCATGAACGCCGCCACCAGGACGAACAGGCCGACGTGGGTGGAGACCAGGTAGTTGAAGCCGGCGAAGCGGACCTTCTGGCTGCGGTAGTCCCAGATGACCAGCAGCCAGGCGGAGACCGCGGCGATCTCCCAGCCGAGCAGGAACACCAGCGCGTTCTGCACCGAGTAGATGAGGACGAACGCGACGCAGGTCAGGTTGAGCAACGCGAAGTGCGAGCCGCCGTTGCGTCCCGCCGCGACGGCGGGCTGCAGGTAGCCGATCGCGTAGACCGTGCCGAGCCAGGTCAGCGGCAGCGACCAGGCCAGGAAGAACCCGCCGAGCGCGTCGACCCGGAAGACGATCGCGCCGATCGGCGCCGGCCACGGCCACACCACGGTCAGCGGAGCGCCGCCGGCGAGCACCGGCACGATCGCCACCAGCACGACGACGGCGGCGATCCCCTGGGTAGCCAGCGCGATCACCGCCTGGGCGCGCAGCGTGCGCACGGCCGCGGCGAGCACCGCGCCGATCACCAGGATCGGCACGGTCGCCAGGAGCGCGTGCTCGCTCGTCATGTGAAGCCGCGCAGTGCAACGGCCGCGCCATCAACGGTCCGGGCCAAAGAACGTGGCGGCGCGATGGCGCGTCCCACTCGGTCGCGAGAGACGGCTCGAAAGCGACATCTTGTCGTAGCAGATGGCGATGTGTCACCGTCGCTGGCGACACGTTGACGCAGGTGCGCGGGCTTCACGTGGCTCGAGGATCGAGCGCTGTCGCTCAAAACTCGCGCACGATCGCGCCTCGCGTGGGTTAGGTTCGCCGGCGTGTGGCTTGCAACGGGCCCGACCATGGACGACGCATGGACGTGATCCTCGAACCGGTCGACCTCGAGCACCGCGATCGCGCGGCCGAGCCCACCTCGGCCGGCGCCGAGGATCCGATGGACCTCGCGTTCGACGCGCTGTTGCCCGCGGCGGTCCGCCAGCATTCGCGCGTGCACTTCACGCCCGCGGTGGTCGCGCGGCGTGCCGCGGCGCTGCTCGCGCCCACCGGGACCGAGTGGGTGCTGGACGTCGGCTGCGGCGCCGGCAAGCTGTGTGCGGTGGCGGCGCAGACGGTGCCGTCGGCGATGTTCGTCGGGATCGAGCGCCGCGCGACGCTGGCGAGCCTGGCGACGTCGATCGCGCGCCAGCTCGCGCTGACCAACGTGATGTACCTGCACGGCGACATCACGGAGATCGACTGGGCCCGCTTCGACGCCTTCTACCTGTTCAACCCGTTCGCCGAGCACCTCCCGGAGCGAGTGTCGTGCCTCGACGACGCGCTCGACTTCGATCCCGCGATCTTCGACTTCTACGCCGGCCACGTGGAGGAGCAGCTGGACCGCGCGCGGATCGGCACGCGGGTCGTCACCTACCACGGCTTCGGCGGCGGCGTGCCGTACGGCTACGAGCTGACCGTCGACGAGGAGATCGGCACCGACCGGCTCGAGCTGTGGATCAAGGTGGACGACGAGCGAGGTGCGTGATGACGGGGAGCGCGCACCTGAAGGTCACGCTGGCGGCGCGCACCGGCGACGTCCGCGCCGACCTCGCGCGGTACCTCACCGAGGCCGGCTTCGAGGTCCAGGTGTGCGCGCGCCCGCACCCGCCGCGGTCGCCGGCGGCGTCGCTGGTCTGGGTCACCGAGGCCACCGACCAACCGCCCGCGATCGCGCGCGCGCTCGCCGCGTGGACCCGCCCCGCCGCGCGCGGCCGCGCGGTGATCATCACCTGGCACCCGGCCGCGCTGCAGGGCGTCACCGAGCGCCTCGGCGAGCGCGTCACCGTGCTCGCGCCGCCGGTGTTCGCCTGGACCGTCGTCGACGCGCTGCGGGGCCAGGCGCTTCTCCGGTAGAGTGCACGCGTGGCGACACGGTCGCGTCCCTCGATCGTCGTCCTCGAGCCGGTCATGGCCTCGCCGGTCATGCGCGCGTTCGACAAGATCCTGCGCGCGGTGGCCGCGAAGGAGGTCACCGTGACCTTCACCGGCGAGACCGGCGCCGGCAAGGAGGTCATGGCCCGGCGCCTCCACGACATCTCGCGCCGCCGCCAGGGGCCGTTCATCCCGATCAACTGCGCGGCGATCCCCGAGGCGCTGTTCGAGAGCGAGCTGTTCGGTCACGAACGCGGCGCCTACACCGGCGCCACCGAGCGTTCGATCGGCAAGGTCGAGATGGCCAGCGGCGGCACCCTGTTCCTCGACGAGATCGCGGAGATGCCGCTGGCCCTGCAGGTCAAGCTGCTGCGCTTCCTCGAGTCCCGCCGGTACATGCGGGTCGGCGGGACCAAGAAGCTCGACGCCGACGTCCGGCTGGTGCTCGCCACCCTGCGGCCGCTCGAGGAGGATGTCCGGTCGGGGAGGTTCCGCGCCGATCTCTACTACCGCATCCAGGGGATCATGCTGCTGGTGCCGCCGCTGCGCGAGCGGCGGCGCGACGTCGCGGTGCTGCTCGACAGCTTCCTCGCCCACATGGCCGCGCTCCACGACCTCCGCCCGCCGTCACTGTCGCGCGCGGCGCGCGCCGCGCTGCTCGCCTACGACTGGCCCGGCAACGTCCGCGAGCTGCGCAACGTCGTCGAGCTGCTGTCGATCCTGCGCGAAGGGCAGTCGGTGCGGATGCAGGACCTGCCGGCCGCGCTCCGCAAGGGCAACCCGGTGCGGGCCTCGACGCACGGCGACGCGCTGGTGATCCCGGCCGACCGGCGCCTCGACGAGATCGTCGAGCTCGTCATCGATGCGGCGATCCTCGCCGAGCGGGGCAACCTGTCGCGCGCCGCGCGACGCCTCGGGGTGAGCGTGCGGACCCTGCAGCGGCGCGGCAACCGGCGCTGAGGGCGCGTCGCCCGCACCGACGTGGGGCACCGGGGCCGATCGACGGCGGCGCCCAAGGATTTGCCCGCGCCGGCGTCCTTCCCTAGGATGCGCCCATGAACCGGCTCCCCCTCCTCGTGTCGATCGTCGTGCTGTCTGCTGCCGCGTCGTGCGGTCCCAAGTCCAAGCCCGCCGATCCGGGCGGCGGCGCTGGTGCCGGCACCGACGCGCCCGCGCCCACCAGCTGGGTCGAGATGAACCACGAGCAGCGCATCGACTTCATGAAGAACAGCGTGGTGCCGACGATGGCGCCGCTGTTCCCGCGGGCTGCGGGGGGGGGGGCTCCTGGAACAGCGAGCATCATTCGGCCGCGCTGTTCTTCGCCGAAGTCGATGCGCTTCCTTTCGTGGTTCATCTCGACCCAGCTGGCTCCGCGGCACCAGCACCGCCGCGGATCGGCGGGCCCCGGATAGGCGCACGACGCGACGCGCAGACAACACGACGATCGGTGAGCGTCTAGGGGAGCCGCCGTCGATCGTGCGGGCGACGCATCACACACCCCGAGGCGTCGCGCGGCGCGCGAGCGGGTCGGCGGGGCGTCACCGCATCCTTCGACGGGCGCAGCGCGTCGCCGACACCAGGCATCCCTCGACTACCGGGATCGACAGCGGCTCGGTACGTCGCGGACCAGTGGCGAGCTGCACGCGCAGCCGACGCGGGGCGCGGCCATGAGCTGTCGAGCAGCACCGCGATCGCGCCGCTCGCGGCGGCCAGCGCGTCCCCTGGACCGATGCATTGGGATCGGCGGAACCCCTGGTCCCTCGAGCGGCCGCAGAGTGGCGAGCCAACTCCGCCGACCCGCATGCGGAGAGCGCAGCTTGACCTGCAGGGCCAGCGGCATCTCCGCGATCCTCATCGGCGATTGGGTAAACACCTCGAACTTGCTCGGTGGCCGCCAGTGGCGCGTTCGTGACGAACGCAGCCGGGTATCTGATCGAAATGAACGGCCCCTGGCGGCGCGGGGTCGTGGAGGCGCCGGGCCGGGGCCTCCTTGCCGGCGCCGGTCTCGCCGAGTGAAGGTCGCAGTGACCTCCTTCGCGGCCACGCGCGCGGGACCATGGCGGCGAACCGTGACCGGCTCGAGGACGACGATCGAGGGACGCGACCGTGTCGCCACGCGTGCCTCCCCGCCGGAGAAGCGCCTGGCCGCGGCGCGTCGACGGCTGTCCGGCGGCGCGAGCGCGATGACGCGCTCGCCGAGGTCTTCGGTGCGCCCTGCAACGCGGCCGGGTGCCGGAGTGACACCGCGCGGCCGCGCGCGGCGGAGCGGGTCCCGCGCGGCGAGCGCGCGTCGCGGGCCGTCGGGCCTCGGATGACTGACCAACGACGCCGCCGGCCGCGGCGGGTGCCTCGAAGCCGACCTCCCGTGCACCGCGCGAGGTCGGCGCGGACGGTGCGCGCGCCAGCGTGACCTTCAGGTGCGCGCTCCCCGTCATCGCACGCAAGCTCGTCATCCGCCTTGATCCGCAGCTCGAGCCGGTCGGTGCCGATCTCCTCGTCGACGGTCGCGTAATACGGCGCCAGCGTGGTACGTGCCGATCGCGCGCGGTCCGAGTACTCCTCCGGCCGGCAGGAAGTCGAGCGTCGTCCGCGACACTCGCTCCGGGATGCTCGGCGAACGGGTGAGGTAGGTAGAGAGAGCGGGCCGTCTCCCGTGATGTCGCCGTGCAAGTACAGCGTTGGTCGAGCGCGAAGCTGGCGCGCGTCAGGCGTCGCCAGAACCGCGCCAGCGTCGCGCGGCGCTCGATCCCGACGGGCATCGCCGACGGCGCACCGTCGCCGCCACCGCGCGCTTGCGACCCCTCGATCCCCGGTGGGCGCGAGCGAGCGCCGCGGCGCGCCGCGCGACCGCCGCGCGAGCGTGAGTGCGCGCGCAGTGCTGGCGGATTGCCAACTGCGCGTCGGAGCGCGGTCCATCGGATCGGCGCCGGCCGAGGGTGAACCGGCCGCGCGATGCGGTTCGGCAGTCATAACGTCCGTACCGTCCGTGGTCAACCCGTTGCCGAAGCGCACGCCGACAGCACGCGAGGGTATCTGCGGTTTTAAACGGCCATCCTCGAGCCGCAGCCCGCGCACCGCCATCCGGCCTGATAAGCCGTACCATCTGCTACGACAGATGTCGCTTTCGACCGTCTCTGCGGTGAAATGGACACGCATCGCGCCGCCACGTTCTCCAGACCGGTGATGGCGCGGCCGTTTGCGCTGCGCGGCTTCACATGACGAGCAACTACCTGGCGACCGTGCGTCCGGTCGGTGCTCGCCGCGGCCATGCGCACGCTGCGCAGCTCGCGCCCCTGGCGCTGCCCCGGGGGACCGTCGTCGTGCTGGTGGCGATCGTGCCGGTGGCGCCGCCAATGGCCGTGGCCGGCGCCGTCGCTGATCGTCGCGGGTCATTGCGCTCGGCGAGGACCTGGTCGCTGCCGCTAGCTGGCGGCGGTCTACGCGGGCTACCTGCGGCCCGCCGTCGCCCGGCGGGACGTTCGCTCTGCCCTCGGTGCAGAACGCTGTAGGATCGCCGCCGTGTCGTCGCTAATACCGCAGCCAGAAGGTCCTTCCACCCACGTCGGCCTGGCGGCGCGTTCTGCTCCTGCACTTCGGGATCGTCGATGGGCACTCGCGGCGTTCAATGCGCATTCCTAACCGGCCGTCCGCGAGCGCGCGTGATCTTCGTGCTGCTCGGGATCCGCGTTCGCGCTCAGAGGTCGGCGTTCTTTCCGTTCCACACCTGGCTGCCGCGCGCGCCGCCGCGCGCATCTGCGGCGTGTCGGGCGTAAAGCCGGCCTGTTCGGGTTTCCTGCGCTTCACGTCCTGGGCGGTACGCCCGAAGACGTGGATGCTCGGCTCGGCCTGTCCATCCGCGACCGTGCAGCGCGACCTCAAGCGCATGCTCGCTGCTCGTCGACGAAGAACGTCGGGATCGCCGGCCGTCGGCTACCTGGAGCTGGAGCGAGCCGCGCCTGATGATGCTGGGCTTCGCCGGCGTTCCGCCTCCTCCGGCCACGCGCTGTTCAAGTGCTGCGTTCTCGCGGCCGGCTCGCCACCGCCGCGCCACCCGCAGCGTCCGATCGAGCGCCTGGATGGGCTGGCCCGGACGACGCACACCGGTGCTATTCACGTCGGCGGGCTGGCGATGTGCGGCCTGCCACCATCTTCGCCAGCGAGCTCGTCATCTACGCGAGCCTGCACCGGCAGCGGCCTCGGCCCGGCTGTTGTCGCGCTGATCTACGCCGCGGCCTTCCGTCGGCGCGACCAGCGCGCTGGCCGCCGCGCGCGCCGGGCTGGCGTTCCACCTGGGCGTGCCGCGCGACGCCAGCGATCCCGCGCGCGCGGCGACCGGCCGCGTGATCGTGCTCGCCGTGCTGTGTGCTCGGCCTGGTGCCGGGGCTCGCGCTGCGCAGGGCCGGTGTCCTGTTCGCGCCCGAGATCGGCAGGCGCGTGCCCGAGCTTCGTCGACGCGATGTGGGCGGCTCGCGCTGGTGCTGGTGATCGTCCTCGCCTGGCGGCCGTCGGCCCGCAGCCGGCAGGCGTGACCTGGGGTCTGCATGCAATTGCGCGCGCGCTCGTTCACCGCGCGCAGTTCTTCGGTGTCGCGTGCCCACCCAGCACTTGGCGGCGGGGCCCGTTCCCGGCTGGGCAGCACCACGCATCGACGCGGTCGAGCGTCGCATGTTCGAGGTGGGAGCGAGCAGCTGATCCGCGAGACCTCGGCGCGGATCTCCGAACAGCCCCCCGCTTCGGCTCTCGCCGCTGGCGCCATCGCGATCATCGTGATCGTCGCGGTGGTGGTGGGACGAGACCGACGAGGATGAGCGCAGGCGCCTGGCTGCAGGGCTGCTTGCAGCCGGTGACTGTTGTCCAGCAGGACCCGGAGACCTGGTTCGCCGGTGATGATGGCGACTTCGGCGGACGCATTTCCGAAGCGCTGAGCGAGCGCGAAGCGTCGTGCCGACAGGTGCAGGCGGCGGACGCTTATCCGCGACGCCTGGCCGACGTCAGATTGGGATAGCGCCGACGGAACGCGCTGGCGCAGGGACGCGACGATTTGTCTACGAACAGTGCGGCCCGGGCGCGGGGCGTCCGAGTCCAGCTTCTTCGATGACTGGATGGACCGCTACCAACCATCATCGATCTCGGCCGGCGGCTGTGTTTCAGAGCTGCGATGACGAACGCAAGATCGGGGGTTGTCGATCGCAGGTCCTGGTGGGAACGGATGACCGTCTCCGGCCGCCGGCGGTCGGGACGCCGTCGCTGCTGCGCATCTACAGCAGCTTGACC